>NZ_KB850046.1:737730-1089922 GCF_000369465.1 Acinetobacter sp. CIP 53.82 | reverse complement strand
AATTACAAAAAGAACATCTGCCGCATTGTGCCAGAGTTGGTCTATAGCCCGTATGCTACGGCTGCCGAGTTACAGGACATGGGCAAACAGGCCAAGAAATGGCGTATTGACTTGGTATTGTTTATCAACGGCTTTCCTGTGGCAACACTGGAACTCAAGTCCGAGTTTAAACAAGCGGTGCAGAATGCCATGTTGCAGTACAAACGCACCCGCTTGCCGAAAGATCCAGAAACCAACAAGCCTGAACCCTTGCTGATGTTTAAGCGTGGCGCATTGGTACACTTTGCCGTCAGTCAGTATGAAGTCTATATGGCGACCCAATTGGCCGGAGAAGACACCTTCTTCCTGCCGTTCAACAAGGGTACAGCGGAAGGTGGTGCAGGCAATGATGTGCCGGAAGACCAGAATCAGTACGCCACCGCCTATCTGTGGAATGAAGTTCTCACCCCAGACAATTTGCTGAATATCATTGGACGTTTTGTCCATCTGCAAATTGAAGAAAAAGAAGACTGGGAAGGCCGCAAGTACAAAAAAGAACTGCTGATCTTCCCACGTTACCACCAGTGGAATGTGGTCACCAAACTGATCAATGCCGCCTTAGAGGAGGGCACTGGACAGAAATATCTGATTCAGCACAGTGCAGGTTCAGGCAAGTCCAACTCAATTGCCTGGACAGCACATCAGCTGTCGACCCTGTACGATCAACACAATCAGAAACTGTTTGATTCGGTGATTGTGGTCACTGATCGTACCATTCTGGATGCCCAGCTACAGGACACCATCTATCAGTTTGAACATGCCGATGGCGTGGTCGGACGCATCAATAACAAAGAGGGTGATGGCTCCAAGTCGGAAAAACTGGCCAAGGCACTGGAAACATCACAGCCGATTATCATTGTGACCATTCAGACTTTCCCCTTTGTGTTGCGTGCGATTGAAAACAGTACCAATCTGAAACAGCGACGTTATGCGGTGATTGCCGATGAAGCGCATTCTTCACAAAGCGGCTCTACGGCACGACAACTCAAAGAAGTGTTGATGCTGGAAGAGCGCGAAGAGGATGCTGAACTGTCTTCGGAAGATATTCTGGATGCGGTGGTGGCTGCACGTAAGGGCAGTAATAACCTCAGCTACTATGCCTTTACCGCGACACCGAAAGACAAAACCCTGCAACTGTTTGGCCGTGTACCCAATCCTGAGCTACCGCCATCCAAGCAGAACAAGCCGGAAGCCTTCCATGTTTACTCCATGCGCCAAGCCATTGAAGAAGGCTTTATTCTGGATGTGCTGAAAAACTATACCAACTATAAAGTGGTGTATAAACTCAAACAGAAAATTGAAGAAGCCGACAAACAGGTCGATGCCAAAAAAGCCAAGATCAGACTGAATCAGTGGGTGCGCCTGCATGACCACAACATTTCTCAGAAAGTGAAAGTCATTGTCGAGCATTTCAAAAATAACGTGATGGGCTTATTGGGTGGACAGGCCAAAGCCATGGTGGTGACCAGTTCACGTAAAGAAGCGGTGCGTTACAAGCTCGCTTTTGATAAATACGTGACGGATCAGGGCTATAAGTCCATTCAGGCTATGGTCGCATTCTCGGGTGAGGTTGAGTTTAATGACAAGGATACCGACAGCAGTGGTTTAGTCGGGCAGACCTTTAATGAACGCAACATGAACCCCGGGCTGAAAGGTCGGGAAATGCGCAAGGCCTTTGACAGTGATGACTATCAGGTGATGCTGGTGGCTAACAAGTTCCAGACTGGCTTTGACCAACCGAAACTGTGTGCCATGTACGTAGACAAAAAGCTGGGTGGTGTTGAGTGCGTACAAACCCTGTCACGCCTGAACCGCACCTATCCGGGCAAGGCGGAATCTGGCACCTTTGTCTTGGACTTCTTTAACGATCCTGAAGATATCCTGGCGGCCTTCCAACCGTATTACCAAACCGCTGAACTGGCCGATGTTTCCAATCCAGATCAGATCTTTGACCTGTTTGAAAAGCTGAAAGCTACCAAGATTTTTCTGTGGACGGAAGTTGAACAGTTTGTAGAAGCCTTTTTTACCAAGAACAAATCCAATGCTGCGATTAGTAATATCTGCAAACCCGCGGTTGAACGCTGGCAGAAACGTTATAGTCAGGCCATCGAAGCCTATAACACCACCCGTGACATGCTGGAACGCTGCAAGAAAACCAATGATGCGGTGCTGATTGCTAATGCCGACAATGCCTTTAAAGAGGCCAAGCTTGAAAAAGACAAGCTGGAAATCTTTAAAAAAGACTTGGGAAGTTTTACCCGTTTTTACGAGTTTATGTCACAGATCGTGGACTACGATGATAAAGAACTGGAAAAACTTAGTCTGTATGCGCGTAACCTGCGTCCATTGCTGCGTGAAACCGCAACGAAAGATGATGAGGTGGACTTAAGTAATGTCAGCATGAGCCATTACCGCTTGTCCAAGATCCGTCAGCAGGACATCAAGCTGAAAGAAGATGCCGAAGATTTTAAGCTAGAACCCGGCAATGACCTCGGTGCAGCCAAGCCACGCGATAAGAAAGAAGAGTTCCTGTCACAGATTATAGAGCGTCTGAATGATGTCTTTATCACTGATAACCTAACCGATAAAGACATGCTGAACTATGCCTATACGGTACGTGACAAGTTGGCGGAAAATGAGATTGTGATGAAGCAGATTGCCAACAATACCCGTGAACAAGCCATGCTGGGTGATTTCCCGAAAGCGATGGATGATGCCATTCTTGGTAGCAGTGCCGCCCATCAGGAACAGATGATGCAGTTACTTTCTGATCCGGCGAAGGCCAGCATATTTGCACGGGTGATTTTTGATATGTTGAGTGGTGGGTAATTTTAGAGAGGGAGAGGGGGGAAAGAGAATGCAAATTGATGCCCAAGGGCTTTGTTGCACAAAGATTTGAAAGGCAAAGCGCCCCTAATTGAGCCAAATTTAAGGCGTAACTTGGGTAAGTGGTCGACCTAATTCCGTAAATCTGTTGAGGACTGCTACACGTGCATGAACCTCATTGACTTGGCTATCAAAGCTCCTTGCACTGAGTTTATCTCCTAATAATTTGATGCAGTGCATTTTAGTCTCAACCAAACTTCGGCGATGATAGCCTGACCATTTTTTCCATAGTGTCCTACCTAAACGTTTAATTGTTCGAAGTAATTCATTTCGCTCTAGCGAGCTACTCTTTGTATCTTTCCATGGTTTCGCATTTTTTCTAGGTGGAATCACCGCATGTGCTTGCCGATCTGCAATGACCTGACGGCATTGCTTGGTGTCATAAGCTCCATCGGTATAAACAGAGTCAATCTGCTCATCTTGTGGAATCTGATTAAGTAAATCACCGAGTACTTGCGAATCGCTCACATTATTTGTAGTAAGCTGTACTGCACGTATTTGCAGGGTTTCAGCATCGATACCAATATGTAGCTTACGCCATTGGCGATGATATTCAGGTCCATGTTTCCTACGTTTCCATTCACCTTCACCTAGAAACTTCAAGCCAGTTGAGTCTACAAGTAGATGTAACCCATCACTATTTTTTTGATAGCTAATCGCAATATCAATATGTTTTTGTCTTCGACAAAGCGTACTGTAATCTGGCGCTGTCCAACTTAATCCACATAGTTTAATCAGGCTTTGAACAAAAACTGTGACCATGCGTAGAGAGAGTCTGAATAAAGATTTGATCATTAAACAGCATTGAATAGCGGTGTCTGAGTAAGTTTGACTTCGACCTTGCTTGCCTTGTGATTGTGCATACCACTGAGTGTTTGGATCGAACCAAATAGCAATATTCCCACGATTAATGAGAGCTCTGTTATATGCGGGCCAATTGGTTGTGCGGTAGATTTTGTGTGTAGGCTTCTTCATTTGAAAATTATATTGCTGAAGAAGCCGTCTATGCTAGGTTTGTGCAACAAAGCCTTACGAGACTGCAATCATAAAAATTTAATATTCTCTGTCTTTCAAGCATATTTGATTTAGGAGTTAACCTTATTGCTTATCATCGTATTCTGATTTGAATAGGATATGATCAACAAGTAGACCGCCACTGTGACCATCAATATTAAGAGTAAATAAAAAGGTAAGTGAATGCCGAACTGATATAGAAAAGTGCTCAGTAAAGGCGCCACAATGAGACCAATCGCTTGAGTAGCTGTACAAATACTTGCCATTTTGACTTGAGCAGCTTGCGTAACAGATTGAGCCGCCCCTGTGGTAAATGCAGGCAAAAGGCTTGCCACTCCGACCCCATAAAATAAATAACTTATTTGAAACATCCAAATATGGATTGCACTTAAAGATAGGATGAGTCCAATAACCATGCTAAACGTACCCACCAATACCAAAGCTTTCAGTTTTAAATGAAGTACTTTTACAATCAGGATCTGAGTAATCACTAAGCTAAAACCAACAATGAGCATACATTGGGAAAAATAAATCGCACTTTGTTGTGAGCTTAAATGAAAATGGTCTTGAATATAAAAACCTGCCGTCATATTGAGCGTCACGATAGCCATATAGGTAGTAAATCCTAAAATAAGCCAAGGAATAGCTGGTTTTAATGAAAATGAATGCTCTATTTTTACAGGCTGTTTTTGATCCAATATTGTGTTTTGTTTACCCTCATCATGTTTAAAATACATTGTGATAATCAAACTAAAAATCACCAATAAAATAACTGCAATCCACATTGGCAATAAAATTCCACCGAACAATAACACTGAAGTTAGAAATGGGCCGACGATCATACCTAAACTATTCATCGCACCATACATTGCCATTTTTTGACTGCGTTGTTGTTCCTCTGTGACATGTTGCATGACATAACTTTGTAGACCTATTTGTGGCATAGCCATAAAACCACCAGTACTTGCTCGACTAATCACCAACAAAGCAAAAACTATCATTACGGGTAATGTTTGTTGTATTCCCCAATAAAGAATCGCTGTAAATATAGCCCAAGTAATGGTCATGCCCCAGAAACCATAATTCATTAATTGATAAGGAGTCTGTATTTTTTCCCCTCTGGCAATCAGAATAGATGCAATCGCCATACAAATTGCACCCGCTGAAACAATTACTCCGCCCTGTACTTCTGTTAAGCCAAGCTCACGAATTAATGGGGCAAGTAAAGGTAAAATCATTGAAAAACAAGTACCGTTGGCTAGAGTTGCCCAAGCCAATAATTTAAAATTTTGTTGCATAGGTAGTATTCATCAAAAGAAAAGGCATCTAAAAGATGCCTTCTGGATAAGATTAGTACTTGAGAGTGTAGCTCAAACCATAGGTACGACCTTGAGCAGCCAAGCTCGAAATATCGCCGTAAACCGTTGAAACTGCTTGGCTATAAACAGACTTATAGTCCGTATTCCACACGTTATATACACCAAAACCTAAAGTTCCTGGACCTGCTTTTGCATTGGCAATCACATCCATCACTGCAAAACCTTTGATTTCTGCTGGAGGACGAGTACTACCATTCGCAATCGCATCTTTACGTGCTTCATCCGTACCATCAATAGCCAAAGCTTGTACTCGTAAACCTAAACCATCATTGAATTGCCAGTCTGAATAAACCGTTGCTTTCAAAGGTGCTACACGAATTGCATCTAACTCTTGCCATTTACCATTTGAGTTTTTGAACTGACCACGTGTATAAGCTAAAGTCCCACCTACATTCCAATCATCTGAAACGGTATATTTGACATTACCTTCAATACCATACACGCGTTCATCTGTATCAATAACTTCAATTGCAAAACTTGGAGGACCAAATTTCAATGACTTATCAGATTTGTTATAGAACGCAGTGATCCCTGTGCTTAACGCATCATCTTGTAGACGCCAGCCCAGCTCAAAACTATTTACTTTGATTGGATCAATTGTTTGGTTACTTACGACAAAGTTTGCAGGGACATCTCTTAGCATACGTTGTACATCAGGTAAATTTGCACCTTGCGAGAAATTTGCAAACACCTGTTGTGCATCAGTTAAATGATAAAGTGCGCCTACATTAAAGAGTGTTGCATCATGCTTAACTGAACCACCTTTTAAGGTTTTAGCTTGGTATGTTGGAACGAAATCGGCAACCATTGCTTCAGAATATGGAACTGAGTCTTTAACATCACTATCGATGCGCTCATGACGAATACCTGCTTGTAGATTTAAGCGATCAGTTGCTTCAAATTGACTTTGTAAGAAGAAACCAAGCTTTTCAGTATCTACCTCAGGACCAAAAGCATAATTATTTAGGGGCTTAAACTTTAGACCATTACTACTGATAAAAGTATTTAGATCATAAAGTTGTGCTGTTTGTTTGCCATTTTCCTTATCGTAATCCACACCATAAGTTAGATTTAATGCACGTTCTGCCAGATTGAGTTTACTTTGAAGTGCTAAACGAGCACCAAAAACATCAATATCTGTTTCTGATTGGGTAACAATAAATGTTCTTCCACCTGGAATGGATGCATGTGCTAAAGCATTTGCACTTGGGAAGAATCGCCCTTTTTCAGTACGATAATACGCCTCTGCATTTAAAGTCTGACCAAGAAAATCCTGATTTTCATATTGTGCATTTACTGCACTGCGCTTAGTACGTGGTTGAGTATCAAGCTCTAAACCTTTTACAGCTTTTTGACTAGGTTTTGCCCCTAGAAGTAAAACAGATAAGCCTGGACCATAATCAGCGCCATATTCACTGTCCTGCTCATCGTTATAGTATTGCGCACCGATACTTAATTTTTGCTTATCTGCCAACTGCCAGCTTAAACGACCATTCACATCTACAGTTTCAGTATCTTGACGATCTGTTTGTGCAACTTCTGGACCTACACGATCACCTCGACTATCTTGAATTTCACCGCGTTGTGTATAGCTAGCACCTATAAAACCACTCCAATCCCCTTGGTTAAATGATGCAGACTGAAACGCTTCATAAGCTAAAGCATCACTTTTGAAATTATCACCTGAAGTAACGCCGAGTTTGGTTTCAAAATTTACACCATCACCCGAACCTCTTTTGGTGATGATATTGATGATCCCACCTGTAGCACCTGCACCATAAATACTACTTGCACCTGACACGACTTCAACACGTTCGATCATGTCTGGGCTAATGCTATTTAATTGGCGTGAACTATCGCGTGAGCCCGTTTGCGGAACACCATCAATCATATATTGCACTGTACGACCACGCATGGTCATCCCATAGTTACTGGTCGTACCTGAACTTGGTGTTAAAGATGGAACCAACAGTCCTAAAATATCTGCGGTACTTTTACCAGCAGCAGCTTGTTTTGCAATGTCTTCTTGGCTAATACTGTAAACAGTTCCCGCAATCTCAGCGATACTTTGAGCTGAGCGAGTTGCTGTCATAACAATCGGTGCCAGTTGATTTACGGTTGAAGTCTGCTCGACATTTTGAGCATAAAGTTGCGTACTGATCGCCAAGCTGAGCAGTGTTAATGATGTCGAAAGTGAACGAACTTTCATAAATGACCCCTAGATGAGTTGTTGCGTTTGTTTTGCTTTGCGAATAAGCAGTTGACTAAGCAACACGCTTAAAACAGATGAAACTGCGAGAATGAGATAGAAGTTTCCATAACCAAATGCTTTGGCTAAGAAACCTGAGACTGCACCGCCAATAAAATAAACCAATAGTTCGAAGCAAACTAAAATCGTAAAATCAGTACCAGCTTGTTCTTTGGAGCTGGTCTGCATGAAATGTGCATATAAGGCTGTCATTGCGATATAGCGGATGGCAAGAATGACAATGACAAAGCCACCAAGAAGTAAATGCCATTGATTCAACCAACTGAGTAAAACTGCAACACCCAACAAGGCGTAAACCAAACTGCGTGCCCAACCAGCCCAGATCAGCAATTGTGTTGCGGCTATTTTTTTTAATAAAAATGCAGCTGAAACAGCGGCTAATAATCCAATCCCTGCACCTATTACAGACATCAGCACGCCGATTTGTGACAACGACCATTTCTGATCAATCAGCATCGGATTCAGCATCGCCATAGCCGGTGCTTCGACAATTCGATAACATACGATCAAGGCTAATGCCCATAACATTTCTGGACGTTTAAATGCACGGATCAGACTTGGCGGCTGTTTTGAGATTTTCTCTACATTTGATTTTTCTTTAATCTGGAAAATAGCCAACATCGTCAATGCTGTCATAGCGGCTAAGGAAATCAGTGCAGTTTGCCAACCATAAAGCTCATACAGCCATAAAGTTGCTGCTCCACCAACCATACTGCCAAGCGCAACACCTATACTTTGCGCCATACTGCCTAGTCGATACTCAGATTCTGAAAAGGTTTCGACCGTATAGCCATCAATTGCGATATCTTGAGTTGCAGCAAAAGTTGAAATCCATAAACCGACAATAACAAATACACCAAGACCGTAATCGAATTGGGTAAGTGCCAAAGCAACGACCCCCAACACCAAAGCTATTTGCGTAAACAAAAGCCAAGTTTTACGTTTACCGAGTTTTTTGAAATAAAAACGATCAATTAGTGGTGCCCAAAAAAACTTGAATGCCCAAGGAATATAGAGCAGCGACAACATGCCAATCCAACGTAAATCTACGCCTTGATGACGCAGAATCGCAGGTAAGGCCACATTATAAAAATACAGTGGTAAGGCATGCGCGAGATATAAAACCACCACGACACTCAGGCTCAAGGCTGAGACTTTCTGAATATTTAATGAATTTTGATTCATAAATACCTCTGCAAAGCCCATTGTGTGGCTTCAGCTTTATCTACGCTCACAAAATATGGAACATGCCAAGCTTTGTGCAGAGCTGGTGTATCCAATCGAATACGATCTTCTTCATCTTGAGCAATACGAGCAAAACCCAAACAATATTGGTAAAAATCTTGTTTATATTGCTTATACCATTTGCCTTGGATTGCTCTATATTCCTCCGGAAATTCTGTATTTGCATCGGTTTGCATGATCAACACAAAATTTCGCTGATGTTCGAAATAGTGCTGAATCCGTGCTAACCATTGTTCAAATTCTGCAACAGAGACATTCGCCGCAAAGCGCATGTCTAAGATATGCATTTCATTGATATATAAGCTCATGTAACACTCAGGAATTTGGCTGGCTGATCTGCTAGCTGTTGTTGTGATGTTTGGTAATATTCCCCAAACTTGTGATAAAAAGTTTCTCGGAAGCAGTAGTACAACATCGCTGTTTTTTCAGGCATCGGTATTAACCGTTGGCTTTCATAACAAAGTTCTGCCACCACTGCTGCATAAGGTTTAACGGTATGATCTGGCTCACCCACAATTTTTTTAGCTTTCGAATGTTCAAAAATGTAAAAACTGAGTAACCGAATGGTTGGTCGCAAGAAGCCTTTGCCAAACACAGATTTGTCACCAAACAGGAGATGCCAACCGAGATCATTGTCATCACCATCGTAATAACGGCCTAAACGATCTCGTTTACCTTCATAAATTTCGGTATAGCCCACATCTTTGCCATCAATTCCGACGATTAATAAGCGGTGATGGTCATCTGCTAACATTTTGTCGAAGTAAACTTGTAACTCTAGTTCCGATTTATTTAACTGCCACTGAGGAATTACATGTGGCTCATGCATCCATTGATGTAATAAAGGAATATCCTGAGGATATTGCACTTGGCGTAAGTAGTACTGTGTACCATCTTCAAAGTATTCAAAATAATCTGGTAATTGCTGAGAGATTGTTTTCATATCGAACCTATAAAATGACGAATAAAATTAGCCCGCTTTTGCTTGGCGAGGTTGTTCTGCCCATGTTTTCAATGTTTCTGGGCTAACTGGATTTGCAATAGGATCAAGGAAGACAGGAACAGGACGTTCTGCTTCATCGTTATAACTTGTGGTAAATAGACGTACACGGTTTAAACAAATTTTGGTGTAACTTGGACGCAGCATGGCGAATTTATCAGCACGTTCAGCCAGTTCTGGGTGTTTTTGGTTAAATTCAACAATCGTGTTGGAAATGGTCTGCCAGAAATCAAGCTCAGAATATTCAGGATAGTCTTGCAAGAACACATTACAGATATAGCGGTAATGCACCATGAACAGACCTGTGAAAATAAAATGGCTTAGATCAGTCGCTTCATGACGGAGTAATAAATCTGCTTCAGATGGTAACTGAGCTAACTCAGGAAAATCCTCATCCACTAAATTGATGTCATCAATGAAATCTTTTAATACCATGGCTTTCGGCACACCATTTTCATGTACCAACATTGTGTTCTCACCGTGTGGTGAAAATGCTAAACCATAACGATATAAGCAAAGTAATAATGGACTCATGCTTACTTGAGCAAATTGTGCTAACCAATCCAAAGGACTTAAACCTGATGCTTGGATCAACACGCTCAGGATCGATTGACCTGAAATATCACGGTGTAACAATGCTGCTTGAGATAACACTTGATGAGATGGATCAACATAACGATCAACACTTTCACGCCATAAACAACCGAACAGCTCTTTAAATTGATACGGTGCACCGTCAATGCGGTCAAAACACGGCTGATGGATAGTTAAAGTCGCAACTTCACCTAAGAAAATCACACCTGTATTTTGTAAGTCTTGATCTTGTTGATGAATTCTTTTTAACCATGCGGTCACTGCTGGAGCTGCTAGATTACGCTTTGAGGGTAATCCACGATAAACAGCGGTATTAAAAATACTGACAGGCAACTTAATGTAATGGCGTTGTAGGTTTGACGTATTGCATAATGTGCGGATTGATTGCATCGGCACATAGCTATCTTGGCTGATATTTAACTCAATAATTTTCTGATCCACAATCTCATTGGCATAAGTCGGAACAAGCCATTGATGCCATTGCCAAGCATGTACGGGAATCAAAAAGTAATTTTGTGGATCTAGGTTTTTTTCTTGGAGAATATTGATGAACTGCTGTAGTTCATTGGCATCAAATTCATGTTGATATAAACCGCAGGCACTCCAATCTTCAGTACTTCGATACTCTGCTAAATCACGATGTACGGCTAACCACAACACTTTAACTTCAGGTGAAAGCTCTGGTGCAGCGCTTAAATAATCATCATAACCAAAACCCATACGCCCTTTACTCATGATGAGCCAAGGATGACCACGTAGCATGCCTTCAACTTTGTAATGTGGCTCTGTCAAAACCGCTATACTTGGCAAACGTGTTTCATTGAACAAATGTGCTTCTGCCAGCCAAGTATTATTCATTTCTTTGATCAAATACGCTTTGGTAAATGGCTTAACATTAGAACTGTCAGACATTGCGACAATAAACTCATGTAAGTTCCAAGCAGGTTGATCATTTTCCTGACTATGAGTCACATCACGTACCGAAGCTTCCTGAATATTCCAGTGTCCGAGTAGATATTGATTTCCTTGAAACTCATACTGACGATTGCCTAAATCTAAACGATAACGCCCTGCTGACAATGCTTTAACTTCAATAATTTCTTCGTATAGAAACTCTGCAATCGCCATTTCAATAAGACGTTGTCCTGCGGCACGCCATTGCTGCTGATTAATTTTTAAAGTTGCAAAGTTCATATCAGTTTCTCATATGTTGAATGTACAGAAGCAGTTTGTGTATGTGTGTTTGCACCACGACGATTAGGATGCGCCGTCATCACGTTCTGTTCTGTTTTCTTGAAAATTGAATGGTTTTTATTGGGAGAATTTTCGCAAAGGCACTCGTTTGATTGTGCTTTGTCATCTGCCATACAAATTTTTGGATTTTGAGAGAGATTAAAGTGTTGGAATGTCTGCGCTTGATTGCCTAATTCATAAAGAGGCTCAGCAAGCAATTGATTAATGATCTTTGCTGCACGATAAGCACCAAGACCTAAATCAGGTGTGCCGACACCATGACTATGCATTTCCTGATTTTGAACAAAAATATGACCATTCAGCCGATGTACAACACGATAGTCGTCTGTAATCTGCCAACGCTGTTTATGATCAAACTCGATGTATGGCTTGAGCAACTGCATAAAACCAAAATCAGGTGTGAAATAACCCGTCGCGGCTACAAGAAAATCACAGTCGAGATGAAAAGACTGAGCTGTAGCACGATGCTGGAAATGCAGTCGGATTTTTTGTGTATCCAATGCTTCTGCATCTTTCAAATCACATTGACTATGTAAATGTGTCTGTAAGCTTTGACCTGCAATACTGCGGTGATAAAGTCTTTGATAAATTTCCCGAATGGTTTTTGCACTAATTCCCTTGTATAACAAGGCTTGTTGCTTTAACTGCTGTTCCTTTTGCTGCGCAGTCAAATCATAAAAATGCTGTGCATAATCTGGACTAAAATGTTCCAAACCTAATGGCGCATACTCCATCGGGAAGAAACCTTGAGAACGAGTAAACCAATGCAAATCAAACTGATGATTAACAGTATCTTGCTGTTCATCAAATAAGTCGATAAACACTTCAGCTGCAGATTGTCCAGAACCAAGTACGACCACATCGCCATGTAAATCTGTATCGGCATGCGTCATATACTGTGCTGAATGCAGACATTGTTGTGGACGGACTTTCTGAATCTTTGCCAAACATTCAGGCAAATATGGCACATTACCACTTCCAATCACTAAATGACGGCATAAATAACTTTGCTGAACACCGTTTGATTCAACGACTACTTTAAAACCTATCGTTTGAGGTTCAATCTTTAGAACCTGCGACTGGTATTCGATACAATCAAGTTGTTCTGCAACCCATTGGCAATAGTGGTTGTATTCACAACGTGGAATATGTGGCTGCTCTAAAAAGTAAAACTTATACAAACGTTGCTGATGACGCAGATAATTCAAAAAACTAAATGGACTGGTTGGATCAACCATCGAGACTAAATCTGCCATAAATGGCACTTGTAATACCGTATTAGGTAGTTGCATACCTGCATGCCAATCAAATTGCGCCTTTTGCTCAAAAAATACGTAATCGAGTGAGCTTTTGTTTTGTAGCAAACTAGCAAGACTTAAATTAAAAGGTCCTAGACCAATTCCAATAAAATCAAGCATAACTGACATCCTTCTGTGAAATACGCAGTGGATTTGGCAGTTGCACGTAAACAGATTGATTTTCTACAGGTGCGATCAACTCGTCTAATTCATGCAAACGTGTCAGCAAGTTGCCTTTATAAGGCAGCGTTGAATTGAACAGTAGTCCTTGTATTAAGGTACTCTCAGGATATTGCTGTAATTGCTCTTCTAAAAATCCAGTTAGATGCGCTAACAATTCATCTTCAGTGATATAGCCTGTTGCACCGATGGCATTAATAATCCCGAACAAAGTATTGCCAAAGAAATAATAACTAAAACGTTCATCAACAAAAGCTTTCGGACCTACCGCAAAGGCTTTTTCTTTCAGTTCAGGAAGTGCTTGCAGAATTTCAGTGGCAAATTCTTCAATATAATAAAAACCTTGGTTATCACGTAACCATAAAGTTTTAGGAAAATGGTTTTCGAGTTCTAATAATACATTTTGTTGATGTGACTCAAATGCCATACCATAACGATGGTATAGATACATCAAAGGCTGCAAACTGACTTCGAGGAACCGATTAAACCAATCTGAAGCAATCTCTGAAACTTCAGCATCAGGATGGGCTTTCGCAATTTTTGCAAATAAGGCATTAAAACGATTTAAAGGCTTGATCGGATGATCTTGGCACAAAGATGCGATACAAGTGACTTGTTGTTGTGGATGGAATGGTTGATCTCGGAAAATACAAATACTTTCATTGATCACTTCATCATCGATTTTTAAAGCGATCCAAGCTGGATCATTGACTGCTTTTAGACTTGGACACTGTTTAAGAATATTTTGCCCAAACTCACTATGCCACAGACGATGTGTCAATTCACCACGATGACATTCTTTGGCCAAATTCACTCGAATAGAATTGGTAATCATCACTGAAAGTGACGGCTTCATCATCCAAGGTGCATTGAAGCTCGCTAATGTGCGTATGGAAGTGGTTGGAGAGAATTGCCAACCACGCAAGCCCAAATCAATCAGTTGCCCTGTTTGCTTTAATCGTTCAAACCAAGCTTTGCCCTGTAAATAACGCGCTTGCCATGGATGTAAAGGAAGTAACTTATATTCCGCATGTGTCTTTAATAAATTGAGATCACTTTCAGATAAATACCACTGTAACGCAGTTTTTAATTGCGCTGAAATAGGTTCATCAGTCGCACTACCTTCTGCAATATAATCTTGGTGCACTAGCCAATAATGAAGTTGAGTCTTACCTTTATTTTCAGGAGAAAAGTTTAACCAATCTTCATGAACAAAGCCTGTCCTACTTTTTGGCGCGGGATGCATACTATGCCCTAAAATCAAAGCTTGCTCTGTTTCAATAAAGCTTTGCCCTGCTTTTACTAAATCATCAAATTCATATTCACGATTTTGTAAAAACTGTTGTAGCGCATCTCGACTTTGAATCCATTTTTCAACTAATGAAGCAGCATCTAGATGAACAGCGGCTTCTTGAACAAGTTCTTCTAGCAACAACCCAACAATTGCTACAGGACTAAATACCTTAATTTTTTCATCGATGATAATTTGCGGAAGATCTGCTAAGCGATGTCGCCCCACACAGCTCACATAAGATAAAGGGAAAAAGCAACGTGCTTGAATAGAGGTAATCGGTATTGATAACAGCGTCAAACCTTGGCTAAACGTCTGTAGTTGAAGAGATTGCTGACTTTTATGAAGCAAGTGACCTTTGCCAGTTTCTTGCGTATATGCATTGACGAAATGTTGTAACGCCAACCGATTAGCAAGTGAATGCATCTGTCAATATCCTCTTTCAAAAGAGTTAATTTGTTTTTCGAAATGTTTTAGGCCTGAAACACATCTTAAGTACAAGGGAGTTTGTAGTTAAGATAGAACTAATGATAATTATTATCATTTACTATTTCAATTCCATAAAGAACCTAGAAAAACAACACTAAATCATTGAATTTATTTTGTTTAACAAGGAATATTGCTCAGTAAAGATACAAAAAGATAATAATAATTCTCATTAAATAAAATGATCAGCTTGTAGCCATCAATAGTTTTTATAGATGTATAAAATTTTTAAATAGTCTCAAATGTAATATTTCCCCACATCAAAAATCTAATATGTCAAAAAATAGGGTATACGGATTTAATGGTTGATGGGGCACCTTCACCCCATCAATCTGATACCACCCTCAGATGGTTGATAGATCGACTCCGTAGTTGAGTTCCTCTGCGAAGTCCGGCAGTCCGTAACCGATGGTTTTCTTGTAGAAAGGAGAGACCTTCGCAGTCGGTGCCTTCTTCTTGTGCTTCGTGGTGTAGAGCATTCGTGCCCGCATCACCTCGAAGGAGTAACCGCGCCCTTCACGGTTCTTGTCCTTGGCCAGTCGGTTGATGGACTCCGTGTAAGCGTTGGTGACGGGCATGTCCGTCTCGAAGTAGGTCATGGTCTCTTCGCGCCAGTTTCCCACTGCCCTGACCAGATCGCTCCAGACTTCCTTTTGGCCCTTCGGGATGGTAGCTATCCACTCGTCCAGGGCGGCTTCTGCCTGGAGCCGTGTGGTGGCGTCCCAGATGCCGTAGAAGCGCTCCTTGTGCTCGTAGGCGGCCAGCAGTTGCGGGAACGCGCCTGTCCAGGTCTCCATGATGAGGCGCTCCCGGTCTGAGACTTCGTGAGCGCGTTTCAGCAGGATTTTCCGGTCTCCCTTGAGAGTCCGGCTCTGGGACGGTTTCAGCTCCTTTCTGAGGTCCTTGCGCACTCTCTCTAGGGCATCGTTGGCCATGCGCACCACATGGAACTTATCGACCACGATACGGGCCTGGGGCAGCACAGCCTTGACCGCTGCCCGGTAGGGGTTCCACATGTCCATGCTGACGATCTCGACCTTCTGCCGGTCTTTCAGCTTCATCAGGTAGTTGGTCACCACGTCCTGGCGGCGGGTGGCCAGCAGGTCGAGCAGGGTTCGCTCCTCAATGTTGGGTCAGAATGCAGCGGTAGCGCTTGTTCAGGTATAGCTCGTCAATGCCCAGGATGCGGGGCGTCTCGAAGCGGTGCCAGCGCCCCAGCAACTCGGCGCGGGCGTTGAAGATGTCGCGCACCGTCTTCTCGTCCAGGCCGGTCTGTGCCGCCACAAAGGTGTAGGGGTGGTTGAAGGATTCCTTCTCCACGTACTCATGCAGCCGCAGTGTCATACGGAATCCGTCCACCATCTCCGGTAGCTGGGGCCTGAATGTTGTCTTGCAGGCCCGGCAGGTGTATCGGCGGCGGACCACCCAGAGAGTGACCCGCTTGCCGTGGATGGGCAGATCACGATAGGGAACGTCACGCTTGCCGAACCGTACGAACTCACCCTGCACGCCGCATTCCTCGCAGGCGATGGGATCGGGCACGTCCACCTGGAAGTGCATTTCGTCGTCGGTTGATTTGCAGCCCAGTACTTGGTATTGCGGCAGGTGAAGGATGTTGTCGGGAAGTTCGGTCATGGTGTTGTATAGGCGTAGGTGTCAGTCAGATCCATCCGACTCGGCATTGGTGTTTGCTTTTTTACCCAACAAGCTGCTGGAAACTAAAAGTAAGGCACCGAGGACAATTGCAATATCAGCCAGGTTGAAGGCCGGCCAATGCCAGTCTCGCCAATAGAAATCAAAGGAATCCACAACATAGCCGCGAAAGACCCGGTCAATCAGGTTGCCCATGGCGCCACCGAGGATAAGACTGTAAGCGATGGCTTCTCCTTTATGACGATTTTCAAGGATCAGCTTGATCAGAAAAATCGAGACCACTACCGCGATTCCGATAAAAAAGTAGCGCTGCCAGCCTCCACCATTCGCAAAAAGACTGAATGCGGCACCGGTATTCCATACGTGTACCCAGTTAAAGAATGAGGTCACTGAAATAGACTCGCCATATGCCATTGATTGTTGCACCAGCCATTTTACGGCCTGATCAGACGCTGCCAGCAGGCCCGATATGGACAATAGGGCATACGGCGAGAGCTTTTTGCCAATAATGAGCATTATTTAACCCTTCAACGCCAAAATGCGTCTAGCACCGTTAAGTACAATTACCCCCACGATGGTGCCGATAATCAGATCCGGATAATTGGACCCGGTCCACGCGACCAGAGCGCCGGCGGTGATGACCCCCAGGTTGATCACCACGTCGTTGGCCGAGAATATCCAGCTTGCCTTCATGTGCGCTCCGCCCTCCCGATGTTTGGATATGAGCAGCAGACAACTGGTATTGGCAATCAATGCGACGAAGGCGATCGCCATCATCATCAGCGATTCAGGCTCACTACCGAAAACAAAGCGTCGCACCACCTCGACGAGTACGCCGATAGCCAAAATCAGTTGCAGTACCCCTGCCAGATGCGCGGCACGTACCTGCATTTTCGCACTGCGCCCTACGGCATAGAGAGCCAGACCATAGACGGCTGCATCGGCAAACATATCCAGGGAATCAGCGATCAGGCCGGTAGACTGGGCGATCAGGCCAGCAGTCATTTCCACCACGAACATGATCGCATTGATACCGAGCAACACGCGCAGAGTGCCTGACTCCTGCGTAGCAGAGACTGCCGAGCTCTCAGCGGCCTTGATCGTCTCTGGGTCGGCAATGACGGTTTCCTGAAGCGAGGCGCCTAGCCCCAAGGTCGCCAGTTTCGCGGTAATGGGCTCAGCCTCGCCGTCATGCACGACCTTCAACCGGCGGTTCGACAAGTCGAAGGACAGTGCCCGAATCCCCTCAACGCCGTTCAGGGCCAGGCGAATCATGCGCTCTTCTGATGGACAGTCCATCTTCGGCACGGCATAAACACTGACCCATCTCCCTGGCGCCTCGGAGGAGGCCTGCATATCGATATCCGCCGCAGGCCTTGCATGGTCGCCACAGGGGCCTCCGCAGTTTTTACTCATGATATGACTCCACTTGAATGTGATCGGGTTTTCATTTAAAACTATATAGTAGCTATAATGTCAATAGCGTAGAGAATCCGTTGCGGAGGAACCCGATGCGTATTGGTCAGTTGGCACAGTCAGTAGGGGTAGATACACAGACGATCCGCTTCTACGAACGGCAGGGCTTGTTGCCGCCGCCTGGTCGGCAGGAGAACGGTTACCGTGTCTATACCGAGAAACACGTTGAGCGGCTGGCCTTTATTCGTCGCTGCCGCATCCTGGATCTGTCACTGGCAGAAATTCACGAACTAAAGCGCTATCAGGACGACCCTCATCAGTCCTGTACCGCTGTCAATGCCTTGCTCGATGATCACATCTCTCATGTGCGCTCGCAGATAACCGCTCTACAGGCGCTTGAGAAACAACTCGTTTCACTAAGAGCGCGTTGCAACGATGACCGGGAAGTTAAGGCGTGTGGGGTTCTTGCTGGAATTAGCGAGGGAAGCATGCATCAGCAGTAGGTTGGAGTGCCAACCAGATAATCCGATGAGATGCCGGTTTGCCTCACTCTCATGCAAAGGTAAGATCAACCATTTAATCCGCTTACCCTAAAAAGCCTACCATAGAAACTTTTAGAAGTTTTGAAGAGAAAAATATCATCGTTGCAAAATAGCCCAAAATTTAGCCTATTGCATAGACTATTTACCCTATCTTTTGCTTCGGAAAAGGCACAATTTTATTTCTCAAACTATCAATAAAATCAGACCATTCTTGCATCATCTTGATTCGATATTCTAAGTGTTGAGCATGGTTATAAGCTTGAGATACGGCATTACCAACTCGATGTGCTAACTGAATTTCAATTGCATCATGCATATAGCCCTGCTCATGAAGTGTCGTTGATGCAAGTCCACGGAATCCATGACCAGTCATTTTACCGTTATAGCCCATCGTACGGATCACACAGAGGAGTGCATTGCTACTCATGGGCTTTGCCGTGCTATGGTTATAGAAAACGTACTGCTTATTGCCGGTGAGAGGCCGTAATCCTTCAATGAGTTCAATTGCCTGTTTGGATAATGGAACAATGTGAGGCTGAGCCATTTTCATTTTCTCAGCAGGTATTCGCCATAAATGATTATCAAAATCAATCTCATTCCACTCCATCATTCTGAGTTCAGCTGTGCGTACAAAAGTCAGCGTCATTAGTTGAATGGCTGTTTTAATCATTGGATTGCCATGATAGCGGTCCATTCGCTCAAGGAAGGGTGGGAACTCAGAAATATCCAAACGTGCCATATGCTTCACTTTACGAGGTTTTAAAGCCTCATGAAGATGAGGTGTCGGATCATTCTCGATGAGACCCTTACGAATCGCAAAACGGAAAATACGACCTGCTAAAGGTATGGAGCGTTTAGCCATTTCCTGTGCGCCACGTTCTTCGATTTTTTTGGCACAGGCAAGCACATCTTTACCTTTGATTTGATCAATAGGCATATTGCCTAAATCTGGGAAAAGGTCTTTTTCAAATACGGATAAATCACGTAAATAGGTATTTTCTTTAATAACAGCTTTACGGTCTTCCATCCATTCCATAGCAAGTGCTTTGAAAAGCGTATTTTCAGCAGCTTGTTGTT
This sequence comes from Acinetobacter sp. CIP 53.82, assembly GCF_000369465.1. Classification (NCBI taxonomy): domain Bacteria; kingdom Pseudomonadati; phylum Pseudomonadota; class Gammaproteobacteria; order Moraxellales; family Moraxellaceae; genus Acinetobacter; species Acinetobacter sp. CIP 53.82. The sequence goes on along the minus strand of NZ_KB850046.1, from coordinate 1,070,299 downwards.
TCTTTTGCTTCTTCGCTTCGTTGGGATTAATCCCATCTTTTAACTTTAACCGAGCTTCGTCTCGAATTCTTCTTGCTTGAGCCAGTGAGGTTTCAGGATAGGTACCGATGCTGAAAATATTTTCTTTACCGTTAAAGCGGAACTTCATTCGCCAATACATACCGCCCGATGGTGTGACTTCTAAGTACATACCTTTCTCATCGGAATAACGAGCTTTTTTTTCTAGGGGTTTAAGCTTTCGTACTTTTGCATCTGTAAGCATTTTGAAGTTCCGCAGAAATTGGGGGTATAAAAATTGGGGGTATAAATATGTACCCCCAGTTATACCCCCAACTGGAACAGGATTTCAATAGATGTTGTGAGATAGCATAAGACAAAAAAAAGACCTAAACCCTTGTGGTTTAAGTCTTTTAAGATCCCATAAGACATCGTGGGAATGATATTTGGCGGTGAGAGAGGGATTCGAACCCTCGATACGCGTCAACGTATACACACTTTCCAGGCGTGCTCCTTCAGCCACTCGGACACCTCACCATAGGCCGTGGATAATACCCAAAAAAAGTCACTCTGCCAAGCTGAAACAATTGATTTGCGGAAAAACTTTTGGGCTGGTGCTATTATGCGCAAAAATACGGTCTATCCATGAAGACATTCTATGCAAAGTACTGCAAAAAAAGCCGCCCTGCCTGTGATTACCCTCGCGGCACTGGGCGTAGTTTTTGGTGACATTGGAACGAGTCCACTCTATGCCTTGCGTCAATGTTTCCTGACCGCACATCTGGCCATTTCTGAAGGCAGTGTTCTGGGGATTTTATCGCTGATCTTCTGGTGCATGATGCTGACCATCAGCTTTAAATACGTCACCATCATCATGCGCGCAGACAACAACGGTGAAGGCGGAATCATGTCGCTGCTGGCCTTAAACCTGCGTACCACCCGTATTTCTGAACAGAAGAAAATCTACCTGATTGCACTGGGCTTTATTGGTGCATCGCTGTTTTTTGGTGATGGGATTATTACCCCGGCCATTTCGGTGCTGTCGGCGATTGAAGGGCTGAGTATTGCCACCCCGATGTTTAACCAGTGGCTGATTCCCTTATCTATCGGGATTCTGGCCGGACTGTTTCTGGTGCAGCGTCATGGTACCGGCATCATGGGCACCTTCTTTGGGCCGTTGACCCTGCTCTGGTTCCTGTCGATTGGTGGGGTGGGGCTGTGGAGTATTATCCAGACGCCATATGTGCTGGCGATGGTTAGTCCGCACTGGGCCATTAACTTTGTGCTGGAACAGCCTTATGTGGCCTTTTTAACCATGGGCGCAGTCATTTTGACCATGACCGGTGGTGAAGCGATTTATGCCGATATGGGGCATTTTGGCCGCTTGCCGATCCGGATGGCCTGGTTTGTGATTGTGCTGCCATGTCTGTTATTGAATTACGCCGGACAGGGCGCCTTGTTGCTGCGTGATCCGGACGCGATTACCAATCCTTTCTATCTGCTGGTGCCGGACTGGGGTCTGTATCCGATGATTGCGCTGGCCACGGCTGCGGCGGTGATTGCCTCACAGGCGGTGATTACTGGCGTATTTTCGATGGTCAATCAGGCTATTCAGCTGCGTTATTTGCCGCGTTTATCGGTCAAACATACCTCAGAAGTGGAACAGGGCCAGATTTATCTGCCGTTCATTAACTGGGTACTGTTTGTATCGGTGGTGATTCTGATTCTGCTGTTTGAAAACAGTGCCAATCTGGCCAGTGCCTATGGCGTAGCGGTGACCATGACCATGCTCTGCGGCACCATTTTAATTTCCATTCTGGCCTATGGTTTCTGGCGTTGGCCGGTGTGGAAAGTGCTGCTGTTTGCACTGCCTTTTTCAATTCTGGATCTGATTTTTGTCGGTTCAACCTCACTGAAAATTGTCGCCGGTGGCTGGGTACCAATTTTAATTGGTGCCATTGTATTTACCCTCCTGATGACCTGGAAAGATGGCCGTGCCTTGCTGATTCATCATCTGGAAAAAGATGCCTTGCCGATTGAGCTGTTTATTAAAAGTATCAGCATGGGCAATGACACCAAATTTGTGCCGGGCGAAGCGGTATTCTTGACTGGTACGCCGAATATCGTGCCACATGCGATGCTGCATAACATCAAGCACAATAAGGTGTTGCATGAGCGCAATATTATGGTGACGGTGGTGACGCGCGATATTCCGTATGTGCCGCAAGAAGAGCGGGTGAAGATTGAACGGCTAGATGAACGTTTTTACCGGATTTTTATCTATTACGGTTTTAAAGATCAGCCGAATATTCCGCGCGCGTTAAAGCAGGCCTATGATGAATTGGGCTTTGAATTCGACATGATGCAAATGAGCTTCTTTATTTCACGTGAACGCATTATCAGCACAGTCGGCGAAGGCATGGCACCGTGGCGGGAAAAGCTGTTTATTTCGATGCAGCGCAATACCAGTCCGGTCAGTGACTTCTACCAGATTCCGACCAACCGGGTTGTGGAGCTGGGCAGTCAAATCCAGATCTGATGCAACGGCGTGGTCTCAACGCAACTGCAATAAAAAAACCAGAGCATAGCTCTGGTTTTTTTGGAGGATAAAAGCCTAAAACAGGTCTTTAATTGGCTTCATTCAGGCTTGGGGCTTCAGGTAAGGCTTGAACAGGCGCTTGCATTTGCTCGGCGCCAGCTTCAGGTGCGGCCTGAATAGCAGGGTCTGCCATTGGTGCTGCTTCTGGTGCAGCGGCTAAGGCTTCCTGGGTAACATCGGTTTCGGCTTCTATACCATTCACCGGCGCTTCAGCTGAGGAGTCCATCATGGGTGCTGCATTCTGGGCGGCTTCCGCGGTAGGTGCAGTTAACTCTGCTACGGGTGGTTCAGTAATAGGCTGCGCGCCCTGTGCCAGCGGATCGGTTGACTGGCCGGCCGGTACCGGTTGTGAGGTCAGCGCTGATGCATCGGGTGCAACCGCTTGTGCCGGGGCATCATGGCCTGGCGCCTGGGCGGGTGCATCTGCCGGAATCACATCCAGCTGCGGATTGGTCGGCATCGGCTGAACCACTTGCGGATTGGCTTCAGAGACAATGCGCACCTGACCGCTGGCCACGATATCCTGCAATGAACCCGGCTGACCATTGACCGTGGTTACCACTTTGGCTTTCGACAAGCTTTCCAGGGTATCATCCGGTTGAATGGGAGGTTCGGCAAAGGCAGTTGCACTCATTAAACCGGTAATCAGGCCGGCACCCAGTAATTTGGAATACATAGATTCCTCCATCAAATTTTTATCACACGATTTTTTCGTGAACTACCTTGGCATATAACACTGGCCTGACGCAACGCAGCACACTGAAAGCCATCCAGACTTATCATAAACTGTGTTAAAACTCTGACAGACTGTTACACAGTCACCGCCTGTACAGCGGTTTATTGTCTAATTGTTAAGCGAACAACAGCCAGAACATATACAAGCTGCAGACCCCTTGTTAAGCTCGGCCAATATGTGATTCTTATAGTTTTTAGCAGTGTAATGGCCAGAAAAAAGCGCAGTACAAATCCGCCTCTCTTTCCCTTTTTTCATCAAGGAAGTTTAAAAGTTGTTTTAGGTGTGGTGGCCGCTGGCAGTTTCGCGATTGCCTTTGGACAGGAAAAAATCAGCCAGTGGATGTCCTTGACACCAAGCACTTCGAATAGTGCCTGTCTGGAACAATTTTACCGTGATGTGCCGCCGTATTTAATTAAAGACAGCCTGCGCAAAGACAGTTATCCGCTGTGCTTTAATGGTTTTAACGTGATGTATTCCGGTGTGTCCAAAACTCCGCTGTGGGTGGCAGAAAGTCTGACCCCGGCGCGTTTAAGCCAGAAAATTCCACGTGAAGACAGTTTTCATGAAGAAGAGCGGGTGAGAGAGCAGCACCGCGCGACCTTAGCGGATTATCGCGGTTCAGGCTATGACCGCGGACATATGGCCCCAAATGCGGATATGTCCAATAAAGCGGCACAATACGACAGCTTCTCGCTGGCCAATATGGTGCCACAAGCGCCGAAGAATAATCAGCAGGTCTGGCGTGAACTGGAAGAAGCCACCCGTGCGCTGGTGACCAAGCATAAACAGGATGTGTATGTCATCACCGGGCCGACTTTTAGTGGCAAAAAACTGAAAGCGATTGGTAATGGGGTGATTGTTCCGACCTCGGTGTATAAAGCCATTTACTTACCTAAAACCGGCGCAATTGGCGCCTACTACGCACCGAATGACAATTCCCTGCAGGTCAAGGTGGTCAGCGTCTGTTATTTAGAAGAACAGTTGGGCATTAACCTGTTTCCGCAGCTGACCGAAGAGCAAAAACGCAATACCTATAAATTGCCGCTGACCGCCAACGCGGTAAAAGCCAATAAACCACTGGAATATTCGCATTGGGATGCAGAAAGTCAGTGTGCTGAAGATGTTGCCCCGGAGCAGCTACAGGCCTTACAGCGTCAGTTTAAATCTGGCGGTAGCACGGCCACTGCCAGTGGTACAACCTTGGATGCCGAAACCCAGGATGCCATCATTAAGCAGTTGATTGAGGCCTTGTTGCACTATATCTTACAGTTAATGAATAAAAGCTGATCAGCACATATAAACGGCAGGATGAGCAATTGATCCTGCCACAACAACCAGCATTACGGCCGAGGTGGGTATGTTTAAACCGTTTCAACATGGGACAGAATCTCATGCCATTCATGATCTGACTGTCGAGAATGATCTGGACTGCGTGAATGTCTATGGCAATTTACAGCTCACCAAGGACCAGGCGGGTCTGGCTGCGGCTAAAGCCTTGCAGGCACTGCTGAATGAGGTGGTTGCGGCTCTGGAAAAAGAGCCAAATCTGCCTGAAAAAGTCCAGCGTACCGAAGTACGGGAAATCGAAAATCCTTTTCTTTGACATTCTTCCTGTCTTAGAGGACAGGGTTTTTACGCTCTAACTAATAAACTGTTCATTTAAAATATAAAAAAGCCCACCGAAGTGAGCTTGTAGGACGTGCAGCAAGATTAGTCCTTCTTGCCAACCACTTTATAAATCACCGCGCCAATTACCGCACCAATCATTGGTGCAACCCAGAATAACCAGAGCTGGCTTAAGGCTGCAGTTTCTGCAAAGAACGCTACACCGGTACTACGGGCCGGGTTGACTGAGGTGTTGGTGACCGGAATACTGATTAAGTGAATCAGGGTTAAGGCCAGACCAATTGCAATTGGCGCAAAACCGGCCGGCGCACGCTGATCGGTAGCGCCTAAAATAATAATCAGGAAAAAGGCGGTTAAGACAATTTCAATGATCAGTGCTGAAACGAGTGAATATTGCCCCGGGGATAATTCACCAAAACCATTGCTGGCAAAACCACCGGTGCCGCTAAAACCGGCCTGACCCTGGACAATCAGGTATAAAATCCAGGCCGCGACGACAGCACCCAATACCTGGGCAACGATATACGGGAGCAGTTCTTTGGCTTCAAAACGGCCGCCGGCCCATAAGCCCAGACTCACCGCCGGGTTAAAGTGACCGCCTGAAATATGCCCCAGGGCATAGGCCGCGGTTAAAACGGTTAAACCAAAGGCAATCGATACGCCAACAAAGCCAATGCCCAGTTCAGGGGAAGGCTGCAGCCAGCACGGCACTACCACAGCCGCCGAATACCAACCAGAAGGTCCCCAGAAATTCTGCACAATATTTATTCATTTTCATGTCTCCAGAATTTTATTTATGTGATGAAAATTATAAAGTGTGAAATATATCACACTATTTTTGTAAAATACTCTTTTTTTATACGCTTCAAATTAAACTAAAAAGATGAAAGATTGATTAAGTTGTTCTGACGCCATTGCTGTGGCGTGTGCTGGGTCCATTGTTTAAAGGCACGCTGAAAGGCACTCTGTTCCGAATAGCCGAGCAGCAGGGCAATTTCCTGTAGGCTTAAATGTGGATCTTTTAAATATTGTTCGGCCAGTAAGCAGCGCACTTCCTGAATCCGTTGCTGATAGGTGGTGCCTTGCTGCTGTAAATGCCGTTGTAGCTGCCGTACTGACAAATTCAGCTGTTGGGCAATATGCTCAATCTGGTACATATTGCGTTGTAAACCGGTCAGAATCGCTTGCTGTAAACGGTGATCAATCTGGGTGGAGTTTGGCAGTTTTTCCAGCAGTGCCTTGGCCTGTTGAAGCAATAAATGCTGTAAGGTCTGATCTCCCTGATAAAAGGGTTTCGACAGTTCCTGCAACGGCATTAGCACCTGGGTTTTTTCCTGGGAAAAACGTACCTTGCAATGAAAATACTGCTCATACAGCGCCACATGCCGTGGCGCCGGATTCTGGAAATGTACTTCATGCAGGCAAATATCCTGAAATTCCATAAAATGTTTCAGGAATTCCACCATCAGCGCAATGGCAATTTCATTGGTCAGTTGCGTGGTCATGGTCGGCGGCAGGTCAGCCCAGCGAATGGAGAGATAATTGCCTTGCACTTCCACCTGTAACGGACTGCCGTCGTAGACCAGCCGGTGAAAGTCATGATAGCGTTGCAGCGCTTCGCCCAGATTGTCACAGGACAGGGCAATATAGGCAATAATGCCCAGATGTTTGGGCTGCACCAGCGCGGCAATTTCCAGTCCCAACGCCGGACGCTGTAGCTGCTGTTCCAGTTCGGTCAGCAAGTCGCGCCAGAGAATATAATCAAAACGTTCCTGATGTTGGACCTGCTGTAATTTTTCTGGAACCGGCAGCTGTTGTGCTTGATAAAAGTCGTACAGCAACTGGGCCAAGCCGCCATAAATCGAGCCGGTATAATCCTTTATCCGTTGCATAGCTTGTCATTTTATTCTTGTCGTGATTTGTCAATCATATTCAATTTTTCCGTCAATATCTAGCCTGTGCCGACGCTTATAGTGAAGGAAAAGCACAGGAGGACTGGAGCATGTTAAAAGGATTTATTGCAGGTTTATTGGTGGCCAATGCCTTTGAATGGGTGGCACATAAATATGTATTACATGGTACCCATCGGCCGGGGCAGCCGCGTCACAGTCCGGTGCCACGCAGTATGCGTTCGCATTGGGAGCATCATCGTGAGGTGCGGAAAAATCAGTTTAATGATGAAAGCTATGTGATTGGCTGGTCGCACTGGCGCAATAAAAACGAGATTATCTCGCTGGCTGCTGCCGCGGGTGTGTTTGGGCTGGTGTTCTTCCCGATTTCCAAAGGCATGATGGCCGGCAGCATGTATAGTGCCCTGAATTATTACTATATTCACCGCCGTGCCCATTTGGAGCCAGAGTGGGCCAGAACAAAAATTCCCTGGCACTATGACCACCATATGAACAGCAATCAGGACGCCAACTGGTGTGTGACCAAGCCCTGGTTTGACTATATTCTGGGCACCCGGGTTATATCTTCACCGGATTTGCAGGAGCAGAATCCGCTCGGGATTGCCTTGCCACGGCCGCTGTCGACGCTATTAAACCGCGGCGCGGAAAAATTCTTCCCGGCCAAATGGGTCGACCGGAATGAAAAGCCATCCCCAGATCTTGAGCCACTACCTAAAGCCAGTTAATGAGAGGGTTGTTTATCTGCTGAGCAAATTCATCGTTGATTGGCCCAAAGTCAGTATATTCGCGGAACAATAATACTGGATCAATTATGTGATAGAGATCAAATAAAACTGATTGAAAACAACTGCTTTGTAAGCTGTTGTCGTGAATTGTCAATAAAATTGGCGTTGATGGTCAATATCTGTTCAGGGAAGTTTTCTATAGTAAAGAAGCTGAAGATAGCGGCAGAACTTCTGCCTACATCGAAGGTGATTCTGTTGAAATATGTACGTTTTAATGCCAAGCGCTGTAGCAATTCTTGGTTTATAGGGAGTCTTCAGGACTCCTTTTTTTTATCTTCATTTTTTATTTGTTTTGCTTTGCCGCATAAAAAAAGAGTGTATGACTACACTCTTTTTCAGTTCTGAAATTTTTGAGCCAGCGGGCTTAAAGGCGCATTTCAATACCTTGTGCCGCCAAGTATTGCTTGGCTTCCGGAATGGTGTGCTGACCAAAGTGGAAAATTGAGGCCGCCAGAACTGCATCGGCGCCGCCTTGTAAAATTCCGTCTGCCAGATGCTGTAAATTGCCAACACCGCCAGAAGCAATGGTTGGAATATTGACGTGGTCATTAATGGTTCGCATTAGTGCCAGGTCATAACCGGCTTTGGTACCATCGGCATCCATAGAGGTAATTAGCAGTTCACCCGCGCCGTAATCAGCCATTTTCACGGCCCATTCAATTGCATCAATCCCGGTCGGTTTGCGGCCACCGTGGGTGAAAATTTCCCATTTGTTGTCGCCGGTTTTTTTGGCATCAATCGCCACCACAATACATTGTGCGCCAAAACGTTGTGAGGCTTCCTGCACAAATTCCGGATTAAACACCGCAGCCGAGTTAATGCTGACCTTGTCGGCACCGGCATTCAGTAATAAACGGATATCTTCGACCTTACGCACGCCGCCGCCCACAGTCAGTGGAACAAACACGGTTTCTGCCATACGCTCAACGGTACGGTAGGTGGTGTCACGGCCATGATGGGTAGCGGTAATATCTAAAAAGGTGATTTCATCAGCGCCCTGTTCGTTATAACGACGCGCCACTTCAACCGGATCACCTGCATCACGAATATCCAGAAATTGCACACCTTTCACCACGCGGCCGTTATCTACGTCTAGGCAAGGAATAATACGTTTAGCAAGCATAATTTTTTCCAGTCATTTCAGCTGATTATGAAACTCACCCACACAAGCGCTACACCTTGGCAGATGGACACGCTATTCTATCAAACTTATGTAAGATTTTTCGCAGGTTTTCTATGTCGGTTTATACGCCTTTGACTTTAAAGGAAGTTCAGGATTTTGCAGCCCCTTATGGACTTGAGGTGGTCGATCTGATTCCGATTCAAGGCGGTATTCAAAATACCAATTACTTTTTGGTGGCTCAGGACGGTACACACTATGTGTTGACCGTGTTTGAAGACATGGATGAACAGGCAGCCGGTGAACTGGTGCCGGTACTGGAACATTTGGGTCAGGCAGGTCTGGCTGTGGCGGTGCCGCTCAGTTATGCTGGCAAGGCCATCCACTCGATTAAACAGAAACCGGCCCAGATTGCGCCGCGTTTAATCGGCGAGCATCCAATGCCGGCCAGCATCGCTCAGGTGGAAGCCATTGCCGTGGCACAGGCCAAAATGCATGTGGCCTTAAAAGATTTTCCTTTAAAACGCGCTTTTGTCCGCGATCATGCGTACTGGCTGGCGGTATCCCAGGAAATTAAACCCAGCTTGAGCGAGGCCGATAAAGTCCTGCTCAGCAAATTGCTGGGACTGTATGAAGCGCTTACCGCGATTTATCCGGACCGTCCAAAAGGGTTTATCCATTCTGATTTATTCCGCGATAATACCCTGTTTGAAGGCGATCAGCTGCAGGGCATTCTGGATTTTTACGAGCTGAATCAGGATGAATGGCTGTTTGATATTGCCATTACCTTAAATGACTTCTGTACTGAGTATCCGCAGGTCAGCCTGAATGAAGACAAAGCCATGGCCTTTTTAAAAGCCTATGACCGCATTCGTCCTTTAACCGAAGATGAAAAAGCCTGTCTGGAGCTGTATCTGGCAATGGCTGCTGGCCGTTTCTGGATGATGCGTTTACAGGTGGCACAAAAAAATGCTTTGCAAGGACGCAGCGGTGACGCAATTTTGCAGAAAAATCCGCTCGAGATGCGTAATATGTTGATTGAACGCTTAAAGTTCGTCACAGCTTAAACATAAAGGGTAGGGAAATGCGCGATCAGGGCCGGTTAATTGAATGGTTTGATGACAAGGGCTATGGCTTTATTCAGCCCAATGATCCGGACAAAGACCGCGTATTTTTGCATATCAAGGATTTTGCCCGTCCGGGGCCGCGCCCGATTGTCGGTTGTGCACTGGATTATCAGGTCATTCTAGATGAACGCGGCCGCTATCGGGCCCAGCAGGTGGTGTATTTAAAAGCCTCGCAGGTCAAGCCGCGTGCTGATGTGGTGAGCAAGCCGCGGCAGCGTCCTGCGGCCAAACGTCCGGCTATGCAAATCCTGTGTGTGGCCTATATTCTCGTGCTGGCGGTACTGACCTTGACCGGTTTATTGCACGGCCTGCTGCTGTTATTGATCAGCCTGATGAATGCACTCAGCTATTGGCTGTATGCACAAGACAAGGAAGCGGCCCAACTCGGTCACCGCCGGATTCCGGAACAGAGCCTGCATCTGGTTTCGGCTCTGGGGGGCTGGCCGGCGGCCTGGCTGGCACAGGAAAAAATGCGACATAAAACACAAAAACAACCTTTTCGTAAAATTTATTTTTGTACAATTGGCTTAAATATTCTTTTGATTTTATGGTTTATTTCTCCTTTTAATCTGTTGACGCTCTGAGCATAGCGGGGCGGGGAGTGCAGGACAACAATATGAATACTTCCATTGACCGTGACCCGAATCGTAGTCTGACTTTTATTCTGTATCTTCTGTATATCGTGGCGATTTTTAGTGCCGGCTTGCTAGCAATCGTCGCGCTAATCATCAATTATGTAAAACGCGGCGCGGTACGCGGTTCGATTTTTGAAAGCCACTTTACTTGGCAAATTCGCAGCTTCTGGTGGTATCTGTTCTGGAATATTGTGGCCTTTGTGCCGTTCTTTTTTATTTTCTTTATTGATGAAGACCCGAACCGCTTTGCCCAGGTCATTTTTGGTGCTTCGGCCTTCTGTCTGGCGGTGATTGGCCTGTCTTGGCTGTGGATTGTCTATCGGGCTATTCGCGGTATTATGCGCCTGAATGATAATGAGCCGATGTATTCTTAAATATCTGAATCATCAGACCGATCTTCCCAAAATTTAGTCCGGAAGATCGCTCGCTGATGGCGTGTGCTGCTGTTTCTGACGCAGAAATTTTGGTTTCCATTCACTGATAATCACGCCCAGCACCACCAGAAAACCACCGACTAAAGCCATAAACGGTAAACGCTCGCCGGCCAGACGGCCAAATAGCGAAGCCCATACCGGTTCTCCGGCATAAATAATTGCCGCCTGTGCCGGGCTGACTGCGCGCTGCGCCCAGTTCATCACCAGCTGAACCAGTGCACTGGCCAGACCTAAACCGCCAGCCAAGAGCAGCAGCATCCAGGAAAATTGTGGCAGTTGCTGCTCACCGACCAGTGGCATGGCAAGAAAGGCAAACAGGGAGGCGAACAGCAGTTGAATCACCGTGACCCGTTGCAGATTGACCCGTCCGGCAAAATGGCTGATCAGGATAATTTCCAGTGCAATCGCAATGGCGCCGAGCAGGGTAATCAGCTGACCAAAACTCAGCTGTAGCTGCCCCAAACCATTGCCGGTCAGTAAAACCAGCCCGATAAAGGCACAGCTAGCGCCCAGCCAGATCATGATATGCAGCCGTTTCCGGAACAGCAGCCACAGTAAGATCGGCACCAGCGGCACATATAACGCGGTTAAAAATGCCGATTCGCTACTGCTGATGGTCTGCAGCCCTACGGTTTGCGTACCATAACCGACGGTCAGGCTGGCCCCAATCAATGCGCCGGCCCAGAGTTCTTTGGCTTGCACAGCGCGTAAATGCGGCAGCGAAATCAGTGCGACTGCCAGTGCAGCGGCGGCAAAACGGCAGCCGACAAAAAACATCGGGCTGGCATAATTCAGCGCCAGCTTGACTGCCACAAAGGTACCGCCCCAGAGCATGGTAATCATGATCAGGGCCAGTTGTGGCGCTTTGCTGTTAAGTGTGGTTTTAAGGTTCACAGGGGCATCAGACATGGCAGATCAGCGAGTATTCGAAAAAAGACATCAACCCGGTGAGGGCATAAAAAAAGAGGCCCGAAGACCTCTTTCTGACAGCAGCACTTAGAGGGCTTGCTCATCCAGCAGCAATTGCGCTTCACGCAAATTCAGGCTGCCTTCATAAATGGCACGACCGGTAATCGCACCTAAAATGCCCGGTTGGCCTTTTAAGTTACGGACATCATCCAGATTGGTCACGCCGCCTGAAGCAATCACTGGTAAACCTGAATATTGCGCCAGATTGACAGTCTGCTCGACGTTTACGCCTTGCATCATGCCGTCACGGGCAATGTCGGTATACACAATGCTGGAGACACCGGCATCGGCAAAACGTTTGGCCAGATCGGTGGCTTTCACTTCAGTCACGTTGGCCCAGCCATCGGTCGCGACCATGCCATTCATGGCATCAATGCCGACAATGATATGCCCGGCGAATTTTTTGCAGGCTTGTTCGACAAATTCTGGCTCTTGAACGGCTTTGGTGCCAATAATCACAAAAGATACGCCTGCATCGAGGTAGTGTTCAATGGTTTCAAATGAGCGAATACCGCCACCAATCTGAATTGGCAGGTCTGGCTGTGCCTTGGCAATGGCCTCGACCACCGGTTTATGGATTGGGGTACCTGCAAAAGCGCCATTTAAGTCGACCAGATGCAAGCGACGCGCACCTTCATTGACCCAATGCTGTGCAGTGGCCACCGGATCATCAGAAAATACGGTATCGTCTTCCATACGACCTTGTTTTAAACGGACACATTTTCCATCTTTCAGGTCAATTGCAGGGATGATCAGCATGCTTTCGCTCCTTGCTTCATCGGTTAAATTTCTTGCCGCCCATCTTAGCAATAAACGAAAATTTTCTAAATGCCATATTTGCATGCAAAAACAAAAACAGCCTGTGCTGTGTCAGGCGGTAAATAGGGAGATCAGGAAAATCGGGCGGCCTGTGTAGCTTGATCTTCAAAGCGGTTTAGGGCGGGGTTTTAGATGGCCGGATTCTGAGTTTGAGCGAGGTATTGGGAATCTGTTTCGGCAACAGGCCCAAACGCAACAATTCTTCAAAAACCAGGACCGGGGCATAAGCATCGGCGGCGGCATATTCCATTTGTGCTGTGCTTAATACCGGATTGGCCCAATTCGAGGTGCTGAGCCGTTTGCTTTTGGGAAAATAGACCTGAAACAGCAGCGCCATGGCATGTTTTAATCCGACCGGGTTTTTAAAGCCAAAGCTGTGAAAGCATTTGGACAGTTCCAGCACACTGTTCAGTTCCACGCCTTTTTTACGAAACAGATGGGCATCATTTTTCAGGCCAAAGCCGACTTTAATTTGGTCACGATTGGCGAAGATTGGCTTAAGAAAGCTCCAGATTTCCTCATTCATCTGAAACAGATAGGCCCGATCTAGCGTCGCCAGCTGAATCAGGTGCGGGCCATCCGACACTTCGCCGCTTTTAAAAATTGGTTTGGATTCAGAATCAAAGCCGAGTACCGCCGCAATACTCAGCTCATGCGCATAGTGCTGACATTCGGCCAGCGTTTGAATCAGATGAATTTTAGAGGGTGACAGACTTTGAAAGCGCGGCAGCTTTTCCAGCTGACTGGAAGAGGGCATATGGGGTGATGTTGAAGATAAGCTCATGCCATCTTTTCCTTGGGCTGGCGATAAAAATAAGGCCTGAATTGTCAGGCCTTATTTTAAGCAAGCGGGACCTTTTAGGCCAGTACTGCACCAAAAATGGCAAAAGCAAATAGCAGTACCAACAGAATAATATAAATCCAGGCCAGCGCCGCTTCCCAGCCAGCCGTAGCACGTGGTGGACCATAGCTGTTAACACGTTGATCACCCGGGGCGAAAAACAGATACAGCATCAGCAACAGGTTGGCCACTGGAACCAGCATCAGTAACGATAGCCAGCCGGTATGGTTACGGTCATGCAGACGGCGGATGGTGAAAATAAACATCAGATATAACACCCCCAGATAAATCAGTGCGCCCAGCACCAGCGGGGTGAGCGAAATGCCGCCAGCAGGATCAATATTCATCAGCCCGGGAAAGAGCAGGGTCAAAACCAGAAAAACCGGAATCATTAACAGTGCAATCAGGCAGTTCCAGGCCAGATAGGAGAAACGTCCAAAACGCCCCGCCGCGCTGAGTGCCGAATCTTGTGTCGTGATGTGTTGGGTATGAGTGGTGCTATGCATTTTTGAATTACCTGTTTTATTTTTATTGAGTTGTATAAAAAGAAGTCAAATATTACTAAAAATTGCTTAAAAAAGAAAGAAATAAAAAATAGGTGAAAACAAAGCCGGGACGAACCCGGCTTTATACATCTTGCGCAACAGAGGAAGGGTGTTAAATCTTCCAGTCGACAAAGTTCTTTAACAGTTGCAGACCAGCAGTATGGCTTTTTTCCGGGTGGAACTGGGTCGCGAACAGGTTGTCTTTGTGCAGGGCGGTACAGAATTGCAGCCCATAGTCACAGGTCGCTGCCACAATTGTGCTGTCTTTCGGCTCGACATAGAAGCTGTGCACGAAATAGAAACGTGCATCCTGTTCAATGTTGTTCCACATTGGATGGCTCGGGTCAACCTGATGCACCTGGTTCCAGCCCATGTGTGGCACTTTTAGACCTTCAACCTCCGGGAAGCGTTTTACCACCCCTTCAAAAATACCCAGTGCATCGGCACCGCCATTTTCTTCGGAATGTTGCATCAGCGCCTGCATACCCACACAAATGGCCAGTACCGGTTTATTAAACACCGCCTGACGCACGACCTCATCGATCCCGGCTTCATGCATGCCTTGCATACAGTCGCGCATGGCGCCGACACCCGGAAACACGATTTTATCGGCCTGGGCAATCAGTTTCGGGTCATTGGTGACATCCACCGTAGCACCGACGTGTTCCAAAGCTTTGGCGGCAGAGTGCAAATTCCCCATGCCATAATCAAGAAGGGCAATACGGGTCATTACAGGGTACCTTTGGTCGATGCCACAGTATTTGCAGCACGTGGATCAATTTCACAGGCCATACGCAGTGCGCGCGCAAAGGCTTTAAACACGCTTTCAATCTGGTGGTGGCTGTTTTTGCCTTTCAGGTTGTCGATGTGTACGGTCATTAGCGAGTGGTTCACAAAGCCCTGGAAGAATTCAGAGAATAAATCGACATCAAAACGGCCAATGGTGGCGCGAGTAAATGGCACATCCATAAACAGGCCCGGACGACCAGATAAATCCACCACGGCACGGCTTAAAGATTCATCGAGTGGGGCATAGAAGTGACCATAACGCTTTAAGCCTTTTTTATCGCCCAGTGCCTGTGCAAAGGCCTGACCCAGGGTAATACCACAGTCTTCTACGGTATGGTGGTCATCAATTTCCAGATCGCCATCACAATGAATATCAATATCAAACAAACCGTGTCGCTTGATTTGATCAATCATATGGTCTAAAAATGGAATACCAGTGTTGAGTGTGCCTTGACCGGTACCGTCGAGGTTTAAACGAACTCGAATTTTGGTTTCGTTAGTGTTTCTTACCACTTCACTGATACGCTCTGTCATGGACACGTTCCTCAAAAAACGTTAAAAATGATGGATGTAAAAATGTTTCGCTGCGACGAAGTCCCAGCATATTAGATTGCTCAGGAGGGTTAATCAATGCCTATTACCGTACATGCTTATACTTCACTGGAAAATAATGAAGTGCGCAGCCAGCTTGAGCGACTGTATGACACCAGTCCAGAGTTTGGTGATGGCCAGGATGCGGTAGAGCAACTCGAGCAACATCTGAACCAGTATACCCTACTTTATACCGCAGAATTTAATACAAAATTAATTGGTGCAATTTGGTGTACCGGGCAGGGCGAAAGCAGGACCCTGGAATATATTGTGGTGCATCCGGCCAATCGTGGTCGCGGTGTGGCCGAGCGTCTGGTCAGTGAAGTCTGCCGCATGGAAGAAGCCAAAGGCGTGAATCAGTTTGAACCGGGCTGTGGCGCAATTCACCGCTGTCTGGCGCATCTGGACAAGCTCTAAGCGAGTTAAAATGAAATTCAAGAGAGGCTAATCGCCCACTGCTGTCCCATAGTTTGCTTTAAATAAAAAAACCTGAGTCCTAACAGTTAAAATATGAGTGCAAACAAACACTTTAACGACCAGGATTCAGGTTTTGTCACATCAGAATACCGTATTTCATGAGCTAATTAAACCTGTTGTGCGACAGGATTTTGAACAACTTGCTAAAGTACACCATGTTGGACAGAAATTTAGAGCGGCTTCCCGGTGGGATCAGTTTATTGCCATATTGATGTCTCAATTCTCTTGTAGGCAAAGTCTGAGAGATATTCAATCCAATTTGGAGTGCCAACAGGAAAAGCTGAGTCATCTCGGAGCAAAGTCTATTCCCCGAAGCACGCTGGCACGAATCAATGAGCAGCAGCCTGCTGCCTTGTATCAACAGCTATTTTACAAGTTGCTTAAATACTATGAACACTCAAAAGTAGCTCATAAATTTCGCTTTAAGAATCCCTTGTATTC
The DNA here is from genome assembly GCF_000369465.1 of Acinetobacter sp. CIP 53.82. Taxonomy (NCBI): domain Bacteria; kingdom Pseudomonadati; phylum Pseudomonadota; class Gammaproteobacteria; order Moraxellales; family Moraxellaceae; genus Acinetobacter; species Acinetobacter sp. CIP 53.82. Next base: position 1,053,858 of record NZ_KB850046.1, on the reverse strand, counting down.
CTTGGATGCCAGTCATATTGACCTGTCGCTTTCCTTATGTGAATGGGCCAAAGTTCACGACTCAAAAGCCAGCATGAAACTCAGTATAGGATTGAATCACAGCAATGATATTCCTGAGTTTGTTGCAGTTGAAAATGGCAAAGAAAATGACATGGTACAAGGCCGCAAATTCCAGTTTCCTGCTGGCAGCATTGTAGTTTTTGATAAAGGCTATGTCGATTACCAATGGTATGCAAATCTGACTGCTCAAAACATTGGATTTGTCACACGTTTTAGGCCTAAATCTGTGTATCAGGTGATCCAGCAACATCCAGTGCTTGAATCCAAAGGTATTCTAAAAGATGAAACCATTCAGCTGAATAGCGCACATGCCCTAAAAAGAAAAGCCCCAGTGTTAAGAAGAATTGAATATAGAGATCAGCAAAGTGGCAAGCACTTTAGCTTTCTCAGCAATAACTTTCATTTAGCCGCCTCCACCATTGCGGCGATTTATAAAGATCGTTGGAAAGTTGAGCTGTTCTTTAAGGCGATTAAGCAGAATCTCAAATTAAAAGCGTTTCTAGGCCGCAGCAGGAACGCAATTCAGACACAAATCTGGATTGCGATGATCGCCTATTTATTGGTGAGTTTCGCTCGACATTTAGGAAAAACAGGTTGGACAGTTCAACGTTTACTCAGAATAATTCAAGTGAATTTGTTTGAAAGCAGAACTTTAAAAGCTTTATTTTCACCCGATAAAATACCCATAAAACAAGAGGAAGCTCAAATGAGCTTCCTCTTGTGAAAAATTGTGGGACAGCAATGGCTAATCGCCTCTCTTTTTTTATCTGCTGGCCTGCAAATGACTGGAATCATGGGCGTTTCACTTAAAAAATAAGCAGACAGCGTACAAAATGCTGTAAAAGTAAACAAATACTTGAATTTATGCAAAAGCTGCTTGACGGCACCGGGCGGAGATTGTTTAATACGCGTCATCGGCGTGATAGCTCAGTTGGTAGAGCAACGGATTGAAAATCCGTGTGTCCCCAGTTCGATCCTGGGTCTCGCCACCATATTCAAACGTTTAAACGTTTTCAATCCCTGATCCCATCAGGGATTTTTTTTGGGTAAAAAATACTCGATTAAATAAAAATGTCATGATTTATATTGACTAATTTCCCCAGATGCGGCTTAATACACGGCATCGGCGTGATAGCTCAGTTGGTAGAGCAACGGATTGAAAATCCGTGTGTCCCCAGTTCGATCCTGGGTCTCGCCACCATATTCAAAAAGCCCCTGCATTGCAGGGGCTTTTTTTTATGGCATTTAAAAATGGCAGCATGATCTTTCATCTTTCATCTTTCATCTTTCATCTTTCATCTTTCATCTTTCATCTTTCATCTTTCATCTTTCATCTTCAGGATTGATTGGCTATCAAATCAGGAGCAGTGTTACGCTAATAACAGCTCAATAACACGAATCCTGCTGAATAAGATTGCATTCTGGCGCTTAATAGAGAGACATGTTTCATTACTGTTCAGGAGGCCGTGTATGACGCGCTTTCAGATGTTCTCCTCGACTGTAATGATTATGCTGGGAATCGGCTCAACGTCGGTCTGGGCGCAACCCGAGCGTCTAGCAACGCTTCAGGTCATGGCAGAACCTGAACTACGTCAGGAAGTGGGCTTTATTCCGTATCAGGAAGATCGTGCAAAGCGTAAGGCATTACAGCACCGGATCATGCAAATTCAGCAGGACACTCAAAACCGGGTCATTGACCCGGACCCGCCTGTTCTCATTACCATGCCGGCCAAAGAACCGGTCAATATGGATCACCTTTCTCCCGCGTTGCAGCAGCATATTCTGGCGATTGCCGCCGGTCTGCAGTCGGATAACCCGCTACGTGGCCTGGAAACCCTGCTGGCGCCATTTCGTGGCCCGGATGGACAGATCCAGCTTGATTTACCCAATGTTTCGTTGGGCGTGGTCGATTATGAGATGAATCTGGGCAATAGCTTGTTCCCCGATATTAGCTCACAGTTACGCAACCCGACCCGATAATAGATGACGTGACAGGGGAAACTGTCCAGCCATAAAAAAACGCTCCAGAGGAGCGTTTTTTTAGATCTGATTCAGGCCGAGATTAAGCCGTTTTTACCGCTGCTTCTTGGGCCAGCATGTGACCATTTTCTTCGAAGTTGCTGTGCCAAGCCAACGCTTCACGTAACAGGTGAGGAGTGTGGCCGCCTTTTGCACATGCGCGGTCGAAGTAGTCGTTTAATGCATCACGGTACATTGGGTGTGCACAGTTGTCGATAATCGCACGAGCGCGCTCACGCGGTGCCAGACCACGAAGATCGGCAAGACCCTGTTCAGTCACCAGAATGTCAACGTCGTGTTCTGCATGGTCAATGTGTGATGCAAATGGAACAACAGATGAAATGTCGCCACCTTTGGCAATAGACTTGGTCACGAAGATGGCCAGGTGTGCGTTACGCGCGAAGTCACCTGAACCACCAATACCGTTCATCATTTTGGTGCCGCATACGTGAGTGGAGTTCACGTTACCGTAGATATCGAATTCAAGCGCAGTGTTGATGCCGATAATACCTAAACGACGTACCAGTTCAGGGTGGTTTGAAATTTCCTGTGGACGCAGAACTAATTTGTCTTTGTACTGTTCCAGGTTGTTAAATACTTTCTCGCCGTATTTCGCAGACAGGGTAATAGATGAACCTGAAGCGAACTTCATTTTACCGGCATCAATCAGTTCGAAAGTACAGTCTTGCAGTACTTCTGAGTACATGATCAGGTCTTCGAAGTTTGATTCTTTCAAGCCGGTCAATACTGCGTTAGCGATTGAACCAATACCTGCTTGTAAAGGACCGAGGTTTTTCGGTAAACGGTCTTCAGCTACTTCTTTTTCAAAGAATGCGATCAAGTGGTTGGCAATTGATTGAGTCTCGTCATCTGGTGCAGTGACAGTTGATGGAGAGTCATGTAATTCGCTGTTAAATACGATACCAACGATTTTTGCAGGATCGATGTTAATTGCTTGAGTACCGATACGCTCGTCAACTTTGGTCAACGGAATTGGTTGACGGGTAGGACGATAGGTCGGGATATAAATGTCGTGTAAGCCTTCAAACGCCGGGCTTAAGTTGGTGTTGATTTCAACAATGACTTTTTCAGCAAAAATTGCAAAGCTTGCAGAGTTACCTACAGAAGTGGTTGGCACGATGCCGCCATCTTCAGTAATTGCAACGGCTTCAATTACCGCTACATCTGGCTTTTTCAGCTGCTGGTTACGCATTTGCTCAACTGTTTCAGACAAGTGCTGATCGATGAACATGACTTCGCCTTTGTTGATGGCTTTACGTAAAGTGTTATCCACTTGGAAAGGCAGACGACGTGCTAGTACACCGGCTTCAGTCAGTTGTTTGTCGAGATCGTTCCCTAAGCTCGCACCAGTAATTAATGTAATTTTTAGAGGATTCGCTTGTGCTTGTTTCACTAAAGCCAAAGGAACAGCTTTCGCTTCACCGGCACGTGTAAAGCCACTCATACCAACAGTCATACCGTCTTGGATGAATTGAGCAGCTTGCTCCGCACTCATAACCTTGTCATGTAGGGAAGCTAAACGGATGCGATCTAGGGACATGGTTTACTCTCGTTTGAAAAATCAGAACTGATGGCGATTGTACCCATCAAAAAAGCCATTTTGCATACCTGTTAGGCTAAGGTCTAATTTTTTCAAAAAATGCAGGTATAAATATATTTGATGCTTTTTATCTTATTGAAAATTCAATAATAAAAATTAAAAGCCAAATCTTCACCAAGAACTGATTGATCAATGTTTAAGCATGATTTAGAAATGTTCTGTAATACTTTGCTTAATTTTTTCTAGGGTGCTGCTGTTGTTTTTTTCATCATCTGGCTGTTCGGGCAGCGGTAAAGAGATGATGACTTCCAGTCCACCGTGCTCGCGATTGCGAATAATCAGCTCGCCTTGGTGAATATCGACAATCCGTTTCACAATGGCCAGACCTAAACCGCTACCTTGGACGGTACGTGCGGCATTCCCACGCACAAAAGGCTGCATTAAAGATTCAATCTGATCTTCAGGAATACCTTCACCATGATCGGCCACACTAATGCAGATAAACTGTTCCTGCACCTTGGCAGACAGCTCAATCGGTTCGGTGCCATAACGTTTGGCATTGTTAATCAGGTTGCCAATTAAACGTTTCAGCGACAGGCTGCGTGCCTGCAAAATCGGTAATTCTTCCGGGCTAAAGCGAATGTCCAGCGGTTTAAACTGGATCACCAGTTCCTGTAACAAGGCATTTAAATCGGTATCTTGCAGTTCTTCATCCGAGCCATCACGCATATAGGAAATGAACTGGTCCAAAATGGCGTCCATATCTTCGACATCGTAAATCAGGCCTTCTTTTAAAAAGTCTTCATCCGGCATCATTTCTGCACTCAGGCGAATCCGGGTCAGAGGCGTGCGCAGGTCATGCGAAATTCCGGCCAGCATAATCCGGCGGTCACGCTCGGTCTGTTCCAGGGTAAAAATCATCTGGTTAAAAGCCTGATTCACCTGACGGATTTCCAGTGGGCCGTGGTTGGTTTCTAAATAAGGCGCTTTGCCGGTTTGACTATAGGTGTTGGCCGCTTCCTGCAAACGGCGTAATGGCCGGTTCAGCTGACGCACCAAGGTCAGAATAATAATCGCAGACAGCAGTGGAATGCCGAGCAGCCAGCCAAACACCAGTTCCGGGCTGTAGTTGGCATAGGTTTTTAATGGTTCACGAACCCAGTGGCCGTTCATTTCCGGCGTTTGAATCCAGATACGTGGGCTGGGCTTGAACTGGAAATACACGGTTACATCATCGGCTTTGAGTTCATTGGCCAGTTTTTTCTCGATTTGTCGGGTAAAGAATTCGGCAATAACCTTGTCACGGACATTCGGATATTCCTTGGGATCGGTAATGTATTCAATCCCGACCCGGTTTTTTAGCCAGGCATCCACATCGACTTCGGCATCATTATGGAAAATCCGTAATTCCGGATTGTTTAGAATTTCCAGTTCAACTGCCAGATAACGGGCATGTTGCTGGATTTCCGGCAGATACAGGGTACGCCAAAAGAACCATAGTGACATAAACAGACTGAAAATCACCACAAACAACACCAGCACGGTGGTCCGCATGGCAGCCGAGCGCGGTTTGATTTTATCAAGAAAGCGTTCCCACGGCGTGCGTTTGCGTTCTGAATAGGTTTCAAAGTCGGTAAAGTCTTGTGGATCGATGGGGTCGAGTTTCACAATGAGTCCTTTTTAAAAAGGGAAAGTTCTCCCCCAAAATTGGATACGCGTTAGGTCATCCGCAACTGTTTGAGGCAGGACTCAAGTAAATTACTTATGTTTCTGCGAAATATTGGTTGAAATGACGGAATTTGCCGAGTTTTGCGGATGACAATGGTTTTGCTTACTTTTGCCGAAACAAAAGTAAGGCGAACCGCAGGTTGTATCCCATCAGTGGGGAATAGACCGTAAGACTCCGTCATAGATTCGATGAGTGAGCTTTATTCCGCACCATCTGGAACAAAGACATAACCCACACCCCATACCGTTTGAATATAACGCGCACGTGCCGGGTTTTCTTCAATCAGGCGGCGTAAGCGAGACACTTGCACATCAATCGAACGTTCCATTGCACCCCATTCACGGCCACGCGCCAGATTCATCAGCTTGTCGCGGGTGAGCGGTTCACGAGGATGTTGTACCAGCGCTTTTAACACTGCGAACTCACCTGTAGTTAAAGTCACGACTTGACCTTCACGGGTCAGGGTGCGGGTCGAAAGATCCAGCGCCCACGGTCCAAAGCTGACCACTTCCATCTGCTGGCTTGGTGCGCCTGGGACTTCACGTACCTGACGGCGTAATACGGCACGAATACGCGCTAACAGTTCATTCGGGTTAAACGGTTTTGGCAGATAGTCATCGGCACCTGCTTCAAGGCCGGCAATACGGTCTGAGTCGCTGCCGCGTGCGGTCAGCATGATAATTGGCGTATCAATACTGGACTGGCGTAAACGGCGGCAAATGCTCAGGCCATCTTCAACCGGCAGCATGAAATCGAGCACGATCAGGGAAAACAGCTCGCGTTGTAACAGGCGATCCATTTGCGTAGCATCATGGGCAGTTTTGACCACGAAACCTTTATCTTCCAGAAAACGCTGTAACAGCGTACGCAAACGCACATCATCATCGACAACGAGAATGCGTTCAACGCGGTCAGTTTCGGTATGTACGGCATCTGTATTTTCAGCAGGTACAACTAAACTCATGATGTGCTCCTTTATTCTTTATTGTGGTCGTATGCAAAGCTTTCACTGACTTTGAGTATACGATTCATCTGTATGCCTTGACTATGCTCTAAAGCAACAAATATTGCAGTTAAAATCAAGACATAGATACCAAATATATACATCTATGATAGAAGATAAATCCCACAATTTGGGGAAGAAAAGGCCCTGAAATGATGAATTTACCACAAAAATGTGAAATATCTGCGAATTGGCAAGAATCGCCATCTGTAAATTTCATAAAACAATTGTGGATTTTATGGGCCTGGTCTTTATAATCATGCCATTTAGTACTTATCCTTGTGGGATCAAACACGATGACTGACTTAGTTCAGCAGTTGGCAAAAGAACTTGCCGTACGTCCAAATCAGGTAGAAGCTGCCATCAAACTCATTGATGAAGGTGCCAGTGTTCCTTTTATTGCACGTTACCGTAAAGAAGTAACGCAGGGCTTAGACGATACGCAACTTCGCCAGCTCGATACACGTTTAGCGTATTTGCGTGATTTGTTTGAACGCCGTGAAAAAGTGATTGAATCACTAAAAGAACAAAATAAATTATCTGATGATTTATTGGCACGTGTGAATGCGGCTGAAACTAAAAATGCCTTAGAAGAAATTTACGCGCCGTACCGTCCAAAACGTACCAGCAAATCTTTTAAAGCCAAAGAAGCCGGCTTGGGTCCAATCGCAGAGAAAATCTTTGCAGAAGCGATTGATCCAGTAGAAGCGCTTGCCGGCTTTAGCCATGAAGATTATCCAGACCTGGAAAGCCAGCTCGATGCCATTCAGCACATTTTAATTGATGACTGGGCGCAAAATATTGCACTCACCACAGAACTGAAAGCAACCTTCGCCAAAACCGCCGTGCTGAAAAGTCTGGTGGCCAGTGATGAGAAAAAAGAAGTTGGTAAAAAATTCCGTGATTACTTCGATTTCTCTGAAAGCCTGAACAAAGTACCATCGCACCGTTTGCTGGCCATGCTGCGCGGCCGTCAGGAAAACGTGCTGGGCTTAAAAGTTGATGGTGAAGATGAAGCACCACTGGCACGTATTGAAACCGAATACAATTTAGATGCCGTGCAGCCACAAGCGCGTCAGGACTATTTAAAGCAGACCGCAAAACTGTTCTGGCTGGGTAAAGTTCGCCCGACCATTGAGCATTCCTTACTGACTGAAAAACGTCTGGCGGCTGAAGCAGAAGCAATGCAGGTGTTTGCTGAAAATCTCCGTCATCTGCTGCTGTCTGCACCTGCTGGCGCACGTACGACGCTGGGCGTTGACCCGGGCATCCGTACTGGTGTGAAACTGGCGGTAGTGAATGAATCAGGCGATGTATTGGCGCACAGCACTATTTATCCATTTGCACCAAAAGATGATAAAGCCGGTTCATTAACGGAACTGGCGCGTCTTTGCCGTGAATTTAACGTCGATTTAATCGCGATTGGTAACGGTACCGCAAGCCGTGAAACTGAAGCGTTAGTGGCTGAAATGATGGCCGCGAACAGCGACCTGAAACTGACCCGTGTATCAGTGTCTGAAGCCGGTGCTTCGGTTTATTCAGCTTCTGAACTGGCTTCACAAGAACTTCCAGAACTGGATGTGTCGATTCGCGGTGCAGTATCCATTGCCCGTCGTTTACAAGATCCATTGGCAGAGCTGGTGAAAATTGATCCGAAATCAATTGGTGTGGGTCAGTATCAACACGATGTGAACCAGACTGGTTTGGCCAAAACCCTGGAAGCGGTGGTGGAAGACTGTGTGAACTCGGTGGGTGTGGATGTGAATACGGCATCTGCAGCAATTCTGGGTTATATCGCTGGTCTGAACAAATCAATTGCCCAGCAAATCGTGGACTTCCGTAAGGAAAATGGCCGTTTTGATAATCGTCAGGCCCTGAAAAAAGTGCCACGTTTAGGTGAGCGTACTTTTGAACAGGCGGCAGGTTTCTTGCGTATTCAAAATGGTTCTGAGCCTTTAGATGCCTCTGCGGTGCACCCGGAGTCGTATGCGCTGGTGTCTAAAATTGTCGAAGCCAAAGCGACCACAGTCAAAGATATTATTGGCAATACTGAAATTATCCGTCAGGTCAATGCAGAAGAGTTTGTGGATGACCAGTTTGGTTTACCAACCATTCAGGACGTGCTGAGCGAACTTGAAAAGCCGGGCCGTGACCCGCGTCCGGAATTCCGTACCGCTAAATTCCGTGATGATATTACTGAAGTATCACAATTGTCTGAAGGCATGCAGCTAGAAGGTGTGGTCACCAATGTCACCAACTTCGGTGCCTTTGTGGATGTCGGTGTGCATCAGGACGGTTTAGTCCATATTTCTGAACTGGCCAATGAATTCGTGTCTGATCCGCATAAAGTGGTGAAACCGGGTCAAATTGTCCAAGTACGTGTTTTAACGGTAGATGTTGAGCGTAACCGTGTGAACCTGTCGATGCGTCCGGAAGGTGCTGCAGCAGCGAAAGCACCACGTCAGCCACGCCGTGACCAAAACGAACAGCGTACTGAACGTAAGCCGCAGGGTAAACGTCCGCAACAGGCGCGTCCGCAGGGTGATCGTCCGCAGGGCAAAAAGCCACAAGCGGCAAAACCACAAGACAATAAGATTGGTGGTTTGGGTGCATTGTTATTGCAAGCCGGGATTAAAGGTTCGAAGTAATCTTTAGCTCTTAAAAAAACCTCCCAATTGGGAGGTTTTTTTATTGCCCTATTTAATTGACCATCGGCACAATCCAGCTACATAAAATCAGCATAATGCCCAAATGCCCCAGCTTGCGGGTAAAACTCACCAGTGGCGTAGGCGGCTGTTCCAGCTGTTTGGCATATTCCTGCAAACTCAGCTTATTGGCAGCTTTACTGGAAAATAAAAACACACCTAAATCAATACAGATCAGAATCGTGCCCACATCGGCAATCAATTCCATCAGCTCATAATCCTGATGATATAGCGCCATCGCCACCTGATAGCCCAGAAACAGGGCAAAGGCAAAACACCCATATTGCAGAATAAGGGAAAAGGTCCGCATAGTCTTACTTTAACTGTTCAAAATGAGGGGTTTTATAACATAAAAAGACCTGTCATTAGACAGGTCTTTAAAAGGATTGTTTTACCAGTGTTCACCCGGGAACAAACGGGCATACGCTTTTTGTACCCAGTTCAGCTTTTGTGGCTGACCCACCGAAGCCGATGAACTTGGGAACAGGTTATAACCAATCGACATCAGCTTGTTATTAATATCCGGTGCAATCGCATAAGTAATTGAAGCCAAACGGCCTAAATGCGTGGCAATTTTTTTCGGACGTTTAACAATGGCATAGCAGATTAAATCGGCAGCCTGTTCTGGTGAAAGGGTAGGGACATATTTATACATCTTGGTCGGTGCGATCATTGGAGTGCGCACCAGCGGCATATAAATGGAGGTAATTGCAATATTGTGTGAATGTACTTCGGCCGATAGACAGCGGCTAAAAGCATCCAATGCGGCTTTAGAGGCAACATAAGCCGAGAAACGGGTCGCATTGGCCAATACGCCAATCGAGCTGATGTTAATAATCTGGCCGCTACGACGTACCATCATTTGTGGCAGAATATTCATCACCAGACGCACTGCACCAAAATAATTCAGCTGCATGGTGCGTTCAAAATCGTGGAAACGGTCTAAAGATTCATGCACGGCACGACGGATTGAACGTCCGGCATTGTTAACTAAAATATCAATATGATCGACAGACGCTAAAATATCTTTTGAAGTCTGGTCAATGGCTTCCCAATCATTTAAATCACACGGGAAAATAGATGCTTTGCCGCCTTTGGCTTCAATCTCTGCTTTGACCTGCTCCAGGGTTTCCTGGGTACGTGCCACCAGCAGCACATGCGCTCCCGCTTCTGCCAGACGATAAGCGGTGGTCAGTCCGATACCACTGGATGCACCGGTAATCAGTACGGTTTTTCCATTTACTTTTTTCTTGAAAAGTTTCTCTAGTTTTGCCTTCACACTCGTATCCCTGCTTGATTAAAAGATCAGACTCAATGGTCTTTGTTATTTGAATTTTTGCGCCCAATCTCATTGGTTCGGGCTGTTATGATGGGCATTATAATAACCGAAGTTTAAAAAAAAGCTATAAAATAAGTGCTTGAAATTGAAAGTTATTTTAGAGTAATTGCTCTAATGGGGTGTTTTGGTTGCTTGGTAAATTCTGCTTAAAATTTTTCGACAAAGCAAGTCCTTGTTTCTATGTTTAAAAAGCAAAAGTCTGCCATTGCAGCGCAAAAGCAGACCGTTTGTCGTGAAATTGCAATAATTAAACGCTAGCCAGCGCCTGCTCCAGATCAGCAATCAAATCATCAATATGTTCAATGCCAATTGACAGGCGTACCATATCTTCACTTACACCCGCTGCTTTCAGTTCTTCATCATTTAATTGTCGATGGGTGGTGGTAGCCGGGTGGCAGGCCAGACTCTTGGCATCGCCAATATTGACTAAACGGGTAAACAGTTGCAGCGCATCAATAAAACGGGTACCGCCTTCACGGCCATCTTGCACACCAAAAGACAGAATCGCAGAGGGTTTGCCTTTAACATATTTTTGCGCCAGCGCATGTTGTGGATGATCTTTTAAGCCGGCGTAATTGACCCATTTCACTTTAGGGTGCTGCTGCAAATATTCCGCCACTTTTTGGGCATTTTCGGTATGACGTTCCATGCGCAGGCTTAAGGTTTCCAGTCCTTGTAGAATCAGGAAAACATTATGTGGGCTAATCGCTGCACCAGTATTGCGTAGCGGCACCACGCGGGCGCGGGCAATAAAGGCCGCTTCGCCCAAGGCTTCGACATAATTCACCCCGTGATAGCTTGGGTCAGGGGTATTTAGAGATTTAAAACGTTCAGGATATTTACCCCACGGGAATTTACCGCTATCGACAATAATTCCACCAATCGAAGTGCCATGGCCGCCAATATATTTGGTCAGTGAATGCACCACAATATCGGCACCAAAATCAAAGGATTTTTGCAGCACCGGTGTGGCCACCGTGTTATCCACCACCACCGGAATGCCATATTCATGCGCAATTTGGGAGATGGCTTCTAAATCAATAATATTGCCGAGCGGATTACCAATGGATTCCACAAAAACCAGTTTGGTTTTGTCATCAATTAGTTCGCGTAAGGCTTCCGGGTTCTGATAATCAAAGAAACGGACTTCGACGCCCTGTTTGGGCAACGTATGTGCGAACAGGTTGTAGGTACCGCCATACAGGGTTGAAACTGATGCAATATTATCGCCGGCTTCGGCCAGGGTCTGAATGGTATAGGTAATTGCAGCCATCCCCGAGGCCAGTGCCAGCGCACCAATCCCGCCTTCGAGCGCTGCCACACGTTGCTCCAGCACTGCCGTGGTCGGGTTCATGATACGGGTATAAATATTGCCTTGTACTTTTAAATCGAACAGATCGGCACCGTGCTGGGTATTGTCAAAGGCATAAGAGGTGGTCTGGTAAATCGGTACTGCCACGGCTTTGGTGGTCGGTTCAGGGGTGTAGCCAGCATGAATGGCCAAAGTTTCAGCTTTATACGTCATTTTTCGTTCATCTTGCGTGAGTTATATTTTGATCAAGTGTAGCAGGTCTATTTATGAAATAAAGAGGGAAATATCTGCAATAATTATCTTTAAATTTCATAAAGACGCCCTCATTTTAAAATTTCAACGGCGGATAAGGCTGCAATGTATGCCTGAATTTTGGGCACTTTAAAGAGTTGTAACAAAGCGTGGAAGATGAGGCCGATCCCTTATCTTTTTCTGGCTTTCAGGTATAATAGCCGATTATTTTTTCGCTCATTTGAGTAGGGGTGGCGGTTTTGCCCCCGAAATTGGTTTTTCTATTGAGGAGTCCTACGTGGCCCAATATATTTATACGATGAACCGAGTGTCGAAGATGGTTCCGCCGAAGCGCGAAATCTTAAAAGACATCTCTTTATCATTTTTCCCAGGCGCAAAAATTGGTGTGCTTGGTCTAAACGGTGCAGGTAAATCGACCTTGCTTCGTATTATGGCGGGCGTAGATAAAGATTTCTCTGGTGAAGCACGTGCACAGCCAGGAATTAAAATCGGCTACCTTGAGCAAGAACCACCGCTCGATCCAACCAAAGACGTTCGTGGTAACGTGGAAGATGGCGTACGTGAAGCGCTTGATGCATTGGCGCGTCTGGACGAAGTATTCGCTGAATATGCAGCTGAAGATGCAGACTTTGATGCGCTTGCAAAAGAGCAGGAAAAGCTGGAAGCCATTATTCAGACTTGGGATGCGCACAACCTGAATAACCAGCTGGAGCAAGCCGCAGCGGCATTAAACCTGCCAGCATGGGATGCCGATGTCACCAAACTGTCTGGTGGTGAGCGCCGTCGTGTGGCACTGTGCCGTTTGCTATTGTCTAAACCAGACATGCTGCTACTGGACGAACCGACGAACCATTTAGATGCTTCATCTGTAGCCTGGTTAGAACGTTTCTTAAAAGACTTCCCGGGCACCATCGTGGCGATTACGCACGACCGTTACTTCCTTGATAACGTTGCCGAGTGGATTCTGGAGCTTGACCGCGGACATGGTATTCCATATCAAGGCAACTATTCGTCTTGGTTAGAGCAAAAGAACGCGCGTTTAGAGCAAGAGCAGAAGCAGGAAGAATCTTTTGCGAAGGCATTGAAAAAAGAACTTGAATGGGTTCGTTCAAATGCTAAAGGTCAGCAAAAGAAAAACAAAGCGCGTATGGAGCGTTTTGAAGAGCTGAACTCACGCGAATTCCAGCAGCGTAACGAAACTTCTGAAATCTACATTCCACCTGGTCCACGTTTGGGTAACAAGGTGGTTGAGGTTGAAGGCATCAGCAAGTCATTTGGTGATCGTACCCTGTATAAAGATTTAACCTTCACTGTACCACCTGCAGCAATTGTCGGTATTGTGGGTGAGAACGGTGCAGGTAAAACCACACTGTTCCGTATGATGACCGGTGAAGAGCAACCAGATACCGGTACGGTAACACTGGGTGAATCGGTTAAAGTCGCTTACGTGGGTCAGATTCGTGACACGCTAGATGACAACAAAACCGTGTGGGAAGAAGTGTCTGGCGGTTTAGACATCTTACGTATTGGTGAATACGAAATTGCGTCACGTGCTTATATTGGTCGCTTTAACTTTAAAGGCCAAGATCAGCAAAAACGTGTTGGTCAATTGTCAGGTGGTGAGCGTAACCGTTTACAACTGGCAAAAATCCTGCAAATGGGCGCTAACGTCATCCTGCTCGATGAACCGTCAAACGACCTGGACATCGAAACTTTACGTGCGCTTGAAGATGCAATTCTGGTGTTCCCGGGTACCGTGATGGTGATCTCGCATGACCGTTGGTTCCTCGACCGTATTGCAACGCACATCTTGTCATTCGAAGGTGAAACCCCTGAATTCTTCACTGGTAACTATGCGGAGTTCGAAGAATACCGTCGTAAACGTGATGGTGATGACCTGATTACCAAGCGTCAGAAATATCGCAAAATTGGTGGTTAATCCCATCTAAATAAAAAACCAGCCTTCGGGCTGGTTTTTTTATGTAGTTTGAATAGAGAGCTATAAAGAGATGGGTATTATCCGGGTCGCGCTATATAGATATAGAAGGAAGGCGTGTAGCGATCGAAGTGTGCAATACTTTTAGCACTTCATTGAAGGAGATGATTTTTTACCTTTTTATAATCATGGGCTGGCGTTGGGAGCTATCCTGATCAACGCCAGATGCAGCTTTGTTTGAATCAATGAGAAAAATCAGATTTCCCACTCATGGTTGCATTCGCGGCATTTCCATTTCTTCTGGTTTTGCATAAAAGCCTGCATTGAAATTTTAAAATCTGGCAAATCACGATAGAACATGAAGCCGGCAATTAAACAGATCACAAAGACAATTACGGTTGCTGTTTGCAGGGTCGTGCCCGCACCATCACCAAAAATCCACATGGCAATACTAATCAGCACCAGCAGCAATAAAATAAAAATAGCTGGAATCAGAAATACCAGGCTTTTTGGCACCACCGGACGTGGAGCTGCTTGGCCTGCTTGCGCAACAGGCATGATTTTCGGGCTTTGACACTTCGGGCAACGGTATTGCATTACAACTCCAAAATTCTAATCTGTGGTTTATTTTAATCGGAATACATCAGAAAGCAAAAAAGCACAGCAAAATAAAACAACAGGCAATAAAAAACCCAAGTCATAATGCTTGGGTTTTTTATCAGATCACTTTAAAAGTGAGCTTAAATATGGCGTCCCTACGGGGATTCGAACCCCGGTTACCGCCGTGAAAGGGCGATGTCCTAGGCCTCTAGACGATAGGGACTTATTGAGGCAACACAATTATGAAACCATGGTGGAGCCAAGCGGGATCGAACCGCTGACCTCTACAATGCCATTGTAGCGCTCTACCAACTGAGCTATGGCCCCAGTCTGTGTGAGCGCTATATTATGAAGATAATGCTCACACGTCAACAAAAAACTGCATTAACTTGCATCAACTGCATCATTTTTCGGCAATTTTAAGCTTTCATTGAGTTTTTCCCAAGCTTTTAGCTCTTTTTTGCTTGGTCCGCCCACAATTTCCAGCGCATGGCGCAGACGGGCAAAAGTTAAATCCGGACCAATAGTGACCATGGTCTGCATCACTGGCGTAGAGGCAGTTGAACCGGCAATGGCAATAAAGAATGCCGGCATAAAGTCGCGCAGTTTAATTTCCATTTGTGCGGCCAGGTCCATTAAGGTCTGGCTCACGGTGTCATTGTTCCAGGTGAACAGACTTTCCAGACGCCAGATGGCAAACTGCAAGCTTTGACGAACCTGTTCTTCAGACAGTTTTTTATTTTCAAACTGTTCTTTTGAAAGTGTCGGGAAATGGTTGAAGTAGTGCGCAGACCAGTTCACGGCTTCAGATAATAAGTTGATACGTGGCTGAATCGCGGCAGCAATTTCTTCCAGTTTGGCACGATCAGCTTTCCAGGCTAACAAGGTATCCAGCAGTTCAGCCGGAGAAAGGGCTTTAATCCACTGACCGTTGAGCCAGTTCAGTTTTTCCACATCAAAGATTGGACCGCCCAAAGACACACGGTTGATGTCAAAGTGTTCAATCATTTCCGCCAGGGTGAATTTTTCACGCTCGTCTGGCATTGACCAGCCCATGCGGCCCAAATAGTTCAGCAAGGCTTCTGGCAGTACACCGATGTCTTTATAGTAGTCGATTGAAGTCGGGTTCTTGCGTTTTGACAGTTTGGATTTGTCCGGGTTACGCAGCAGCGGCATGTGGCACAGTACCGGCATGTCCCAGCCAAAGTATTGATACAGCAACTGATGTTTCGGTGCTGATGGGATCCATTCTTCACCACGAATGACATGGGTGATTTGCATTAAATGGTCATCGACCACGTTGGCTAAATGATAGGTTGGCAGGCCATCGGTTTTTAGCAGAATCTGCATGTCGACTTGCGCCCAAGGAATTTCCACTTCACCGCGTAGCATGTCGTTAAATTTACAGATGCCTTCGGTTGGAATTTTCATGCGGATTACGTGTGGTTCGCCTGCCTCCAGACGACGCTGAACTTCTTCGGCAGAAAGCTGTAAACCGCGACCGTCATAACGTGGAGATTCGCCACGTGCTTGCTGTTCAGCACGCATCTGGTCCAGTTCTTCTGCAGTCGCGAAGCAGTAGAAGGCATGACCTTTTTCAACCAGTTCCAGGGCATACTGTTTATAGATGTCCATACGCTCCGATTGACGGTATGGCGCATGTGGGCCACCCACATCTGGACCTTCTGACCAGTTCAGGCCTAACCAGCGCAAAGAATCGAGAA
This sequence comes from Acinetobacter sp. CIP 53.82, assembly GCF_000369465.1. Lineage (NCBI taxonomy): Bacteria > Pseudomonadati > Pseudomonadota > Gammaproteobacteria > Moraxellales > Moraxellaceae > Acinetobacter > Acinetobacter sp. CIP 53.82. Next base: position 1,037,618 of record NZ_KB850046.1, on the reverse strand, counting down.
TCATTTTTTCAGATTCAGGGGTCGAGCGCAGCTGGTCGGTATCTTCAATACGCAAAATAAATTCGCCGCCATGCTGTTTGGCAAAGCACAGGTTAAACAAGGCAATATATGCAGTGCCTACATGCGGAAAACCGGTAGGAGAAGGAGCAATACGGGTACGAACAGTCATAATCAGTAATGAGTCAGAATGTAAATTGGAATCTATTATAACGAAAAAGCCTGATCACTTAATGCTTTATTCTGCATTCGATGATCAGGCTGCAACAGCACGCGGCTTGAGGGGGAGTCAGTCGCGCGCAGGTTCAGTTCAATCCGGTCAATTAAGACTGGTTCGAGCTGAAGAAGGATTGTACAAAACGGCTAAAACGCTGGTTTTGTGAAGCAAAGAAATTCTGGGTTGGCGCTGCTTTAATTGACGTCATCATTTTCAGGTCATTATCGGCTTGCAGCTTGTCTGTTTTGGTGGTGCCTAACTGTTCTTTTTGCTGCAACAGGGCTTTTTCAATGAGGGAAGGTTTTGCTGGCGTCATTTTCACCGCAGTATGGGTATTTTTAACTACTGCCGTATGGCTGGTTTGCGCCATCAGGCCCAATCCTAAACTTAAACACAGTACATAGACTGACTGTTTCATCCTGATACTCCCCCAAACTGGTTTTGGATTTAATTTTTTTACGTTGTGGCTACTATATAACCACAGATAAAATGTAAAAAGTAAGAACTGCATCACACTTTTTACAAAAATATAAAAAATGTCAGGCTGCTGGTTACTTCTATTCACATTTCGCTGTTGAGTACATGTTTTAGCAAATAACTGTGAAGAGAAAGTGAAGATCAGCAACAAAACTTATCTTATATCATATTTTTTTATATATAATTATGCAAGTTTCGCATTTTATTGATATGTAACTGGGTATTTAGGTGAATGGATCAAGCGCGGGCTATCTCATCTTAATCTTGCTTTAAATCAGGACATCTCGTTAAGCGTTTGAAAGCCGGGTTTATTCATATTTTTGAATATCTATTCCATAAAAAGCTATAACCTGATTTTGGCCCATCGGTTATGCTGCTTTTTAAAAGAAAAACAAATGATTAAAAGAAAAAATTGCCCATCTTAAAACGAAAGTAAAAATTTTTCTGAATTGCGATTTATGATTTTATTTCATATAGTTAGCATTAATGTAGATAACCTATTTGTGCTGTCATGAAATCTCAAATTAAAGCTTTATTTTCAGCGGCTTTGCTGGCAACCGGCCTTGCGGCAACGGTCAATTCTGCCCAGGCAGCGGATCGTCAATTTCTGAACGTGTCTTATGATGCGACACGCGAATTCTATGATGAATTTAATGCCTCATTTGGTGATTACTGGAAAAAACGCACCGGTTTAAGCGTGAATTTCAAGCAGTCCCATGGCGGTTCAGGCAAACAGGCGCGTTCAGTGGTCGATGGCCTGAAAGGTGATGTGGTAACTCTGGCACTGGCCAACGATATTGAAGAAATCGTCAGATCGGGCCAGATCCAGCCGGGCTGGCAAAAAGAGTTCCCGCATAACTCGGCACCATATACCTCAACCATCGTATTTATGGTGCGTAAGGGCAATCCAAAGCACATCAAAGACTGGACCGATTTAACCAAACCGGGCGTACAGATTATTACCCCAAACCCGAAAACCGGTGGTCTGCCACGTTGGGTATACCTGTCTGCATGGGGCTATGCATTGAAACAGCCGGGCGGCAATGAAGCCAAAGCCAAAGATTTTGTCAGCAAGATGTATCACAACGTTAAAGTGATGGACTCTGCAGCACGTGCCTCAATGACCACTTTCGCAGAACGCGGCATTGGCGATGTACTGCTGACCTGGGAAAACGAAGCGCTGGTGACCCTGAAAACACTGGGTAAAGACAAGTTTGATATTGTTTATCCATCGATGTCGATTTTAACCGAGCCTTCAGTGGCAATTGTTGACCGTACCGTAGAGCGCAATGGCAACAAGTGGCTGGCAACCGGTTATATCAACTATTTATATTCACCGCTGGGACAGGAAATGGCAGCCAAACATTTCTATCGTCCACGCAATGAAAAGGTACTGGCCAAGTATGCGCATCAGTTCCCGAAACTGAAAACCTTCACCATTGATGAAGTATTTGGTGGCTGGGCCAAAGCGCAGCAAACCCACTTTGCGAACGGCGCCATCTTCGACCAGATTTATAGCAGCAAGCGTTAATCATCTGCGGACTGGTTAAAAAATAAATTCAAACAGCCTCCTTGTGAGGCTTTTTGAATATTTGGCAAAATCACAAAACGGTTTTCTCTATGAAAAGTAATATTTCTGTACAAAAAGTCGTTTGGAGCTTTGTCAAAACAAGGTAATAATGTGCAGTTAAATTTTGGCTGTATTGATTGAATCCTTATGTCGCATATTTCTGTATTACTCCACGAAACTGTTGATGCCTTGCTGGCAGAACGCAATACAGGAATTTATGTCGATGGCACCTTTGGCCGCGGCGGGCATACCCGTTTATTGCTGTCCAAATTAGATGAACATGCGCGTGTATATGCCTTTGATAAAGACCCACAGGCCTTAGCGGTTGCAGCAGAACTGGAACAGCAAGATCCGCGGTTTAAAATTATTCATGCCAGCTTTGCCGATTTAAAGCAGGAACTGGCCGCACGTGGTATTGAACAGGTTGATGGGGTGATGGCCGACCTGGGCGTATCGTCTCCGCAGCTGGATCAGGCTGAACGCGGTTTTAGCTTTATGCAGGATGGCCCGCTGGATATGCGTATGGACAACTCGCAAGGGGAAACCGCGGCCGAGTGGCTGCTACAGATTGAAGAAGAAGCTCTGGCCAATATTATTTTTAAATATGGCGAAGAACGTTATAGTCGCCGTATTGCCAAAGCCATTAAAAATGCCGGTTTGATTGAAACCACCGGCCAGCTGGCCGAAATTGTAAAAACCGCCCATCCAAAATGGGAAAAGCATAAACATCCGGCAACGCGAACATTTCAGGCCATTCGTATTGCTATTAATAAAGAATTAGAAGATATTGATATTTTCTTGCCTCAGGCCGTGGAAGTGCTGAAGCCTGAAGGCCGTCTGGCGGTCATTAGCTTCCACTCTTTAGAGGACCGTTTGATTAAACAGTTTATTCAAAAAGAATCAAGCTTGGCAGAAGATACCGGTTGGGGGCTGCCGCAAGTACAACAAGATACCCGCCGTTTAAAAAAGATTGCTCGTATCCGTGCGAGTGAAGAGGAAGTCAAAGCCAATCCGCGTTCACGCAGTGCGTGGCTGCGTGTGGCTGAAAAGTTAGCTTGAACAGGCGAAGAATGAAAACCAAAGCAGTTGAAAACAATACAGAACAGTCACGACTGAAAAAAATGGTCGTCTATTTGATTTTGTTGGCCCTGGTGTTTATCAGTGCGCTCATGGTGGTCTTTCAGGTGTTTGAATATCGACATGATTATCGTCAGCTCAGTTCTTTTATGCGTGAGCGCGATGATCTCAATGCCGAGTGGGGCCGTCTGCTGATTGAACAGCAGACCTTTGGTGCCACCGCCCAGATTGGGACACGTGCCGTAACCCAGTTACGCATGTATTCACCACCCACCGCACAAACTGTGGTGATTTCATTGCCGACGACTTCAGAACAGAAACAATAGGGCTGGCTGTACATGGTAAATTCGCGTAAGAAGCAAACAGGTAAAAAACAGCAGTCTGTTACCCAAAAAAGCAGTTTAAATGTCGATATGTGGCGCTTCTACCTGATGTGGGGAACGGTGCTGCTGGTCTTTGTGGCGCTGGTCTGCCGGGCCTTTTATGTGCAGATTATCAATCATGATTTTCTGCAGAATAAGGCCAATGCCAATATTCTAAGAACTGAAAAACTCAAAGCCATGCGCGGCGTGATTTACGACCGGCATGGCGTGCCTTTGGCGATTAGTACCCCCATCATGAAAGTGGTGATTGATCCGCGTGATTATTTTGAGGCCAAAGAGCTGTATGACGACACCATGGCCGAGCTGGCCAAAGACCCGAATAACCGCAAACTCAAGCGTCAACTGCCCAATAAAAACCTGAATCTGGATGAACTGGCCGATGCGGTGGGCATGGACCGTCAGGAATTGCATCAGAAAATGCATGAGCGTCCGCGTTCGCGTTATCTGGTGCTGCAAAAAGAAGTACCGCCACAGCAGGCGGAGCTGATCCTGAAGCGCAACTTCCAGGGTGTCTATACCGAGAAAAACTATAAGCGTTATTATCCGCAGCCACAGCCGAATGCCCAGATTATTGGCCTGACCAATAGTGAAGGCACCGGGATTGAAGGTCTGGAAATGCAGCTGAACAGCCGTCTGGCTGGGGTCGATGGCGAACAGCAAATTATCCGTGATAAACGTGGTAACCGAGTTAAAGATCCGGAAGTGATTAAAGAAGTCGAGCACGGTGAAAATATCACTTTAAGTATCGACTCGCGCCTGCAATACATCATGTATCGTGAGCTGACCGCTGCCGGCGTGGCCAATAATGCCCGTTCTGCCACAGCCATTGCAGTCGATGTGAAAACCGGTGAAATTCTAGCCATGACCAGCTGGCCATCGTATAACCCGAATGACAAAAAGGGCCTGGAGAACAAAGATGCCATGCGTAACCGCGGGGCAGTCGATTCCTTTGAGCCGGGCTCGACCATGAAGCCATTTACCGTGGCCATGGCGCTGGAAAGTGGTAAATATTCGGCCAATACTGTGGTCAATTTAGGGGGTGGTTCGATGCGTGTTGGTAACCATACCATCCGTGATACCCGCAATTATGGCAATTTGACCCTGGCTGGCATTATCCAGAAATCGTCTAACGTCGGCGTGGCGAAAATTGCCCTGTCTTTACCCTATCCAACCTTGCCCACCTTCTATAAACGCTTGGGCTTTGGCCAGCGTTCGGCTGTGAAATTCCCGGGTGAAAGTGCCGGCCTGATTTTACCGCCAAGCAAGTGGAATGTCTCTGAAGTGGCAACCATGTCCTATGGTTATGGTCTGAATGCGACCGTGCTGCAACTGGTCGATGCCTATGCCATGATTGCCAATCAGGGCAAAAAACTGCCGCTGAGTCTGTATAAGTTGGAAGGCGAAGTGCAGGGCGAGCAGATTCTTGACCCGAAAATTGCCGAGCAGGTTCTGCTGATGATGGAAGCGGTGACTTTACCGGGCGGTACGGCGCGTCAGGCCAATATTCCGGGTTATCGTGTTGCCGGTAAAACCGGTACCGCACATAAATTGCGTGCCGACCGCAAAGGCTATTCGCAAAATGAATACCGCGCCCTGTTTGCCGGAATTGCACCGGTCAGTGACCCGCGTCTGGCCATGTTTGTGGTGGTAGAAAACCCGACCGGTCAATACTATGGCGGTCTGGTCGCTGCGCCAGTGTTTGCACGGGTGATGCAGGAATCCTTACGTTTAATGAATGTACCTTTAGATAAACCTTTAGATACAGCACAAATCCAGTAAATAGGTGATGAATGTCCATTACATTTCAAGATCTTTACACCGTTGAGCATGTTGCTGGATGGATGTCACAACCCTTTGCCGGCTTCAGCTTAGACAGCCGCAAAGTTACAGCAGGGCAAATTTTTATTGCCCTGACCAGTTTTTCGCAGCCTGAAAAAACCGTCCAGTTTGCCGAAGCGGCGTTGGCGCGTGGCGCGTTGGCCATTATTGCAGAAAGCGATTTGGGCCTGCCGAATCAGCTGATCGTACCGGAGGTACGTCACTTAATGGGGCAGTGGCAAAAACAGTATCTGCACGCGACCCAACCGCTGCAGGCTGCACGTATTCTGGCGGTTACCGGCACCAATGGTAAAACCACCATCGCCCGTCTGATAGCAGAGCTGCTGATGTTACAGCGCAAACCGTGTGCGGTGATGGGCACCACCGGTAATGGCATTTTACCGAATCTGGAAGCCTCTTCGCATACCACGCTGGATGCCTTACAGCTCCAGCAGGCCCTGCACAGCTATGCCCAGCAAGGCGCTGAATTTGCGGCAATTGAAGCCAGCTCACATGGACTGGAACAGGGTCGTTTAAATGGCTGTAGCATTGAAATTGCCGTGTACAGCAACTTAAGCCGTGACCATCTGGATTATCATGGTACGCTGGAGGCCTATGCTGAAGCCAAAGCCGCGCTGTTCCGTTTTGCCAGCTTAAAAGTGGCGGTCATTAACCTGGATGATGCCTTTGCTGAAGTTATGCTGACCGCCGCGCGTCAGAATCCGGCACAACCAAAAATCCTGACTTATTCCACCACGCAAGCGGCGGATTATCAGGTGCAGAATATCGAATACAGTCTGGCTGGTGCGCAGTTTGAACTGATCAGCGCCCAGCAGCGTTATCGTGTACACAGTCCGTTACTGGGCCATTTTAATGTGGAAAATCTGGTGGCCAGTCTGATTGCCGTTGAGCAGGCCGGATTTGACTTGTCGGATTTAATTGCCAGCGCGCCACAGCTGCAAGGTGCACCGGGACGGATGCAGGTGATTCGTGATGGCGAACGTCTGTTTGTGGTCGATTATGCGCATACACCAGATGCCTTGAAACAGGTGTTAATTACCCTGAAACGGCATGTATCGCAGCAGCTCTGGGCTGTCTTTGGCTGTGGCGGCGATCGTGACCGCGGCAAACGTCCGTTAATGACCCAAGCCGCGCTAGAGCAGGCCGATATCGCCTTGCTCACTTCGGACAATCCACGGACTGAATCGCCTGACCAGATTTTTGCTGACATGCAGCAGGGCATTGATTTTAGCGGCCACAGCTATCATGAAATCCGTGATCGTCGTGAAGCGATCAAGTTTGCGGTGAAGCAGGCCCAGCCGGGCGATATCGTGGTGATTGCCGGTAAAGGTCACGAAAATTATCAGGAAATTGATGGGGTGCGACACTGGTTTGATGATGTCGTTGAAGTACAGGCTGCAATTGATGCCCAGCATCATGCTACCAGCTCTGCTTATCCCGCCTAATCAGGAATTTTTATGCATACTTCAACCACCAGTACTGCGGTCCTAACGCCGTGGAGCGCAGCGCAGTTACAACAGGCTACCCAGGGTTATTGGCTGAATGGTCGTGCGCCAAACACTGAAATTAAGCGGATTTTAACCGACTCCCGTCATGCCGAAGCCGGCGATGCTTTTCTAGCACTGAAAGGTGAGCGTTTTGATGCCCACGATTTTGTGGCACAGGTGGCAGCCAGCGGCTGTCAGGTAGCGATTGTCAGCCAGCCGGTCGATGCCGATATTTTCCAGTTGGTGGTGCCGGATACCCGCTTGGCGCTGGGTCATTTGGGCGCTTATCGTCGTGCTCAATATCCCGACCTGAAAGTGATTGCCTTGACCGGCAGCAGCGGCAAGACCACCACCAAGGAAATGCTGGGCAGTATTTTATCGCGCTTGGCGCCGACCTTAATTACCCGCGGTAACCTCAATAATGATTTAGGTGTACCGATGATGTTACTGGAGCTGCGTCCGGAACATCAATATGCGGTGATGGAACTTGGGGCCAGCCATCAGGGTGAAATTGATTACACTTCGCAGCTGGTACAGCCGCAGGTAGCGGGAATTATTAATATCGGGACCGCACATTTGGGCGAGTTCGGCGGCCGTGAAGGCATCTGCCGGGCCAAATCTGAAATTTATGCGCATATTGTGGCAGATGGATGTTCGATTGTACCGGCCGCAGATGATTTTGCTGACACAATCCGTCAGGCGGTTCGCACTGAACAGTGCCTCAGCTTTGGTAATGGCGGGGATGTGTTTGCCACCGACATCGAACTCCAGCCACAATCGGCCCGTTTCCAGTTGCATACCCCGCAAGGCGGGCGTGCAGTCGATTTACCGTTTGCTGGTGAACACAATATCCAGAATGCCACAGCCGCAGCGGCATTTGCGCTGGCGATTGGCATCGGTCTGGATGATATTGTAGCCGGACTGGAACAGGCCCAAGGTGCCAAAGGTCGTCTGAATTTTATTCAGCACGGTGCGCATCTGTTGATTGATGATACCTATAATGCCAACCCGACCTCAATGCGGGCGGCCGGTGAAGTGCTGGCGCAGCAGGAGGGGATTCGGGTCATGGTCATCGGTGATATTGGCGAGCTGGGTGCATCGGCGGCAATTGAGCATTATAAGCTCGGCCGCGATCTGGTGTCGCTCAAAGGCCTGAACTTTGTGGTGGCGGTGGGCGAGTTTGCTCCGGCCAGCCAGGAAGGGGCACGCAGTACCCAATACGGCAAAAAACTCCAGGCCTTTTTGAATCAGGAACAGGCCTTGCCATTTTTAATTAGTCTAGTCGAAACACATCAACCTCAGTCCATGAGTTTCCTGTTCAAAGGTTCTCGTTATACCCATATGGAAACGTTGATGACTGCATTGATGGAGAAACTTTAAATGCTGTTATGGTTGTTTGAACAGCTTGCGGGCTATCACAGCTCGTTTCAGGTGGTTCGTTATTTAACATTACGTTCATTGCTGAGTGTCCTGACAGCGCTCGGGATTGGTCTTTTGCTTGGACCAGTGATGATTCGTAAGTTACAGGCATTAAAATACGGTCAGGCAGTCAGCTCGTTTGCGCCAGAAGGACATGCGAAAAAGATGGGTACTCCGACCATGGGCGGTGTGCTGATTTTACTGTCGATTGGGATTTCGACCCTGCTCTGGGCTGATCTTTCCAACCCCTATGTCTGGATTGTGCTGGCGGTTATGGTGATCTTCGGTGCGGTTGGCTGGGCCGATGACTGGATTAAAATCCGCTATAAAGACAATGCCGGACTACCGGCACGCAAGAAGTTCTTCTGGACTTCGGTGGCCTCTTTGGGCGCAGGTATTGCGCTGTACTATATTGCCACACAGCAGCCGAACCCGGCGCAAACCGCCGATATGCTGGATGTCTTAATTCCGTTCTTTAAAGATTTCAGCATTCCGTTATCCATGATTCCACTGGGTATTGGCTTTATTATTTTCACCTATCTGGTGATTAATGGTGCTTCCAATGCGGTGAACCTGACTGATGGTCTGGATGGTCTGGCGATCATGCCAATTGTACTGGTTGCGGCCGGTTTAGGTGTATTTGCCTATCTGGCCGGTGATGTGCGCTTTGCCGATTATCTGCATATTCCTTATGTCAAATACGCCTCTGAACTGGTGGTGATCTGTGCCGCCATGATTGGTGCCGGTCTGGCCTTCCTCTGGTACAACGCGCATCCGGCGCAAGTCTTTATGGGTGATGTCGGCGCTTTATCGTTAGGCGCGATGCTCGGCACAATTGCGGTGATGGTGCGTCAGGAAATCGTCTTTGCGATTATGGGTGGCGTGTTTGTGGTTGAGGCGATATCGGTCTTCCTGCAAATCGGCTCACTGCGGATGCGTAATAAACGCGTGTTCTTAATGGCGCCGCTGCATCATCACTATGAAAAGAAAGGCTGGCGTGAAACCCAGGTGGTGATTCGTTTCTGGATTATTACAATTATGCTGGTGGTTTTAGGCTTAATGACCTTAAAATTGCGCTAAGCAAATTGAACTGAAAAGTCGGCGCTTGCCGGCTTTTTTTATGGCAGCAAGCTTGGGAGAAAAACATGAACCTGCTGATGTGTCCTGTCTGTCGTCAGCCCTTAAGCCTGACCGACCGAACATGGCGCTGTGACAACAAGCACAGTTATGATGTGGCCAAACAGGGCTATGTCAATTTGCATGTGGTGCAACATAAGCACAGTAAAAATCCGGGCGATACCCCGGAGTCTGTACAGGCGCGCCGGACATTTTTAAGTGCAGGACACTATGCGCCGCTGCAGCAGGCGGTGGTAGAGAAAATTCGCAGCCTGCGTATTGAAAACCTGCTCGATATTGGCTGTGGGGAAGGCTATTACACCAACGCCATGCAGGCTGAAGTGCTGCAATGTGTGGGCGTCGATATTGCCAAAAATGCAGTGCAAGTGGCCGCCAAACTGAATAAAGACGTGACCTGGGTGGTTGGAACCGGTGCAACTTTACCGGTTTTGGATAAATCAATTGATCTGTGTACCAGTCTGTTTAGCCCGATTCCGAAAGCGGAAATTCTGCGGGTGCTGAAACCGGAAGCTTATCTGATGGTGGTAACCCCGGGACCGCAGCATCTGTTTGCGATGCGCGAAGCCTTGTTTGAAGAAGTTAAAGTGCATGAACCACAGAAGTTTGTGGAACAGCTAAAAGATGTGTTTGAGTTGGTCAGTGAAGATGTTATTGATGCAGCAATGTGCTTAAATCAGAGCGATTTAAAACATCTGATTGCGATGACGCCGTATGCCTATAAGGCCAAACCGGAACGCCGTCAGGTGCTGGAGCAGCAGGATCAGTTCCTGCTGAATGCGCAATACCAGATATATCTGTTTCAGAAAAAGTAAGTGTTTAGTCCTAAAAAAGCCCTCAGTTGAGGGCTTTTTGTTGTGCGTTTATAAGACTTCATCAATCAGGTTTTCAATCGCATCAGGGCGAGAATTCTGCCGCTGATTTGGCTGTGGTGGTTGTTGCGGCTGTGCCGGTTGCTGTGGCTGAGGCTGCATTGGTGGTGGAGTCGCCTCATCCGGAATCAGGATTTCCTCACCCGGCAAATCATCAAAATCATGCTGCGGTGCAGGCGCGACCGGTGCCGGTGCAGGACGATACAGCGGACGGGCCAATGGCGGTGATGAACGATAGCGCTGCTGTAATTCTTGATCCATGCTGTCATTGCTGGCACTATCGCGGCTTAGCTGGTTGCCTTTACGGTCCAGACTGACCCAGGCTTCCGGTGTACCTTGCAGGGCTTTGCCCATAAACTCGGTCCAGATCGGCAGAGCCGCGACACCGCCATATTCACGACGACCCAAAGTCGTTGGCTGGTCAAAACCGACCCAGGAAATGGTCACCAATTTGCCATTAAAGCCGGCGAACCAGGCATCTTTAGCATCGTTGGTGGTTCCGGTTTTCCCGCCAATATCATTACGGCCAATGCGCAGGGCAGCGCGTCCGGTACCGTACTGAATCACATCACGTAGAATATTGGCCATATCATAGGCCGAGCTGGATTTTAAAATACGCTGTGCCTGACGATACTGACTGCGTTCAATCTTGTTGGCTGGCGCTGCATCTGCGGTCTGAATCGACTGATTGGTGACTTCAATCACTTCATCATCTGGTGTTTTTACTTCCGCTGTTTCAGGATTTTTTTCATCTTCACTGATACAGGCAATGCAGGCATATTCAGGATTGGCCTGATAGATGGTTTTGCCATACGCATCTTCAATACGCTGAATAAAATGCGGTTGTACCCGATAACCGCCATTGGCAAAGGTGGCATAGCCGGTGGCCATTTGCACCGGCAGCACCTGTGGCGTACCTAAGGCGATGGTGTAGTTACGCGGAATCTGGTCTTCCTGCAAGCCAAAATCCATAAATAGTTGGCGGGTACGGTCCAGACCGACGGTTTGAAGTAAGCGGACTGAAACGGTATTTCGAGATAAATACAGCGCACGGCGTAAAGGAATCATGCCCAGATAACGGCCATCCGAGTTACGTGGTGACCATTTGCCAATGGTAATTGGGCTGTCATTCAGCATGGTATGCGGGGTCATGCCGCGTTCCAGCGCCATCGCATAAACAAAGGGTTTGATAATTGAGCCTGGCTGGCGCCAGCCTTGCAAGGCACGGTTAAAGGTCGATTGATAAAAGTTATAACCGCCGACAATGGCTTCAATCGCGCCATTGTTTGGGTTAATTGCAATCAGCTGCCCCTGAACTTTGGGAACTTGCACCAGTGACCAGGAACTTTTGTTCTGGTTGGGGCGTAAACGGACAATATCGTTAACTTTGACAATTTGAGCTGCCCGGTTTGGTGCTGCGCCAACACTATTGGCATTGCGATAGGGACGCGCCCAGGACATGCCAGACCACGGGACAGTGACGGTAGAACCATCCTGCATCAGAGCTTCAAAAGAATTGTTCAGGACTTTGGTGACTTGTGCGGGATAGGTGTTGGCAAAGGCACGAAAGTCACTCAGTGGCTGGTCATGCGCTTCGGCACCGCGCCAGCCATGACGGCGGTCATATGCTTCTAGACCATTTTGCACCGCCTGTTCGGCATAAGCCTGACGTTTACTGTCAATGGTGGTGTAAACCTTATAACCAGAATCAACCGCCTGCTTGCCGAATTTTTTGACCAGTTCAGCTCGGACCATTTCCCCAACATAGGGGTGAATATTACTGATACTGCGATCCGGCATATCCAGGTTAATTGGCTCGGCAATCCCACCCTGATATTCATTCTGGTTGATATAACCGAGTTGCAGCATCCGGCCCAGAATCCAGTTGCGACGTTCTAAGGCACGTTCCGGATTGACCACTGGATTGTAACGTGATGGCGCTTTTGGCAGACCAGCAATCATCGCCATTTGCGCAATACTCAGTTCTTCCAAGCTTTTGTTATAGTAAATTTTGGCTGCTGCCGCGATCCCGTAAGCATTTTTACCGAGAAAGATTTTATTGACATACAGGGTCAGAATTTCTTCTTTGGACAGGTTCTGTTCAATTTTTCGGGCTAGAAAAATTTCAGTCAGTTTGCGTCTTAAAGTGCGTTCCGGGCTTAAATAATAGTTCTTGGCCACCTGCATGGTAATGGTCGAGCCACCGGTTTGCACATTAGAACCGGTCACCGCTTCACTCACCGCACGGCCTAGGCCTTTAAAGCTGATGCCGCTATGTTCGAAAAAGGCCGAATCTTCAGCCGCTAAAAAGGCATAGATAAACTTTTCGGGAATCTGGTTGTACTCGACAGGTACAGAAAGTTTGCCACCATACTCTGCAATTAACTGATTATCCGTGCTATAAACTTGTAAAGGCTTCAAAAGAGGCGCTTTTTTTAGAGTGGTCATTTCCGGCAAAGATGGGGCAATATAGAGATACATGCCATAAAAACCCATCGGAATGGAAACTAACACAATAATTATGAGCAAAAAAATGGATGAACACGGCCCGAACAAGATAGCTTTTTCATAACAAGTAAGTTTTAATAAGAGCTAATGGCAAACTAATTGCTGGTCAGTATAGCCTTTACCCATACGGATTGTTAGATGAGTTATTGTATCCGTACAAAAATATAGACCACAAAGCAACTTAGTGAATGGCATTTTTTTTGGGGATAAAAAAATAATAGGAAAAACTTATTGTGCGCAGGTTATATCGTAAACCGAGTAAGGGGTTAATAGGTGTAGATATTAGTTCTACTTCTGTTAAGTTATTGGAGCTCTCTGTAAAGAATGATCGTTACTGGGTGGAAAGTTACGCCTTGGTACCGCTCCCAGAGGGCAGTGTGGTTGAGAAAAATATTCTGAATCCTGAAGCTGTAGGGGATGCGCTCGAGCGTGCCTTTAATTTGGCCAATACACCGACAACAGCTGCCGCTTTAGCGATTCCAACCTCAATGGTAATTAGCAAGACCATTGAGATGGATGCCGATATGACGGATGACGAACGTGAAGTTCAAATCCGGATGGATGCAGAGCAATATATTCCTTTCCCATTAGATGAAGTTAGCCTGGACTTTGAGGTGCTGCCTGATCGTCTGGCCAATCCAAACCGGGTCAATGTTTTGCTGGTGGCGACACGACTGGAAAATGTCGAGAGTCGCTGTGAAGCGATTGAACTGGCCGGTTTAACCCCAAAAGTGGCAGATGTCGAAAGCTTTGCCATTGAAAATGCCTTTAAAGTCTTCGCCGATACCTTGCCGATGGGGGTAAATACCATTGGTGTGTTAGACATTGGTCATACTATGACCACGCTGTCGGTACTCAAAGACAATAAAATTATCTATACCCGCGAGCAGGTCTTTGGTGGCAAGCAGCTGACCCAGGAAATCCAGAACCGTTATGGTCTGTCCTTTGAAGAAGCCGGCCGCGCCAAGAAAAGCCGTACCTTGCCAGATGATTATGATGTTGAAGTGTTGGAGCCATTCCTTGAGGCGGTGGTGCAGCAGGCGGCACGTTCGCTGCAGTTCTTCTTCTCCTCATCGCAGTTTAATGAAATTGACCATATTCTGCTGGCCGGTGGGAATGCCAATATTCCAGGCCTGGCCAAGCTACTACAGCAAAAACTGGGTTACCGCGTCACCATTGCCAATCCGTTTTTACAGATGGGTTTCTCCTCCAAAATTGATATTAAAAGAATTGAAAGCGATGCCTCTTCATTGATGGTGGCATGTGGCTTGGCATTGAGGAGTTTTGATTAATGGCAAAAATTAACTTACTCCCTTGGCGTGATGAGCTAAGAGAAAAACGAAAAAAAGAATTTATTGCGGTTTGTATTGGGGCTGCATTAATTGGGGTGCTGGCCGTCACGTTGGCATGGTTCTATTACAACCATAAACTGCAGGATCAGGAACAGGCCAATCAGCTGGTGATCAGTACCAATCAGAATCTGGATGTACAGTTAAAGTCGCTGGAAGGCCTGCAAGAGCAGCGTAATGCCATTGTCGAGCGTATGAAGCTGATTCAGGGTCTGCAAAGTCAGCGTCCGGTCGCGGTACGTTTGGTCGATGAGCTGGTCCGCGTTACCCCAAGTAGCATGTATTTGACCAAAGTGGCCCGTATTGGCAATAAATTTACCTTTGAAGGCAAGGCCGAAAGTCCAAACACGGTAGCAGAGTTCCTGCGTAATCTGGAAGCATCGCCATGGTATCGTAACGCCTTCATGAATTCTTTCTTGGCCGTTGAAGAAAATAAAAACAAGGCACCAAGTTCGGTTGTTCCACGGGTAGAAGAAAGCTATGGCAGCTTCGTGGTAACGGCAGATTTGGATGAAATTGCACTTCCAGGCACAGCACCTGCGTCTGGTACTCAAGCAACAGCGGGGGCAGTACAATGAGTCTCGATCAATATGAAGAAATGAATCAGGATCCTGTTGCTGCGCCAAAGAAAAAAATGACGCTGGATAAATTCCTGCAGCAATGGAATACCTTAGATCCGAATAACTATGGCAGCTGGCCGTTTTCCGTCAAGCTGACCATCTGGATCTTTATCATTATTTTAATTGCCTTCCTGGGCTATTTCCTGGCCATCAAGCCGAAGCTGGATGCAATTTCCAATGCGCGTGCACAAGAGCAGAATCTGCTGAATGAGTTTCGTGAAAAAGATTCCAAACTGCGTAACTTGCAGCAATATCAGGCGCAGTTACAGGAAATGGAAGCCAACTTTAACCAGCAGCTACAACAGTTGCCAAAAGAAACCGAAATTCCAGGTCTGGTTGAAGATGTCAACGTTACGGGCGTGAATTCAGGCTTAAGATTTAAAAATATCCGTCTGGAAAATGAAATCAAGCAAGAGTTCTTTATCGAGCAGCCAATTTCGATTGAAGCCACTGGTGATTATCATGCTTTTGGTTCTTTTGTGAGCGGTACAGCCGCTTTACCGCGAATTGTGACCATGCATGATTTCACCATCACTGCCGGTGAAAACAAGGAAAAGAAAACCGATATTCCGCAAATTACCTATGTCGCGAAAGCCAAGACCTATCGCTATGTCGGGAATACCGATGCACAGGCCGGGAATAGCACGACTCCAGCCACAGGAGCAGCACAATGATGAAATTTGAAAAACTTTCGTTGGTTCTGGTGTTGGGCCTACTGGCTGCAGGCTGTGATTCACGTATTGATGCCGTGAATGCACAAATGGCAGAAATCCGTAATCAGTCGCCGTTACCGATTGAACCGGCACCGACTTTTGAGCCGGCACCTGTATTTAACTATGCAGCGCATCAGCTGAAAAGTCCGTTTATACCAAGTTCTCTGGCGGCCGAGCTGAAGATTATGGCGGGTAAACGGGTTTATCCAAACCTGTCGCGCCAGTTGCAGCCTTTAGAAAGCTATGCACTGGAAACCTTGAGCATGAAAGGCAGCATGCGCGGGCAACGCAGCGAAATTCTGGCCCTGATTCAAACTCCAGATGGGGAAATTGAACGGATTCAGCGCGGCAGCTATATGGGCTTGAATCATGGTCGGGTCATCAATATTACGCCGACACAAATTGACTTAATTGAGATTATTCCAGATGGTCGCGAAGGGTATGTTGAACGTCCAAGAAGTCTAGTACTGATTGGGCCGGCGCCATAAATTAAAGGAATAAAAATGAATAATACTGTGAAAGATTTTATTTTTGGGGATGGCATTACAATGAACAATTTGTTCCGTCAGTTTTCAATGGGCGCTGTTGCGATGGCCGTCATGCAAGTGGCCAATGCGCAGGTCAGCATTACCAATATTGTACCAATGCAAATTCCAGGACAAGGTACTGAAATTCGTGTCATGTTCAATGGCTTGCCACCTCAGCCTGCAGCCTATCAGCTTGAGCAGCCATCACGTTTGGTGCTGGATTTTGATAAAGCCCAGCAGAGCTTAAAACAGGCCAGCATTCCGGTTGCGACCCGGGAAGCCAGCTCGGTTGATGTCAGTTCCGATGCCCAGCGTGCACGTTTAACGGTTAATCTGGCTGAAGCGGGTGCTTTTACTACCCGTGTCGAAGGTAATACTTTTATTCTTAAAATTAACAGCACTCAGGCAGCCGCAACACCAGTAGCTGTACAGCAGACGGCTCAAGGCATATCGAATATCGGCTTTCAGCGTGGTGCAGAAGGGGAAGGTCAGGTGGTAATTGACCTGGCAGGCAGCAATACCCCGGTCGATGTACAACAGCAAGGCAGTAAAATTATTGTCCGTACCTTGGGTAATAAAATTCCTGCACATCTGGCACGCCGTTTAAACGTCAATGATTTTGCTACGCCGGTATCTACCATTGATGCACAAAATGATGGCGGTAATGGGGTAATTACCATTCAGTCTGCGGGAAGCTATGAATACATGGCGTACCAGGCAGAAAATAAACTGACCATCAGTCTGAAACGTCCGGTAGATAAGAACCCGTTCAAACCGCGTGCAGCACAAAGCTATACCGGCAAAAAGATTTCTTTAGATTTCCAGGATATTGAAGTGCGTCGTGTGCTGCAGTTACTGGCTGATTTTACCGGAATTAACATGGTTGCCGCCGATACGGTACAAGGCAATATCACCTTACGTCTCAAAGATGTGCCGTGGGATCAGGCACTAGATATTATTTTAAAAACCAAAAATCTGGATAAACGCCGTAATGGCAATGTGATCTGGATTGCACCCGTCGCAGAGCTGATCAAGGCCGAAGAAGAAGAAGCCAAAGCGATTGCACAAAGCGTCAAGCTGGCGCCGCTGCAAACCGAATATATCCAGTTAAATTATGCCAAGGCTGCTGATATTGAGAAACTGATTACTGATGGTAAAAACGCATCCAATTCTCGAGGCGGCACAAATTCGGGTTCTGGGGCAGATCCACTTGGTGATAGCGTCGGTAGTCTGCTCAGCCCACGTGGTACGGTGTCGGTTGATCCACGAACCAACACCCTGATTATTAATGATACTGCACAAAAAATTGACCAGATTCGCGGCATGATTGACTTGCTGGATGTATCGGTGAAACAGGTGATGATTGAAGCGCGTATTGTGCGTGCCACCACTGACTTCACCAAAGAGATGGGGGTCAAGTGGGGCATCCTGTCACAAGGGATCATGAATAATAACCATCTTCTGGTCGGTGGTAGTGATACCACACTGTGGAATTTACGTGAGCCGGAATTTGACGATGAGCGTGGTGGTTATACCTATGAAATTGAACGTCCACAAAACTTGAATGTCGATTTGGGGGTCACCAGCCCAGGTGCGAGCCGGATTGCTTTTGGTCTCATCAGCCTGTCTGACTTTATGCTGGATTTAGAACTGTCTGCCCTACAAGCTGATGGTTATGGTGAAGTGATTTCGACACCGAAAGTACTGACTGCTGATAAGCAACAGGCCAAAGTGGCTTCAGGTACGCAGATTCCGTATCAGTCTGCTGAAGGTGGTGGTGTCAATGCGGTGTCAACCACCGAATTTATTGATGCAACTTTAAGTCTGGACGTAACGCCAAGTATTACCCCGGATGGTAAAGTACAGATGAACCTGAATATCACCAGTGATAGTCCGGGAGCACCA
This sequence comes from Acinetobacter sp. CIP 53.82, assembly GCF_000369465.1. Lineage (NCBI taxonomy): Bacteria > Pseudomonadati > Pseudomonadota > Gammaproteobacteria > Moraxellales > Moraxellaceae > Acinetobacter > Acinetobacter sp. CIP 53.82. The sequence continues at coordinate 1,019,524 of NZ_KB850046.1, read as the reverse complement.
ACGCCGACCGGTCAGCTGACCATTAACAAAAACTCGATCAATACCAATGTACTGGTCGATAATGGTGAAACTGTCGTGCTTGGCGGTATTTTTGAGCAGCAGACAGCCAATCAGCAAACCAAAGTGCCATTCCTGGGGGATATTCCGTATTTAGGCCGTTTATTCCGTAAAGATATTAAATCGGACAATAAACGTGAGTTGCTGATTTTTGTGACACCACGAATTGTTAATGACAGTGTTTCAAGAAATCATTAATATATTTTCAATTTAACAAAATAAATAGGTGACTCCTTGCCAAGCAAAGAGTTTAACGCCCTGCCAAATATCTATTTGGTGGGGCCGATGGGGGCCGGAAAAACCACGGTAGGGCGACATTTGGCAGAGCTGCTCGGACGCGAGTTCCTGGACAGCGATCATGAAATCGAGCGTCGTACCGGGGCCACCATTCCCTGGATTTTTGAAAAAGAAGGGGAAAGTGGTTTCCGTCACCGTGAAACCACCGTCATTGACGAGCTGACCTCTCGTACTCAACTGGTTCTTGCCACCGGCGGCGGTGCAGTCACCCAGGCCCCGAACCGTGAATTCCTCAAACAGCGTGGTATTGTGGTATATCTGTATACCCCGGTGGAAATCCAGCTGCAACGTACCTACCGCGATAAAAACCGTCCTCTCCTTCAAGTTGAAAATCCTGAACAGAAACTGAAAGATTTGCTTGCAGTACGCGATCCATTATATCGTGAGGTGGCGCATCATATTATTGAAACCAATCAGGGGGCAGCCCGTGATCTGGCGCAAAAAATCCTGAATGAGATCGTGGCGAAGAAATCAATTTAATTGAGTATAGTGTTTTAAAACCATGCAAACCTTATATGTTGAACTCGGCGATCGCCGTTACCCGATTTTTATTGGCAGTGATTTAAATCCGCAGACGCTACTGGAACCTTATATTCAAGGCAAGCAGGTCATGATTGTGAGCAACAGTACCGTGGCGCCTTTATATTTAGAGCACTATCAAACTGCCATAGAAGCACTGGGTAAACAGGTAGCAACATGTATTTTGCCCGATGGTGAAAAATACAAGGATATTCAGCATCTCAACCTGATTTTTGATGCCCTGCTAGAGGCCGGGTTTAACCGCGATTGTACCGTGCTGGCACTCGGCGGCGGTGTGATTGGTGATATGGCCGGTTTTGCCTCAGCCTGTTTCCAGCGCGGCGTGTATTTTATTCAGGTACCGACCACCTTGCTGTCTCAGGTCGACTCAAGTGTGGGTGGGAAAACCGGGATTAACCATCCGCTAGGTAAAAACATGATTGGTGCCTTCCAGCAGCCGCAAGTGGTGCTGGCCGATATGTCACAGCTCAAGACCTTGCCGGATCGTGAGCTGTCTGCTGGTCTGGCCGAAGTGATTAAATATGCACTGCTGGGTGATATTGAGTTTCTGAACTGGTTAGAACAGCACATGGATGCCTTGGTGGCGCGTGATCCGGTTTTACTGGCAGAAGCGGTGTACCGTTCTTGTGCGCACAAAGCCCGTATTGTCGCCAATGATGAAAAAGAGCAGGGCGAACGCGCATTGCTGAATTTAGGCCATACCTTTGGTCATGCTATCGAGTCTTATCTCGGCTATGGCGAATGGCTGCATGGTGAAGCGGTTGCGACCGGCATGGTGATGGCCGCCGATTTATCGTATCGGATGGGCTGGATTTCCGCAGACGATGTTGAGCGTACAAAAAGAATCATTTCTCGTGCCCAATTGCCGATAGTATGTCCTAAAATTCCGTTGGATGATTTTCTCGGTTTTATGGCCCATGACAAAAAAGTGCTGAATGGCCAGTTGCGACTGGTGTTAATGCAGCGTCTGGGACAGGCCATCATTACCCGGGAATTTGATCCGGAATTAATGAAACAGTCTATTCTTGCGCATCAGGCAGCATAAATAAGGGATCCCATGGCAGCAGCATCACAAAGCGTCAAACAACGTGTTCAGAATTCCATCTGGTTGGTGTGTGGTGCGCTGTGTCTGCTGCTGGCGATCGTCTTCTGGGCCCTTACCGATCGTGATGAGCTGATTGAAGTCGAAAAAGCCCCAGAATCAGAAGTTGAATTGCAGATTCAGCCGGCAAAAGTCGCGGCAACCGCGCATTTGGGTGCCTTGATCGACGAAGTCAAACCGCTGGAACAAACCAAGCGTTTAACCGCTTCTGGTCTGCATGAACCCGAATTCCGTGGCACCAAATTTATCTCCGAGCAGCGTAAAAACCAGACCATTGAACTGTTTCGCGTGAGCGAAGAAGACATTATCAAGGGTTTTCTGAAAAAACAGGCCGATCGCCAGAATTTTCTTTATATTCGCTTGAGTGGTGAGAACCGCGCCGAGCAATATGTGCTGCTGTATGGCAATTATAAAAATACCAGTCAGGCGCAAAGCGCTTTAGAACAGCTAGCGCTGCAATTGCCTGCATCGGTCAAGCCGGTGGTGACCAGCTTTATGGACTATCTGCCGTTTGTGAATGACCTGGGTGCAGAGGAAGTGAGCCTGAACAATAAACTCTATGAAGTGGCTTTAAAGCCGGCTGCGCTGCCGAAAATTGATGAAAGTCTGCTGGCTGCACCAAAACAGAGCGCAACCAGTCCGCAACGCTCCACCACAACCACCACCGTAACCCGCCGTGATCAGGACGGAAACGTGGTGGATGTGCAAAAATCACAAAGCGGTGTCGCTCCATCTGCACCAGCATCGAAGAACACCACCACAGAACAAGAAATTAGCGATCCTTTCAATTAAACTGCCGTTCTAAAATAGCGCAGGCTGGTGTATAAAAATAAAGATATGCACAAAAACAGTGCGTATAAAATAAGCGAAACTTCCCTGAAAGCGCACCGCTCTCACTGAAACTTGCCCAAATTAAGTCATTTAAAAATAGCACAATAAAGTTGGCATCATTTTTGCATTATTGGGGCATCAATTGAGTTAATGTCCCTATTTTGGAGCAAGAAAGATTCAATGATTGTGCGAAATCGTCAAATGTTTATGCTTGATTTAAGTGCGTAAAGGCAGTCACGGTTTTCCTCAGCTTGTCATCTTGATCACTCAAGATCAGAGCCAGGAGAAATGAACTTGCTCAACATGGATCTTAAGCTAAGTCAGTCGGACCAGGTCGCAAAAGAAAGTAGATTGTTAATGCCCAGCAAGGGCGCGTTGAAAGAAGGGTACGCTATGCACATGCCATCGCCTAATACTGTAGCTCCCGCTCAAGGTTTATACCAACCGGATGAGTTTAAAGATAACTGTGGTTTCGGTTTAATCGCCCATATGCAGGGTGATGCAAGCCATGATCTCGTCAAGACCGCCATTCATAGTTTGAGTTGTATGACCCACCGTGGTGGTATTGCCGCAGATGGCAAGACGGGCGATGGTTGCGGTCTATTGCTTGCCATGCCAAAACAGTTCTTCCGTGAAGAAGCCAAACGCTTAAGTGACATTACCTTAAGTGAAGTGTTTGCTGTGGGCACCATTTTCCTGAGCCTCGATCCGGCCTTAGCTGCGCATGCCAAACAGACATTGACCAAAGAAATTGAAGCAGAAGGCTGTAAAGTCATTGCCTGGCGTGTAGTGCCAACCAATAACGATGCCTTAGGCTCAATTGCCATGCAGTCTTTGCCTGCCTTTGAACAGGTCATCGTGAACTGCCCGATTGGCGTGACTGAAGTTGAATTTAACCGTAAATTATTTTTGGCGCGTCGCCGTGCCGAGCAGCAACTCAGCAATGATCCGTATTTCTATGTGACCACTTTATGTTCAACTGTGATCAGCTATAAAGGTCTGATGATGCCAGCTGCGATTGCTGACTTCTATACCGACCTGGCTAATGAGCGTTTAGCGTCCCATATTGTGGTATTCCACCAGCGTTTCTCGACCAATACCTTGCCACGCTGGCCGCTGGCGCAGCCGTTCCGTTATCTGGCGCACAATGGTGAAATCAACACCATTACTGCAAACCGTAACTGGGCGCTGGCACGTACCCCTAAATTTGAAAACCCGTTGTTGCCGGGCTTAACCGAGCTGAATCCAATTGTGAACCGTACCGGTTCAGATTCATCCAGCCTGGACAATATGCTGGAAATTCTGGTGGGTGGCGGTATGGATTTGTTCCGTGCGCTACGTATGCTGGTACCACCAGCCTGGCAAAACGTGGAAACCCTGGATGCAGACCTGCGTGCCTTCTATGAATTTAACTCGAAACACATGGAAGCCTGGGATGGTCCGGCAGGTCTGGTGATTCAAGATGGTCGTCATGCCATCTGTATGTTGGACCGTAACGGTTTACGTCCGGCACGCTGGGTCATCACCAAAAATGGTTACATCACCTTGGCTTCTGAAATTGGGGTTTGGGGTTATGAACCGGAAGATGTGGTGTCGAAAGGCCGTGTCGGTCCGGGTCAGATTCTGGTGGTGGATACCATGACTGGCAAAGTGCTGGACACCAGTGATGTGAACCAGCATCTGAAAAAAATGCGTCCTTATCGTGAATGGTTACGTGAAAATTCAATTCGCGTTCAAGGCAGCCCGGAATTAGAAGAATATTTATGTGATCAGGGCTTAAAAGGCGATGGCCTGAAAGCGGCACAGAAAATGTTTATGGTCACTTTTGAAGAGCGTGACCAGTTGCTGCGTCCAATTGCAGAAAGCGGTCAGGAAGCGGTCGGCTCGATGGGCGATGATACCCCAATGGCCGTCTTGTCGCGTCAGGTACGTCATGTATCGGATTATTTCCGTCAGCAGTTTGCGCAGGTCACCAACCCGCCAATCGACCCGTTACGTGAATCGATTGTGATGTCGCTGGAAACCTGTCTGGGTCGTGAGCAAAACGTATTTGAGCAGGGGCCGGAACATGCTGATCGTCTGATCATTTCTAGCCCGGTGCTGTCAAACTCGAAAATGCACCAGATTCGCACTTTGGGACGTAAAGGCTATGAAATTGCCGATATCGACCTGAACTATGCTGAAACTGAAGGTCTGGAAGCGGCAATCACGCGTATTTGCGAGCAGTCTGCGCAAGCGATTCGTGATGGCAAAACCTTATTGGTACTTTCCGACAAGAAAATCCGTGAAGGCTATCTGCCGGCCAATGCGGTGATGGTCACTGGGGCAGTGCATCACCACCTGATTAATACCGGTTTGCGTACCGATGCCAACCTGATTGTGGAAACCGGTTTTGCCCGTGATCCGCATCAATTTGCAGTGTTGCTTGGTTTTGGTGCAACCGCGATCTATCCATATCTGGCCTATGATGTGATCAATGATCTGGTCGCTAAAGGTGAATTGCTCGGTGATCCAGTCTATGCACAATCGAACTTCCGTAAAGGGATTGAAAAAGGCCTGCTGAAAGTCCTGTCAAAAATGGGTATTTCAACCGTTGCTTCGTATCGTGGCGGTCAGCTGTTTGAAGCAGTTGGTTTATCTGCCGAAGTAGTGAATACCTGCTTTAGCGGTGTGCCAAGCCGTATTCAGGGTGCGACTTTTGTCGATCTGGAAAATGACCAGAAAAAACTGGCAGATACCGCGTGGAAAGCGCGTAAGCCAATTGATCAGGGCGGTTTGCTGAAATTCGTATTTGGCAAGGAATATCATGCCTTTAACCCGGATGTGATCAACTCCTTACACAAGGCGGTGCGTTCAGGCAATTATGCCGATTTTAAAGAATACGCCGAGATTGTGAATAACCGTCCAATCGCGACCATTCGTGATTTATTTAAACTGAAAACAGACAATTCGATTCCGCTGGAACAGGTGGAATCGGTTGAAGAGATTTTACCGCGCTTCGACTCAGCCGGGATGTCTTTAGGTGCCTTATCACCTGAAGCACACGAAGCAATTGCGATTGCCATGAACACGATTGGTGGTCGTTCGAACTCGGGTGAGGGCGGTGAAGATCCAGCGCGTTACGGCACCATCCGTAACTCGAAAATCAAACAAATTGCATCGGGCCGTTTTGGTGTGACGCCTGCGTATTTAACCTCTGCAGAAGTCCTCCAGATTAAAGTCGCGCAAGGTGCAAAACCAGGTGAAGGTGGCCAGTTGCCGGGCGGTAAAGTAAACGGACTCATTGCGCGTTTACGTTACTCTGTACCGGGCGTAACCTTAATTTCGCCGCCGCCGCATCACGACATTTACTCGATTGAAGATTTATCACAGTTGATCTTCGATTTAAAACAGGTGAACCCACAGGCGATGGTGTCGGTGAAACTTGTTTCTGAGCCAGGTGTCGGTACGATTGCGGCCGGTGTTGCGAAAGCTTATGCCGATTTCATTACCATTTCTGGTTATGATGGCGGTACAGCGGCTTCGCCACTTTCTTCTATTCATCATGCCGGTTCTCCGTGGGAGCTCGGTCTGTCTGAAGCACATCAGGCACTGCGTGTGAACGACCTGCGTGGTAAAGTTCGCGTACAAACCGATGGTGGTTTAAAAACCGGTCTGGACGTGGTGAAAGCGGCCATCCTCGGTGCAGAAAGCTTCGGTTTTGGTTCTACCCCAATGATTGCTTTAGGTTGTAAATACCTGCGCATCTGCCACCTGAACAACTGTGCGACCGGTGTGGCGACGCAGCAGGATCACTTGCGTCAGGAACACTATATCGGTGAGCCGCAAATGCTGATCAACTTCTTCACCTTTATTGCTGAAGAAACCCGTGAATGGCTGGCGGCGCTGGGTGTATCCAGTCTGAAAGACCTGATTGGTCGTACAGACTTGCTGGAAATCCTGCCGGGTGAAACCGACAAGCATGCCCATCTGGATTTAAGTGCCTTGCTGGAATCGCATCCTGCCGCGGAAGGTAAGGCGCAGTACTGTGAAGTACAGGGCAATGAGCCGTTCGATAAAGGTGTATTGGCCGAGCAGATGGTTAGCGAGATGCTGCCAGCCATTGAAGCCGGTACAGGTGGTGAATTTAATTACAGCATTGGCAACTGTGACCGTTCAATCGGTGCACGTATTTCCGGTGAAATTGCCCGCCGTTATGGCAACCTGGGTATGGAAGCCCATCCGGTGAAAATGAACCTGACTGGTACTGCAGGTCAATCGCTGGGTGTCTGGAATGCCGGTGGTTTACACATCAAGCTGGAAGGCGATGCCAACGATTACGTGGGTAAAGGTATGGCTGGTGGTCGTCTGTCGATCTTCCCACCAAAAGGTTCGCCGTTCCAGACCCAGAATACCGCAATTATTGGGAACACCTGTCTATACGGTGCCACTGGCGGTAAACTGTTTGCAGCCGGAACTGCAGGTGAGCGTTTCGCGGTGCGTAACTCGGGTGCCTTTGCTGTGATTGAAGGCGCAGGCGATCACTGCTGTGAATATATGACCGGTGGTATCGTAACGGTACTGGGTAAAGTCGGACACAACTTTGGTGCCGGGATGACAGGTGGTTTTGCTTATGTACTTGATTTGGACAACGACTTCGTTGACCATTACAACCATGAGCTGATCGAGTTAAACCGTATTTCTACAGAGTCGATGGAAGAACACAAAGAGTTCTTGTCACGTATCTTAGATGAGCATATTCAAGAAACGGGTAGTGCCTGGGCGTACAAGATCCGCCATGAGTTTGATTACTACAGCCGCAAGTTCTGGCTGGTAAAACCAAAAGCAGCCAACTTGCTGACTTTGTTAAAGACAACTCAAGCTGATCCTCAATAATTCCACGACTGCAGAAATGAAGCCAGATGCAAGGCAACTGTGAATCCCTTGCATCTAGCCACGGAGTAAAGACATGGCAGAACGCCTAAGTAATGACTTTCAATTCCTGGATGTTGCACGCCAAGACCCAGAGAAAAAAGAGATTGACGTCCGCAAATCTGAGTTTGTGGAAATTTATAAGCCATTTACCGCAGAAGTGGCGACCAACCAGACCCATCGCTGTTTAGGCTGTGGTAACCCGTATTGTGAATGGAAATGTCCGGTACATAACTACATTCCAAACTGGTTAAAACTGGTTTCAGAAGGCCGTATTTTCCAGGCAGCAGAACTGTGCCACCAGACCAACACTTTGCCAGAAGTTTGTGGCCGGGTTTGTCCGCAAGACCGTTTGTGTGAAGGTGCCTGTACCTTAAATGATGGCTTTGGTGCCGTGACCATCGGCAATGCAGAAAAATACATCAATGACACTGCATTTGCGCTGGGCTGGCGTCCAGACATGTCGCATGTCAAATGGACCGATAAAAAAGTCGCGATTATTGGTGCGGGCCCGGCAGGTCTGGGTTGTGCTGATATTCTGGTGCGTAACGGTGTAAAACCGGTGGTGTTTGACAAACGTCCGGAAATTGGTGGTCTGCTGACTTTTGGTATTCCAGAATTCAAGATGGAAAAAGACGTAATGAAACGCCGCCGTGAAATTTTCACCGGTATGGGCGTAGAATTCCGTTTAAATACTGAAATTGGTACAGATGTCACCATTGACCAGTTGCTGGCTGATTACGATGCGGTATTCATGGGCATGGGTACTTATACCTATATGAAAGGTGGTTTTGCCGGTGAAGACCTAGATGGTGTGTATGATGCACTGGATTTCCTGATTGCCAACGTGAATCGTTGTCAGGGCTGGGAAAAAGATCCATCGGAATACATCTCAGTCGAAGGCAAAAAAGTGATTGTCCTGGGTGGTGGTGATACCGCGATGGACTGTAACCGCACCTCAATCCGTCAGGGTGCCGCGTCAGTGACCTGTGCCTATCGCCGTGATGAAGCCAATATGCCGGGTTCACGTCGTGAAGTAACCAATGCGCGTGAAGAAGGCGTGGAATTCCAGTTTAACCGTCAGCCAATTGAAATTGTGGGTGAAAATGGCAAAGTTACTGGAGTAAAAGTGGTGACCACGCAACTGGGTGAACCAGACAGCCGTGGCCGTCGTAGTCCAGAGCCAATTCCGGGTTCAGAAGAAATTCTGCCGGCAGATGCAGTGCTATTGGCCTTTGGTTTCCGTACCAGCCCAGCCGACTGGTTTACCGATGTGAACATCAACCTGGATGGTTCAGGTCGTGTCGTAGCTGCAGAACAGCAGGAATTTAAATTCCAGACTTCAAACCCGAAAATTTTTGCCGGTGGTGATATGGTGCGTGGCTCTGATTTAGTCGTGACTGCAATCTGGGAAGGCCGTCAGGCAGCAGAAGGTATTTTGGATTATCTGGATGTCTGATTCACGCTGAATTCATTCAAGAAGCCCGCTTTTAGAGCGGGTTTTTTTTAATCACTTTGGTTTTAGAGTTAATCCCTGAAAATGAAAAAGAGACAAGGGCTGCTAGCAAATTTTATTGAAATGCACTTTATGCAACCGGTGATTTTGAAGTTTTTTGCAAATTGAATCGGTCTTTTTGCCATAGGGGAAAAGTGATTTTGTTCACATACTGAGCTTCTCCAAAACAAAAAAGGTCAGTAACCATGACGCAAGTGACGGCAGAAAAATCCTATCTTCATCGTCCGAAAGCCATTGGGATCACGGTTCGCCGGCTCAAATTTAACCCTCATGCTATCCGCCGGCATTATTTTGCCAATTCTCCGGTGATGTCACATCTGCTTACCGCCTTATCTTCCACTTTTCCCATTGGTGAGCAGTTTTTTGTGCATAGCGTGCGCAATGTACGTGATCAGGTTCAGGATCCGCAGTTACAGGCACAAATTGCTGCGTTTATTGGGCAAGAGGCGATGCATTCCAAGGCACATCGTGAATTTAACAATGCCTGGCGCCGTGATGATTATCAGCTCGATCGTTTTCAGGCCTGGCTGCCGCGTAAAGATCATCATGTCAAAAGTCTGCCCCCTAAAGTGCAACTGGCGATTACCTGTGCCTTTGAACATTTTACTGCGCTACTGGGCGGCTATATTCTGCGTCATCCGGAAGTGTTGAGTACGCTGGATGATGATGCAGCCAAGCTGTGGATCTGGCATGCGATTGAAGAAATTGAACATCGGGCGGTGGCATTTGAGGTATATCAGCATGTGTATGCCGATCATCGTCTGCGCCGTATGATTATGCGCAGTGTTACTGCCGGTTTTGCCAGTCTGACCTTTTATAGCACCTCACAGCTGTTTTTGCAGGACAAGAAAAACAGTATGCCGAAAATCGGCGGTAATCTGTTTGGTTTGTATTTGCTGGCGAAAATGCTGCTGCAGTTATTGCCGGAATATCTGTCTTATTACCGGAAAGATTTTCATCCGGCCAAAATCAATTACAGTCGCAGCCTTAGATACTGGAAGCAGCGCATGGCAACGCAGTATCAGGTTGAAGGTTTCCAGCAGGAACAACAGCCACAATTACTCAGTTAATTCAAACAGATGTTGGATAACTAATCGAAACCAGGCCGATTATGTGTCTGGTTTTTTCATGCGTGTATGTTTTCCAAGTGATAAATAAAATTAACAAAACTGGGCTAAAATACCGTTAGAATCAAATTATTGAACAAATACAAATAAATAATTAGAGGATAAGGTATGAACTTGATGAAAAAAACACTGCTGATGCTGGCACTCAGCAGCAGCTTGACTCTGAGTGGCTGTGGCTATAACACCTTGCAGGTCAAAGATGAAGCCGTGACCGCGGCCTGGTCGGAAGTACAAAACCAGTATCAGCGCCGTGCCGATCTGGTGCCGAACCTGGTCAATGTGGTGAAAGGCTACGCTGCACATGAAGAGCAGGTGCTGACTGAAGTGACCCAGGCACGTGCCAATGTGGCCGGCTTAAAAGTCGATCAGGCGGTGCTTGAAGATCCGGCTCTGTTCCAGCGCTATCAGGAAGCGCAAGCGCAAATGACTGGCGCGTTATCGCGTTTAATCGCGGTATCAGAAAATTATCCGGATTTAAAAGCCAATCAGCAGTTCCGGGATTTGCAGGTGCAGCTTGAAGGCACCGAAAACCGTATTGCGGTAGCGCGTAACCGTTATATCACTACGGTGCAGGACTTTAATGCCTACTCACGCCAGTTCCCGCAGGTAATGACCGCAAAAGTAATTGGTATGGACACCAAGCCAAACTTTAGTGCCGATCAAAACGCGCAAACTGCACCGACCGTGTCGTTTGAATAATCCCAAGCCCCAAGGAGCCGCGGATCATGCCTGATTCAATTACTGCTCTCATCCGGTGGATACTGCACAGCCTGCTGTTGTGCTGTGCACTATTGCTCAGTTCACTCAGTCTGGCAGATACCGCTGCTACCGGCTCAGCAGATGATCTGGCGGCGGCGCGTATCATTCAGGAACAGCAACGTGCGGCCAATGCTCGTCATCAGAGTCAGGCAACCGCTGCATCCGAGGCAAGTGTTGAACAACCGGCGATTGCCAATGATATGGCAGAAGGGGAGTCCATCCGCGGCTTGCCGACTTTAAATGAGCCGGTGATTGATCAGGCCAATTTGCTGAGTGCAGCGCAGAAACAGGCGATAAGCCAGCGGATTTTAGCGCTGCATCAGCAGGGTAAAGCACAAATTGGGGTGGTGATTGTGCCGACCACCGGTCAGGAAGATATTTTTGATTTTGCCATGCGCGTTGCAGAACGCTGGCAGTTGGGATCGGCCAAATATGACAATGGCTTGCTAATTGCAATTGCGGTGAATGATCGACGTATTCAGATTTTAACCGGTTATGGTCTGGAAGGGGTACTACCTGATATTGTGCTGGGCCGGATTATCAACAACCAGATCACGCCGTATTTTAAACAGGCACAATATGCCAGCGGCATTGAAGCCGGTCTGGCCGAAATTGAACGTATTTTGAATATGGACCCGGACGTGGCGGCCAATGCTGCCAAAGAGCTACAAGAACGCCAGCAACAGGCCTTACGTGAGCAGCAGGCACGGGAAAAAACTTTTAATACAGTCATTTTTATTTTAATTGCCGGGGTGATTGGCTCTTATATTGTCGGTAAACGTCTCAGCGCCTCAACCGCTGCGGTGGCAGCTACGGTAGCGGGGCTGGTCAATGGTGTGGGTATATTTACCAGTCTGTTGATGGGCCTTGGGATTTTCTTTTTACTCATTACCGCACTGGCCCAAGCGATTTTTCATATTTTCCTGGCCTCGGCCGGTCGTGGCGGTGGAGGCGGCGGCTTTGGTGGTGGCGGTGGATATAGCGGCGGAGGTGGCGGCTTCGGCGGGGGAGGAGCATCAGGATCATGGTAACCACAACAGATACAACCGAAATTATTACCCAGCCGAAAACTCAGGAGCTGAGCCAGCCCAGTTTAAAACGCTGGTTTAAGCACTTTTTCTACATGCCAGCCACCAAGCGCTTTTTTAACCAGCAGGATCAGTATGCGATTGCACAAGCGGTCACAGAAGCCGAGCATGGCCATATTGGTGAAATACAGGTGGTGATTGAAGGCTGTCTGCCTTCGCGTTTCGCTTATTATCAGGATACGCGTACCCGTGCACGACAACTGTTTGCTGAACTGGGTGTCTGGGATACGGAATATAACAGTGGCGTACTGCTTTATTTAAACCTGTGTGAGCGTAAAGTCGAGATTGTGATTGATAGGGGCATTAAGCATGCCACTGAGCAGCAGGTCTGGGATGAGATTTGCCAAAAAATGGTGTATGGCCTAGTGCAAAGAGAGTATCAACAGGCAGTGATCTTGGGGGTTAAAGAAATTGGCATGATTCTAGATGGTTTTTATGACCGGAAAATTCAGGATGAAGCCAATGAGCTGGGGAATAAACCAATTATTCTTGGTTGATGTTGTAAATATGTGACACTAAGTGTCACTTTTTTACATAAAAATACATTAAAAAAAGAAAGTAAAATTTTTTTATTCTTAAATGGCTGTTTTTTCTTTAAATATATTTATAATAAAAGTTGGCACACATAGTGCTATATACAAAATAGCTTATAAAGCTTATAAAAAATTAACAAAACATTTGTGGAGAATGTTATGAAAACTGTTCAAAAGGGTTTCACCCTAATCGAATTAATGATCGTTGTTGCGATCATTGGTATTTTGGCTGCTGTTGCATTGCCTGCATACCAAGATTACACCGTACGTGCAAAAGTGTCTGAAGCAATCCTTGCAGGTTCAGCATGTCGTACTGCAGTTACAGAAGCAATTCAAAATGGAATAGTTCCTACCAAAGGTAACTGGGGTTGTGAACAAGGTACTCCTGAATCAGCAGCAGATGCTGGTGATGCTAAACGTGCTTCTAAAATGGTGGCCATGGTTGACGTTAATTCTGATGCATTGCCAGGTCAAATTACTATTACGCTAGAAAAGCTTCCTGAATTGAAAGCAGCATCTGAGACAGTAATTCAAATGACTCCATTAGTAGATACAAATACAGCACTTAAAGCTACGTGTACTGGAGAAGGCGATACTCGTAAATGTGACTTTAGTAGTGCTGCATCAGCAGGTATTTCTGAATGGTCTTGTGGTCCTCAAGCGAGTGATGCTGGTACTCCTACTAAGTACTTACCTGCAACTTGTCGTACAGTACAAAGTTTCTCTTAATTATATGAGAGATAAAAAGCTGACTTCGGTCAGCTTTTTTATTACTTATTTCTAATTTTCACAGAGCAGATTTATGTCCAAACGTTTAAAATTTTTCTTTGGTCATCTACTTAGTTCATGTTTAGTCGCTTTATTGGTGGTTGGATTAGTCTTTTTTATCTGGTATCCATCTCCACTTGCTACAGCAGTTGGTGTAACTCATATCTTCTTAATGCTATTGGTTATAGACGTAATTTTAGGGCCTATATTAGGCTTATTGGTCTATAAAGAAGGTAAAAAAACACTTAAATTTGACCTGAGTGTGATTATTCTTATTCAAATTGCGGCTTTGTGTTATGGAGTATATAGTATTGAACAAGGTCGCTCTGCATGGTTAGTTTATAATGTAGATCGTTTTGAATTGGTGCGAAAAAATGACCTTATTTTAGAAAATATTGACCAAGCACAACCTCAATTTCAGCATGTGTCATGGACTGGTCCACAATTTGCTGCAGTAAAATTAGCAGAAAGCCCACAGCAACGTCAAAATGATATGTTTAACGAGGTATTAGGGGGCGTTTCACTTGCTCAACAGCCTGCTCGTTATATAGAACTTACTCAAGCTAAAACCCAAATTCAACAACGTGCATTACCACTTAATGAATTGGAACAGTACAACCCAAAAATTGACGCTGAAAAAATTTCAGCAAAATATCCAAAAGCCGATGCTTGGGTGCCACTAAAAGCCACTGCTGTAGATATGGTAGTCTTAGTCAATAAAGAAACCGCAGAAGTCATCAAAATCGTCGACCTCCGCCCTTGGCACTAACGCAAAATAGAATAGTAATTTCACCAAGCAGCTGATTCCCTCAGCTGCTTTTTTGATTATCATAGCTCATCTTTTTCTCAACTCTTGCAGCATGAAATTTTTCCTCTTGCTTCTCGCTGGTATTTTTATCTCCCTCGCTTGGCTCCTTCCCATTCATTACCGTCCCTGGGTCACTTATACCGGCGAGCTATATGCCTTTTTTGCACTATTTGCTTTGGCTGCTATTTTCCTAAAAGAAAAACTGATTATCCCTAAAATTAGCCTGCCTTTACTGGCCTTAACCGCTGTCCCGTTTATCCAATGGGCCTGTGGTTTGCTGTTCTTTTTTGATAAAGCCCTATTTAGCACCCTATATATCTTTGGTTTTTGGCTGGCGATTGTACTGGGCTATAACCTGACCCTAGATGCCGCGCAGCGAGAAAAAATATTTACAGGTTTCAGTTTCGTCTTTTTAGGCGTTGGCACCCTAACCGGTCTCATGGCTATTTGCCAATGGCTCACCATCGACCAGTATTTCCCGTTTATGGTCGATATTCGTACTGGCCAGCGTCCTTATGCCAACTTTGCTCAGCCGAACAATATGGCGACCTTTTTGGTCATGTCCTTAATGGCCTGTTTATATCTATATGAAAAACAGAAACTGAAAACAGCACTTTTGGTTGCAACTGGTTTGGTCATCTTAAGCGGGGTGGTGCTAAGTCAATCACGGACCTCTTGGGTCGCCTCACTGTGTATTCTGGCCTATCTCGGTTATCAGCAATATCAAGGCTATATCCGCCTGAAATGGTGCTATAGCGCGCTCTGGTTTACAGCTTTTGTTGGTTTAATCTTTATTGCCCCTTCCGTAAGTCAGCTACTCTCTCAAAGCGCAGATATAGCGGTCCAGTCTCGTGATGTGGTACAGCGTGCCACA
Source organism: Acinetobacter sp. CIP 53.82 (assembly GCF_000369465.1). Taxonomy (NCBI): domain Bacteria; kingdom Pseudomonadati; phylum Pseudomonadota; class Gammaproteobacteria; order Moraxellales; family Moraxellaceae; genus Acinetobacter; species Acinetobacter sp. CIP 53.82. The sequence goes on along the minus strand of NZ_KB850046.1, from coordinate 1,004,313 downwards.
GGGGATATGTCACGACTGGCGATCTGGGAGCAAATGCTGCATGCAATTGCCCATCAACCCTGGTTTGGCTATGGCTGGCATCAGACCAGTGTCGCATACACCACGATTAGTGAATTTTTCCAGGGACCGGTATGGATTCGTAGCGCCCACAATGTGGTGCTCGATCTTCTGCTCTGGAATGGTCTGCTGATTGGCCTGCCATTATTGGCTTATCTGGCCTATTGGGGCTATCAATTACATCGGCAGGTGAATTCAACTATTTCGGTGATTGGTCTGTTGATGCTTGGTGCCTTCCTGATTCATGCCATGCTGGAATTCCCGCAGAACTATGCTTATTTTCTGCTCCCCGCCGGCTTTATCTTGGGAATTGTACAATCGCAACGTCCAAATGCTGGCGTGCAGTTATCGCCAATATTCATGCGGGTTAGTTTCGGTTTAGGCTTCATCCTGTTACTGCTGATTTATCGTGATTATGAAGTAATGGTGCCAAAGCTAAATCAATCGGTGCGTTATGAAAAAACACCGGAAAAAATCACCAACCAGGATCAGATTTATCTGCTCGAGGAATTTAACCGTCGTATTGCCTGGATTCGTCTGAATCCATATAGCCAGCAAAGTCCGGAGCAGTTGCAGCAGATTCATGAAATTGTGCTGAATTATCCAACCCAGTATGACCTGCTTAAATATGCCCGAGTGCTGGCCTTTAATGGCTATGAAGCCGAAGCCAAACAGCAGCTGGAACTGTTAAAGATCTTACGAAAGGTCGAGGTGGATTATGACAGCTTGCTGGATGGGGCAGAAATCAGCAAAGAGCCGTAAATTATCTTCTGATTTTTAAGGCTGCTGTTTGGGATTTGAAACACATTGCTCAATCCATAAAAAAGACCGGACTTCCGGTCTTTTTTATGCAGTTAATCTTTTTAATTGAGCTTAGAGCTGACTCTGAATATAGTTTTCAATACCGACAGATTCAGTTAAATCCAGTTGCGTGGTCGCCCAGTCCAGATATTCTTCTTCTTTTTCCAGAATTTCCTGAACCAGATCGCGGGTTACATAATCCATTTCCTGTTCAGCCAAAACGACGGCTTTCTGAATGGCTTCAATATTTTCTTTGACTTTACGGACATCGCAGTTCAGTACTTCAACGGTATGCTGACCAATATACAGTTTGCCCAGATGTTGCAGATTTGGCAGACCTTCTAGAAATAAAATCCGCTCGATAATTTTATCGGCATGTTTCATCTGACGAATTGATTCTTTATATTCCGCCGAACCGAGTTGTTCAATGCCCCAGTCATTAAACATACGCGAATGTAAAAAATATTGGTTAATTGCAGTCAGGTGATGATACAAAACTTGGTTGAGTTGATTAATCACCTCACGATTGCCTTTCATTGCACTACTCCATCTCACAATTTCTGCCCTAAACAGTTTTAAGGCAATCTAGAGCTTTATCTTAAACAAGATGATGCAGGATGGCGAGTAATTTATTGAACGGCAAATGAAAATCGTCATCAATGCGATTCGGCAGCAATGCCCGGTCAGGCAATAAAAACCCGCCTGAGTCAGAAGCGGGGGAGGAGAGTCGGCCCACGGACCGAAGGATTTATTCTTATTGGAATTAGGCAGCTACTGCGAGACGGCCAGCAAGTTCGGCCACCTCATCGCTAATAATGGCACGTGCTTCAGGGGCACAGCGGCCACAGCAGGTTCCCAGATCCAGCAGGTCACGAATTTCGCGATAGCTTTCAGCACCGTTCGCTACGGCGTCTTTAATGTCTTGATCTGTAATACCACGGCACAAGCAAACGTACATTGATACAACCATAAAGAATTAAATAAGATAAGTGTTATTATTGATAATTATTATCGTTTGTCAATAAAAATCATTTGAAAATTCATTTGTTGTGATTGGGTTTTTGAATAAAAAAATACCATCTTATCGATGGTATCTTTTTTGTACAGCTAAGTTATTGATTAATAATTACTACACCATCCATTTCAACCAGTGCACCTTTAGGTAGGCTGGCCACACCTAAAGCGGCACGCGCTGGATATGGCTGGGCAAAATATTCACCCATAATCTGGTTCACCAACTGGAAATTGGATAAGTCGGTCAGGTAGATATTGAGTTTGGCAATATCAGCCAGCGTGCCACCTGCGGCTTCACAGACGGCTTTCAGGTTATCAAAAACACGGCGGATTTGCGCTTCAATGCCTTCAACCAGTTCCATGCTGTAAGGATCAAGGCCAATCTGTCCTGACAGGTACACGGTATTGCCAACTAAAATGGCTTGAGAATATGTACCAATGGCAGCAGGCGCATTTTCAGTATGGATCACTTGGCGGGACATCGATTTCTCCTTTTATAAGTATGGACAGCATAAACGATTAGCCGGGCAGGCTCAGGCCTATCGTATCATGATTAACAGGCCTTGGATGTTTCGGCAATATTGGGCGGCAGTTCCAGACGGATAATCCGCGGGAAGCCAAAATGCATGCGCAGGTCGCGAATAATCTGGGCAATCTGCTTACGGTTGTTCACCACAATATTGACATAGGTTTTGGCATCGTGGCTACGGACCATTTCCACCCCGGTCTTGGCTTTACGGCATTGATAGATCAGGTCAGAAATCTGTTCATCATTCATTTCAATATCAATGCATAAATAGGCGGTGAAGCTGACGTCATCGACATCATCCGAGTTCCACTGCAGTGGCATGATATTTTCCGGATGCAGATGCTGTTCATGCAGCAGGTTATGGCAGCGGGCACGATGCACAATTAAACCCCGACGGGATAAATGGCCCTGAATCGGATCACCCAGTACCGGATTACAGCAATGCGCATATTTAACATCAATGCCTTCGGTGCCCTGAATCAGACGATCCGAAACTTCCGAGCTGCTGTCCTGTGAATAAAGATGGTTAGCCACCAGTTGGGGTAACAGGTCACCGACTGCAATCTGTTCGAACAGGCGTTCTTTGCTGTCGATATGACGCCATTGCAGCAGGTTAATCCAGTCGTCTTCAGTTAAATCTTTGATCGAACAGTTAAACAGTTTTAAGGCGCGGTTAAGGGCCTGTTCACCCACCAGACGCTGCTCGTCAATATCCTGATCACGCAGAATGTTTTGCAGGGCACGGCGCGCTTTCTGGGTGTTAATAAAGCTGAGCCAGTCCGGGTTTGGTGTTGCTAAAACATCGGTAATCACTTCCACCACCTGGCCGCTTGTCAGCGGGGTAGAGAGCGGTTTGATTTCTCCATTAATTTTCGCGCCGACGGCATGGTTGCCCAGGAACAGGCTGGCCGAATAGGCAAAATCCACCGCGGTGGCACCTTGCGGTAATTCATGCAGATGGCCATGCGGGGTATAAACCCAGATCTTTTCCTGATGCAGATAATCCAGCAGTTCGCTAAAGGTGGTTTTGGCACAGGCGCCATCAATCAGCACGTTCAGGTTTTGCATCGAGGCCTGAATCGCCGAGCGGCAGGCTTGCGGTGCATTCTCACCGAGAACCACGCCAAAACGGGCTGCTTTACGCATCAGCTCGGTTTGAATGGTTAAGGATAAGGTGGTTTCTTCACCTTTCAGGCGCAGCATCAGCGACTGGTTGCCACCCGGTAAGGGCCGGCGAATATGATCGGCAAAATGCAGTACCTGAAAATGTTCACGTAAAATATCGGCTAAGCGGTCACAGTCGGCGATGCTTTGCAGAATAATTTCAAAGGCGTGGCTGTGAGTCAGCTCTTGCAGATCGATGTCGTTTTTGACGAAATAACGGAGCAGTTCGATATTGTTATTTTTCTTTTTAATCCGGCCACTAATTTGATGATATTGCAGTAGCTCTGCCAGGTTCTTTTCCCATTTGGCCTGATATTCACAGCGTTTCGGCTTGGTTTCTAGCAGGGCAGCCTGAACATTGTTGAACATATCCAGATCAAGATTCTGGTAGCACAGATGTTCCAGGTTGTCGGCCATTTCATTCATACCGACAATACGCGCCATCGGCACAAAAATATCAAAAGTTTCTTGGGCAATGCGGGCACGTTTGTCTGGGCGCAAGGCATCTAGCGTGGTCATGTTGTGATAGCGGTCAGCCAGTTTAATAATGATCACACGCGGGTCTTGCAGGGTCGCTTGCAGAATTTTACGGAAGGACGCGGCTTTATTGTATTCTTTATCGCTGGAATGGCTGAGTTTGGTGACGCCATCGACCAGTTCGGCCACGGTCCGGCCAAATTTTTCAGTAATATCTTCTTTGCTAAATTCGGTATCTTCAATCACATCATGCAGCAGTGCCGCCATCAGGGTTTCGGCATCCAGACGCATATGTGCCAGAATGCAGCTGACCGCAATCGGATGCAGAATATAAGGCTCGCCGCTTTTACGGGTTACGCCATCATGCGCCAGATCGGCATAGTCACAGGCCTCAAGCACGCGCTCGCTATCGCTTTCACTCAAGTAAGCGTCGATAATTATATTTAGTTGCTGTTTGGCTTGGCTGACCTCTGCGCCTGGCATATACCACCTTTAACTACAATGCTCGTAACAATCACAAAAACTGATCTTCTAATGAAAAACATATTGCATGACTTGTCAATTTTTTTCACCGAAAATATCGAAATAAAAGCTCGTTGTAATTACGAGTTCCGATGCTTATGTTATAACGGTTATTGCGCAAATATTAAAGTTCAAATAATAAAAAAGCCTAGTAAAAAACTAGGCTTTTCAGGATGTATTTTCTTATTGGAAAGAAAAACCATCTAAATTCAAGTTATTTGCTGAAAGTGCAAGGTCAAGGCTAGAGGCTTGGTAGTCCTGATCGCGTTGTTTCAAAATGTCTTTAGAAACGTGGCCTTCTGCAATTTCACGTAAAGCAACAACGGTAGGTTTGTCGTTGTCCCACTCAACGGTAGGTTCAATTCCTTGACGTGCCAATTGACGCGCGCGTTTGCTTGCCACTAGTACAAGCTCAAAGCGGTTGTCTACATGGTCTAAACAATCTTCAACGGTGACGCGTGCCATAAGAGTTCTCGTTTGAATGGTAAATTTAAACAGACTGTGCAGTATAAGGTGCTTTGTCTGAAGACTCAAGTTTTAATCAGGGTGCTGTAGGGGTAATCAGCTTCTGGATCAGCTCCTGGTGACGGTTGGCCTGCTGGCTTAACACCAGACGGTTGGCAATAATCACGGCTTCCAGGTCATGCAGTGCTTTATTGAAGTCATCATTGATAATCACATAGTCAAAGTTGACATATTGCTGCATATCTTCTACCGCACAGCTTAAGCGATGTTCAATCACATCGACAGCATCGGTGCCGCGATTGGACAGGCGCTGGCGCAAGTCAAACTGGCTTGGCGGTAAAATAAAAATCTGTTTCGATTCAGGAAAAAGTTTGCGCACCTGCTGCGCACCTTGCCAGTCAATTTCAAGTAACACATCGTGACCTTTGGCTAACTGCTCTTTAACCGTTGCTTGCGCGGTACCATAATAGTTGCCAAATACTTCTGCATATTCAATAAAACCGCCTTGTTCTACCAAGTCGATAAAATCTTGTTTTTGTGTGAAGTGATAATGCACACCATCAAGTTCGCCGGGACGCTGACCACGTGTTGTGTGAGAGACTGAAACGTGTAAATTATTCACACGCTCAAGCAGGGCTTTAACAAGGGATGTTTTGCCTGTTCCTGAGGCGGCAGAAACGACAAACAATAGACCCGACATGATATTTTTCCTGATATGATAAAATATCTTCTCTATTTTAGAGTAGACGCCCCTTAAACAAAATAGCCAAGATGGCTTTTGTTGGCATAAATTTTTAAACATCCTACCTATTTAACTTCAACATAGAGGGTTCTATGGAAATTGTATTGGCGAATCCACGTGGTTTTTGTGCAGGTGTAGACCGAGCAATTGCGATTGTAAATCGTGCCCTTGAGTGTTTTAATCCCCCTATATATGTACGTCACGAAGTGGTACACAATAAATTTGTGGTAGATGACTTACGCCAACGCGGTGCAATTTTTGTCGATGAGCTAGATGAAGTGCCAGATGACAATATCGTGATTTTTAGTGCGCATGGCGTATCTAAAGCGGTGCAGCAAGAAGCGGAGCGTCGTGGCTTAAAAGTATTTGATGCGACTTGTCCGTTGGTCACCAAAGTACATATTGAAGTCACCAAATATGCGCGAGAAGGCACAGAGGCGATTTTAATTGGTCACGAAGGACACCCCGAAGTTGAAGGAACGATGGGTCAGTATGACAAGAAAAATGGTGGTGAAATTTATCTGGTGGAAGATGAAGAAGATGTTGCGGCTTTAAGCGTGCGTCATCCTGAAAAAGTCGCATTTGTCACCCAGACCACGCTGTCGATTGATGATACCGCCAAAGTGATTGATGCCTTGCGCCAGAAATTCCCGCAGATTCAGGGACCGCGTAAAGATGATATCTGTTATGCCACCCAGAACCGTCAGGATGCGGTGCGTGATTTAGCCAGTCAGTGTGATGTGGTGCTGGTGGTGGGGTCACCAAACTCGTCGAATTCGAACCGTTTACGTGAACTGGCCGAGCGCATGGGCAAACAGGCGTATCTGGTCGATAATGCCGATCAGCTGGATCAGGCCTGGTTTAATCCTGCAACAAAAATTGGTGTCACTGCCGGCGCGTCTGCTCCAGAAATTTTAATTAAACAGGTGATTCAGCGTTTGCAGGACTGGGGGGCAACCGCACCTGCCGAGCTTGCCGGTCGTGAAGAGAACATTACCTTTAGTTTACCGAAAGAGTTACGTATTTCTGTAACTCAGGCTTAAATTGAGAAATAGATAACAGTCTAATTTTTCTTTTAAAAATAAGCAGATGATTGTGATATGACAGTCATCTGCTTTTTTATGCCTTTTATCTGTTCTGTGTGGGTTTTGTAACTTTAATAAGTATGATTTTAACTGGGCCAACATTTTTGCCTAGGGGGAGAGCATGCGAAAAAGTCAGGGATTTACCTTAATTGAGTTGATGGTCACGATTGCGGTGCTGGCGATTGTGGCGATGATGGCGGCTCCTTCTTTTATAGAAATAATTAGAAAGAATGAACTTAATCAAGAGACTCAGCATTTAATTTTTTTGTTGCAGGAAGCTCGAAGTGACGCAATTTTTACTCGATCTTCCAAGCAAATTAAAGTTCCTACATATGGTTCAGATGAAAAAAGATTTTCAGAATGGTCTGTAACTAATGATATGAGTTCGTTAGAGTTTACTGCTATGGGCTATCTAAATTCTAATACATCTATTTGCTTAACTCTAACTCATAAAAAGAATTCTCATTTAAGCAGCTCGATTAGAGTCGAGAAAAATGGGGCTATTTCTAAAGATACATCAAATTGCCTAACTAATTAGGAGAGACTAGTAATGGGGAAGTATCAAAACGGAGTTGGACTCATGGAGGTTTTAGTTGGCTTAGTTCTGTTAGCTATAGCTGTGCTAGGTTTCTCTGCTTTGCAACTGCGAGGTGTATACGCAAGTGTAGAGGCTGCCAATAATACGCAAGCAATGCATTTAGGTCGAGATCTCGCAGAAAGAATTAGAGCGAATCGGTCTGGATACGAAGCTTTGAATAAGAATAATGTTTATGTTGAGGGTAAAGGAGAGTGTTACTCAGGTTTTTGTGAGCCAAAAGATTTTGCAGAGGCGGATTTTCTACAAATTCGGAACAAAGCTGAAAATTTAGGAATGAAGGTTGCGCTTAGAGACTGTCAGGGAGTGGGAACGGTATCAATGAAAAGGCGTTGTATATATGTGGCATGGGACAAGACAACGCCTACTGATGGTCAAGCTAAGAATGATTGTACGTCTGGAGCAGCATACAATGTTGGAGCTAAATGCATAATTATGGAGTTATATAATTATGAATAATTATAAAAAAGGGTTCACTCTTATTGAGCTAATGATTGCAATCGTTTTAGGGTTGTTAATTTCAGCAGCTGCATTAACTGTTTATTTAACAGCTCAACGTTCACTGTCTTTACAAAATGGTATGGGTCAGCTACAGCAGAATGGAATTTTTGGTTTAAACCAAATCACATATGACCTTAGACACGTAAATTTAAATACAGCCTCAGCTCAAATAATTAATCCACGAGTGGTCGGTTCAGGTATTATTTTTAATCATCGTAATTTGCCAAGTTCGCTCAGTGGTATAAGTAGTGATTTTTTTACATCATTTGAATTGACTGAAGGTGCGACAACAGATAATAGTGATCAACTCACAGTTCAATATGTGCCGCAGTATTTAACAACGACATCTTATGTCGATTCAGAAGAGGAGGAAGAAGTCACTATAAGTAAGAAAAATAGTGAACAATATGATTGTGAAGGTAATAAAATTGAGTTTGAGGAAGAGTTTTCTGGGGGTAAGGCTGATCATGGTTCTGGAGCGCCAGAAACAGCAGATCGTGTTGTAGTTCAACGATATTATATTTCTGAAATTAAAAACTCTCAGTCAGAATCTTTTACTCCTAAAAGGTATGCATTATATTGCGACGCTGGTTATTACAAAGACAATGATACAGTCATTACAGGTCTTGGCACTGGAGCTCAGCAATTAATGCAAGATGTAGATGCTTTTAAATTTCTTTTGGGGGTAAGGCAAAAAAGTAATGGGAAGCTTTCTTATCTTACAGTCAATGAATACAAAGAATTGATGCCTGAGGAAGATCCAACAGACGTAAATGCAGAGATCTACAATATTGTTTCAATTAAGTTGGCATTATTAATGCGATCTTCTAACCCTATTGGTGCAAATGAACACATTAATAATGATAAAACTTTTATTACTTTTGGGGACCAATTGGAGGGAAATGTAAAGGATTCGAAATACACGTTGAATTTAAGCAACGATCAAAAAACCAATTCTAAATATTTGCGCCAAGTTGTTAGTCAAGTTGTGGCTTTTAGAAATACGTTAGGAGAAGCACAATGAAGCAGCAGGGTTCAACTTTAATCATTGTGCTTGTTGTATTGTTATTAATTACAATTATTGGAACAATTGCCGTTAAATCAGGGATTTTAAATCTAAGAATCTCAACAAATGCACAGATTGATGCTTTGTTATTAGAGAGTAACGATGCTGCATTATTTGCCTTGGAGGATCAAACCAAAGTTTCTCGTCAATTGGCTCAAGATGGGATGTTTGGTTATTTCAACTCTGCAGACAGTAATGATGAATTGGTCTTCTGTTATCGTGCAAATGCGAAGAATTTTTTCAGTATGTCAAATGCGAGTGTTATTAGTGCAAATGGCAACTTTACAAAAAATGGTGTTTCTGGTTTTTGCAAGGCTAAAGAATATTCTACACGGAGAGCAGCTGTTCAAACACAATTGTATTTGCGTAAAAATGTCAAACCCACAACACCATTAACAACTCTACCTATAGGGACGAGTGTTGGTCAGTCAGGATTACCTCTTATCTCCAACCATATTGCAGTCACTGCTATTTCTATCTTGCCTAGTTTTTCAAGTGCATCTGATGATGAGATTCAAAACTGTTTTAAACAAACAAGTATTAAAAAATCGGATACTACTGAAACAGTAAGGGAGTGCTTTGAACGGTTAAGCATTCCTTATAACCTACAGAACGCTGAATATATGGTTGGTGGACAGCCAAAGTTAACGTCGTAGACGAACATGAATGAAAGAGGTTTATTATGAAAAGTTTTGATAAAAAAATACTTTCGGCAATGGTGTCCATGTCTATGACGTTGGCAATTTCCCATTCTGCGAATGTTTATGCAAGTGACATTGAGATTTATTCCAATTCGACCCCAGGTAAACTTAATTTGTTTTTAATGTTGGATACCTCGGGAAGTATGGGCTATGGTCGAGGTTATGGGGGAGGCAACTCTGCGACTAATGCGAGTAGCATATTTCAAGACTACGGTATATGCACGTATAATTATTACAACAATTATTATGGATTAAAAAAAGACGTTAGTTCTGAAAGTTTATCTTATCAGGTTAATGGAGAAGTTAAATCATATGTTGTTAACTATTGTCATATATCAAAATCTCAGTATAACAATTTAAGTGATACTTGGGATCCATATGATGGAAAATTTTTGGCTACAGGAGATGAGTTAAGAAGAAGGATTGCTAATGAATGTATACAACAAGCTGATAACAGTTATAAATGTTATGACCGAATAAGTAGATTAAAAAAAGCTTTGGTCAATGTGTTAACTAGCGACAAAATCTTAAATACTATAAGTTTAGGGGTTGGACAATATTCAACTCCTACTTCTACTTCATGGAATTCTCATGATTCGTATTCAGGTCGAGTAATATATCCTACAGTTTTATTAACGTCAGAAAATAGAGAAAAAATTCTGGAAAAAATAGTAGAACTGAATGTATATAATGGTACTCCTTCAGCTTCGGCTTATGCTGAAGCTGGCGCTTATATGCTTGGTAAAAATACTTATGGTATGCCTCGGAGTGGTTATAGTTATTCACATGCAGAATCAAGAGATAAAAACAAAGGCTATAAATCTCCCTTAAAAGATATTGATACGAATAGTAAATGTAATGGGCAGGGTATTTATTTCTTGACAGATGGATTTGCAAACAACTCAAATTATTCTGCTACAGAAGCATTAATGGAAAGATCTTTTAGTTCATTGACTGAAACGGGCTTAAGTGGCGGGACAAGCAATGCTGGTTGGTCATTGATAGGTAAATTTGCAAAACAATTACGCAAAGATGAAAATATAAAAACAGCTGTAGTAGGTTTTGGTAGCCTTTTTCCAAATGGAACAACTTATGTAAAAAATCTTAAAGAAAATGAAGATGATGAGAGTACGAAGCCTTACTACAATTGTTCTTTATTGCCTGAGGGGGATTTAAGGAATACATGTAATTGGGGTGCTAAACAGCATAAAGAACTCCCAGCTACGGTTGGAGGTTATGGTAATGGCGGATTTTACTCTGCCCAATCTGAACAAGATATTATTAACAGTATCGTCCAATTTATCGAGGATACAACGCCTACATTTGATTCAATCGCAACAGGCTCACCTACTATTCCTGTCGATGCACTTAACCCAATCGAATTACAAGATTATGGTTATTATGCATCTTTCTTACCTAAACCACAGGATTCGACAAAAATATGGACAGGTAATTTAAATAAATATGATGTATTTAATGGTCAATTAGGTAAAAAAATAGATGCTAGCAAAATTTTTCCATTAATCAAAGCTGATGGTAAATTAGATTCATCTGTACCAGGGTTATGGACTGGTGGGGTTGAAGCTAAAATTCCTTTAGGTACAAGTATTAATTCAACATCAAAAAGAACAGTCTTTACCAATCGACAAATTGATTCAAATAAGCAAGCTATTTCTAGTCAAACTTTGACGCAAGTTAATTTAGAAACCTTATTTGATGCTGATGATACAAAAGCAAAATTTAAAAATGATGAGCAAAAAAATTATTGGTTAAACGTACTAGGTTATAAAGTTGATGTTAGTTCAAATGTGACATTTGCGAGTTTGCCAACTGAAGAACGTAGAAAGTTAGGGTCGGTGATGCACTCTAAGCCAATTCTTTTAACACAATCAGGTGAAATTGATCCTACACAAACCAGTATTACGACTTCCAATCGAGAAGACTATCTTTTGTTTGGCACAACCCAAGGCGCTTTACACGTTGTAGATGATAATGGTGTAGAAAAATTTACATTCATACCGCATGAAATGATGAATAAACAAAAAGAAGCATTTTTAGATGATTCTGCAAGTAATAAAGGGAACACCAATGAAATTTTTTATGGGATAGATGGACAATGGACGGCATTTACCCAGTATGTAACAGATGCAAATGGTAAATTTACCGTCAAAAAAACTAAGAGAAAATTGGATGATAAAGAGATTGAATACTCTGGTTTGCAGTGGGTGTATGGTGGTCTAAGAATGGGTGGGCGCAGTTATTATGCCTTAGACTTATCGGATATAGATAAGCCGATACTTAAATTTCATATTGATCCAGATAGTGCACTAAATGCGGACAAGACTGATGACGAAAATAATGCTTTAGCCTATATGGGTGAAAGTTGGTCTAAACCGACAGTAGGATATATCAATTGGGAAGGTAAAAAGACCTTAGTCATGGTTGTAGGTGGTGGTTATCATCGTGGTTATGAAAATCCTGAATACAATGCTGATGATATAGGGGTGAAAAAAGGTGCTGGAGTTTATATATTTAATGCTAATGACGGAAGTTTGCTATGGTGGGGTGGAGTAAATGCTACCAAAACTAAAGGGAGTGAAGCTTATACAACCAATAGTGATATGAAATATAGTATCGTTAGTCAAGTCAATGCGATTGATCGTGACAGTGATGGTTTACTTGATAATCTATATGTTGGTGACTTAGGTGGTCAAGTATTCCGTATAGATATTAATAATAATGCTCTAAATAAAAATAATACTGTGCATAGAATTTCAAAGCTCTATGGATTTAGTGAAGCAGATAAAATTAAGCCAAGATTTTATGAAATGCCTAGTTTCTCTGTAGAGAAAGGTGTAGACGGTTTATATGGTGTTATTGCAGCAGTCTCTGGGGATAGAAGCTCACCATTAGCTGGAACAACTGGAAAGAATGCAAATACTAAAAAAACTGCAGAAGATGGTGTATTTGTAATTTTTGATAATGATGTGGGGCGTATGGACTTAATGAAAAATATTAATAATTTGCGGACTCCTTCAAATAAGCAGCTTTTAAATCTTGACTTAAAAGCAGGCGTCGCACAAAAAAATGGTGATAGCTATAATTTAGGCTGGAAGTATACCTTTGGTGGAGAGAATGGTCGCTACAAAGGTATGAATGAATTATATGCTATGGACAGCTATTTATTTACCAACGTATATGATCGTGATGGCGTTGGTGTTAGTGGCTCAGCTTGTGGTGGTGGAGTAAAGGGGGATACATACCTGTATCAATTCTGCTTGCCATCAGGAAAGTGTAATTTTTATAAGTCAGGAATTACCGAACCGAATAAGGTTAAATTAGGTGCTGGTATATTGGGGGCAGGACTAGGTAAAGGATATTTAAATAATAATGACGAAGTTGGGGTTATTGTACCTAGACCGGATGAAACAGACTGTTTAAAAACACCAAATGCACCTGAGTGTCAGTTATTCAAAACCAATGTTAATTTGAAGCAACTGCGTTGGTACGAGGTAAGATAATATGAAGCTATCTATCTCGGGACAAGGATTTACTCTAATAGAGCTCATGATTGTTGTGGTGATTATTGCGATTATTGCAGCGATCGCTTATCCATCGTATAGAGTTTATATGGAGCGAAAAGATTTAGCCCTTGCTCAAAAAGAAGCTTTGCTGATTGCTTCTGAACTTGAGAAATTTAAGTCCAAGAACTTTAGTTATAAAAACTTTTCTGCTGAATATTTATATCCAAATGACTATGATTCAGATACAGGTCTGCTGCTTATTCCAGTTGGAAGCACGGCTGGTCAAGAGAAGTATGTAATAACACTTAGTGATCTAGACTCTAATAAGCCATTACAAGATACGAGTGCTGTTGGATTGAATTGGGTGATGAAGGTTGAAAGGGCTGATTTATCACCTTCGCAAAAGAAACAACCAAGTAATTATGATTTATTACTCTCAAGCAACGGTTTGAAATGTAAATCTAAGACCAATAATGCTTTCAAAGATTATGATAAGACTCAGACCGACTGTAAGGCAATTGATAGTCAAAGTGAGGCTTGGTGATGCATCAAAATCAAGGGTTTACATTAATTGAATTAATGATTGCTGTGGCAATCATTGGGGTTTTGGCTGCAATTGCGTACCCTTCTTATACTGAGTATGTTAAACGCACAAATCGTACAGATATGCAGGGTCAATTGTTAAATATCACGTATAAATTGCAAAATTATAAAGTTGTAAATCATACCTATCAGAATGCCACCTTATCTGTTTTGAAAGTTGATTCAACCTATCCATCAACAAGATTATATGATATTGAATTATTAGTCGATGCTGATGGACAAGGTTATTTATTAAAAGCTTCACCTAATAAGAGTAAAAATCAAAAAGATGATGGTGACTTGTGTATAAATCAGGAAGGTCATAAATATTGGAAAAAAGCGAATACGTGTGACAGCAGTGATTTAGATGCCACAACCAACTGGGACGGCAAATAAGCTCAAATTCAAAATTGTGGATAAATACGTTTTAATCTTTCATTCAGGGCAAACTTCGCGTAAAATACTGCCCTCTATGAAAGGGGTTTGAAATGTATCGATGGTCGGTACAGGGATAATCCGTAAAAACTATAAGGTTGTATCATGGTAGTTATTCGTCTTACTCGCGGTGGTGCTAAAAAGCGTCCATTCTATCAAATCGTTGTAACTGATAGCCGCAATCCACGTGACGGTCGTTTCATCGAACGTATCGGTTTCTTCAACCCTACAGCGCAAGGTAAAGCAGAAAAACTTCGTTTAGATGCTGACCGTTTTGCTCACTGGGTAGCACAAGGTGCTCAACCTTCTGAACGTGTTGCTTCTTTAGCGGCTCAAGCGAAGAAAGCTGCAGCTGCTGCATAATTTTAAAGAATTAAGTAGTAGGTAGCCCATGACACCAACACAGAATGTACCCGAAGATCGTATTCAGATTGGACAGCTACGTTCAGCATATGGATTAAATGGGTGGCTCTGGGTCTATTCCAATACAGAACCTATGAGCAACATGTTTGACTACCTGCCTTGGTACATTGAGACCAAAGCAGGTTGGCAAACTGTCGATGTAAAACGTTGGAAACCACATGGCAAAGGCCTGGTTGTCAGCTTAAAAGGTGTGAGCGATCGCACTGCAGCAGACGGTCTGGTTGGTGCAAATATCTGGATTTCAAAATCGCAACTGCCTCAAGCGGGTGTGGATGAGTATTACTGGTCTGATTTAAAAGGTCTAACCGTGTTAGGTCTGGATGATAAGGAACAGGAAGTCAATCTCGGTCAAATCCACGAACTGTTTGAAACAGGTGCTAACGATGTGATGGTGGTTCGCGCAACTGCCGACAGTATCGATGGCGAAGAGCGTATGATTCCATGGCATAAAGATGTGGTACAACGCGTTGATCTCGAAGCGGGTCGTATTTATGTCAATTGGGGCGTAGATTACTAATATTTTTGGAAATACGGGAGTCTGCGATGTTTTTTGCAGTCATTACGCTTTTTCCTGAAATGTTTGAAGCGATTACACGTTTCGGTATTAGCGGGCGCGCAGCACAACGTGAGTTGATGCAAATTCATTGTATCAATCCTCGCGATTATGCTGAGGGTAACTACAAACGAGTGGATGAACGTCCATTTGGTGGTGGTCCCGGTATGGTAATGATGGCTGAGCCACTGGCAAAAGCAATCCGCCGTGCCAAAGAACTTGCTCATGAAGCAGGTGCGGTCAACGTACCCGTGGTGTATATGTCACCACAAGGTCAAACCTTAAATGAACCCGCTGTACAAGAATTTGTCCAATATGACGGATTAATTGTGCTGTGTGGCCGTTATGAAGGTGTCGATGAACGTTTAATCCAGAAATATGTCGATCAGGAATGGTCGATTGGGGATTACGTGTTATCGGGCGGTGAACTGCCTGCGATGGTGTTATTGGACAGTATTATCCGGAGACTTCCGGGTGCCATGTCTGATGAACAATCCCATGTACAAGATTCATTTGTGGATGGTCTGTTAGACTGCCCACAATACACAAAGCCTGACCATTTTGAAGGTTTGGATGTGCCTGAGGTATTGAAATCAGGTCATCATGCAAATATTGAAAAATGGCGTTTTTTGCAGCGTTATCAGCGTACACTTGAGCGTCGACCTGAACTGGTTGAACAGGTGGAACTGACCCAGCAGCAAAAGAAATGGCTAAAAGATTTGCCAGAACATAAATCTTAATTTATGCTTCGGGCGCAATGAAAAGCTTGGTCTTTAGACTGAGTATTTAAATAGGCTCTTTATGTCTTGAAGCGGTCAAGCATAAAGGGAAAGTTAATCGGGTCTATGCGCTTTAGCCTCTAGCCCCAGTGGATCTCAGACCTCTTCTGACCCACACATATTGGAGATACCCCATGAGTGGTAAGCATCCTTTAGTTCAAGCTGTTGAAAATGCTCAGCTTAAACAAGACATCCCAGCTTTTGCACCAGGTGACACAGTAGTTGTTCAAGTAAAAGTTAAAGAAGGTGACCGTGAGCGTCTACAAGCGTTCGAAGGCGTTGTCATTGCGAAGAAAAACCGTGGTCTGAACTCTGCGTTCACCGTACGTAAAATTTCTAGCGGTGTTGGCGTTGAGCGTGTATTCCAAACTCACTCTCCAATCGTTGCTAAAATCGAAGTGAAACGTCGTGGTGACGTTCGTCGTGCTAAACTTTACTACCTACGTGAACTTTCTGGTAAAGCTGCACGTATCCGTGAAAAGTTACCAGCGCGTAAAACTGAAGCTTAATCAGTTTTATCTCGTTGAAAAAAATGCGCCCTGTGGCGCATTTTTTTTATAGTTGTAGACTGGTTTATAAACCTTGCAGTTTGAGTCGGTTGGCATGCTGGCGATAGACTGCGATCGGGTCTGGAGCAAAAGTACCTTTTAAACCGAGCAGTAAGTTCACCTCATCGAGATGATTCCATGGAAAATCATCCCGAATGGTTTTACCAAATTTGGCGCTACAGACCGAGACAATGCCATCATTGGCACCGCCTTTATGGGCCGAGATCAAATCAAGGGCTTTCATAGCAGCATCACCAACATCCAGTGGATTGGTGACTTGTGTATTTCCGGTCATTGAATATAAAGCAATACCTTGGTCCTGATATTTGCCTTCACCATAGGGCGTTAAAGATAAGCCCAGCTGAAAACGCTGATTAAATTCCGCGGTTCCTTCAATCGAGGTGCTATGACCTGCAGCTAAGGCATTATGTGGAAAAGCATTGGCATCTAGGCCTTGTGCCCACATAATCACTTTGCCAAAACTGCTGATCCGCAAATTTCATTACATCGGAGGCCACCACGGTACCCTGATTGGCACCACCAACGGTCAGCACCGAGGCTACCTGGTCAGGAATTACACCTGTAGCATAACGCACCGCATGTGCCCCATGACTATGACCAATCAGGTTAACTTTTTTCGTTCCGGTGATGGCCATCACCTCCTGGAGCTGGGCCAGATATTGTTCACCACGGACTTCACTGGAGTTAAACGGTGACATCCGTGCTGCCCAGGCATTGCCGCCGTTACGGGCTAAATCCGGAAGAATCTGATACCAATAGTCCATGCCCAAGGTATCGGTACCAATGCGGTTAAACCCGACCATGCCATGGGCAAATACAATTGGATATTGGGTTTGGGCATAAGTCGAGGTCACCCGTTTGCTTTCGGCTTTAATCACATGGCTGTCTTGTGCCAGTGCGGTTCCACAGCACAGTACAGTTGTCATAAGCGTAAGTAAAATTTTTATTTTCATAAAATTCCATTTTTCTTCATCATCAAAAATAAAAACCCTGCTCAAAAGAGCAGGGCAGATCATCCTTAAGTTTACAAGCCTTGCTGTTTTAAACGGTTGGCATGTTGACGGTAGACACTGACCGGATCGGGGGCGAATACGGCTTTCAGACCCAGAAACTGATTGACTTCATCTAAATGGTTCCAGTTATAGTCATCGCGGATGGTTTTCCCAAACTTGGCACTACAGCGAGAGACCAGACCGTCATTTTCTTTGCCGCCATCAATCAGCAAGCTGGTGATTTTCAGGGCAGAGTCGGGGTCCAGAATATTGGTGACCGTACCAATACCGGTAAAGGAATAATTCACAACCCCATTCTGTTTATAGGCACCTTCACCGCAGACCGTGGTTGGCATCCCCAGCGGGAATTTCTGGTTAAACTTGGCCGAGCCGGCCAGGGTCAGGCTGCTGCCGCCAGCCAGAGAATCATGTGGGAAGCTGTTCGGGTCCAGACCTTGCGCCCAGGTAATGGCTTTGGACACCAGATTGACTGCACCAACCAATGGCCCTTCAACCGGCGAGCCTTCTGCTTTTAAAATCAGGTCGGCCGCTGGCGAGCCTTTATTCGGTGCACCCACCGCAGTTAAAGATGCCACCTGGTCTGGCATTACCCCGGCCACATAACGAATGGTAGGCCCGCCATGCGAATGGCCAATCAGGTTAACTTTGTCGGCACCTGTAATTGCAAGAATTTCATCGACCTGTTGTGCCAGTTGTTCCCCACGAACTTCGGATGAGTTAAAGGGAGATACCCGGGTGGCCCAGACATTGCTGCCGTGGCGCGCCAGATCTGGCAGAATCTGATACCAGTAATCCAGGCCAAAATTGTCGGTCCCCAGGGTAATAAAGCCACTCATACCATGACTAAATACAATCGGATATTTGGTTTTGGCATACTGCGAGCTAACAAAAGGTGCCTTGACCTGGGTGCTGTTTGAGGCGTGCAGCTGTGTGGTACCGCTCAATACGGTAGCGGCCAGACCGGCGATGAGATATCCATATTTCATTGTTAAATCCTCAGTCTTGTTCTTGTGAGTACAGACTGCTCACGATCTGTACGGTGTTCAGCCTTGTTACCAAGGCAATTTAAAAGTCTAGAGTTGCTGCTGTTTCAGGCGATTGGCATGCTGGCGGAACAGTGCCACCGGATCCGGGGAAAAGCGTCCGGTCAGCCCGAACATCATATTGGCCAGATCGGTATGGTTCAGGTTGTAGTTGTCCCGAATCACCTTGCCAATATGCGAGCTGCAACGTGCCACCATGCCGTCATTGTCCTTATTGCCATACGACAGCGGCCCGAGTTGCATCAGAATGGTGTCGATATCCAGCAGGTTGGTGCTTTGTGCAGTGCCGGTCCAAGAGTAGTAGCGGATGCCGCGATCAACTTCAGCACCGGCCTGATCACAGTTCGCTGCCAGTGCTGTGGTCGGGAAACGGCGGTTAAAGTCCACAGAACCGGTTTCGGTCAGGGATTTCATTGAGGCATCGAAGTTGATGGGCATATCCGGCTGTAACTGGGCATAACTGATGAGCGGGGCAATCATATAATCACCGACCAGATTGAAGACAGTGCGTAGCGCCGTATTGTTCTGAATGTCATCGGCCACTTTAGAGCCGCGGAACGTGCCACCAATACCGGTGACTGAGGCCACATATTCAGGTTTGACCGCCGCCACATAACGTACAGTCGGGCCGCCATGCGAGTGACCAATCAGATTGACCTTATTTTTGCCCGTAATGGCCAGCACATCTTCCACCTGGTGAATCAGCTGTTCACCACGAAATTCGGTCTGATGTGCCGGAGATAGCTGCGCGGCAAACACAGTGGCGCCGTGACGCGCCAGATCGGGCAGAATCTGGTACCAGTAATCCATATTGAAAGTTTCATTGCCAATTCGCGACCAGCCAAGCCAGCCGTGGGTCATCACAATCGGATATCTGGTTTGGGCATAATGGCTGATGGCGCGTTCCTGAACCTGCAAGACGCCCGGTTCGGCCTGTACGGGTGTGCTTAAGCCAAACAGGGCCGTAGCAAGTAACAGGGCTGAACCCCATGTGGTTTTTTGTTTTAAATGATGCATGATTGATCCTTCATTTCATTTTTTGTTTTATTGATGCAGTACCACCTGTCAAAAATTCCTCCTTTGTCGTGCTTTGCATAAAAATGTGATGATGTCTTCGATTTATATGGAATGATGAGTGCTCATCCCGGCAGCCTGCCTGCAAATATGTCATTTCAGGCCAAAATTTATCAAAAATTACTGTTTTTATAATGACTTAGTAATTTTAAAATCCATTTTTTAGTATAAATAAACAGTTTTCTTGAAATCGTCATTAGCCATTCGGTTATTTTTTGTAGTTGCCGATAACTGGTTGAGGACGTGCAGGTGAAATGGCAAAGATATTGATAAAAAAATAGGGGGTAGAAGCTTAGTAGAAAGATAAAAATAGACCCATCCACCAAAATAATGGATGAGTCATCTTTAGAGGATGTTATTCGGCAAAAGGCAGTTTACCGCCCTGATCGTGCACTGATTCAAAGGTATCCAGCCGCAGCTGTTCTTGCGGATTATTAAAATACTGTTGACGTAATTCTGCGACTGCCTGCTGTTTGGCGGCATCATTCAGGCCAGCACTGAGAATCTGATCGCGTTGATTTAAATATTGGGTGACACGGGTTTTCCAGTGGCTGCGCTCGACATCCAGCTGTTCCAGACGCTGCGTGGCTTCAGGCCCGACCAGATTCAGGCGCATCTGGCGCAGTTCTGCACTGGAGCCACCACGGGCTTTAATTTCTGCGGTCAGTGCTCTTAAATCTTCCAGCTTGTTGAGCTGTTCCAGATTGGCCTGCCAGTCTTCCGGCAGCTGCTCAAACAGGGCTTTTAACTTCTGGGCTTTTTCTGCTTCGGATAGCTGTTTATTGTCCATCACACTCAGGCGCTCCAGGGTATAGTCATGATAAACATCTTCCACCCCAAACAGACCCTCAATTTCATAGGCCGAGAAAAACTGCTGACGCAGGTTTTTCATGCTAGTAAAAATGCTGCGATAATATTGCGGGCTGTCCGGATCCAGTTGTGGCGGCTGCAATTCCCCTAGGCGCTCACGATAATCCAGATAGCGCTGCCATAAATCCAGAATTTGTCCCAAGGCCGGCTCCTGATGGGTCTGGGCGATATAACGCTGAAAATCCTGACGAATCTGCTCCAGAGTTTTCTCGCCATATTGGGTAATAAAATATTCAAAACAGTTACGGGTCTGTTCATTGACCATCAGCCGGTTGCCCGAGTCGAGCTGTAACTGGCAGTTAATTTCAGTATCCTGCTGACTGGGACTTAAAAAGGACAGGGTTGCAGAGCTGTTTGGACTGCTCACGGGTAGAGACGAGGTTGCAGATGTACGCGCTGTGGCGGCCTGTGCATGACCGGGGGATGGTGGTGAATGGGGAATTAACCAGTAAATAATGCCCATCACTGCCACGGTAATCAGGCCCAACCAGAGCCATAATTTATGTTTTTGCATTCCTATGCACCTGTTTTTCCATTGTATTTATTTTAGGTTTTCAGTTCGGCCTCAATATGCCATAAAAATGACATTGTTTTATAGAAAAGTTGTAAAGCTTGTGCTCAGATTGCTACCATGGCGCAGTTTAGAATTGTCCGATTTTTGCCATGAAAGCATCTTCTCCTAAAATTCAGCGTCGTCCTGTGCATGGCGTATTTTTATTGAATAAACCCCTGGGTATCAGCTCCAATGCTGCGCTGCAAAAGGTGCGCTGGCTGTATCGTGCGCAAAAAGCCGGACATACCGGTGCTTTAGATCCGTTGGCCTCTGGTTTATTACCAATCTGTCTGGGCGAGGCGACCAAGTTTTCGCATTTTCTTCTGGATTCGACCAAGCGTTACCAGACCACCATTCAATTGGGACACAGCACCACCACCGGTGATGTTGAAGGTGAAGTGCTGTTAGAGGCTGCGGTACCGGCATTGACTGAAGAAAATATTTTAACCGTCCTGACGCAATTTACTGGCGATATTCAGCAGGTGCCACCGATGTATTCAGCGCTGAAAAAAGAAGGCCGTCCCTTATACGAGCTGGCCCGTAAAGGCATTGAAATTGAACGGGATGCGCGTCCCATCAGCATTTATGCGCTGGAGCTGTTAGGGTTTACTGACGATAGCATTACCCTGGATGTGACCTGTTCCAAAGGCACCTATATTCGTGTACTCGGTGAAGATATTGCCAAGGCGCTCGGCAGCTATGGGCATCTGACCTATTTGCACCGTATTCAGACCGGGCATTTTGATCTGATCCCAAGCTACACCCTGGACTATCTGGAAAGCCTGAGCGAAGCCGAGCGTGAAGCGCTGTTGCTGCCGGTTTATGCCCCGATTGAGCATTTTCCACAGGTACAGGTGCCAGAAGGCCGGGCCGAATATTTTTGTCGCGGCATGGAAAGTAATATTGATCATGCGGCGGCAACTCAGGTATTGGTATTTGAGGGCGAGAAATGTTTAGGGCTGGCGGAAATTACCGATAAAAAACGTCTGGTACCAAAACGGGTCCTGAATCTCTAATTTTCATCTGCACTGAGGCCACAGGATTGCCCCGATATGGATATTGAAATCGTCATCAGCCTCGTGATTTTTGCCTTCTGTGCCGGTGCAATTGATGCCGCGGTTGGTGGTGGCGGCCTGATCCAGATTCCGGCGATTATGGGCGCAATGCCGCAACTGGCGCCGGCCACGGTGTTTGGCACCAACAAACTGGCTTCCATTTGTGGCACTGCTTCGGCGGCCTTTTCTTTTTTACGCAAAGTGCAGCTGTCCTGGAAATTGCTGGGCGTGATCGGGCTATGTGCCTTTCTCAGCTCTTTCGTTGGCGCAGCCTGCGTGTCAATGATTCCGACCGATATTTTGCGGCCCTTTGTGCTGCTGATGCTGATCGTGATTGCCATCTACACCTTCATGGAAAAGCAGTTTGGCCAGCTGCATGTGCAGCAGACTTTAAACCGCAAAATGTTGCTTCTGGCGGCGTTGGGCAGTGTGCTGATTGGTTTTTATGATGGTATTTTTGGCCCCGGCACGGGCAGCTTTTTTATTTTCTATTTTATCCGTTATTTACAGGTCGATTTTTTACATGCCTCGGCCTTGTCGAAAATTGCCAATTTTATGACCAATCTGGCAGCGCTGAGTTTCTTTATTCCCACGGGGCATGTGCTGTTTATGGTTGGAGCGATGATGGCGCTGGCCAATATTGCCGGTTCTCTGGTCGGGGTGCGTCTGGCCTTTAAATATGGCAGCGGCTTTATTCGGATTGTATTTCTGATCCTGGTCAGTGTGCTGATTATACGTATGGCCTATCAGATGTTCTGGTTGTAAATCATTCTCATTATTAAAATTTCCCATACAAATTGCTGCAGGAACCGTCGCACGAGCTTGGCGTATAGTGAATGCTTAGCCTGACCTGTCTGCTTAACAATAATGATGCAACCCGTTGTCGGGTGTTTAAATTTTGGCATTTGAAAGGGTAATAACAACATGAATATTTTTGAAGCACTGCGTGAAAGCCATGAAATACAGCGTGATCTGGCCGAGCGTTTAATCCAGACCTCGGGGGATACACCAGAACGCCGCGAGCTGTTTGATCAACTGAAAAATGAATTATTCGCCCATGCCGTGGCCGAAGACCGTTATTTTTATATTCCACTAATGATGACCGATTCCGGGCTGAATATTACCCGGCATGCGCTGGCAGAACATCATGAAATGGATGAGCTGCTGGAAAAACTGACCGAGACCGAATTTAGCAATCCGGGCTGGCTGGCGATTGCCAAGCAGTTGTCTGAAAAAGTGCATCATCATTTGCAGGAAGAAGAACATGGCTTTTTCCAGCAGGCCGGGAAAATTTTGGAAGAACGCCAGAAAACCGAGCTGGCCAAACAGTATTTAAGTGAATACGGCAAATATAAAGCCATTCAAAAAGACAGTCTGGTCTAAATTCAGGACTTAAAAAAGATGGCTCTCTTGGCACTGCTGTCCCATAGTTTGCTTTAAATAAAAAAACCTGAGTCCTAACAGTTAAAATATGAGTGCAAACAAACACTTTAACGACCAGGATTCAGGTTTTGTCACATCAGAATACCGTATTTCATGAGCTAATTAAACCTGTTGTGCGACAGGATTTTGAACAACTTGCTAAAGTACACCATGTTGGACAGAAATTTAGAGCGGCTTCCCGGTGGGATCAGTTTATTGCCATATTGATGTCTCAATTCTCTTGTAGGCAAAGTCTGAGAGATATTCAATCCAATTTGGAGTGCCAACAGGAAAAGCTGAGTCATCTCGGAGCAAAGTCTATTCCCCGAAGCACGCTGGCACGAATCAATGAGCAGCAGCCTGCTGCCTTGTATCAACAGCTATTTTACAAGTTGCTTAAATACTATGAACACTCAAAAGTAGCTCATAAATTTCGCTTTAAGAATCCCTTGTATTCCTTGGATGCCAGTCATATTGACCTGTCGCTTTCCTTATGTGAATGGGCCAAAGTTCACGACTCAAAAGCCAGCATGAAACTCAGTATAGGATTGAATCACAGCAATGATATTCCTGAGTTTGTTGCAGTTGAAAATGGCAAAGAAAATGACATGGTACAAGGCCGCAAATTCCAGTTTCCTGCTGGCAGCATTGTAGTTTTTGATAAAGGCTATGTCGATTACCAATGGTATGCAAATCTGACTGCTCAAAACATTGGATTTGTCACACGTTTTAGGCCTAAATCTGTGTATCAGGTGATCCAGCAACATCCAGTGCTTGAATCCAAAGGTATTCTAAAAGATGAAACCATTCAGCTGAATAGCGCACATGCCCTAAAAAGAAAAGCCCCAGTGTTAAGAAGAATTGAATATAGAGATCAGCAAAGTGGCAAGCACTTTAGCTTTCTCAGCAATAACTTTCATTTAGCCGCCTCCACCATTGCGGCGATTTATAAAGATCGTTGGAAAGTTGAGCTGTTCTTTAAGGCGATTAAGCAGAATCTCAAATTAAAAGCGTTTCTAGGCCGCAGCAGGAACGCAATTCAGACACAAATCTGGATTGCGATGATCGCCTATTTATTGGTGAGTTTCGCTCGACATTTAGGAAAAACAGGTTGGACAGTTCAACGTTTACTCAGAATAATTCAAGTGAATTTGTTTGAAAGAAGAACTTTAAAAGCTTTATTTTCACCCGATAAAATACCTATAAAACAAGAGGAAGCTCAAATGAGCTTCCTCTTGTGAAAAATTGTGGGACAGCAATGGCTCTCTTGGCCATCTTTTTTTATTTATCTTCTTTGATCTCTCTTTTTGCTTAAGGGCTGACAGCTTTCTTACGGCTGGCTCTTAGAGTCACGCCCACGGAAGCCAGCATCACGCAGAATAAAGCGACCCATTGCAACAGGCTGATCTGTTCACCGAGTAACACCAGACCGGTTAGCGCAGCCAGTGCCGGCGATAAACTGGACAGGGTGCCATAGCTGAGCTTGCTTAAATGCTGCAAGGCTTTCAGATCCAGTGCATACGGAATGGCGGTGGCCAAAATGGCAATAGCGATGGCTTTGCCCCAGTACTGGGTATCGACCAGGGCCGCGGCATTGTGATACAGACCAATGGGTAACAGGGTCAGCGCAGCCAGACTAATGGCAATGGTGAGGGCATGCATGCCAATATTCTGCTGTACCACGCGCTGCCCGAAATAAATATAGAGGGCCCAGCAAAAGCCGGCGCCCAGCGCACAGAGGGCACCAAAGACTGAGAAATTGTCACTGTTGGCCTGTCCCCAGGGCACCATCAGCGCAATTCCCAAAATGGCTAAAAGCACCCAGATATAATCACTACGCTGTTTAATCGAGAGCAGGGCCAGTCCCAGTGGGCCAATAAATTCCAGACCAACCGCAATCCCTTGCGGCAATTTGCCCAGCGACATATAGAACAGCACATTCATCAGACACAGGGCCGCGCTATAGCAGAGCAGATCACGCCATTTTAAAAAGGACAGCCGGGAAATAATCTTCCAGGAACGGAACATCAGGCAGATAATAATGGCGGCAAAGCACAACCGTAAAATGGTCACGGTAAGCGGATCGAGCACCTCAAACAGTTGTTTGGCAAAGGAGGCACTAATCTGGTACGAAGTCATGGACAGCACCATGAACAGTACCGACAGCAGTTGAGCATTTTGCATAAGCGCACCACCAACACCGGAAGGTGTCAGCATATTGGGGAGATGCTGCTGATTATAGCAATTTGCTTAAATTTTGATGAGTAGCCGGTCAAAATAAATTCCAGCACTACACAGCAGGAGGCTCAGTCTGGCCAGAACCACTCTACTTAACTGGACTGCTGTTTACGCTGCTGTACGGTATAGGTACAGCCAATAGAGGCGGCAATAATGGTGCTTAAAGCCAGCCATTGATTCCAGAGTAACTGTTCGCCCAAAAAGACAAAACCGGAGAGCGCGGCAATGGCCGGTTCCATGCTCATCAGTGTACCGAAACTGAGTGCGGTCAGGTTGCGAAGTGCAATCATTTCCAGACTAAAGGGCAAGGCGCTGGCCAGAACTGCCAAGGCAATAAAATAGATGAAATTGCCCGGTTCAAATACGCTAACAGGCAGGCCATCCCATAAGGCAATGGGTAATAAAATCAGGGTACCGACTAGCATACCCAGACAGACCGTATGATTCCCGGATACACCCGACGGTTTCTGTCCGGCCACAATATATAAGGCCCAGCAGGCACCGGCGCCTAAGGCAAACAACACACCCAGACCATCGAGCGGCTGCGCGGTCTGATCAAAGGGAAATAACAGCACCAGCCCGACAATGGCGAGGCCGACCCAAATAAAATCGAATTTGCGCCGGGCATAAAACAGCGCCACGCTTAACGGCCCGATAAATTCAAATGATACCGCAATGCCCAGCGGCAGGCGGTCAATCGCCAGATAAAACAGCATATTCATACCGGCCAGTGCTGCGCCGTAGCTGAAAATCGCCGGCCAGCGTATGGCTTTGGGCTGAATGTTCCAGAGCTGAAAAATCAGCATCAGCACCAGCGCGCTCAGCAGCAGCCGCATGGCAGAAACGGTCAGAATCGGAAACTGATCAAACAGCAGTTTGGCCATCGAGCCGCTGCTTTGCAGGCTGAGCATGGCAATCAGCAACAACAGCACAGCGCGGAGATGCGGCGCATTTTGAAGTATCGACATAACTGAAATGGGCTGGTTGGGAGAGTAGGGCGATCATCAGCGGATCAATAGCCGCTAGCATAGCATGAACAGATGACGCTTCCATGTCGTGGCTGCGTAAGTGGCCAGCAGACAAACTAGGGGCTTATGCACGATTTCAAAAGAACATGAAATAAGGATTGCGTATTGTTTTCAAAGCGGGAAATAAAAAAACCACAGCGCAAGGGCTGTGGTTTTGGGTGTTACTGTCTAATTGAAATTAGAACAGAACACGTACACGGATGGTGCCTTCAACATCATGCAGCATATCCAGTGCTTCTTGTGATGCAGTTGCATCCACATCCATCACCAGATAACCGACATCACCTTTGGTCATTAAAGATTGACCCGAAATGTTGATGCCTTGCTCAGCAAACAGGTTGTTGATTTTAGACAATACGCCTGGAATGTTTTTATGAATGTGCAGTAAACGGTGTTTACCTTCAGTCAATGGCAAGGCAATTTCAGGGAAGTTCACTGCAGACAGGGTCATACCCTTGTCAGAATAAGCCACAAATTTCTCAGCCACTTCCAGACCAATGTTGGCTTGCGCTTCCATGGTTGAACCGCCCACGTGTGGAGTCAGGATCACATTGTCCAGACCGCGCAGTGGAGAAACGAATTCTTCACCATTGGCTTTCGGCTCTTTCGGGAATACGTCAACCGCAGCACCAGCCAGATGACCTGATTTAATTGCATCTGCCAGATCTTCAATAATGACACAGGTACCACGTGCCGCATTCAGGAAGATCGCGCCTTCTTTCATTTGTGCAAACTGTTCTTTGCCCATAAAGTTACGGGTTGATGGAACGTCTGGCACGTGTAGCGATACCACGTCTGCATTGGCCAGCAATTCAGCCAAAGAACCGACCTGGCGCGCATTACCCATTGGCAGTTTGGTCACTGCATCATAATAGATCACATGCATACCCAGGCTTTCAGCAAGCACAGACAGTTGCGAACCAATTGAACCGTAACCCACAATACCTAAAGTCTTACCGCGTGTTTCAAAAGAACCCGCTGCAGATTTTTCCCAGCCACCGCGGTGACATGATGCCGATTTGGCTGGTACGCCACGAAGCAGCAGAATCAGTTCAGCAAGGACCAGTTCCGCAACAGAACGGGTATTTGAATATGGTGCGTTAAATACTGGAATACCACGTACCATGGCTGCATTTAAATCGACTTGGTTGGTTCCGATACAGAAACAGCCAACCGCGATCAGCTTGTTCGCAGCTTCAAAGATTTCTTCAGTTAATTGCGTACGTGAACGAATACCAATGAAGTGTGCATCTTTGACCGCTTCTTTCAGCGCTTCACCCTCAAGCGCAGTTTTACGGTAGTCGATGTTGGTATATCCGGCAGCATTTAACGTGTCGATGGCATTTTGGTGAACGCCCTCTAACAACAGGAAACGAATTTTATCTTTAGGTAGTGAAAGATGTTGGCTCATTACGGCTCCGCTACAAAGGCCAAATTTAGTGGCAGTATCATATCATAGGAGCGGGCAGGAGATACATTCCATTTATGGCTGATCGGTCTGCTATTTCTGTAGAAAATATAAACGCAGGATTCATTTTTGGTTGAATTAACTCTGTATTTTCAAAGCTATATTATCAAAATGATGGTTTTTCTCAGGTTTTACAGAAAAATCGCTTATAATAGCCCCAGACGGCAAAAACCGGCCTCAGGCTGTTGGTTTCTTGCCCGTTTTTTATCTTTTACTGTGCTTTGGCATGACTTTAAAATGTACAGCGCCAGTCCGGATAAATCTCTTCTTGTTTAATTCTTGCCAGGTCTGCAAACGATGAATGCTCCAGTCGCTTTAACCCCAGAGTTATTGACCCAATTGACTGCAATTGTAGGTGAAAACCGTATTAAAACTGATGCGGACAGCCTCCAGAATTGGGGTCGAGATCATACCAAGCACTTTGATCCAAACCCATCCGTCATCGTTTTCCCATCGAGCACTGAGCAGGTGCAAGCGATTGTAAAACTTGCCAATCAGTTCAATGTCGCAGTGACCCCATCGGGCGGTCGTACCGGTCTTTCTGCGGGTGCGGTAGCGGCCAATGGTGAAATCGTGGTCAGCATGGACAAGATGAACCAGATTCTGGAATTCTTCCCGGCAGACCGCATGGTACGGGTACAGGCCGGTGTGGTGACTGAACAGCTGCAAAACTATGCCGAAGAGCAAGGGATGTATTATCCGGTCGATTTCGCCTCTGCCGGTTCATCACAAATTGGCGGTAACATTGGTACTAACGCTGGTGGTATTAAAGTAATTAAATACGGCATGACCCGTAACTGGGTGCTGGGCTTAACCGTGGTGACCGGTAAAGGGGATGTGCTGCGTTTAAACAAAGGCATGATCAAAAACGCCACCGGTTATGCACTGCAACACTTATTCATTGGTGGTGAAGGGACTTTAGGCCTCGTCACTGAAGCGGAAATCAAGCTGGAACGTCAACCGCAAGACCTGCAAGTGATGGTGCTGGGTGTACCGGATTTTGATGCAGTGATGCCTGTGCTGCACGCTTTCCAGGCCAAAATTGATTTAACTGCATTTGAGTTCTTTGGTGAACTGGCAATGCAGAAAGTACTGGCCAATGGTCATGTACAGCGTCCGTTTGAAACTGAATGTCCATTCTATGTATTGCTTGAATTTGAAGCGCCATTTGAACCGATTATGGACAAGGCAATGGAAATTTTTGAGCACTGTATGGAACAGGGCTGGGTGCTGGACGGCGTACTCAGCCAAAGCCTGGATCAGGTCGAAAGCTTATGGCGTTTACGTGAAGATATTTCGGAATCGATTGCGCCGTTTATTCCATACAAAAACGATATTTCAGTGCTGATTACCCACGTGCCGGCATTTATTAAAGAAATTGATACGATTGTGGCCGAGAACTATCCAGACTTTGAAATCTGCTGGTTCGGTCATATTGGTGACGGTAACCTGCACCTGAACATCCTGAAACCTGCCGATTTAAGCAAAGATGAATTCTTTGCCAAATGTCAGGTGGTGAACAAGTATGTGTTTGATACCGTGAAAAAATATGATGGTTCAATTTCAGCAGAGCACGGTGTTGGCATGACCAAAAAGCCATATCTGGAATACTCGCGTTCTGCTGAAGAAATCGAATATATGAAAGCCTTGAAACAGGTTTTTGACCCGAACGGGATTATGAACCCGGGTAAATTATTCGACCTGTAATCAGGCCAACAGTATGAAAAAGCGCATCTCCGGATGCGCTTTTTTTATGGCACTTATCATGTGCACTCTCGCTCAAATTACATTCTGTGCATAGTGTTAAGCGCAAAAAGCCGGCATCATTTTTACAGTGTTGAATCAGTTTGGATAGAGTTATGTTTCGTTTCGCTGCAATGGCAGGACTGGCGATTGCTGTTACAGGATGTGCCACCACCCAGAATATTGTGTCTAAAGTGACACCGTCTGCCGAAACACCGTTGGCACAGGTGTTAAAAGAGCGTCCGGATTTACGTAAACAGCTGGCGACAGTCGAGCTGCGTCAATTCTTTAATAATGTCGAATCACCGACTGCGGCCCAGGTTAAAGTGACTGAAACCGGTTTAATGGATGATTCGGTACGCTCGATTCGCACCATTTACAGTTTTAAACTGGTCGATGGCGACTGGGAAAAAGTGAAAACTGAAAAGAGCTATCAATGTCTGCGCGGCAAAAATACCAAGACTTTCCAGAAGGCTGTATGTCCTTAATCCGCTTGAATCTTTCAATGATTTTGATTGAAAAGCGTAGCTAAACCCTACGCTTTTCTGTTTTTAAAACCGGGGATTTATACTGGTTTCGTTCAGCCGCTCTAGCTGAGTGTTGCTGCCACATGTCCAGCATTTCCCCATCAGAAAAGTCACAGATTTTAAAAATAAACTCTGCTACACTGCGCCCATTGTTATGATTGCAGCTTGCTGATCTGGCAGGCTTTTGAGCGCTATGCAAACCACTCCAACTACAACGCTCTCCCGCGCCACCTTAATGTTTCCGCTGGCTTTGGTGCTGTTCGAATTTTCTGTCTATATCGGCAATGATCTGGTACAGCCGGCCATGCTCGCCATTACCCAGGATTTTGGCGTCAGCAGTTCCTGGGCAGCCTCTTCGATGTCGTTTTATCTGCTCGGCGGTGCCTGTGTCGCGGCCATTTTAGGCCCTTTATCGGACCGTTTAGGCCGTAAAAAAGTCCTGCTGGGTGGGGTACTGTTTTTTGTGGTGACCTGCCTGCTGATTTTATTGACCCAGAACATCGAAAGCTTTTTATTGCTGCGCTTTTTGCAGGGCTTTGGCCTGTCGGTAATAACTGCGGTGGGCTATGCCGCCATTCAGGAAAGTTTTGCCGAACGCGATGCAATTAAAGTCATGGCACTCATGGCCAATGTATCGCTGCTGGCGCCGCTACTGGGGCCGGTGTTGGGTGCCTTTATGATTGAGCATGTGTCCTGGCATTGGGGCTTTATCGGGATTGCGGCTTTGGCGGCTGTAAGCTGGCTCGGACTAAAAGCCAAAATGCCGGAGCAGCAGCTTAGTATTCCAAAACAGCCAATTGGCTATATCTGGGATGATTTTAAACAGGTACTAAAAAACCGCCGTTTTCTGACCATGACCTTTGCCTTGCCGCTCTTGAGTATGCCGCTGATGTTATGGATTGCCTTGTCGCCGGTGATGCTGGTGGAACAGCTCGGTCTGAATAGTCTGCAATATGGTCTGGCCCAATTTCCGGTGTTGGGCGGGCTGATTGCCGGGAATCTATTGCTGCTGAAAATCATTGACCGTTTTGCTTTGGGACAGACTGTGCTGATGGGCTTGCCACTCATGTTGGTCGGTACTTTGCTATTAATTCTTGGTTTGCTCATACCAGACTATTTGATTTGGTGTCTGATTCTGGGTATGACTTTCATCAGCTTTGGTGAGGGCATCAGTTTTTCAATTATTTACCGTTTTGCTTTGATGTCGTCCGAAGTGTCGAAAGGGACGGTTGCCGCAACTGCCTCTGTGTTGATGATGCTGAGCTTTTTTGTGGTGATTGAACTGGTGCGCATGCTCTACAGCCATTTTGAACTGTGGGCTTATAGCCTGTCCTGTTTTGCTTTAATTGCCTTGTGGTTTGCTTATCCACGGCTAAGCTTAAAACAGATTATGCACGAACGTGCCGAAAGCGGTCAGTTTTAAGCGGGCTGATCATCTCGCATTTATCAATAGGATAATGTGGCTGAAAGGCCAAAAATAAAAGGCATCCAGCAGACAGTAATCTGGTGGATGCCTGATTCACAGATCCGTCAGAAGTTACACTTTGACCTGCGGCTGTGCCATTTTCTTCAGTTTGGCATCGAAAATAAACGGGCCAAACGGTAAAATTGAGGCAATCACACCCATTAAAAATACCTGAATTGACCATTTCTGTTTTTCACAGACCACGAACAGCACCACCAGAAAGGCAATAAACAGCACACCGTGGCCCATGCCGACGTATTTCACCAGAATTGGGTTACCCCATATATATTTCAGTGGCATGGCAATAAACAGCAAGGCCAGAAAAGATAAACCTTCTAAAAAACCTACCACACGCAAGCTTTGGATGTTCATACTCTGCAATTTCCCCATAAATCTAGCTGCAGTGTAGCGAATATTGGCGCAGAGGGCCATGCTTTTTAGTGCCCAGCCTGGTTTTAAGTTTTTGTTTTTTAATATAAATCAGACTGTGGTGCTTGGTTTTAGCTAAGCTGTTGATGTTCAAATAAAAGCCTGATAATCAACCGTGTAGCCTCAGATTGCTGTTTAATCTAGGCATAGAAAAAGGCACTCACCGCTATGGATAAGTGCCTTAAAAATCAGAAAACTGTGGATAAGTCGGGATTTATCCGCACAAGGTTTAGATCACACCACAGGCAATTCGGTCACCACCACCGCCTAACGGTTTTGGCGTATCGGCATAGTTATCGCCACCGGCATGAATCATGAGCGCCAGACCTTGTACATCCTGTAATTTCAGACGCGGCGCCAGTAGGGTGACACGTGCCGTGCCATCGGCTGCCACATTCAGGACCGGTAAATCACCGAGATGGCCGCTTAATGGATTGCCATGGTTGGGGGCCTGATTCGGGTTAAAGTGACCACCTGCAGCCAGTGCTGCCTGCATTTTACCGTCTTTTTCTGCTGGGGCGCAGGAGCCGTTTTCATGAATATGGAAACCATGTGGACCCGGTGGTAACTGGGTCAGATTGGTACGGATGACCAGACCCGCAGCACTATCGGTCAGTTGGACTTCACCAAGCTGGGCGCCAATGCCTTGGGCAGAGACCGCATTAACGGCGACGTTTTTACTGGCGCCAATCACGGTATCGGGCGTGGTGGTACAGCCAACTCCGACCAGGGCGGTAAATGCACATAAAGCACCGAGTTTAAAAAGTGAGGTCATAGTTTGCATCCTGTCTTATTCGAATATGTGGCTTCATTCAAACAAGGCTCAGGAGGCAACACAATGCAGTTTGCGTACAGGCTTGTATAAGTTTCTTAATGAAATTTAGCCTTTTGGTGCGGCCGGTCCCTGATCATCGGGCAGGTCATAGGCCATGGTGGTTTTTGGCATCATCATGGCTTCGGCTTCATTGGTTTCATGCAGCCATTCACGCCAGATTGCCAGCAAGACCGCCAGAATCACCGGGCCAATAAACAGGCCAATCAGGCCAAAGCTGGCAATACCGCCCAGAACCCCGAACATGATCAGCAGGAATGGAATCTGGGTGGCGCCGGAAATCACCAACGGACGAATCACGTTATCTGCGGTACTGACCACACACACGCCCCAGGCCATCACCCCAATTGCTTCAATGGTTTGTCCCTGCGAGAACAGCCATAGCGCCACCGAGCCATAGGCCAGCGGTGGGCCAAACGGAATCAGGGCAAACAGGAAAGTGACAATGGTCAATACCATCGGGTTCGGCACCCCGGCCACAAAGTAACTGACCCCGGCCAAAAGTGCCTGGGCAATTGCAGTCAAGCCAACCCCGTAAACCACCGCACGGGTGGTTTCAGAAATGGTATCTAAATAATGATGTACACGTGGCCCGATCACCATTTCCAGCGCTTTACTGACCTGATTTAAAATGGTCTGGCCATCGCGATAGAAGAAGAATAGCGACAGCATGGCAAAGCCAAGCTTAATTAAATTGCGGCTAATTTCACTGAGCAGGAAACGGCCATAATTCAGATGGCCCTGAATCCAGACTGAAATCGAATTAATGATGCTGTTCGGATCTTCATTAATTTCACGTAAGGAACGGCTAATTTCTTTACCGACAAAGGGCAGATCGCGGATAAAATCCGGCACATTCAAATGTCCGGAAAAGACCTGTTTCTGTAATTCGTAATACAGGTTACGACCTTCGTGCTGCAAGATAAAAATCGCAAAGGTCAACGGAATACCGACTACCAGTGTCACCAGAATCATCATAATTGTGGCACTTAAGGTCGGCCGTGGACCGCACATGCGCTGTACCGACTGATACAGCGGCCAAGTCATATAGGCAATAATAGTGGCCCAAACTACAGGAACAATAAAGTATTTGAGGACATGAAAGCTCAAAAAAATCAGGACAAAAAATAGTCCAAATAGCAAGACTTTTTGTAAAGTGGGCGCGTATTGTTGCACTGAGTTCACTGGCTCATTCCTAAGGTCTTGAAGCATATTAACTGAAAACCCAGCGCTCGCAAATGAACGCTGCGTAAGTTCTGTTAAATATTGAAGCGAGAGTGGAAAGGCAAAAGCCGTTTAATCGCTTAGGCGCTTAGAACCATTGGGCCGGATCATCAATAATCGCATTCAGGACAGGTTGCCACTGATTTTGAATGGTCAGGTAATTTTTCTGGGTTTTATCAAATACGCTTAAGCCCTGCATCGCCAGTTGACCATAGGCAGCACGTTCAGAAATCCAGGCCACCGGTTCCTGTTCAATTTTTTCAAAGAAATCACGAATTTCTTTGGAGCTGGCACTGTTGGCCTTGACCCGGTTGGCCAGCAGTAAAATCTGAACCTTGCCTTTACGAATCCGTTTAATTTCCTGCAAATGCTTTAAAAAGCGACGGGTCGAATCAATATCGAAGAAGGAGGGCTGCAGCGGGGTAATAATCGCATGTGCTTCACTAATCAGCTGCTCGGCCTGATCACCAGATAATGCCCCCGGCGCATCAATAATCAGGTATTCGATATTTTTAGGCGCATCACCCACCGATTTTTCATGACGCCAGTCCAGACTCTGAATGGGAGCGGCGCTTTCTGGACGCTGTTTTAACCATTGTCGTGCAGATTTCTGGTTATCGGCATCGGCCAGGGCGACTTTATATCCTTTTTGGGCTAAGGCGGAAGCTAAACTGATGGCGGTAATGGTTTTTCCACATCCACCTTTTTGATTGGCGACTAAGATTGTTTTCATGACCCTACTAAAGATTTTATTCTGCTCATCCCTAGCATATCATTGTTTGATGTGCTGGAGATGACCGTTGACAAAAGTCGTAGCGCTGCTTGCAAATTTTAAAAAATCAGGAAAACCCCATGTCGATATGGATGGCAATGCTTATAGGCGCTGCAATAGGAGTGGTGCTGACCACCATCATTTTAAGTCATAGCCGCAATGGCCGGATTAAGGCCGAATATGAACAGTATATTGCCGAGCTGGAGCTGGAACATCAGCAGGCACTGGCGCAGGCCCAAAAGCGCAGCGTCAATACTAGCCGCGCGGTGCTCAAAGGCAAAATGGCCGAACAGATGGCACCGATTATGCCGCAATTTGAATACTTGCCCAGCGATGCCAAATTTCTGGGCGATCCGGTCGATTATATTGTGTTTGATGGCTATACCGACTTTCGGGATGGCGATGGCCGGGCTGAGGATATTCAGGTGGTGTTAATTGATATTAAAAGTGGCGGCGCGCGCCTGACCAAAGGCCAGCAGGCCATTGCCGAAGCCATTCAGCAGGGGCGACTGCGCTTTGAAACCATCCGTATTGATTTCGAGGATTAATTTTTTGATGACTGAATTTTCTTGTGAATAAAATACTGCTCAGCCTGGCGGGACTGGCCCTGATGATCTGGCTATGGTCGGAATATTTTCGTGCCATCCCACATTTACAGCAGTCAGGGGTGTTAAAGAACTTTGCGCTGGAAACTGAAGGGGATTTTTCCGGGCAATATCAGGTCGTGGCAAAACGTTACTACAGTCCGGACCGGCGGGTGATTCAT
Source organism: Acinetobacter sp. CIP 53.82 (assembly GCF_000369465.1). Taxonomy (NCBI): domain Bacteria; kingdom Pseudomonadati; phylum Pseudomonadota; class Gammaproteobacteria; order Moraxellales; family Moraxellaceae; genus Acinetobacter; species Acinetobacter sp. CIP 53.82. Next base: position 968,207 of record NZ_KB850046.1, on the reverse strand, counting down.
CCGGCTGCACCGGTGGTGGGACATTTTAATGATCTGGCCTATGTCAGCAATATTGATCTGCTGCTGGCCAAAGACGTGTTTAGTTCATCAGAACAGGCCAAAACAGTTGATTTTGAACAGACCCAGCGCTGCTATCAGTTTCAGTTGGCGTCCACTAGCCCGCTTGCAGCACAACAGGTGATTGCCAACACGCTCAATATCAGCACCATTGCTGCCAGCGAACAGATTGCTCAGCGCCTGCGCCGTGTTAAAGCCGGGCAGCGTATAGTGCTGCGCGGCGAGTGGGTCAAGGTGCGTTCAGTCAGCACGGGGCAGTATTTTCAGATCAACCATTACCCGCTACCAGCGAACAATTGCCGGATAGTACGGGTGCAGCAGCTTCAAGTACTCGATTAACCGCGTTTAAGCCGGTTTACGCACACGGGCCAGCAGCATCCGCTGGCCAATTTTCGGAATACCGGCCGCATCTATCTCGTATTTTTCCTGAAATTCAAAACCGGCCTGCTGTAACAGCAGCGCCAGATCGCGGTTGAGATGACAGCCATCCGCCAGCCGTTTTTGTAGCGGCGTGAGTAGATGCTGCAAGCGTTGAATATATAAATTTTCAGGATGCAGTACATGCTCGACCAGATGCAGGCAACCACCCGGTTTCAGTACCCGATAAATTTCGGCCAGACACTGTTCAATCTGTTGCACGCTGCATAAGGTCCAGGTTGATACTACATGCTCCAGACGATTATCGGCAAAATCCAGCTGCTCAGCTTTGCCAGCCAGATGCTCCACCAGAATGGCACTGTCACGAATCCGTGTTTCGGCCAGCTGGAAAATCTCCAGGTTTGGCTCCAGCGCATAGACTACATCGACACTTTGGTAAAAGGGTAAATTCAGCCCGGTGCCAAAGCCAATCTCCAGTACCTCACCCTCAATTGGCAGCAGCAATTCACGGCGTAAATCCATCAGGCTCGGCGTCTGCATCACCTGATTCAGCAGGTGTGGGAAAATATGCTGTTGATAGAATTTATAAAGCATTGAAATCACATATTTTTATTTAATCTATGTTTATTTTAACTGAGCCGCGCAGGCAAAGACAAAAATGAGACCAAAGATAACCATTTTCTTACCATTTCTTTATTTTCTGCTGATCAACATCAATTAATATCAAAGATATATCTGTTCTGACTGAAGGATCTGAGACTCTCATGAAGCTGCGCTTTGGACTTATTTCGTTTATGACGGCCGCTTTGTTACAGACCAGTGCCATGGCATCGGTCGACTATAATATTGCCAAAGGGTTAGCGCCGGCATCTGCCGATCAGTCGATTTCGGTCTTGCAGTCCTTTCGTGGCGATTTCCGGATTTTAGGTTCAAAAACCTATACCGATGATGAACAGGCCAAGTTTTCTCCGATTGATTATGCGGTGAGCTGGGGCCTGTTTGCAGAGCCGGAAATTGCCCGGCATATTACGGTAAATCAGTATGACCGCTATTTAAACTGGAAGATGGATCGTTTGCCGGTGCCAGCAGAGCAGGCCATGCAGATGGTTTCCAATATGCACATCATTCCGGCTAATCCAAAAATTGCCAAACAGATTAAACAGGTCAAACGTGGTGATCTGGTGCGTTTAAGCGGGGAGTTGGTCGAAGTTAAAGACAAAGATATGGTTTGGACGTCGTCACTCACCCCGACCGATACAGGTGATGGTGCCTGTGAAGTGTTTCGGGTCAGTTCAATCCAGTGGATTGAAAAAGTAAAACGCAGTTAATGTGGCCTGACCGGTAAAATGTAGCACCAGGGGAATGTTGATGAATCATAGGTGGATGAATCATAGCAAGACACTCATTCTCTGTAGCTGGCTGGGGCTGTTGACCCTCAGCGGTTGTGGTAGCGTCAGTACCCCGGTCGATGGTACTCATGTTTATCATGCCGATCAGCAATGTCCGGCACTGTTAAATTTAAAGATCGGGGAAACCCTGGAATTGCGTCTGGCAGAAAATCCAGCCACCGGCTATCACTGGTCGGTGATGCAACATCCGTCCATCTTTAAGCTGGAAACCTTGTATCTACACGCGGATGCAGAAAATGCTCAGCATGACTCCGCGCAGTTAAATGCCGCTGGAGAAAAAACCTTCCGTTTTCGTGCGGTTCAGGTGGGTGAAGGACTGATTCATTTAAAACAGGCTAGGGCGGGAGAACCGCTTCCCTTGGCAGAATGGAAATGCCGGGTGCGCGTAGCTTAAAACCTGAACATCAGACATAAAAAAACCTCTGTTTTAGAGGTTTTTCGTTTTAAAGGCTTATTTGGCTGTGAGCACTTCGCCTGCAAACTGTACACCAGCCCAACCTTGCTGCATAAACTGGCGGATATTCTGGTGGTCGGTGGCTTCAGGCGTGGCCAGTACCGCCGCATAGTGTTCAGCAAACAGGCTTAAGGTTTGCGCATGATCTAAACCATTTAATTTGGCAAAACTCAGTACTTTAGCGCTGCCTTGGTTTTCGGTGGCGGCATTGTGTTGCTGGCCATTACTAAACGCAGTTGGTGTGTGGGTATAACGTGCATCAATATAGGCAATTACATCGGCAAAGTTCGCTTTGCCTGCATGCAGCTGGGCCAATAAATCTTGAGCCATCATGTTCTCAATCCATAGAAAAAATTGGTAAAAGCCCTGCGACAATAGCATGTTTTTTCGCAGGGGTTTAGCCTATTTCGGCCTCAATTTTTGCACCCGGCAGATGAAAAAATCTGCGCTTTGGCCCAACTTGTGGATAAAATGGCAGTTATACACATGGAGATAAACACAACATGAATTGGCTTTGGGTGGCATTGGGTGGAGCAATCGGGGCGAGTCTGCGCTATGGCCTGAGTCTGTGGCTATTTAAGCCCGGTGTGTTATTTCCCTGGCCGACCTGGTCGGTGAATCTGCTTGGCTGTTTTGCTGCCGGAATATTTTTTGCCTTCAGCCAAAAGTTCCCGGTACTACAACAGGAGCTGCGACTGTTTCTAATGGTCGGGATTTTAGGTGGCTTTACTACCTTTTCCAGTTTTGGACTGGAAACTTTTCAATTGCTGAAACAGGGACACACCAGTGTGGCATTAATGTATGTGATCTCAAGTGTGATTTTGGGTGTGCTTTGCCTGGAGGTGGGTTTTTATCTGTTTCAGGCGCTATTAAATACGAAATAAAAAACAGGAAAATCAACTGCATAAAATAAAAAAATGAAGCCTAGCTGGAGATAAAGGTCTAGACTTCATAAAAGATGTGTATGCCAATTTTTTTCTACTGCGTGGCTTAGTCCTTACTGCGTTTAAAACGGGCAAAGCGTTTATTGAAGCTGGCAACACGGCCTTCATTGCTGGCCTGACGCTGCTCGCCGGTATAAAACGGATGCGAAGCACTGGAAATATCTAAGGTCATATAGGGATAGATTCTGCCCTGATATTCCTTAGTCTGCTGCGGTTTCAGGGTGCTGCCAATAATAAAATAGGCATCGGCATTGGTGTCGTGAAACAGCACTTCCTGATATTCGGGATGGATCTCTGGACGCATAATAATTCCTCATGTTTGCTGAATAATGTAATGTTATAACGTAACAAATAAAAAGTAAAGTCAGCCCGAATGGGTCATTCGGGCTCAGTGTGGTTTTTAATATATGGTTTAAGCGTGTGGTGGAACCAGTTCTTCAAACAGATCATTTAAATTGTCATGCACTTTTAAATGAATCAGGTTCCAGTAATGACCCGACACCGTGCGGTTGACCATTAAGGTATCGGGTGATGGCTTGAATACATCCCAATATTTTAACGAGGGTTTCATCAGTTCCATACCATCATGATGGGCCGAGTTTTCGGCAAAATCATAATTGGTGGTCAAAGGGCGCATCAGCACTTCCAGCCAGGCCTGATACAGTTCTGGCGGGAATTTGCCTTGCTCGGACAGGGAGTGCAGGGCAGTCAGTTCCTGTTCCATTAAGGCAATATTCTGGGCACGGCCGGCCTGAATCAGCGCTTTAAAATGCTGCACAATGTCATTGGACAAGGTCTTCACACCGCCGTAATCATAAATAATCACGCTGCCATCTTCACGGAAGGCAAAGTTACCCGGATGCGGGTCACAGTGGAAACGCTTGAGATAGAAAATTTCCTGACCAATAGCGCGAAACAGCCGGCGTCCCAGTTCATTCCGGGTCGCCAGTGGCCACTGGCTGGCGGTTTCAATACTGTCACCCTGTTCCAGACTTAACGTTAAAATATGCCGGGTCGAATAGTCCTTAAAGACCTGCGGAATAATAATTTTACTGTCCAGCGCCTGATGGAAGGTACGCGCCACTTCCAAGTTTTGTGCTTCAATCTGGTAGTTCAGCTCATTGTCCAGACTGTCCTGAATTTCCTGGAACAGTTTGTCCTGCAATTTGCGGTCAATTTTTAACACACCCATTAAACGCAAGGCCAGACGCACCTGTTTCAGGTCACTTTCACAGGCTTCATCGACACCCGGATACTGGATTTTCACTACCACCTGTTCACCCGTCGGCAAAATTGCCTTATGTACCTGGCCAATGGACGCGGCGGCAAATGGGGTTTCATCAAAATGCTGGAAAATCTGCGCGAGGGGCTTGCCCAGTTCTTTTTCGATTTGTGCCTGAATTTCGGCAAAAGGCATGGGCGGTGCCTGACGTTGTAATTTGCTGATGGCCCGCGCCACTTCTGGTGGGAAAATATCTTTATATTGCGAGGCAATTTGCCCCACTTTCATGACCGCACCTTTCATTTCTCCCAAGGTATCGGCAATCTGGATACCAATATCCTGAAACAGTTTGCTGCGTGCGGCATTCTTCTGCTCGTCATCGGCAGAAAAGTTTTTAATTGAATTGGAAACGGTTTTGGTGGCGATACTGGCGGTCATACTGGCCAGTTTCATAAAGCGACGACCCGGTGTACTAGCCGTTTTTGCCATGCGAGGTTCCTTAAGATCATCTTGACTATCTGCCTTGAGCATACCGGCAGTTGGGTGAAAAGCCTACTTTAAATTGTTAATAAGCAAATTCACTACATGTTGCACATCAAAAAGCCGGCGGTAATAGCCGGCTAAAGATGATGAGAGGCGAATCGCTTAGCTGCTTTGACTCAGGCGCTGGTTGTTCATATACAACCGGATCAGCAACAGTACACAGGCCACGCTCAAGCCGACAATCAGGCCGACCCAGACCCCGGCGGCACCCATGCTGCCAAAGCGGGAAAAATATACCCCGACCGGAAAGGCAATGACCCAGTAGGCCAGCATGGTAATCCACATTGGGCCTTTGGTGTCCTGCATACCGCGTAAACAGCCGGCTGCACTAATTTGCCAGGCATCCATTAGCTGGTAGGCAATTGCAAACAGCAGCAGATACATCGCCACCTGTGCCACATCGACATCCGAGGTATAAATCGAAATAATTTCCGGACGGAACAGCCACATAAAACTCATGGTCATAAAGGCCAGCAGGGTTGCGGTAATCAGCCCCAAATACTGCACGCGGCGCATGGCAGCCCAGTTTTTTTCACCATAATAGGTGCCAATGCGGATGGTCAGTGCAATGGCTAGAGACATCGGAATCATAAACAGCTGTGAGGTCACCGACATAGCAATCTGGTGTGCTGCTACCAGCGTTTCCCCTAAGGGGCTAATCACGATGGCTGCGGTACTGAAAATACTGACTTCAAAGAAAATTGCCAAACCAATCGGCAGGCCGAGCAATAAAATCCGTTTCATCCAGTAACGGTCGATGGGTTCCCAGCGGGTGAAAATCTGGGTGCTTTGGTAGGCGCTGCTTTTGGAAATATACAGCGCCAGGGTAATAAACATCAGCCACTGTAAAATGGCCGTGGCAAAGCCGCAGCCGGCACTGCCCAGTTCAGGCAGCGGCCCTAAACCATACATAAAGATCAGGTTCAACGGCACTAGTACTACCAGCGCCAGCAGACTGATGACCGTCACCGGACGCGGATAACCCAGCGCTTCAGAATAGCCACGTAGCGCAGCATACATGGTCACCGCCGGCATACCAAACCCAATGGCATGCAGAAACAGTCCGGCTTTGGGTTGCAGGCTTTCTGGTACTCCAAGCAGCGGCAATAACAGCGGTGCCAGCTGTAAAATCAGGCAGGCAATCCAGCCCAAAATAAACGCCACCCATAACGATTGCCGGGCAATGGTGGCAATTTTTTCCGGTGTACGCGCACCATTGGCCTCAGCCACCAGCGGTGTAGTGGCAATCATGATGCCACTAAACAGCAGCATCACCGGAAGCCACAGCCCCACACCAACTGCAATTGCGGCCAGATCGGTCGGTGAAAACTGACCGGCCATAATGGTATCAATTAGCCCCAGACCGGCCTGGGCAAATTGCGTCACCAGAATCGGAATCATTAAACGGAACAGTTGCTTTAATTCAAAACGTGTGCTGCCAAGCGTAGCCACAGTTATTACCCATATTCATCATGTGCTTAGAACAGAGCGATTAGCGTTGTAAAGTGAGAAGCACACCTATAAAAATCACCACGCCACCCAGAAGACGTTGCCAGTTGATGGGTGCTTTTTCTGTGCCCAGGACACCAAAATGATCGACCAGCATCGACATGGCAATCTGGCCAAACAGGATTAAACCGGTCAGGGTGAGATAGCCGAGTTTCGGTGCTGCATAAATACTTAAACTGATGGCATAGACCCCTAACACACCGCCCAGCCACATATACCAGGGTAAATGGACGATCTCGTGCAGATTGGGTTTGGGAACCTGTTGAAAAAACACCAAAATAGCCAGCACTATTGTACCAATCAAAAACGAGAAAAGGGCAGCCTGCAAAGGAGAATATAAATATTCGCGTAGCTGGGTATTGATGGCGGTTTGCAGGGTCATGGCAATCCCGATCCCCATGGCCAGCGGCATTAAAAGCAGTAATTGCGAAGATATTTTCATCATTCTAACACGCTAATTCTTCTGTAATTTTTTCTAGTGTAGCGGTATTCGCTGTGAGATTTTATCGGTGTCCTGATGCAGTCATGTTAAAATATGCATCTTCCTTTGCTGTTTTTGAGCTTGTTCCTTGGCTGAATTGAATCCTGCGTCTGTTCCCTTGTCCCTCTATATTCACATGCCGTGGTGTGTGCGCAAGTGTCCGTATTGCGACTTTAACTCGCATGCCGTCCCGGATGGCAAACTGTCACTGGATTTAGAACAGCAATATTTACAGGCCTTGGTCGCCGATTTTAATACGCAGCTGGAATTTGCCCAGGGCCGTGCAATTCACAGTGTGTTTATTGGCGGTGGGACGCCATCGCTGATTTCAGCAGCCGGCTATCAATGGCTGTTTGCACAGCTTAAAGCGCTGTTGCCGTTTCAAGACGAGTGCGAAATTACCTTAGAGGCCAATCCGGGCACCATTGAACATGATCCTTTTGCCGGTTATCTGGCGGCGGGAATTAACCGCCTGTCAATTGGCGTGCAAAGTTTTAATAGCGATCATCTGCAAAAACTGGGCCGGATTCATAGTCAGAGCGATGCGCTTTCAGCGATTCACTTGGCGCGTGAGGCCGGCTTTCAGCGCATTAACGTCGATTTGATGCATGGTTTGCCGGAGCAGACTTTGGAACAGGCTTTAAATGATTTAAAGCTGGCGGTTGGGCAGGGCGCGACCCATATTTCCTGGTATCAGCTGACCATTGAACCGAATACCGTATTTTTCCGCACCCAGCCGGTTTTACCGGTCGATGAGGTGCTGGAAGCGATTCAGGAACAGGGTGAGGCCTATTTAAAGGCCAATGGTTTTATCAATTATGAAGTGTCGGCATGGCGGAAGGAGCGACCTTCGGCACATAATTTGAATTACTGGCAATTTGGCGATTATCTGGCGATTGGTGCTGGCGCACATGGCAAAGTCACCCGACCAGATGGGGTATACCGTTTCCAGAAAACCCGTCTGCCAAAAGATTATCTGGCCAAGGTGCCGGCCGAGCATGGACAGTTCAAACGGATTACTGCTGAGGAGATGCCGTTCGAGTTTATGATGAATGCACTGCGCCTGAATGCCGGCGTCGATGCGAAACTTTATGCAGAACGTACCGGTTTAAGTCTGGATGATTTGGCACCGGTATTAACCTCACTACGTCAGCGCAAGTTGCTGGTGGAAGATGCCAGCCGGCTGGCCTGTACTGAACAGGGGCATGTGTTTTTAAATTCGGTGCTGGAAGAGTTTTTATAACAATCCAAAACCTTCGCTTAGGATATTCACTGTTTTTACAGCATCCATAAAAAAGACCGCTTGCGCGGTCTTTTCTTTTTGGGGCTTTGACTTAGTAGTCGAAGCTAAAATGTTCTGGTGCTAATGCAGTCATGGTTTTAGATGGATTGACCATCGCTTCGGCATGACCTTGGGTACGTGGCAATAAGCGTTCAAAGTAGAAATCTGCCACTTTGATTTTCGCTTTGTAGAATTCTGGGGTTTCTGCGCCATCATTCGATGCCAGTTTGGCCGATGCAACGGCCGCCTGCTGTGCCCAGAAGTAAGCCATCATCACATAACCCGAGAACATCAGGAAGTCGACAGAGGCACTTGAGACGATGTCGCGGTCTTTACGTGCCGCCAGCATGATGCGTACCGTCAGGGCATTCCACTGCGCGCATAGCTTGGTTAAGTCCCAGGCAAAACGGCGCATGTATTTATTACGGGCGTGCTGACCACAGAATTTCAGAATTTCTGCGGTATAGTCACGAATCACTTTACCTTTTGAGGTCAGCAGTACTTTACGGCCAATCAGGTCAAGCGCCTGTACACCGGTGGTGCCTTCATATAGGGTCGAGATACGCGAGTCACGTACAATCTGTTCCATGCCCCATTCTTTGATATAACCATGACCGCCATAAACCTGCATGCCGTGGTTGGCTGCTTCATAGCCCATTTCAGTCAGGAAGCCTTTTAGAATTGGAGTATAGAAACCCAGGTGATCATCATGCTGTTCAAAGGCAGCAGTATCGCCACGCTCCAGTGCATCGGTCATTTTGTCGGCAATTTGTGCAGCATGATAAATCATGGCACGACCGCCTTCAGCAATGGCTTTTTGCGTCAGCAGCATACGGCGCACATCGGCATGGTGAATAATGGCATCGGCCACTTTTTCCGGATCTTTTTTACCGGACAGAGCACGCATTGACATCCGCTCTTTGGCATACGGTAAAGCGCCCTGGAAGGCCTGTTCCGCATGACAGATCCCCTGAATCGCGGTACCAATACGGGCAGTATTCATAAAGGTGAACATGGCATGCAGGCCTTTGTTCGGCTCGCCAATTAAATAACCCACCGCATTGTCAAAGTTCAGCACTGCGGTTGCTGACGCGCGAATCCCCATTTTGTGTTCAATCGAACCACAGGTCACCGGGTTACGCTCACCCACGCCACCATCTGCAGATGGCAGGAATTTCGGTACGATAAACAGGGAAATGCCTTTGGTGCCGGCCGGAGCATCCGGTAAACGCGCCAGCACAATATGGACAATATTTTCGGTCAGGTCATGTTCGCCGGCAGAAATAAAGATTTTGGTGCCTGAAATGGCATAAGTGCCATCGGCTTGCGGTTCTGCTTTGGTTTTTACCTGACCTAAGTCAGTACCACATTGTGGCTCGGTCAAACACATGGTTCCTGACCAGGTGCCTGCTACCAGATGCGGTAAATAGGTATCTTTTTGTTCGTCTGTACCGTACTGGATAATGGTGTTGATACAGCCCACACTTAAACCCGGATACATCTGGAATGACCAGTTGGCGGTGCCCATCATTTCAGATTTGATCAGGTTTAACGACATTGGCAGGTTTTGACCGCCGTACTGTTCTGGATAAGACAGACCTTGCCAGCCGCTTTGCACAAACTGGTCATAGGCTTCTTTAAAGCCTTTTGGCGTTTTCACTTCGCCATTTTCAAAATGACAGCCTTCCTGGTCGCCGGTCTGGTTCAAAGGAGAGAGGACATTTTCACAAAAATCAGCCGCCCCTTCGAGAATCATGTCGACTGTTTCTGGATCTGCTGCTTCACCGTTAGACAAAGTTTGATAATGTGCTGGATAGTCAAACACTTCATTCATTAAGAAACGAATGTCGTGTAAAGGCGCTTTATATGCTGGCATAACATTAATCCTGATTTAAAAATAGTTTTGGATTATCTGATCGGATAGTTTGATTATTCACATTGCGCATCAAAATACATTGATGTTGAATTCAGTTAAAAATGTCAGAAAAGCGAATCAATAGAATCTTATAGACGTGGGATTCGTTCTAATTTAGGAGAAAATCCTGCCCTTGTCACCACTGTTTTTTGTATTCTATTTATTTAAATTATAACAAAATAAAACATAAGTGGGCATGATCTAGGACCAAAGCCTAATAGCAGTAAAGGCGTTTAAATCTGGGCAAAACGGTTGCCATATTTGTGTCATTAAATCCAATCATAATGCGGGTTAATTGTGCAGTCCAAATGCTAGGCATAAAAAAAGAACCGTGCAAGATCGGTTCTTTTTCTGGGAAAAATCGCAGATTTTAAAGAAAATCTTTTAAATCGGGTTTGACCCCATTCCAGATTGAAAACGATTCAATCGCCTGACCGACCAGCATGCCAAAGCCTTCCGAGGTTGGAATCTGACGGGCTTTGGCCTGTTCCAGAAAACTGGAGGGCTTGCCATAGGCCATTTCATAGGCATGTTGAAATTGCAGCGCGTCCGGCAGGATTAAGGCATCGCCACTCAAGCTGGCCGATGTCGCATTAATGACAATGTCAAACTCGCCCGCTAGTGCATCCAGACCAATGGTAGACAATTCGGCCTGTGGTACGGCCTGTTGCAAATCGGCCACCAGCTGCTCGGCACGCGCCAGAGTACGGTTGGCAATCACCACTTTTTTCACGCCGGCCTGAACCAGTGGATAAATCACGCCACGGGTGGCGCCACCAGCGCCAATAATCAGAATTTTAGTATTGTCCAAATTCCAGTTCAGCGCACGAATGGCATCGACCAGCCCTTGACCATCGGTATTGTCCCCATGCAGCTGACCATCTTGCATCCATAAGGTATTTACAGCTTTGGCGGTTTTGGCCCGTTCGCTGAGCACATCACACAAGGCAAAAGCCTGTTCCTTAAAAGGCACGGTGACATTCATGCCCACCCCACCTTCGGCAAAGAATTCACGAATATTGGCTTCAAAACCATCCAGCGGTGCCAGGCGTTTGCGATAGACCAGATCAACCCCGGTTTTTTCGGCAAAGGCATGATGCAGTTCTGGAGAGCGGGACTGTTCAATCGGGTTGCCCACAACGGCAAATTGTTTGCGCATTTTCACATGATCCATGTGCTGAAATGCCCATCAATATACGCCAAATCGGGCAGGGGCTAAAGCCTGCAAATGATGAACAATTGGAATAAATCCAATAAGCAAAACGACACAATCGGGTGTCGGGCAGGGAAGAGAGGGATAAGGTAAAAGGAGAGAAAATCGAATAGAGAAAAATAAAAAGATCAATAAAGCAGTCTGATCTGTAAACCTGTGACGGCTTAAGGATTACAGATATCTAAAATAGTATCTAAAACCAGCAAGACTAAAGTAAAAACCAGAGCAATCAGGGCAAAAACACTGGCCACAATCGACAGGCTGTCACTTAAAGGATGTTCGAAAATAAAGGTAATACTGAGAGAGCAGACTAGAAGACTGAGAATCAGCCAGAACAGCCGGCCTTTGTGTTGAGCAATGAAATTTTGCAGCATGGGAGCGTTCCTTAAATCGATACTGGCTCAATTCCATCTTTCGCCAGACGCATTAAACCAAAGACTATAGAGTCTACTCGCTTTAAATGAAAGTCTTGTGAAGAGTTGGCGAAAAAGTGTATGCAAATATATTGAAACGTATGCGACTTGCAAGCGTGTGTTGCAAGAAAAAAGCTACCGGTATTTGCGGTAGCTTTTTAGAAACTTATTGTAGTTCGCGTAGCCAGTCATGCGGCTTTAAATAATAGTCGGTGAGTTTTTTCTCTGCGGAATCGGCATCCCATTCCGGGCGATAACTCCAGCCGGCCAGGTTGGGCAAGCTGACCAGAATGGATTCAATTCGGCCGCCAGTTTGCAGGCCAAACAGGGTACCGCGGTCATAAACCAGGTTATATTCCACATAGCGGCCACGACGATAGAGCTGGAATTCACGCTGCGCTTCGGTATAAGGTTTATCCTGATTGCGTTTAAAAATCGGCAAAATCGCTTCCAGATAGCCATTGCCCACCGCCTGAATATATTCAAAGCAGGTGTCAAAATCCCACTGGTTTAAATCATCAAAAAACAGACCGCCCACCCCGCGCTGTTCATCGCGATGTTTCAGATAGAAATAGTCATCACACCACTGTTTGTGTTCGGCATAGACCTGCTCGCCAAAGGGTGCACATAAATCATGTGCAATCTGATGCCAGGACAGGACATCTTCATCATTCGGATAAAACGGGGTCAGGTCAAAACCGCCGCCAAACCACCAGATCGGGTCCTGGCCTTCCGGTTCGGCCACAAATAAACGCACATTGGCATGTGAGGTCGGGACATTTGGATTTTTCGGGTGAATCACCAGAGATACACCCATCGCCTGCGCTTTGGCACCGGCAATACCGGGATGACGTTCAGTTGCCGAGGCAGGCAGTTTGGAGATGTTAATATGCGAGAACATCACCCCGCCTTTTTCAATCACGCTGCCGTTTTGTAAGACCCGGGAACGGCCACCGCCCCCTTCAGGGCGCTGCCAGTCATCAATTACAAATTCAGCCGTACCGCCGCCGGCCCGTTCCTGTTGTTCTAACGCGGCACAGATGCGCGCCTGTAAATCGAGGAGAAATTCACGTACGCGTTGAATATCAGCGGAGGTTGGATGCTGCATGATGACACTCATGAATAAAAAACAATAAGCACATCAAAGCACAGATTGGTAAAAAAATTAAGAGGGGGAGGACTGCTGTACGCTGCGCATGGTTGATCTAAGTGAAGAGGCAACAGCATGAGCTTCCCGATTCCCGACCAAAAGGCTAGGTTGAATTCCTGTTTTAAGCTCCGCACAATAGTGAATACGGGCCTTGTGCCTACCTCATAGGGTCAATTGCAGTGGAGCAATGTAGATGTTGAAACCGGCCAGTTCTCTCGTACAAAAATACAATGTTCCAGGACCCCGCTATACCAGTTATCCGACCGTACCGTATTGGGAAGAGGCCAGTTTTTCTCGCGAGGCCTGGCAGCAAAGTCTGCAACGCGCGTTTGCTGAATCCAATGCCAGCGAAGGCATCAGCCTGTATATCCATCTGCCCTTCTGCGAAAGTTTATGTACCTTTTGCGGTTGCCATAAGCGCGTGACCAAACGCCATGAAGTGGAGCAACCGTATATTCAGGCGGTGCTGAAAGAGTGGGATTTATATTGCCAGTTGCTGCCAGACCGGCCGATGATTAAAGAAATCCATTTGGGTGGCGGCACGCCGACTTTCTTTTCTGTAGCCCATTTACAGCAGCTGATTCAGGGCATTCTGGTCAAAGCCACAGTGGCGCCCGAGCATGAATTCAGTTTTGAAGGCCATCCGAACAATACCACTCGTGAACATTTGCAAGCGCTGTATGATCTGGGCTTTCGCCGGGTCAGCTATGGCGTGCAGGACTATAATGAAAAGGTCCAGAAAGCCATCCACCGGATTCAGCCTTATGAACATGTGCAGCGTGTGACCGAATGGGCGCGTGACATTGGCTATACGTCAATTTCGCATGATCTGGTTTTTGGTCTGCCTTTTCAGAATCTGGACGATGTTCTAAATACCATTCAGCAGACCACCCAGTTAAATCCGGACCGTCTGGCCTTTTATAGTTATGCGCATGTGCCGTGGATTAAAGGCAATGGCCAGCGCGGTTTTAAAGATGATGATGTGCCAAAAGATGAACTGAAACGTACCCTGTATGAAGAGGGCAAGAAAAAACTGCTGGCGCATGGTTATCATGAAATTGGCATGGATCATTTTGCCCTGAAAAGTGATGCCATGTATCAGGCTTTTCAGCAGGGCAGTCTGCACCGTAACTTTATGGGCTATACCGCTTCCAAAACCCAGCTGATGATTGGCCTGGGATTGTCTTCGATCAGTGATAGCTGGTACAGCTTTGCGCAAAATGAAAAGACCCTGGAAGATTATTATGCGCGACTGGAACAGAACGAAATTCCGGTATTTCGCGGGCATGTACTGACTGCCGAAGACCTGATGATTCGCCGGCATATTCTGAATTTGATGTGCAGTTTCCAGACCTCTTGGGCCGAACCAGAGATGCAGTTCCCGGAATTGCCTGAGGTGCTCAAGCAGCTGGAAGAAATGCAGGAAGATGGCTTGTTAACGCTGTTTGAGGATCATTTACAGGTTACGGAGCAGGGCAAACCGTTTGTACGTAATATCTGTATGGCGTTTGATTTGCGTTTAAAACGTAAAGTACCGAGTACCCGTATTTTCTCGATGACGATTTAATTTCACTGAATCGGCACCTGATCTAACTCGTTATATCATCATATAAGTATGGGTGAATACAGGAAGCATTGATCTTACTTTTGACGGGGCAAAAGTAAGCAAAACCCCTCTATTTTGCTGAAGGGACGTCCCTGTCCCTCAGCAAAATGGCGACCTCCCTGTCGCCGGTCATCTAAATCAATATCGGGTATGGGATTCCTTAGATCTGAGAAGAATTGTTTTAAAACTAAAAAGATGACTTAGAAGTCATCTTTTTGGTACATATGTGCCATACGCTCATGTTTGGTCTTTAAATACTGCTCATTAAACGGGTTTAAACCTACCGTTAACGGCACGCGATCAACCACATTAATTCCTTGTTCACGCAATGCTTCAATCTTTAGCGGGTTATTGGTAATTAACCGCACCGCTTTGACTTGCAGATGATCCAGCATAATGCTGCACATATCATATTGACGGGCATCGGCAGGCAGATTCAGCATTAAATTGGCATCTACCGTATCATGTCCCTGATCTTGCAGGGCATAGGCGCGAATCTTGTTGGTCAGGCCAATGCCGCGTCCTTCCTGACGCAAATATAAAATCACCCCTTGTCCGGCTTCATTAATCAGGCGCTGGGTGGCTTGTAATTGCGGGCCGCAATCACATTTTAATGAAGCAAAGGCATCCCCGGTTAAGCACTCGGAATGGACACGAACCAGTACCGGTTCGGTCGGGGCCTGTTCCAGACCTTTAGACAGTGCAACATGCTCTTCGCCAGTTTTCGGATCTTGAAATACAGTAATTTTAAATTCACCAAAAGCGGTTGGTAGTCTTGACGTTGCGACAAATTCTATAGGCACAGTTTTACCCGTTAAATTGTTCATGAATGCGTTAAAGTATAGCCTAATGCTCAGACATTAGTAGAATAGGATTGCTGAATTTCTGCAGAAGATTTTCTTTTTTGTAGAAAGCGAACGATAATAGTTGATAAATAGCAAGGTTATTCAGGATAATCTACGCCACCTAAACACTGCCCGACTGAAATCATTGCTCAAAACTACATCGCTAGAAATGTGGCTGATTGAAGATGGTACAATTCGACTATATGATCGAGTAACTCCCCCTTGACCTAGCTTAGGTTTTGCCAGGCTTTAGAAGGCTTTGCCACATATGTTGTATACAGAAATACCGACTCAACGCCCTGTAACACCGTTGCTGGATAGCATAGATCATCCACAACAATTACGTTTACTCGCGCAAAGCCAGTTAGCACAAGTGGCAGATGAGTTACGTCAATTCATTTTGTATGCAGCAGGGCAAAGTGGCGGGCATTTCGGTGCCAATTTAGGGGTCATCGAACTGACTGTGGCCTTGCATTATGCGTTTAATACGCCACATGACCGTCTGATCTGGGATGTCGGTCATCAGGCTTATCCGCATAAAGCCTTAACTGGACGCCGTGAACAGCTGACCACTATTCGTGCCAAAGATGGTCTGGCCGCGTTTCCGGCCCGTGAAGAATCTGAATTTGATACCTTTGGCGTCGGACATTCATCCACCGCGATTTCTGCCGGTTTGGGCATGGCGCTGGCTAGCCGTTATCAGCAGCAGCAGCGTGAAGTGGTGGCAATTATTGGTGATGGTGCCATGACCGCCGGCATGGCCTTTGAAGCCATGAATGATGCGGTGGCGCATCAGGCCGATTTAATGGTCATTTTAAACGACAATGATATGTCAATTTCCTGCAGCACCGGTGGTTTTGCCAAACATCTGGCGGCGCTGTGGCAGCGCGGCGAAAGCGTGCATATTGATGCTGCTGGCGAGGCCTATATCCAGCCACATCCCGAGTGGAACTACACCTCACGTTTGCATTGTGCTGCAACCGATGCGGCTGATAATTTATTTAAAGCGATTGGTTTTGATTATTTTGGTCCTTTTGATGGCCATGATGTTGATCAGCTGGTCAATGTATTCCAGGCGCTGAAAAAGCGTAAAGGCCCGCGTTTAATCCACGTTTATACCAAAAAGGGCAAAGGCTTTGCCCCGGCAGAAGCGGACCAGATTAAATATCACGCAATTAGTAAAATCAACAGCAGCGCGTCTGCAGCAGCGGCACCTAAATATTCCGATGTTTTTGGCCAATGGCTATCCGATGAAGCTGCACAAGATTCACGCCTGCTGGCGATTACTCCGGCCATGTGCGAAGGTTCGGGCATGGTGCAGTTTGCCAAGCAATATCCGGAGCGTTTCTTTGACGTAGCCATTGCTGAACAGCATGCCGTGACCTTGGCGGCCGGAATGGCCTGTGAAGGTTTAAAACCGGTGGTCGCGATTTATTCGACTTTCCTGCAACGTGGTTATGATCAGCTGATTCATGATGTGGCGCTGCAAAATCTGGATGTCACCTTCGGTATCGACCGGGCCGGTCTGGTCGGTGAAGATGGTCCAACCCATGCCGGAGCCTATGACTATGCCTACATGCGCACCGTACCGAATATGGTGATCATGGCGCCGAAAGATGAAAATGAATGCCGCCAGATGCTACACACGGCTTATCATTATCCGGGGCCGGCAGCGGTGCGTTATCCACGTGGTAATGGCGTTGGAGTCGAAATTCAGCAGCAATTGAACCTGATGGAGATTGGTCAGGCAGAAATTGTGGCGCGTTTTAATGAACAGTCGGATGAGCAGATTGCCATTTTGGCCTTTGGTAGCCGGGTCTATCCGGCCATTGAAGCAGCACAGGCATTTGCAGCCCGGCATGACATTGCCGTGCAAGTGGTGAACATGCGTTTTGTGAAACCGCTGGATGAAGCCATGATTGAACGCCTGGCTGAAAACACCCAGCTGTTTGTAACCGTAGAAGAACATGCAGTGATGGGCGGCGCGGGCAGTGCCGTCAGTGAATATCTGGCCAAGGCTCAGCTGGTCAAGCCTATTATTCACTTAGGCCTGGATGACAGCTTTATGCAACAGGCCACACATAGCCAGATGTTGCAGCAGGCCGGTCTTGATGCCGCCGGTATCGAGCAGGCCATGACCCAGGCCTGGAACAAGCTGACCGAGAGCGTTTCATCCTGAAGCAATAAATTTTAGAAACATTTATTCCCCAAAAGCCCCAATATTTGCTAAAATGTTGGGGCTTTTATGCATTATTCTTTATCAGTATCTTCAAATTTGTAGTGGGTGTTCAATGGAACCTATGGTGGTGATGGCTGCGCGTGCGGCTCAAACAGTTGGTCAAGAGCTTTTAAAAGCGCATCAGAATCGTCATAAACTCGATCTACAAGTCGAAGAAAAAGGAATTGATGGTCCAGTAACGCGTGTTGACCGTTACCTGGAACAGTTGACCATCGATACCCTACGTAAAAGCTATAAAAATCACAGTTTCTTGGGTGAAGAGTTCGGTCTGCAAGAAGGTAAAGGTCATGATGCCGATTGGTGCTGGGTGATCGATCCTTTAGACGGTACGCTTAACTTCATCAACGGTTTTCCGCATTTCTGTATCTCTATTGCTGTTCAGCACAAAGGCGTGACTCAGCACGGCGTGATCTATGATCCAGTCAAAGACGAATTGTTCTCTGCCAGCCGTGGTCGTGGTGCCATGCTTAATCAGCGCCGTATCCGCGTGAATGTTAAAGACAGCCTGGAGAATACGTTCCTGGCTGTGGGTCATGCTTACCGCGCCAAACGTAATGGTGAAGTGGTGTCGTATGCCAAAAACCATTTCGAATCATTATTGAACGTGACTGAAGCTGGTGCGCAATATCGCCGTGCAGGTTCTGCTGCGCTGGATCTGGCTTATGTGGCAGCTGGCCGTTTAGATGGCTATTTCGAACTGGGCCTAAAACCGTGGGATATCGCAGCGGGCGAGTTAATCGTCAAAGAAGCTGGTGGTACTGTAGTGGATGCACGTGGTGGCAGCGATTCTATGGACAATGGTCAGGTACTTGCGTGTTCTATGAAAATGCTGAAGCCTTTAATGAAGGCAGTAGTACCTGCCTGGGGCGACGCGGCAAAATAATAGACGCATTGAGTGAAATGACAAGGCTTGCTCCCAAGCCTTAAAAAACAGCCCGCCCAGTCGGGCTGTTTTTTTTGCCTGTTATTTGTGCTTGATTTAATTCAAGTTTAACGACTGGTACAGAAATTAACGCAAAAGTTGATTAAATTAGATGACTTTTAAAATAATCCTGCTATAATCCGCCCACGCACTTAATTTCCGTTCATTACCTGAACATTTCTCTTCTAATCATTGTGTATGCGCGTGCGGTCCAAAGAGAGGACGATATCTCGCGCCCCAATCGCTAAAGCGATTCCTTCAGGTTAAGCCGTAATCATGCGTGCGTTATATCAACATCGTCGTTACTCGGATCGCCGCTGAATTCTTAAATTTTCAGCGTTCAATGCTGTGCCGCTTTTTGCCGATGTCCATTTGACTTTATTATTATGGAGCACCCAATTCTCGGGTGAAATACTCTATGAGCAAAACTTTTGCTGATTTTCCTCTACACGAAACTTTACAACAAGCGTTAGACGCTCTTGGCTTTACTGCGCCTACGCCTGTACAGGAACAGTCAATTCCTGCGGCATTAGAAGGTAAAGATCTTCTTGTATCAAGCCAAACCGGTTCGGGTAAAACTGCAGCGTTCCTTCTCCCAACGCTGAACGCACTTGCAAACCAGGACACATTCGTTCCGTTTAAAGAACGTATGAAAGCCATTACTCAGCCATCTATTCTGGTACTTTGCCCAACACGTGAACTTGCTCAACAGGTGAGCCAGGACGCGATTGCATTTGTACGTCACATGAAAGGTGTTCGTATTGCTGCGATCATGGGTGGTATGCCTTTTGGTAAACAAATTCAACAGTTAAAAGGTGCACAAGTGGTTGTAGCGACGCCAGGTCGTCTACTTGACCTTGTGAACCGTCGTCAAATCAAACTCGACAAAGTTAATGCGTTAATCGTTGACGAAGCTGACCGTATGCTGGACCTGGGTTTCTCTGAAGATCTGGAAGCAATCAGTGATTTGGCTGCAAACCGCGAACAGACTTTAATGTTCTCTGCGACATTTGCACCACGTATCATCACGCTTGCTGAACGTATGATGAATGAGCCAGAACGTATTGCGATCGAAACCGGTCACTCTACCAATACGGACATTACTCAGACTTTACACTGGACTGATGGCTTCGAGCACAAGAAAAAACTGTTGACGCACTGGTTGAGCGAACAGGATCTTGATCAGGCCGTTGTATTCGCTTCTACCCAAGAAGATACCGATATGCTGGCTGAAGAACTGGCTGAAGCAGGTCACTCAGTTGTTGCGCTGCATGGTGCAATGCCACAAACCGTTCGTAACCGCCGTTTACGCAGCATTCGTGAAGGTCGTGCCAAGATTTTAGTTGCAACTGACGTTGCAGCGCGTGGTCTGGACGTACCGACTATTTCTCACGTGATTAACTTCGGTCTGCCAATGAAGAACGAAGACTATGTACACCGTATTGGCCGTACTGGTCGTGCCGGTCGTACTGGTAAAGCGATTACTTTGGCGACTTACCGTGAACGCGGTAAAATTCGTGCGCTTGAAGATTACTTAGATGCACGTTTAGAAGTATCTGAAATTGAAGGTTTAGAGCCATCTCCACCTCCAGCACGTCCACGTCGTGACGGCGGTCGTGGTGGTAAACGTGACGGTGGTCGCGGTGGCCGTGGTGGTTTCGGCGGTGGCCGTCGTTTTGAAGGCGAAAGCAACTTCAAACGTCGTGAAGGCGGTGATGACCGTCCACGTCGCAGCTTCGACGACAAACCACGTGGCGAGCGTCCATTTGGTGAAGACCGTCCACGTCGTGAATTCAACAGCGATCGTCCGCGTCGTGAAGGTGGCTTTGGCGACCGTCCACAGCGTTCTTTCGATGACCGTCCACGTCGCGAATTCAACAGCGATCGTCCACGTCGTGAAGGTGGCTTTGGCGACCGTCCACAACGTTCTTTCGATGATCGTCCACGCCGTGAATTCAACAGTGACCGTCCGCGTCGCGAAGGTGGTTTCAACGAGCGTCCACGTTTTGACAGCAATGATGACAACCGTGGCAACCGCGTAGACTACAAACCACGTCGTGAAGGTGCTTTCGGTGACCGTCCTAAGCGTGATTTTGGCGACCGTCCAGCGCGTTCATTCGGTGAAGATCGTCCACGTCGCGAGTTCAACAGCGACCGTCCACGCCGTGAAGGTGGTGACCGTCGTCGTAAATTCAACGACTAAGTTGAACTGAGCGAATTCAGAAAACCGGTGCTTGCACCGGTTTTTTTATGCGAGAAAATTTGAATTTTGATGAGGAAAATGTATACTGGTTCAAGTTTATTTAAGAATATATTAAGCGATGTCTCATTATCATTCGCACAAACTGCCCGGTGTGTCATCTATGAAAGAGGTGCTTATGCCATATATTTTTTTGGTTTTGCTGCTCTGTAACCTCATCTTTTTTATTTACAGAACTTTTGCCTAAGCTGCATCTCTTTGTTTCTACACTCAAATTAGACCATAATAAAATCGTACAACTTGTACACAGTTTAAAAGAATTTCATAGATAACAATTTGTTCTCCAATCCTTTATAGTATGCATGCTGAAAAAATGCAGGAAAATCCTCAGCTATGAATAATCAGACACCTCTACAGGCGCCAGCACTGATTGAAGTCAATCACCTGAGCTTTAAACGAGGGGAGCGGGTCATTTACGACAATGTCAGCTTAAAAATTCGACGTGGGCAGATTACTGCAATTATGGGTCCGTCAGGCACGGGTAAAACCACCTTGCTGCGTTTAATTGGCGGGCAGCTCACTCCGGATCAGGGTGAAGTGCTGCTCGATGGTAAGAATATTGGGAAAATGTCACGTCAGGAGCTGTTTGCAGCACGGGCGCGAATGGGCATGCTGTTTCAAAGCGGTGCCTTGTTTACCGATATGACGGTTTATGAAAACGTGGCCTTCCCGATTCGTGCACATACCCGTTTACCCGAACATCTTATTGCCGAACTGGTGGCTTTAAAGCTGGAATCGGTGGGTTTGCGTGGTGCCGAGCAGCTCATGCCGTCTGAACTGTCTGGCGGGATGAACCGTCGTGTGGCTTTGGCGCGTGCCATTGCGCTGGACCCGGAACTGATTATGTACGATGAACCTTTTGCCGGTCAGGACCCGATTGTGATGGGCGTATTGACCCGTTTAATCCGTTCATTGCGTGAAGCACTGGATTTAACCACCATTATTGTGTCGCATGATGTGGCCGAAACCCTGTCGATTGCCGATTATATTTATGTGGTGGCGGAAGGGAAAGTGCAGGGTGAAGGCACCCCAGAACAATTAAAACAGCATGCCTCGCCTTTTGTACGTCAGTTCTTAACCGGTTCAGTTGAAGGCCCGGTCGACTATCAGTTTAGCCATCAACCCTATTTAAGTCATGAGGTGCATTCAGCATGAATGCGATTGCTGCATTAGGACGCCGTGTGATTGAGCGGGTACGTGGTATAGGCGTTGCCACATTAATGCTGCTCCAGATTTTATTTTCCATGCCAACCTGGATTGGCGTGAAACTGTTTATTTACCAGATGTACCGCGTCGGGGTGATGTCACTGCTGATTATTGTGGTGTCGGGCTTATTTATTGGTGCGGTGCTGGGCCTGCAAATGTACAGCATTTTGGTGACCTTTGGCAGTGAAGCCATGCTGGGCACCGCTGTGGCCCTAACCTTGCTGCGTGAACTGGCCCCGGTGGTTGCGGCCCTGTTATTTGCTGGCCGTGCCGGTTCTGCCTTGACTGCTGAAATTGGCCTGATGAAAGCCACCGAACAGTTGTCCAGTATGGAAATGATCGGGGTCGATCCTTTAAAGCGGGTCATCTCGCCGCGTTTATGGGCCGGTATTTTCAGCTTGCCGATGCTATCCGTGATTTTTGCGGCAGTCGGGATTATGGGTGGTAAATTCGTTGGGGTAGATTTTTTAGGCGCCGATGAAGGCTCTTACTGGAGCGGTATGGAAAGCACCGTACAGTTCTATAAAGATATCTTTAACGGCACCATTATTAAAAGTTTTGTTTTTGCATTAATTTGTACCTGGATTGCGGTCTACCAAGGCTATGCCTGCGAGCCTACGTCTGAAGGTATCGCGACATCTACCACGCGTACCGTGGTGTATTCATCGCTTTGTGTTTTAGGTTTTGATTTCGTATTGACTGCGGTCATGTTCGGAGGTGTTTAATGAAATCACGTACTAGTGAGCTGGCCGTCGGTGTTTTTGTCATTCTGTTTGGTATTGCTTTATTCTTCCTAGCGATGCGGGTCAGTGGTCTGGTGGGCACCACCATTCAGGACAGTTATTCCATGACTGCAACGTTTGACAATATTAACGGGATCAAGCCGCGTGCCAAAGTGGCCTTAAGCGGGGTTAAAGTCGGGCAGGTCGAATCTATTACTTTAGATCCGGTGACGCGTCTGGCCACTGTGACCATGATTCTGGATGGTGAGCTGACCACCTTTAATCAGGAACAGTTACAACAGGTGCAACAATATGCCCTGGAAGAGTTGCGTTACAGCAGCGAATACACGGAAGCCGATCCTGCGCAACAAAAAGCAATGGAAAAGCAACTATTGGATAACATGACCTCCATCACCAATATCGATGAAGATGCTTACATAATGGTAGCAACCAATGGTCTTTTGGGTGAGAAGTACCTGAAGATTGTACCGGGTGGTGGTCTGAATTATTTAAAACGTGGTGATCAAATCAGTAATACCCAAAGCACCATGGAAATTGAAGACCTTGTGACCAAGTTTGTGACCGGTGGCGCAGGCAACAAGTCATCATCCGATAACCCGGCAGATGAGACATCCGCTGAAACAACAGATGCAGAAGTGTCATTTGTTGAGTAATTGAGAGGAGAAATTTTAGTGAAGACATTGTTCAAACAAACCTTGACCGCAAGTGTTTTGGCCACGCTGGTGGCAGGTAGTGCATTTGCTGCACCAACCGAAACTCCTCCCGCATTTATCAAGAAAGTGGCGGATGGCCTGATTTCGCGTTTAAAAGCCGATCATGCCAAACTGCAAAATAATCCGGCCTTGGTGAAAACCATTGTGCGCCAGAACCTTGATCCGTATATCGATTCGCAAGCCTTTACCCGTATTGTGATGGGAACCTATGCGACCAATCAGTACAGTTCAGCTGCACAGCGTGCCCAGTTTGAAAAGAATTTCCGTGAAACCCTGATTGAAAACTATGGTTCAGCCTTTGCGAAATTCAGCAACCAGACTTATACCTTACGTCCGTATAAAGCCAGCAACAGCAAGAACCCGGTAGTGACCATCGACTTTAATAACAAAGGCGAGAAAATTCCGGTATCGTTCCAGCTGGTCGATAAAGGCAATCAGTGGAAAATCCGTAACATCAACGTATCCGGGATTGATTTAGGCCTGCAGTTCCGTAACCAGTTTGCAGCCAACGTCAAACGTAATGGCGGCAATATTGATAAGGCGATTGCGACCTTTAAACCAGATGCAGAAGCTGCGGTTGATAAAAAATAATAGGACGTGCTGTGATTGAATATGTAAATCAGGAACTGCGGGTTTCCGGGAAAATTGACTTTAACAATGCCGAGCAGTATTACCAGCAGGGCTTGCAGCTGATTCAACAGCAGCCTGCCCCGGTGGTTGTGAATCTGGCCGGACTTGAGCAGGGTAGTACCCTGGCTTTGGCTGTGCTGGTGCGCTGGTTAAGACAGACCCCGGATGCGCAAGGGCTGGTCTTTAAAGCTGTCCCGGAAAAAATGATGAAGATTATTCAATCCTGTCATTTGCAGGATGATTTACAGCTCAGCGCTTAAACAAAAAGCACCTCAACCGAGGTGCTTTTTTATGGCGTTAAGTTTCTCTCTTTACCTAAGGGAGGTGAGGAGGGATGAAGGATTAGTGAAACCAGCCCTCTCTCTAACTCTCTCCCTTAGGGAGAGACATATCGCATTAAATCCATTTCTTCCATCTGAAGTAAATCAGCGGCCCGATAAAGAAGCCAATCAGGATAATACTGACAATAATAAAACTGGTGGTGCCTTTGGCAAAAGGCAGTACATCGGTGTTCATGCCATAGACACTGGCCACCAGCATCGGTGGTGCCAGCATACTTGGTAAAATCGAGAAGCGACGGATGGTGTCATTCTGTTCGGTGTTAATGAAGCCCGAAGTAGTATCGAGCAGGAAGCGCACTTTCTGGAACAGGAAGGCGTCGTGTTCGACCAGCGAGCGTACATCTTCACTCAGTTCACGGATATCGGCATCATAAATATGACTGCCCAAAGCACGTGGACGGGCTAAAAAGGTCAGTACTCGGCGTAAATCAATCAGACAGAGCTGGGCTTTTCCAAGCATATCTTCCAGTTGTGCCAGCCGGGTAATCATGTCATCGAGGTCTAAAATCATTTCCCGGTGGCGGTTATTCAGCACTTCGGTAGAGTATTTTTCCAGGTCCTTGTGGATATCTTCCAAGATATCCGCAAGCTCATCCAGCTTGGCTTCTAACAGACCGAGCAGCACCCAGGTCGGGTCTTTATAATCAATTTCATAATCATTGCGCCGTGCACGGGCACGAAAGGCACGAAAGGCCACCAGTTTTTCACCGCGCAGGGTTAGCAGGCGGTCCCGGTTTAAAATAAAGGCAACGGTTTGTACCGTGGCGAGAATACTGGAATTTTCTTCCGATTCATCATCGACCTGATAGTTTTTATTTTTCGTTAAAAAATAGGTGCTGATGTGTAAAACCCCATCATCATCACGGTAAAATCGGGCAGATGAGGAAATGTCTTCCAGGGACTTTAAGGTGGGTAAATCCTGCCGGTAGGCGTCCATGACCCACTGTTGTTCTTCTTGTGAAGGGGCGATCAGGTCAATCCAGACCAGTTCTGGATGCAGGTCGAAGCCGCCGTTGATGGTGGCATCTTCCAGACTACCGCGCTCTGTGGCGTAAAAGGCTTCAAGCATTAGTCTTTTCTCCCTTGCGCAGTATGGGTTTTATTGATGGGTGTATTTTAGACAAGGATTTGATTAAAAACACTGTTTGAAGTGCTAATTTATTTAAAAAATCAGCTCAAGGGTATATTTGCGGCATCATAGCCGCTGAACATGGTGAAAAAATGACAAATTCAATTGCAGTCTTTTGTGGCTCGGCTTTAGGTTCCGATGCGGTTTTTGTGGACACGGCGCAGCTGGTCGGGCAAACGATTGCAAAACAGGGCAAAACCCTGGTCTATGGTGGTGGTCGCTCCGGGTTAATGGGTGTGGTCGCAGACAGTGCCTTGCAGGCCGGTGGTGCCGTAATTGGCGTGATTCCGGAGCCACTGGTTGATCGCGAGCTGGCCCATCCCGGTTTAACCGAGCTGCATGTGGTGAAGAATATGCATGAGCGTAAAACCAAAATGTCAGAACTGTCCGATGCCTTTATTGCCATGCCGGGCGGTGCCGGTACGCTGGAAGAAATTTTTGAGCAGTGGACCTGGGCCCAGCTGGGAATTCATTTAAAACCGAATGCCTTTTTAAATGTTGAAGGTTTTTATGATGATCTGCTGCGCTTTATTCGCATGACCACTGACAAGGGCTTTACCCATGCACGTTTTACCGAGGCGTTAATTGTGTCTGATTCTATGGATGAGATTTTAAGCCAGTTTGAACGCTTTCAGGCACCTGAACCGAAATGGGGTATGGCCGACCGTCAGGCCTTGGTGAAATAAATATGAACACCATTACCGTAGCTGCGGCCATTATTCTGAACGAGCAGCAGCAATTGCTGCTGGTACGCAAACAGCACACCCAATGTTTTATGCAGGTTGGCGGCAAGCTGGAAAGCGCTGAGCCACCGGAGCAGACCATCTGCCGGGAAATTGCGGAGGAAATTGGCTGTCAGGCCCGGATTAAACAGTTTGTTGGCCGTTTTGAAACCGCTACAGCCAATGAGCCGGATCATCGTCTGGTCAGTTATGTTTATTATGTGCAGCTCGATCAGGACCCGCAGGTTCAGGCGGAAATTGCGGAAATGAAATGGATTGAACTGGAAGATAAGACGACACGTCTGGCACCGTTAACCACAGAAGTGGTGATTCCCTGGGTGAAACAGCATCTGTTACAGTCGGCTTAAGGCTGGCTGTTTTTCAGATGATTTAACCATCGGCACTGGCAATACACACCGCATAGACCTTGTGACAGCCAAGTTGCTCCAGCTGCTGTTTCAGTGCACGAATTGAGCTGCCGGTGGTGACCACATCATCGACAATTAACACCCGGCGATAGGGCCGGCCGGCATCGGGTCGCAGCTGGAATTGCTGGTCCAGATTTTCCAGTCGTTCCAAGCGGCTTAAGCCTTTTTGACTGTGTTGATGGCGCCGTACAACCGGTTGCCAGATTGGTAGCTGTAAATGGCGTGCCAGCACCTGAGCCAGCAGCAGGGTATGATGATAGCCACGCTCTGCCAGTCGCTCGGTTGCCACCGGCATCGGGACAATGGCCTGTACCCGTGGATAGGTCAATTCACACAGGCTGCCCGCCAGTAAAGACTGATAATGCAGTTGCTGCTCATATTTGAATTGCTGAATCATCCGGTCGACTGGATAACGATAATGACAGGCCACCTGAATCTCGGTTTCCTGCCGGTAGACGTTTGCTTTTAACCATGGCAGTTGCTGCAAGCAATCTGCACAGACCCGGTACTTCTGCTGGGCCGCACTGCCACAGAGCTGGCAGGGCAGTAATTTTTGTAATAGCGTACGGCTATGCGCCAGCAGCTTAAACATAGGCATAACGTGGTGCTTCCGGCAGCCAGCGTTTGAGCAGGGCCTCGGCCTGCTCGGGATAATCTTTCAGCATCTGCTGGGCCACATAATGTGCCTGATTCAGCAGATGATCATCGCGTTCCAGCTTGGCCACCCGAAAGCCCATATCGCCGGTTTGTTTGGTGCCCAGCAACTCCCCGGGGCCGCGCAGTTCCAGATCTTTTTCGGCAATCACAAAGCCATCATTGCTTTCTCTTAAAATCCGCAGCCGTTCCTGGCCGTTTTGCGACAGCGGATGCTTATACAGCAGGGCACAGAAACTGGCTTTGGCGCCCCGACCGACCCGGCCACGCAGCTGATGCAATTGCGACAGCCCTAAACGCTCGGCATTTTCAATCACCATAATTGAAGCATTCGGGACATCGACGCCGACTTCAATCACGGTGGTGGCAATCAGCAATTGTAGCTGGTTGTCTTTAAACTGCTGCATCACCGCCTGTTTGTCATCAGCCTTCATTTTGCCATGCACCAGACCAATATTCAGTTCCGGAAAGCGTTCCTTGATTTCAGCAAAAGTCGCTTCGGCAGCTTGCGCATCCAACGTTTCTGACTGTTCGACCAGGGTGCAGACCCAATAGGCCTGTTTGCCTTCGGCACAGTTGCTGGCAATACGCTGTAGTACCTGTTCGCGCCGGTCCAGTGGAATGGTCACGGTCTGAATCGGGGTACGGCCCGGCGGCAGCTCATCAATAATGGAAGTGTCCAGATCGCCATAGGCGGACATCGCCAGCGTACGTGGAATTGGGGTGGCGGTCATCACCAGCTGATGCGGAGTCATGTGATTCAGGCCCTTGTTTCTTAAGGCCAGCCGCTGATCGACCCCAAAGCGGTGCTGCTCATCAATAATCACCAGTCCCAGCTTGGCAAATTCGACATTGTCCTGAAACAGCGCATGGGTGCCGACCACTAGCTGGGCGCTGCCATCCTGAATAATCTGTTCGGCGCTGGCGCGGGCCTTGCCTTTCTGTTTGCCAGAGAGCCAGGATACGGTCAGTCCCAAAGGTTCAAACCAGCGTTTAAAGTTTAAATAATGTTGTTCAGCCAGAATCTCAGTCGGTGCCATCAGCGCCACCTGCCAGCCTTCTTCCAGTGCATGACAGGCCGCCACCGCCGCCACCAGCGTTTTGCCGGCGCCGACATCGCCTTGTACCAGTCGCAGCATCGGCTTGTTTTGTTTCAGGTCCTGGATAATTTCCTTGGACACCCGTTTTTGTGCGCCGGTCATGCTAAACGGTAAACCGGCCAGTAACTGCTTGGCCAGACGTTGGCTGGGCGCAAAAGCTGGCGCTTCAATCTGCTGGATATAAGCGCGGCGGGTCAATAAACTGACCTGATGTGCCACCAGTTCCTCAAAAATCAGCCGCTGCTGGGCCGGATGCGAACCCTGACCAAGCTGCAGCATATTGGCACTGGTTGGCGGCTCATGGATATATTCTAGCGCCTGTTTCAGTGCATAGCCGTTGGTAAATTTTTCCGGCAACAGTTCCGGCAGATCATCACTGTGCTGTTTCAGCGCCTGTTTGACATAGTCGCGCAGTTTGGACTGGGTCAGCCCTTCGGTGCTTGGATAAATCGCCGTGAGTTGGGTTTTCGGTAGCGGAGTATGCTCGCTGATCAGCTGGATTTCCGGATGATACATTTCCAGACCACGTGCGCCGACCCGGACTTCACCAAACACGCGCAGACGGTTGCCGACTTTGGCACGGTCGGTTAGGCCTTTATAAATATGATAAAAACGTAAGGTGACTTTGGCGCTGTCATCATCCAGCAGAATTGCCATCGACTTGCGTTTGCCGGGTGGGAAATCGACCCCTTTGACAATGCCTTCCAGTAAATAGCTGCGGCCGACGTTCAATTGGTTCATCGGAATGATTGTGCTACGATCTTCATAATCACGCGGCAGATGAAATAGTAGGTCATCTGTGGTGAAAATATTCAGTTTTTCCAGTAACGCGGCAGCAGCAGCGCCAACGCCTTGTAATTGATGGACTGCGGCCATGTCCCCTCAACAATGGTAATGAGCAAGTGGGTTATGCATATTTTATTTATCGGTTATGGTAAAACATCTGCACGTGTGGCTAAACAACTATTTCAAGCTGGCCACCAAATTACCACAATTAGCCGCAGCCGGAAAAGTGATGACCATGCAACGCATCTGATTCAGGATGTGCAGCAGCTGGATTTAAGCCGGCTGACGCCCATTGACTGGGTCTATGTGCTGCTCAGTCCGGGGCAGAGTACGCCGGAGGCCTATCAGCAGACCTATCTGGATTCGGTGCAACCAATTGTAACGGCGCTGGCAGCGCATCCGGTGCGGCGCATGGTGGTGGTGTCATCGACCCGGGTGTATGGACAAAATGCCGGGGAATGGATTGAGGATACCACACTGCTTCAGCCGCCAGATGCACAGGCAGACATTCTGCTCAAGATGGAGCAGGCCTATTTAAGCGCTTATCCGGAGCGTTGCACCATTATCCGGCCCAGCGGTATTTATGGCACCTCAATCGCAAGGATGGTCAAGCTGGCGCACACGCTCACTGAATATCCAAACCGGCACTGGTCTAACCGGATTCATATTGATGATCTGGCGCGTTTTCTGGCACAGATGATTCACGTGGAACATCTGCAGGAGAGTTATATTGTCAGTAATGGTCAGCCGCAACTGCTGCATGAAGTGGTGCAATGGTTTCAGCAGCAGCTACATCGGCCGTTATTAACCCTGACCAGTCCGCACGAAACCGGCAAGCGGATTCGACCGAAACGGATGCAGGACAGTGGTTTTAAGTTACAGCATGATGACTGTTTTCAGGATTATCTGGCCCTGTTACAGCAAGCGGATGTGAACTAAGTATTTTTAATTTTATTGAGGATGGCTGATATTTCCCGCACCTTTGCACGAAGGCAAAGATACGGGTTATGGACGGTTTTTTTATTTCTTTTTACGTTTTAAGCGACGTTTGGCTTGCTGTGCGGCTAGTGCATCTAGTGCATCTTTCAGTTCTTCATCGCTAAAGGTGGTGATGTGTTGCAGCATTTGCAGGGTTACATCATCCAGCACCAGATTGGCATACTGCGCCACATTGCTAAAGTTCTCATCAAAGACAATGGCATTGTCGCTGTTGGTGCTGATATAGCCTTGCTGGGTCAGCACTTTAATAAAGCTCTGGAACAGGGCCTTATCGAAGAATTCCGGTGAATTGAACTCATACAGCACCGATAAACGCTGACCAACCAGATGACTCAATTCTTCAACCTGACGGGCGGAAATATTGCCTGAACCACGCTGGGTAATCAGCGCCAGGGTCATGTAGTAGCGTTCCAGACTTTGCATCACCGGCGCAGCCAATACTACCAACTGGTTATGATCTTCACTGTTCGGTGCCGGAGAAAGCAGATTCCCTTCAGCATCTTCACTAATCAGCTTGGCCTGAATCAGCCCATCGGCATAGGCACAGATCTGCTGTTTCAGTTCTGCTTCATTCCATTTCAGGAACAGCTCGGCTTTCAGGAACGGATACAGCGTACGAATTACATTAATCAGATCGCCACGCTTGATTGAACCATTGTGCTCCACCAGTGCCGCCACCAGAGATGGCAGGACAAAGGCATGCAGAATATTGTTACGGAAATAGGTTAGCAACACCGCCTGATTGTCTTCAATGGCAATAATATCGCCCAGAACGTGCTGCACACGTTTAATCAGTTTCAGCTTCAGACCGTAGGCAATAATTTCCTTGCCTGAAAGCGGGGTAATGTGGGTGCGCTCATCGTAAGGCAGGGCAGTGAGCAGGTCACGATAGGTATCCAGCTGCTTGATACAGATCGCTTCATCCAGGGTATGTTTTGGCGTGGCCAGCAAAATCAGCGATAACAGCGATACCGGGTTAATTACCACGGCGCGGTTAATATTTTCCAGAATCGCATAGGCCGAGCTGTTTACTGCATCGGACACTTCCTGCGGAATCGGGTCGTCATTTTTTTCGATACTGATCTGCTCGGCGCCATGCTGTTTCAGCATGTCATCCAAAAAGACTGGCTCGCCAAAGTTCACATGCACCTTGCCAAAAATACGCTCGATTTTTCTCAAGGTTTTCAGAATACCGACAATGGATTCGGCTTCTTTCGGTTTACCCTGCATTTCACCGACATAGGTCGAACCTTCCATCAGGCGTTCATAACCAATATAGGTCGGTACAAAGGCAATCGGTTTGGCGCGGCCACGTAAATGTCCATGTACGGTCATGGCCAGCATACCGGTTTTTGGTGGCAACAAGCGGCCGGTACGCGAACGGCCGCCTTCAATAAAGTATTCCAGCGGCGTGTTACGCGACAGAATGCTGTACAGATATTCCTTAAATACGGTGGTGTACAGGCCATTGCCACGGAAAGTCCGGCGAATAAAGAAGGCCCCGCCACCGCGTAATAACTGACCGACAAAGGGCATGTTCAGGTTATCGCCAGCCGCAATATACGGCACCATCATGCCGCGTTTATAAATCACATAAGACAGCAATAAATAGTCGATATGACTGCGATGGCACGGGGTATAAATAATTTCGTAGTCTTTGGCCAGTTCACGCACGGTGCTGAAATTATGCACCTCGACGCCATCATAGAGCTGGGTCCATAAACGGGTTAGTGCCGTTTCAGCAAAGCGGATGGCGGCATAGGAATAGTCCGACACGATTTCATTTAAATAGCCAATGGCACGGCGCTCGGCTTCAATCATGCTGATTTTACTGCGGATGCTTTCGCGGCGAATGGCTTCTTGTACATCCGGCGCTTTAATCAGGCTATGCATGACGTTACGGCGGTCCGATAAATCGGGACCTAATACCACTTCGCGCTGGCTGTCTAAATAATTATTTAAGGTATTAATAATACAGGTCGCTGGCGACAGGTTCGGGGCCTGAATCTTGGCGGTCTGCACCATCGCTCTTAAAGACTGTGCCTCATGAAACTCCAGATAGGACTGGCGACCATGCAGGCCAATATTGACCAGCTGCTTGACGGTACCCGGCGTAGCCCAGGTATCGGTCAGGAGCAGTTTGAGCCAGGAATCTTCTTTATCTGGTGCGCGGCCCCAGAGAACGGTTACCGGAATCAGCTCAATATCCAGTTCCGGGTGCTGTTCCAGCAGTTCAATCAGGCGTAGTAAACGCGGCGGAAAGGCGTGCGGCGGCGGATTTAGCAGATTGTTTTCATCATAGTGCTGTAGAAACAGAATCGAAGCTTTTTCCTTGTGCTGGCCAATCTGCATCGGGTCTAATGCTGGCGGCAGCTTTAAGCGGCGTGTTTCACCATCAAGGACCAGGGCATTGCTGCGGGAATGGTTCTGTAGCACATAGCAGACAATTTTCTGGGTCGGCTGTTCTGAATGGTCTGTCGCTGCTGCTTCGGCAGGAACCTCGCCCAGTACATGCGGGGTTACCACCAGATCAA
The DNA here is from genome assembly GCF_000369465.1 of Acinetobacter sp. CIP 53.82. Classification (NCBI taxonomy): domain Bacteria; kingdom Pseudomonadati; phylum Pseudomonadota; class Gammaproteobacteria; order Moraxellales; family Moraxellaceae; genus Acinetobacter; species Acinetobacter sp. CIP 53.82. The sequence goes on along the minus strand of NZ_KB850046.1, from coordinate 935,380 downwards.
GCAGTTTGCTTGAAAGCTGACGATAAATTTGACCAAAACCACTCTTGGACATACCAACTCCTAAATCAATGACCAGTACCGCAGATTATCTGAGGGAAAAATAATGAATCTAATTGTAGCGAAAAATAGCCTGACATTTTCTGACAAATTCTATCTTTAGTGCTCAATTTTATCGTTAAAAATCGTATTTTTAGTGCGGTGCATTATACGGGAGCCGTGACAGGGCAGTCAGTTAAACTTTAGTGTTTTAGTCGACAAATATGGCAAAATAGGCAAGATTGAGCTGTTTCTATTTTGCTTGTTTTGATTTTTAAATATCCCGACATAGGTTTCCCCGCATGAATGCACTGACTCAGGAACTGGTTGAACTGCTTAGCCTGGAAAAACTTGAAGAAAATATCTACCGAGGCATCAGCCGCAATCTGGTCGGTAAGCGCGTGTTCGGTGGACAGGTACTGGGCCAGGCACTGCGTGCAGCCTCGTATACCACCGACCGTCCGGCGCATTCCTTACATGCCTACTTCCTGTTTGGCGGCGATGTCAACGCACCGATTATTTATGAAGTGGACCGGATTCGTGAAGGCAAGAGCTTTGTTAGCCGTCAGGTGCGAGCCATCCAGCATGGCCGGACCATCTTTATGTGTATGGTATCTTTTGCTGCGCCAGAAGAAGGGCTGAATTACCAGATTTCCGAGCCTGAATATCCGGCACCGGAACAGTTAAAAAATGAAGCAGAACTGGTACAGAGCATTGTCGAGTTTATTCCGAAAAACGTTCGTGCCAGCTTTACCCGTGACCGGCATGTGGAAATCCGTCCGGTGAATCCAAGTAATCCGTTTCAGCCGCAGCCGGAAGCGCCGTCTTATGCGCACTATATCCGTACGCATAGTCCGATTGCAGCGGAGCAGGATGAAATTGCCCTGCATCAGGCCATTGCTGCTTTTTATTCCGACTTTACCCTAATGACCACTGCGCTGCGTCCGCATGGCCTGAGTTATCTGTCGCCAAGTTTGCAATGTGCCAGTATCGACCATGCCATGTATTTCCATAAGCCATTCCGGGTCGATGACTGGATGCTATATGACATGGAAGCTACCATCAGCAACAGTTCACGTGGCCTGAACTTTGGCCGTATGTGGCAAAACGGTGAGCTGGTCTGTAGCACCACCCAGGAAGGTTTAATTCGCCTACGCGAAATTGAAACTCAGTAAACCAATATCAATAAAAAAAGCCGAATCAGTCGATTCGGCTTTTTTTATCCTACCTTCAATGGCAATGTGGCAGATCACTTAGTGCATGTTTATGGCAGCCTTGTGCCTTGCTGTTGCCCGAAGAATGGGCAAAAACCTGCGTAGTGCTACAAATTAGTGCAAGAATAAGGGCGAGTTTTTTCATGAGGTTACTCTTTTAGTCTTAAAAACAAGGTAATGCACTGATAAAGCACATCTTATGCCAGTTTTTCTGGCACCGGGCTTTTTTCCTGAGCTGGATTTGCTTTTGACAAAATAATGCTCGATTCAGCGCAGCTCGCATGGCATAGTGCCAAGCAAGATGACATCACAATATATGCACCCATGAGCTTAAATACACAAATTCTGGTGGCCGCAATTTTAGGGGTTCTATTCGGGTTTTTGTTGAACCTGTTGCCGGGCAGCGCATTTTATGACGGCAGCTTATATGGCCTGAGTATTGCCAGCAGTATTTTTATCGGCCTGCTGAAAATGCTGCTGATTCCCCTGATTTTCAGTTCGATTGTAGTCGGGGTATCCAACCTGCAGGCTTCTGGCCAGCTGAGCCGGGTCTGGAAAATTACCTTGCTGTGCTGTGTGACCACCACTACATTGGCGCTAATTTTAGGTCTGGCCTGTGCGCATCTGTTTGAAGTCGGTAAAGGCGTAGATGTGCGTTTATTCCAGGACGCGATGAGCCAGCATCAGACGCCAGATACCTTAACGCCATCGTCCTTCTTCACCAATTTTATTCAAAATACCCTGATTAATCCGTTTAAGGCCTTTGCCGAGGGCAATGTGCTGGCGGTGGTGGTGTTTGCCTTATTTGTCGGGGTGGCGCTGGTCAAAGGCGGTGAACAGTTCCGGACCGTACGCCGGCTTAGCCATCAGTTTTTTGACATCATGATGCTGATGATTGGCTGGGTGATGAAACTGGCACCGCTGGGGATTTTTGCGCTATTGGCCAAGCTGATTGCTACCGAAGATGTGACCGTACTCAGCCGTCTGGCTGAGTTTGCTGTGGTGGTAACGGGTACCACGATTTTCCATGGGCTGGTGGTACTGCCGCTGTTGCTGTGGCTATTTGGCAAAATGAATCCAGTGACCTTCTTTAAAGGAACCCGCGCTGCTTTAATTACTGCATTTGCCACCAGTTCCAGTTCGGCCACCATGCCACTTTCGATGAAATGCGCCCAGGAAAATCTGAAGGTGCGTCCGCAAACAGCTGGCTTTGTAATTCCGCTCGGTACACAGCTGAATATGGATGGCACGGCCTTATATGAAGCCGCTGCGGCGCTGTTTATTGCCAATTTAATGGGACTGGATTTGACCTTGGGCCAGCAGCTGGTGGTCTGTGCCACCGCCATGATTGCCTCCTTGGGCGCGCCGGGAATTCCAAGTGCCGGCATGGTCACCATGATTATGGTGCTGCAATCGGTCGGTCTGCCGGCAGAAGCAATTGCCATTTTACTGCCGATTGATCGTTTGCTGGATACCGTACGTACCGTAGTCAATGTCCAGGGTGATATGATGATTAGTGTGGTGGTCGATCGCTATACCCGCGACGATGAGATCGCCACTCAATCCTGAGCATCTTCCCAGCACGGATTCCAGACCACTTCCCAGAGATGGCCATCGGGGTCCTGAAAATAACCGGCATAACCGCCATAAAAAGTGGCTTGTGCCGGTTTGACAATAGTGGCACCGGCACGCTCGGCCTGCTGCATCACCTGATCTACATCCAGCGGACTATGCACATTATGCCCCAGACTGATTTGGGTCGGGCAAAAACGGCTCAGGGGTAGGCCACTATCCTGCGCCAAAGCAGCTTGCGGCCACAGTGCCAGTGTCAGGCCTGAATCCAGCGTGATAAACGCCACTGCGCCCTGTTCAAATTCCTGCCCGACGATACCCTCACTCTGCCAGCCCAAACCTTGCTGATAAAAGCGCAAAGCTGCGTCTAAATCCTGCACAGCCAGCGTGATCACACTTAAAGATGCGCGCATTGTTCCTGCCTTTTCGTTCAAGTCTAATTTTTATCTTAGCGGAAATCTGGCTTGACACAGTGCTGCCTGTGTCGGGCAATTGTATCTCTGCAATTCTGCACCAAGTGGACGCTTTACGCGACTTTAAGTTGGGCGCGCTGTGCCGCCGGGGAGGCTTGCAGATAGGCCAGCGCATCTTCGGTTTTGGCTTCATGCAGCGGGTCATACCACGGCATTAAATAACCCAACTGTTGTGATACCAGTCAGAATGGTGAGGGCAATAAGCCATTATTGGCCTGTGCAGTGCGGTACCATTCCCGCCAGATCCACGGTTTATACAGGGCTGGCCGGATTGATGCATAACGTGGGTCCTGACGCATAATATGCGCCGCGCCATCAACCCAAAGACCAATTACCCCGGCAATCACCAGCAGGCTCAGATAATAACGGGCCAGATAACTGCCACCCAAATGCCGGTACAGGTCAAAGGCTACGGTGCGATGCTCGAATTCTTCTGCGCCGTGCCATTTGACCAGATCCAGCATGGCCGGGTCGGCGCCCTGACGCTGCCATTCGCGGTTATACAGCGCATATTTACCCAGCACGCAGGTCATGTGTTCTACCGTAGCAACAATACCTAAACGGAACAGATCCCAGTGCCGTTCGCTCCACTGCGGCAATTGCAGACCTAAAGGCCGATCAGCCAGTAACTGGTTAAACAGCCCGTTCATCAGACTGATATTGCGCTGAATATCAATCTGGCGTTCAGTTAAATAATCCTTGTTGGCCGAGTTATGCGCCTGGGCGTGCATGGCTTCCTGGCGGATAAAGGCCTGCACATCCTGTTTCAGTTTTTCATCCTGAATCTGTGGCAAAACCTTGTTGTACAGCCGGCAAAACCAGAACTCGCCGGCCGGCAGAATCATGTTAATTTCATTAATAAAATAACTGGCAAAAGGCTGCTGCGGAATCCAGTCGATGGGGGTGTCCTGCCATTCAAAGCGGACTTTACGCGGTTGAATAAAGTAGCCAATGGATGAGCCACGGGCAGCACGGCGAAAACGTGCGAGGAGTTTTTTCATGCTGTATTGCACCTCTAAAATGTGATGCGGTTCAAATTATGCTCAGCATGAGTATGAAAAAAATATCCCCCATTGAAACTAGCAATAGGGGACATTCCAATATCAATAGATGTAAATTATTGTCAGACAGTTTTGAGTTGTTGCAAAGCTTATGGCTCTTTGGCGGCCGTTTCAGTCAGCTGTTCAACAGCTTCTGTATCCGGCAGCTCTTCTGCTTCCAGTTCATCTGCCGTGGCTTCCGGAATGCTGGCCAGATCAAACTGCTGTGATTGTTCCAGGGTAAAGTTCAGACGACCGGCCATTACACTGGCCAGTTCTTCCAGACCCTGACGATTGAGCGAGGAGAACAGTTGAATCGAGAAATCCAGCTTCATCTTTTTCAGCTGTTGTTTCACTTCCAGCAGAACTTTATTGGCCGGGCCACGATTCAGCTTGTCGGATTTGGTTAGCAGAACATGTACAAACAGATGACGGGAATAAGCCCATTCCAGCATCATCACATCAAAATGCTGCAGTGGATGGCGAATATCCATTAGCAAGACCAGACCCTGTAAGCTCTTGCGATGAATCAGGTAATTTTCCAGCTCTTTTTGCCAGACAATTTTCATCGATTCGGGTACCGCAGCATAACCATAACCCGGTAAATCGACCAGACGCTGCTCTGGATTGCCCAGACTAAAGAAGTTGATCATCTGGGTACGGCCCGGTTTTTTCGAGGCACGTGCCAGCTGTTTCTGGTTGGTGAGGGCATTAATCGCACTGGATTTGCCAGCATTGGAACGTCCGGCAAAGGCCACCTCATAGCCGCTATCTTCTACACAGAGATTCAGCTTTGGTGCACTCATCAGGAATTCGGCTTTACGTAGCCAGTTCAGGGCACGAACGGCATATTCGGTAATCGCAGGATCAGCCTTTTTCTCATAGCTAATCTTTTGCTTCGGCGCATTAGCGGCCTTAGTGTTTTTCGATTTTCCTCTGCTATGGTGCATAACTTAACTTCATCACTGCTTTTACAAAGCGGTATTATAGATCAACTCGCGCAGACACGCGAACTTTGCTGTAGCCGTGTGCAAAAGTTAGCTGACTTGGAGATTGATCAGCTGAATTGGCGATTGTGTGCTCCACTGTGCCGGTGCAGGAGTATCTAACACGTCGGACAGGGTGTACTGGTCCAGACTCTGATAAAACTGTTCCAGCGCCTGATCTAAAATGCCTTTTAAGCCACAGCGGCTGCGCAGCACGCACGGCGGGGTATTACATTCCACAATCTGGGTTTCACGTTGCAAAATACGCACGATCTGGCCCAGCTTCAGTGCCCGTGCATCCGGATTTAAACGCAGGCCGCCCCCTTTACCGCGGGTGGTAATCAGCCATTCCTGTTTGCCCATGAAATGCACAATTTTAACCAGATGGTTTTGGGAAACATGCAAATCCTGCGCAATTTCCGCAATCGTATACGGCAGATCTCGCGGTGGGGAGATATACAGCAGAATACGTAATGCATAGTCGGTGAATTTATTTAATTGCATGATCGCACAAATATTTTTTCAAAGTTGAAATACAAGAAGGCTAGTCTACCATAAGCAGACTAGCCCTCCTATGTTTTACACGTGTGGGGTTTTAGTGACGTACACCACCCGTACCAAACGCTTCACTGTGAATCTGTTCGGCTTTAATACCACGTGCCAGTAAGGCTTTTTGCTGCTCGGCCATGAATGGCATTGGGCCACACAGGTAGTAATCAGCATTTTCCGGTAATAAGGCAGCATCCATGGTGCTCAGGTCCAAACGACCGGCCACATCATAATCCTGACCTAACACATCTTCGGTATTCGGGAATTCATAGGCTGTAAAGGTATGAATACGTGGATACTTCGCCTTGATGTCCTGAATATGCTGTTTCATGGCATGTACCTGTTTGCTGCGGCAGGCATGAATGAAGGTCACCGGTTGTGGCACATCTAAAGTCACCAGCTGGTTCAGCATCGCAATCATTGGGGTTAAGCCAACACCACCACTGATGAACACATTACGTTTGTTGCTGTCGATCAGGTAGAAGTTTCCGGTTGGCGCTGAAATTTCAAGTTCTGCACCTTCTGGCAGCTGATGCAGCGCATTAGATACCCAGCCTGCAATCTTGTCGGCGCCATTACCCGGTTCACGTTTTACCGAAATACGTAAGTAGTCTTGCTGCGGGCTGGTTGACAGCGTGTATTGACGTGGTTGTTTCAGGTCCAGTTCAGGGACAAAAACACGTACTGAAATGTATTGGCCGGCTTCATATTTTGGTAAGGCACCACCATCGACCGGTTCAAAGTAGAACGAGGTAATTTCGTCGCTTTCTACCACTTTCTTGGCGATTTTGAAATTACGCCAGCCTAACCAGCTGCCTTGAGTTTGCTGATGCTGCTCGTAAATGGCACGTTCGGTATTAATAAACACTTCTGCAAGCTGGCCATACGCGGCGGCCCAGGCATCAATCAGTGGATCATCCATGGAAATATTCAGCACTTCGCTGATGGAGTGCAGCAGGTTTTCACCGACAATATTATAGTCCGGAGCTTGAATATTCAGACTGACATGCTTGTGTGCGACCAGTTCAATTACTGGCGCCAGTACTGATGGATCTTCAATATTTTCTGCATAGGCCAGTACCGCACCTGCCAGTGCCTGCGCCTGCGCACCACTGCGTTGATGACCCAGGTTAAAGGTTTCTTTAAGGTCCGGATTATTCCCCAACATGCGGTTATAGAAATAGCTGGTCAGGGCCACACCATTTTCACGTAGAACAGGAACAGTTGCTTTTACAAGGTCAATTTGCTGTGGAGTCATGGCTGATCTCTCATGGCTGGTTATTTATAAGATGTATTTAAAATACATTTTATAAAACGCCAGTGCAAGCACTGTTTTTAAAAAACCATAAAAAAATTATGGGATATAAAAATAACCCATAATGAAAGCTGTTCCTATCGGTTTTTTGATTATTTTCGGCCAAACAGGGAGCCTAATAATCCGCGGACAATTTTCTGTCCGGTGCTGCCGCCTAAGGTGCGGGCCGCGCTCTTGGCAAAGGTGCCGACAATATCCTGAGTCAGCTTTTCACGCTGTCGTGCAGTGCGTTCAGCTTCTTTTTGCTGTTCGCGGGCCAGACGTTCCTGTTCCCGCGCCTGCTGTTTGGTCAAAGCAGCCTGTTCTTTGGCTTGCTGCTTGGCTAAAGCTTCCTGTTCTTTGGCGCGTTGCTGTTCTAGCGCGGCCTGTTCAGCCTGTTGCTGGCGTTCCGCTACTTTCTGTTGCAGCATTTCATAGGCACTGTCCCGGTCCAGACTCTGCTCATATACATCGGCGACAATACTCTGGCTCATCAGTGCCTTGCGCTGTTCAGGGCTAATCGGGCTAAACGAGGAGTAGGGCGGCATCACCCAGCCGCGCTCTACAATCTGCGGCGTGCCTTGTTCATCCAGACAGCTAATTAGGGCTTCACCGACGGCCAGTTCGGTAATGGCCTGTTCTACCTGAAACTCCGGATTGGCACGGAAGGTCTCGGCAGCGGTTTTGACCGCTTTCTGATCTTTCGGGGTAAAGGCGCGCAAGGCGTGTTGCACCCGGTTGCCGAGCTGTCCCAGTACACTTTCAGGCAAATCCAGCGGATTCTGGGTGACAAAATAAATTCCGACGCCTTTGGAGCGAATCAGGCGGACTACCTGCTCAATTTTCTCCTGTAGGGCCGGGCTGGCATTGTCAAACAGTAAATGCGCTTCATCAAAGAAGAACACCAGCTTGGGTTTGTCCATATCACCAACTTCCGGCAACTGTTCAAACAGCTCTGATAGCATCCACAATAAAAAGGTCGCATACAGTTTCGGGGTGTGCATCAACTTGTCTGCAGCCAGCAGGTTGATGTTGCCGTGTCCCTGGGCATCGGTCTGCATGAAATCCAGAATATTCAGGCTGGGCTCGCCAAAAAACAGATCACCGCCCTGATCGGCCAGTGCCAGTAAATTGCGCTGAATCGCGCCCAGACTGGCTGGAGATAAATTGCCATAGTCGGCCTTTAACTCTGCCGCATGTTCGCTGACATAGCTGAGCATGGCTTTCAGGTCTTTAAAGTCAATCAGCAGGAGGCCCTGATCATCGGCAATCCGAAACACTGCCGACAGTACACCTTCCTGGGTGTCATTTAAATTCAGCATCCGGGCTAGCAGTAGCGGTCCGATTTCGGAGATGGTGGTGCGAATTGGATGGCCCTGTTCACCAAATAAATCCCAGAACACCACCGGCGAGGCAGCAAAGGGAATACTGTCAATACCCAGGCTTTTAATCCGTTCATCAAATTTGGGATTGCTGGAACCAGCCTGCGCCAGACTGGAAACATCGCCTTTGGCATCGGCCAGAAAGACTGGGACACCAATGCGGGAAAAACTTTCTGCCAGGACTTTTAAGGTCACGGTTTTACCGGTACCGGTTGCACCGGCAATCAGGCCATGCCGGTTGGCAAACTGGGAATGTAAGACTATCGCTTGTGTGGTATCACGGGTTTTTTTGGCAATGGTAATTGGTGTACCCATACTGTACTGATCCTCGTTGTTATTCGTTTTTATGCTGCTTTAAATGTTGTAGTGCTTGCGCTATATCTTGAATTAAATCATCCGGATGTTCCAGTCCTATACAGAAACGCACCAGCAAACCTTGTTTTAGGTGTTTATGCTCAAGCACACGCATCTCTCTAAGGTTATACAGCATTACCAGGCTGACCGGTCCCCCCCAGCTAAAGCCCAGCTTGAACAGGGTTAATGCATCACAGAATGCTCGAATATCGTTTAAATTGTATTGCGCATCAAAAATCACACTAACCAGTCCGGCGCTGTGACCCTCCTTGCAGATGTCTTTCCAGTATGCATGACCGGCACTGTCCGGATCAGCCGGATGCAGGACCTGAACCAGCTCTTTTTGCTGTTTTAGCCAGTTCAGCAAGGTCAGTGCTGATTGTGACTGTTGCTGGTAACGCAGCTGCATGGAGGCCAGACTGCGCTGGATTTGCGCCGTATCATCTCCGCTGACACAAATCCCCTGAATGGCATGCATCTGGAATAATTGATGATGGAGCTTCTGGTCACGCGTCACCACCGAGCCCATTAAAATATCGCCACCCCCGCTTGGATATTTGGTTAGCGCATGCACGGTCAGATCTACGCTTAAGTGGTCCTCGCCAAAATCAAAGGCATTAAAGGCCAGTCCTGCGCCCCAGGTATTGTCCAGCGCAGTCAAAATATTATGGGCTTGGGCTTTTTTTACCAGACCAATTAAGTCCGGAAACTCCAGTGTCACCGAACCAGCCGCTTCGAGCCATAACAGTTTGGCTTTATCGCTTGGGCTAAAGCTTTCTACCTCCACCGGGTTATAGACCTTGACGGCAATGCCATAACGCTGCTGCAGATTACGCAGATGCTCCATATTCGGGCCATAAATATTATCCGGAACCCAGACTTCATCGCCCTGACTTAACAAGCAGGAATTGACCAGATTAATCGCAGAAAGGCCGCTCGGCGCCAGCAGGTGATAGAGGCCGCCTTCGATCTGCGCGATGTGATCACCTAAAGTAAAGGTCGTCGGCGTGCCGTGCGTGCCATAACTATAGTCATAGACATCGGTCCAGTGGCGATTAAACAGTGCATCGGTGTTGTTAAAAATAATCGTCGATGCACGATAGAGGGGAGGTTGAACCGTAGAAATCAGTTGAGGGGCTTTTCGTGGTGCATGAATCAGTTCGGTTTGCGGATTTTTTTTCACGACTTCGCTCAAATCAGGACAATCAATTGAATTTAGCTTAAGAGAAAAGGATCAGTTGTGCCATATCTGGCTGTATTTATTTGACTTTGAACATGCAGCGCTAAAGTTGGCTTCATTTTTGCAAAACCTAAAAGCAGAGCTACAACAACAGGTTTCAGCGCATGGCGTCGCATTTAAAAGTACATTATTTTCAGCATATTGCTGGTGAAGGATTTGGAAGTTGTTATACGCATTTAAAAGGGTTAAATGCAGAGATCAGTGCCACAGAATTTTTTGCCTTGCCGGTTGATTCAGCACTGGATATTGAAGCGCTGCCGCAGATCGAGGAGGTCGATTTATTAATTGTCATGGGCGGCACCATGAGCGTTAATGATGAAGCCAATTTCCCCTGGTTAAAAATGGAAAAACGCTGGCTCAGGCGTTATTTGGCCATGGGTAAACCGGCCATTGGTTTGTGTTTGGGCGGGCAACTGATCGCCAATGCGCTGGGCGCGGCCGTCAGTCGCAATCCTGTACAGGAGCTGGGCTGGCACGAGGTGCACAAGGTCAGGCATGTGCCAGCAGACTATTTTCAGTTGCCGGAGCAGTTTAATGTCATGCAGTGGCATAGCGAAAGCTTCGAGATTCCCAAAGGGGCTGTGCATCTGGCCGAAAATGATGCCTGTCGCAATCAGATGTATCAGATTGGCAAAAATGTACTGGGCTTTCAGTTTCACCCGGAAACCACGCCAGAAAGCCTGCAATTATTCCTGGAAGATGAAGAAGAGCTGGCCCTGTTTCAGGGACCTTATGTGCAATCGCTAGAGCAGCTGCAGCGCGCCAATAAAAATAAATTTATTCAAGGAAATCAGATATTAAATCAGGCGATAGATTATGTATTACAGCAAACTGCAGCGCAGCGGCGGGCTGTATAATTATTAAACAATTGATTTGTCGAAATATTTGAAAAATGATGTAAAAAGCCACAAAAGGATTTGCTTATGCATTAAACAATCGTTATAATGGGCGACCCTTTGATATTAAGGGGGTTAACCGCGAAGAAAGTGGTTAACTATCGTTACAGTCGTGGCATCGATCACGACCTTAGTGATATTTCACTGCTCTTGACACTTGCCTTTATTAGTGGGGTGAGATGCGTCAAGAGTGATTCTTTATATATTTTGGCTTGGAGTTAACTGGTATGTCTAACCAGAGAATTCGTATCCGTCTTAAGTCTTTTGATCACCGTTTAATTGATCAATCTGCTCAAGAGATCGTAGAAACCGCTAAGCGTACTGGCGCACAAGTGTGTGGTCCAATCCCGATGCCTACTCGCATCGAACGCTTCAACGTTCTTACATCACCGCACGTTTACAAAGATGCGCGTGACCAATATGAGATCCGCACTTACAAACGTTTGATCGATATCGTTCAACCTACAGACAAAACTGTAGATGCATTGATGAAATTAGATCTTGCAGCTGGTGTTGATGTTCAGATCGCATTGGGTTAAGGCTTTCGGTTAATTAACGCTCTAAGTTAATTAAGCCGCTTTTTTAGAGGTTTATGCACATGGCTATTGGTTTAGTCGGTCGCAAGTGCGGTATGACCCGTATCTTTACAGATGCTGGTGTTTCTGTACCTGTTACAGTGATTGAGGTTGATCCTAACCGCATCACACAAATCAAAACGCTTGAAACTGATGGTTATCAAGCGATTCAAATCACTACTGGTGAACGTCGCGAATCTCGCGTAACTAACGCTCAGAAAGGTCACTTTGCGAAAGCGGGTGTTGCTGCTGGTCGTCTGGTTCAAGAATTCCGCGTTACAGAAGCTGAGCTTGAAGGTCGTGAAGTTGGTGGTACGCTTACTGTAGATTTGTTCACAGTTGGTCAAATCGTTGACGTAACTGGCACATCTAAAGGTAAAGGTTTCCAAGGTGGTGTTAAGCGTTGGAACTTCCGTACTCAAGACGCTACTCACGGTAACTCTGTTTCTCACCGTGTTCTAGGTTCTACAGGTCAAAACCAGACTCCTGGTCGCGTATTCAAAGGCAAAAAAATGGCTGGCCATTTAGGTGCTGAACGCGTAACTACACAGGGTCTTGAAATCGTTGCAATCGACACAGAGCGTTCAGTTCTAGTTGTTAAAGGCGCGGTTCCTGGTGCTACTGGTGGCGACGTAACTGTTCGTCCTACTATCAAGGCCTGAGGGGAAATAACGTGAATTTAAAAACTGTTTCCGGCTCTGCTGTTGAATTGTCTGAAGTAGCTTTCGGCCGTGAATTTAACGAAGCGCTTGTACACCAAGTTGTTACAGCTTACTTAGCTGGTGGTCGTCAAGGTTCTAAAGCTCAGAAGTCACGTGCAGACGTTTCTGGCGGTGGTAAAAAACCATTCCGTCAAAAAGGTACTGGTCGCGCTCGTGCTGGTTCTATTCGTAGCCCAATCTGGGTTGGCGGTGGTAAAACTTTTGCTGCTCGTCCACAAGACTGGTCTCAAAAAGTGAACCGTAAGATGTACCGCGGTGCAATGCAATGTATCTTAGCTGAACTTGTTCGCCAAGATCGTCTTGTATTAGTTGAAGAGTTTGCTGTTGAAGCGCCTAAAACTAAAGCATTGCTTGCAAAACTGAACGACTTGAATGCAACTCGCGCATTGATCGTTACTGAAGCTGTAGATGAGAATCTATACCTTGCAGCTCGCAACCTTCCGCACGTTGATGTGGTTGACGCTACTGCAATCGATCCTGTTAGCTTGATCGCGTTCGATAAAGTTGTAATGTCTGTTGCTGCTGCTAAGAAAATTGAGGTAGAACTCGGATGAACAACGAACGTTTATATCAAGTCCTACAAGGACCTGTATTCTCAGAAAAAGCACAAGTTTTAGGTGAAACTGCTGGTGTTCAAGTGTTCAAGGTTGCATTAAATGCAAACAAGCTTGAAATCAAAAAAGCAGTGGAACAATTATTTGGTGTAGAAGTTGTTAAAGTTAACACGACTATCACTAAAGGTAAGACTAAACGCTTTGGTAAAACTATCGGACGTCGTTCTGATGTTAAAAAAGCATACGTCACCCTGAAAGCTGGCCAAGATGTTGAAATGGCTGACTTGGGCGATACCGCTGAAACCGCAGCGGAATAAGGACGAAAATTATGCCTATTCAAAAATGTAAGCCAACGTCTCCAGGACGTCGCTTTGTAGAGAAAGTGGTTCATGATCACCTTCACAAAGGCGCGCCATATGCTCCGTTGGTAGAAGCTAAAAAACGTACTGGTGGTCGTAACAACAACGGTCACATTACGACTCGTCACGTTGGTGGTGGCCACAAACAGCACTACCGTATCGTTGACTTCAAACGTAACAAAGACGGCATTCCTGCTGTAGTTGAGCGTATTGAATACGATCCTAACCGTACTGCACACATCGCACTGTTGAAGTATGCTGACGGTGAGCGTCGTTATATTATTGCGCCTAAAGGCTTACGTGCTGGTGATAAAGTACAGTCTGGTAACGATGCTCCAATTCGTCCAGGTAACTGCTTGCCACTTCGCAACATGCCTATCGGTTCTACACTTCATAACATCGAACTTAAAATCGGTAAAGGCGCGCAGTTAGCTCGTTCAGCTGGTACTTCAGTTCAGTTGTTGGGTCGTGACGGTTCTTACGCTATCGTTCGTTTACGTTCTGGTGAAATGCGTAAAGTACACGTTGAATGTCGTGCTGTATTGGGTGAAGTTTCTAACTCAGAAAGCAACTTGCGTTCACTTGGTAAAGCAGGTGCTTCACGCTGGCGTGGCGTTCGTCCTACCGTACGTGGTATGGCGATGAACCCGGTTGACCACCCACACGGTGGTGGTGAAGGGCGTAACAAAGGTATTCAACCTGTAAGCCCATGGGGTCAAAAAGCTAAAGGGTACAAGACACGTACCAACAAGCGTACGACTAAGATGATTATTCGCGACCGTCGCGTTAAGTAACAAGTAAAGGAATCTGACTAATGCCTCGTTCATTGAAAAAAGGCCCATTCGTCGATGCGCACTTGTTCGCTAAGGTTGAAGCGGCTGTTGCGAGCAACTCTCGTAAGCCGATCAAAACTTGGTCGCGTCGTTCGATGATTCTTCCGGATTTTGTTGGTCTAACAATTTCTGTACACAATGGTCGTAACCACGTTCCAGTAATCGTTACTGAACACATGGTTGGCCATAAACTAGGTGAATTCGCGCCAACTCGTACCTATCGTGGTCACGGTGTTGACAAGAAGTCTAAACGTTAATAGGTGCTATGATGGAAGTAACTGCTAAATTACGCGGTGCCGCTATCTCGGCACAAAAGGCACGTTTGGTTGCAGACCTTATTCGCGGCAAATCTGTTGCGCATGCGCTTAACATCCTGAACTTCAGCAACAAAAAAGCTGCTGTACTGGTTAAAAAAGCGTTGGAATCTGCAATTGCAAATGCTGAACACAATAACAGTTTAGATGTAGACGACCTTAAAGTTTCTACGATCTACGTTGATGAAGGCATGAGCCTGAAACGTATTATGCCACGTGCTAAAGGCCGTGCAGATCGTATTACTAAGCGTACTTGTCACATCACCGTTAAGGTAGGGGTTTGATATGGGTCAGAAGGTTCATCCAATCGGTATCCGCCTAGGTGTTGTGAAACGTCATAACGCTAACTGGTATGCGAATCCGAAACAATACGCTGAATACTTGCTTAAAGACCTTCAAGTTCGTGAGTTTTTAACTAAAAAACTTAAGAACGCAATGGTAAGCAATATTCTTATCGAACGTCCGACAGGCGCTGCTAAAGTAACTATTAGCACTGCTCGTCCTGGTATCGTTATCGGTAAAAAAGGCGAAGACATTGAGAAATTACAGCGCGAACTTACCAACATTATGGGTGTTCCAGCGCAAGTAAGCATCAACGAAATCGATCGTCCAGACTTAGACGCACGTCTGGTTGCTGAAGCAATCGCTTCTCAATTAGAAAAGCGTGTAATGTTCCGTCGTGCTATGAAGCGTGCGGTTCAAAACACTATGCGTGCTGGTGCCAAAGGTATCAAAGTTGAAGTTTCTGGCCGTTTAGGCGGTGCTGAGATCGCTCGTACAGAATGGTATCGTGAAGGTCGTGTACCTCTACATACACTTCGTGCGGACATCGACTACGCGACTATGCGTGCTGAAACGACTTACGGTACGATTGGTGTTAAAGTTTGGATCTTCCGTGGTGAGATCTTGGGTGGCATGAAACAAGTCATGAACCCAGCTCCAGCTGAAGAACGTCCAGCTAAACGCGGTCGCGGTCGTGGTGAAGGTCAAGAGCGTCGTGGTCGTCGCAATGATCGTTCTGCTGAAAAAGGAGAATAATCCATGTTGCAACCTAAACGTACTAAGTTCCGTAAGGTTCAAAAAGGCCGTAACACTGGTCTAGCGCACCGTGGTAGCACTGTATCTTTCGGTTCTATCGCACTTAAAGCGACTGAACGTGGTCGTATGACTGCGCGTCAGATCGAAGCTGCGCGTCGTACAATCAGCCGTCGTGTTAAACGTGGTGGTAAGATCTTTATCCGTGTATTCCCGGACAAACCAATTACTGAAAAACCATTAGAAGTTCGTATGGGTAACGGTAAAGGTAACGTGGAATACTGGGTTTGCGAAATCAAACCAGGTAAGATCCTGTACGAAATGGAAGGTGTGAACGATGAATTAGCAACTGAAGCATTCAAGCTTGCTGCTGCTAAACTTCCGTTTAAAACCACTATCGTGACTCGGACGGTAATGTAATGAAAACTAAAGATCTACGTGAAAAGTCGGTAGAAGAGTTGAAAGCTTTGCTTGATGAGCAACAGCTTAACCAATTCCGTCTTCGTATGGCGAAAGCAACTGGTCAATTGGGCAAATCGCACGAAGTGCAAGTCGCTCGTAAAACTATTGCTCGTATTAAGACACTCCTTACCGAAAAACAGGGGAACGGACAATGAGTGATAAAACAGTCCGCACGTTAACCGGCAAAGTCGTAAGCGACAAAATGGACAAGTCTATTGTTGTGCTTATTGAACGTCGTGTTCAACACCCGTTGTATGGCAAATCAATCCGCCGTTCAACAAAATTACATGCTCATGATGAGAACAATACCGCTAAAATCGGTGATGTTGTAACCATCAAAGAAAGCCGCCCAATTTCTAAAACTAAGTCTTGGACTCTAGTTGAAGTTGTTGAAGCAGCTGCTGAGTAATTAACGTTCTTGTTGCATCATCGGTCAATTTCGAGTACTCTTTGAGCCTTTCGAAATTGTGACCGGTGATGCTCGGTTTTGGAGTAGGGCAATGATTCAAACCGAAACGATGCTCGACGTAGCAGACAACAGTGGTGCTCGCCGCGTACAATGTATTAAAGTACTTGGTGGTTCACATCGTCGTTATGCTTCTGTTGGCGACATTATTAAAGTTACTGTAAAAGAAGCAATTCCACGCGCACGTGTTAAAAAAGGTGACGTGATGAATGCTGTAGTTGTACGTACAAAATTCGGTATCCGTCGTCCAGATGGTTCTGTGATTCGTTTCGACGATAACGCAGCCGTTATTTTGAACAACAACAAAGCGCCGATTGCTACTCGTATTTTCGGACCAGTGACTCGTGAACTTCGTACTGAACAGTTCATGAAAATTATTTCATTGGCTCCTGAAGTTCTATAAGAGGCAATCATGGCTAAGATTAAAAAAGGCGATCAAGTAATCGTGATCGCAGGTAAAGAAAAAGGCAAACAGGGTACTGTTTTGTCAGTTTCTAATGACCGCGTTAAGGTTGAAGGCCTTAACCTGGTTAAGAAGCATCAAAAGCCGAACCGTGTTACTGGCGCTGAAGGCGGCATCGTAACTCAGGAAGCTTCGCTTCATATTTCAAACGTGGCAATTTTTAATGCTACAACCCAAAAGGCTGACCGTGTTGGTTACCAAACGATTGACGGCGTGAAAACTCGCGTTTACAAATCAAATGGTGAATCAGTGGCGGTAGCGAAGTAATAGGTTGAAATAGGCAATGGCCAGACTTAAAACACGTTACAACGACGAACTTAAAGCTCAATTACAAGAACAATTGGGCATTAAGAATGTGATGGAGATCCCTCGCATCACTAAAATCACTATCAACATGGGTGTTGGTGCAGCTGCTGCTGACAAGAAACTCCTTGATGGTGCTCTTTCTGATATGCAAGCTATCGCTGGTCAAAAACCAGTTCTTACGTTAGCTCGTAAATCTATCGCAGGTTTTAAAATCCGTGATGGTTGGCCGATTGGTTGTAAAGTTACTTTACGCGGCGAACGCATGTACGAATTCTTAGACCGTTTGATCTCTATCGCGATCCCTCGTATCCGTGACTTCCGTGGTTTCTCTGCGAAATCATTTGATGGTCGTGGTAACTACTCTATGGGTCTTAAAGAACAAATCGTTTTCCCTGAAATCGATTTCGATAAGATTGATCGTATTCGTGGTATGGATATTACCATCACTACGACTGCTCGCACCGATGACGAAGGCCGTGCGCTTATGCGTGCATTCGGCTTCCCGTTCAAATAAGAGGTCGATATGGCTAAGAAAAGTATGATTAATCGCGAATTGAAACGCGAAGCTACTGTTGCTAAATACGCTGCAAAACGTGCTGAATTAAAAGCTGTTATTGCAAACGTAAATGCAAGCGACGAAGAGCGTTTCGAAGCGATGATGAAGTTACAAGCATTACCACGTAATGCGTCTCCAGTGCGTCTTCGTAACCGTTGTGGTTTAACTGGTCGTCCTCATGGTTACTTCCGTAAGTTCGGTTTAAGCCGTAACAAATTACGTGACACAGTAATGCAAGGTGATGTACCTGGCGTTGTTAAGGCAAGCTGGTAAGGAGCGACTAGAATGAGTATGCAAGATACCGTTGCCGACATGTTAACTCGTGTTCGTAACGCACAAATGGCGAAGAAACAAACTGTTTCTATGCCTAACTCTAAGTTGAAAGTTGCGATTGCAAACGTACTTCAACAAGAAGGTTACATTGCCAATGTAGAAGTTGCTGACGTTGAAGGCAAAGCAACTCTTACTTTGACATTAAAGTATTTCGAAGGCAAACCAGTTATCGAAACTGTGAAACGCGTAAGCCGTCCTGGTCTACGTCAGTATCGCGGTAAAGATGCACTTCCAAGCGTTAAGCAAGGTTTAGGTATTGCAATTGTTTCTACAAGCAAAGGCATCATGACTGATCGCGCTGCACGTGCTGCGGGCGTTGGTGGTGAAGTTATTGCTTTTGTTTCTTAATAGGTGATTCCTCATGTCTCGTGTGGCTAAAGCCCCAGTAACTGTACCTAACGGTGTAACAGTTACTCAGAACGGCCGGCAGGTCGAAGTGAAAGGCAGCAAAGGTACATTGTCTTTCAACCTGCATGCGCTGGTCGAGCTAAAACAGGAAGATGGTACTCTTCAAGTTGCTCCAGTAAAAGAGTCGAAAGACGCTTGGATGCAAGCTGGTACTGCTCGCGCTGTATTAAACAACCTTGTAAAAGGTGTGAACGAAGGTTTCGAACGTAAGTTACAACTGATCGGTGTTGGTTATAAAGCTGCGGTTAAAGGTACTGTTGTTAACCTTAACCTTGGTTTCTCTCATCCAATCGATTACAGCCTTCCTGAAGGTGTAACTGCAGAAACTCCTACTGCAACTGAAATCATCCTGAAATCTGCTAACAAGCAATTATTAGGTCAGGTAGCAGCTGAGATCCGTGGTTACCGTCCACCAGAGCCATATAAAGGTAAAGGTGTTCGTTATTCTGACGAAGTTGTACTTCGTAAAGAAGCTAAGAAGAAATAAGGCGCGAGGTTCTTATGAACGAAAAGAAACAATCCCGTTTGCGTCGTGCGAAAAGCACACGCTTGCACATCCGTGCATTGGGTGCGACTCGTTTGTGTGTAAACCGCACTCCGCGTCACATCTATGCTCAAGTTATCTCAGCAGATGGTGGCAAAGTTTTAGCGCAAGCTTCTACTTTAGATGCTACTTTACGTGCTGGTACAACTGGTAACGTTGAAGCTGCCAAGAAAGTTGGTGCTTTAATCGCAGAACGTGCGAAAGCAGCTGGTGTAACTAAAGTTGCATTTGACCGTTCTGGTTTTAAATATCATGGTCGTATCAAAGCCTTGGCTGATGCTGCTCGTGAAAACGGCTTGGAGTTCTAATCATGGCTAAAGTTGAACAAAACGAAGGTCTTGTTGAAAAGCTGGTAGCCGTTGATCGTGTTGCCAAAGTTGTTAAGGGTGGTCGTATCTTCTCTTTCACAGCATTAACTGTTGTGGGTGACGGTAATGGTCGCGTAGGTTTTGGTCGTGGTAAAGCGCGTGAAGTTCCAGCTGCTATTTCTAAAGCACTTGAAGCTGCTCGTCGCAACATGATTACTGTTGACCTTGTTGACGGTACTGTTCAGCATCCTATTCATGCTCGTCACGGTGCAAGCCGCGTTTACATGCAACCTGCTTCTGAAGGTACTGGTGTAATTGCTGGTGGCGCTATGCGTGCAGTTCTAGAGGCTGTTGGCGTGCGTAACGTATTAACAAAATGTTATGGCTCTACAAATGCTGCGAACGTAGTAAACGCGACTTTCAACGGTCTGCGTGATATGACTTCTCCTGAGAAAGTCGCTGCGAAACGTGGTCTGACTGTAGAACAAATTCAAGGGTAATCAATCATGAAAACGATTAAAGTTACCCAGACTAAATCTGCATCGCACCGCTTGAAAAATCACAAGCTTTGCCTGAAAGGTTTAGGTCTGCGTCGTATTGGTCATACTGTAGAAGTGCAAGATACGCCTTCTAACCGTGGTATGATCAACCAAGTCTACTATATGGTTAGTGTAGAGGAATAAGCCATGACTCTGCGTTTAAATGAACTTGCACCTGCAGAAGGTGCTAAACGTGAAAACCGTCGTCTGGGCCGTGGTATCGGTTCTGGCGTAGGTAAGACTGGTGGCCGTGGTGTCAAAGGTCAAAAATCACGTAAGAGCGGTGGCGTACGTCCAGGTTTCGAAGGTGGTCAAACTGCGTTATATCGTCGTTTACCTAAATTCGGTTTCACTAGCCAAATCGCTTTAAAAACTGCTGAAGTACGTTTATCTGAGCTTGCTAAAGTTGAAGGCGACATCGTTAGCCTAGAAACTTTAAAAGCGGCGAACGTTGTGCGTAAAGACATGATCCGTGCGCGTATCGTACTTTCTGGTGAAATTACTCGTGCTTTCACTGTTCAAGGTGTTGCATTGACTAAAGGCGCTAAAGCTGCT
The DNA here is from genome assembly GCF_000369465.1 of Acinetobacter sp. CIP 53.82. Lineage (NCBI taxonomy): Bacteria > Pseudomonadati > Pseudomonadota > Gammaproteobacteria > Moraxellales > Moraxellaceae > Acinetobacter > Acinetobacter sp. CIP 53.82. The sequence goes on along the minus strand of NZ_KB850046.1, from coordinate 915,012 downwards.
GTTGAAGCTGCTGGCGGTAAAGTCGAGGAGTAATCTCCAGTGTCTATGTCTCCTAGTTCTTCAGGTCATGTACATATGATGAAAGGCCAACCATTTCACGTGAAATATCGTGAAATTATTCGCCGAATGATGTTTCTCATTGGTGCGTTGTTGGTATTTCGACTAGGAGCGCATATTCCAGTACCAGGCATTAATAATGCCGCACTTGAAAATCTTTTTAATGCAAACTCAGGTACTATCCTGGGTTTGTTTAACATGTTTTCGGGTGGTGCATTAGAGCGAATGTCGATTCTTGCTCTCGGGATCATGCCCTACATCTCTGCGTCGATTATCGTGCAGCTGATGTCAACCGTGGTTCCTTCGCTGGAAGCTTTAAAGAAAGAAGGCGAGCAGGGCAAGCGTAAGATTAATCAATATACGCGCCAAGGTACCTTGTTCCTTGCCTTAGTACAGGCAATCGGGATGTGTGCAGGTCTGATCAGTCAAGGGATTACCTTAACGTCAGGTCTTGCGTTTTACGTTCCGGCAGTCACCTCGCTGGTGGCGGGTACAATGTTCCTGATGTGGTTGGGTGAACAGATTACCGAACGTGGGGTGGGCAATGGTATTTCCATGATCATCTTCGCCGGTATCGTTGCCGGATTACCAAATCTGATTTTGCAATCGCTATCTTCAGTCGATAATGGTCAAACCAGCCTGATTGGTCTGGTGATTTTTGGTCTGTTGTCACTGGCGGTACTGGCAGCCATTGTGTTTATCGAGAAAGCGCAACGTCGTATTCCGGTAAACTATGCTCAAAAACAGCAAGGTCGTCGTGTATTTACTGCACAGCAAACCCATTTGCCATTAAAAATTAATATGGCAGGTGTGATTCCGGCAATTTTTGCCAGCTCTCTGCTGTTGTTCCCGGCCAGTCTGGGTCAATGGGTAGGAAGTGCGGATCCTGATGCAGGGATTATCAAGCGTAGCTTGCAAGATCTGGCACTCGTATTGTCGCCTGGACAGCCATTGTATTTGGTGCTCTTTGGTGCGTTAATTATCTTTTTCTGTTATTTCTATACCGCGCTAGTTTTTAGTCCGAAAGAAGTGTCAGAGAACTTGAAACGCAGCGGAGCTTATGTGCCTGGTATTCGCCCAGGTGAGCAAACTGCTCGTTACTTAGATCATATTCTCAATCGTTTGACCTTTATTGGTTCGATTTATATCACAGTGGTCTGCTTGATGCCGATGGTATTGCAGAGCTCGTTTGGTATTCCATTCTATTTGGGTGGTACCTCATTATTGATCGTTGTGGTAGTCGTGATGGACTTTATGGCTCAGCTTCAAGCACATCTCACCTCGCACCAGTACGATAATCAAACGTTAATGAGAAAAACGACTGCTCATCCTAAGGGATAAGCGCACTTAGAGGTTTCATCATGAAAGTACAAGCTTCTGTAAAGAAAATTTGTGGTAGCTGTAAAGTTATCCGTCGTAATGGGGTTATCCGCGTAATTTGCAGCGCAGAACCTCGTCATAAGCAGCGTCAAGGTTAATCTGATCAAGACCTGTTGATTTCAGTAGGCTAATTAGGTTATTATCCGCCCCTCAAGATTTTTGTGGGGCGGTTGATTATCTTAACTGCCTTTTTGGAGAAAATTGAATGGCTCGTATTGCCGGTGTAAACATTCCGGATAACAAGCATGCTGTTATCTCTCTAACGTACATCTTTGGTATTGGTCGCCACACTGCTAAGAACATCTTAGCTGCTGCTGGTATCGCTACTACCACTAAGATCCGTGAATTAGATGACGCTCAGCTTGATGCGATTCGTGCAGAAGTTGCTAAGGTTCCGACCGAAGGTGACTTACGTCGCGAAATTTCCATGAACATTAAACGTTTAATGGATTTAGGCTGCTACCGCGGTCTTCGTCATCGTCGCAGCTTGCCTGTCCGTGGTCAACGCACCAAAACTAACGCACGTACCCGTAAAGGTCCGCGCAAACCAATTAAGAAATAAGATTTCTGGAAGCTAAAAGATGGCTAAAGATACTCGCACACGCAAGAAGGTCACCCGTACCGTCTCTGAAGGTGTTGCACACATTCACGCTTCTTTTAATAACACCATTGTGACTATTACCGATCGTCAAGGTAATGCACTGGCTTGGGCCACTTCAGGTGGACAAGGCTTCCGTGGATCACGTAAATCAACTCCGTTTGCTGCTCAGGTAGCTGCTGAAGTTGCTGGTAAAGCTGCTTTAGATTACGGTTTGAAAAACTTGGACGTCCTTGTAAAAGGTCCTGGTCCAGGTCGTGAGTCTGCGGTTCGTGCATTAGGTGCAGTGGGTTATAAAATTAACAGCATTACCGATGTGACTCCAATTCCTCACAACGGTTGCCGTCCACCTAAAAAACGTCGCGTGTAAGGAGAAACATTCATGGCTCGTTATATTGGTCCAAAATGCAAACTCTCTCGCCGCGAAGGGACAGACCTGCAACTAAAATCTGGCGTTAAACCTTTTGACGTCAAAACTAAAAAACACGCTAAAGCTCCTGGCCAACATGGCGGGGCTCGTGGTGGTAAGCAATCTGAGTATTCACTACAATTACGTGAAAAACAAAAAGTACGTCGTATGTACGGTGTTTTAGAGCGTCAATTTAGTAATTACTATAAAGAAGCAGCTCGTGTTAAAGGCGCAACAGGTGAAAACTTGTTGAAATTGCTTGAAAGCCGTCTTGATAACGTCGTTTATCGCATGGGTTTTGGTTCTACACGTGCAGAAGCTCGTCAGCTTGTATCTCACCGTAGCATTACTTTGAATGGCCGTCGTGTTAACATCGCGTCTATCCAAGTTAAAGCTGGTGACGTGATCGCAGTTCACGAAGGTGCTAAACAACAATTACGTATCAAAAACGCAATTGAATTAGCTGCTCAACGTGGTATCCCTTCTTGGATGGAAGTTGATCACGCTAAATTAGAAGGTACGTTCAAAGCTGCACCAGATCGTTCTGATTTACCTGCTGAAATCAACGAAAGCTTGATTGTAGAATTGTATTCTAAATAATCCTTGAGGTAGCAATAATGACGCGTACTGCAAATGAGTTTCTAACTCCGCAAGCGATCAAGGTCGAAGCGGTTAGCGGGACCTCGGCAAAAGTTATTCTGGAACCATTAGAGCGTGGCTTTGGTCATACTCTTGGTAATGCTTTACGTCGCATCCTTCTTTCTTCTTTACCTGGCGCAGCTGTGGTTGAAGTTGAAATTGAGGGTGTTGAGCACGAGTACAGTACCTTAGAAGGCTTGCAGCAGGACATCGTCGAGCTCTTGCTGAACCTGAAAGGATTGTCTATTAAGCTATTCGATCAAAATGAAGCTTATTTGACATTGGAAAAACAAGGTCCAGGTGACGTTACTGCAGCTGACCTTCGTTTACCGCACAATGTTGAAGTGGTTAACCCTGAACACTTGATCGGCACTCTAAGTGCATCAGGCGCGTTAAAAATGCGTTTGAAAGTGGCTCAAGGCCGTGGTTATGAAACATCTGACTCACGTTTCCCAGAAGGCGAAACTCGCCCAGTGGGTCGTTTACAGTTAGATGCTTCTTATAGCCCGATCAAACGTGTGTCTTACATCGTAGAAAATGCGCGTGTAGAACAACGTACTGACCTTGACAAGCTGATCATTGATCTTGAAACCAATGGTACTGTTGATCCTGAAGAAGCAATCCGAAAAGCGGCAACAATCTTGCAACAACAAATTGCAATCTTTGTTGACCTTCAGAAAGATCAGGCACCTGTGGCTCAAGAACCTCGTGAAGAAGTTGACCCAATTTTGCTTCGTCCAGTAGATGATCTAGAGCTTACTGTTCGTTCTGCTAACTGTTTGAAAGCAGAAAATATTTACTACATTGGTGATCTTGTACAGCGCACCGAGGTTGAGTTACTTAAAACACCTAACCTGGGTAAAAAATCGCTTACTGAGATCAAAGATGTTCTGGCATCGAAAGGCTTGCAGCTCGGCATGCGTTTAGAGAACTGGCCACCAGCTAGTCTCCGCATGGACGACCGCTTCGCTTATCGTAGCCGTTAATTAAGTAGGACTATTCACCATGCGTCATCGTAATAGTGGTGTGAAATTAGGCCGTACCAGCAGCCACCGTAAGGCGTTGTTCCAAAACTTAACCAATGCTTTAGTTGAGCACGAGTTAATTAAAACAACTTTGCCTAAAGCGAAAGAACTTCGCCGCGTTGCTGAGCCTTTAATCACTTTAGCTAAAAACGATACAGTTGCAAACCGTCGTTTGGCGTTTGCTCGTACTCGTAATGCAGCAACTGTTGGTAAATTATTTACCGTTCTTGGCCCTCGTTACAAAGAACGTAACGGCGGTTATCTACGTGTTCTTAAAGCGGGCTTCCGTGCAGGTGATGCTGCACCGATGGCTTACGTTGAACTTGTAGATCGCGAAGTTAAATAATTTCGCAAGAGCAGTTCAGTTGTTCTAAAAAAGGTCGGTTTTTTAAACCGGCCTTTTTTTTATGGCCAGTTGTCAGACAATTTTTCTGTTGTGTCCCGAATTGATATAAATTTTATCGCTTTTTATTAAACTTGACATTGAGTATTGTCAAATTTGTGCTTTAATAAAAATAGAACGTTGAACAGGTATAAAAACAAAATGGACAAGCATGTTGATATTCTGATTGTGGGTGCGGGCATCTCTGGTATTGGTCTGGCCGCGCATCTTTCCAAACACTGCCCGCAGCGCACCTTTGAAATTATCGAGCGTCGTGAGAGCTTTGGGGGCACTTGGGATTTATTTAAATATCCGGGTATTCGTTCCGATTCGGATATGTCGACCTTTGGCTTTAATTTTAAGCCCTGGACGCAAGACAGCATTCTGGCTGATGGCGCTTCAATTAAGAACTATCTGTCAGAAGTGATTGCAGAGTATCAACTGAAATCCAAAATTCATTTCCAGCATCGGGTGCTGTCTGCCAATTATGATAGCCAGACCCAGAAATGGTCTGTCGTGATTGAAAATGCACAGGGCAAAAAACAGACCTGGATCGCCAATTTTGTTCTGGGGTGTACCGGTTATTACAATTATGATCAGGGCTTCCAGCCGGATTTCCCGAATCAGTCGGCATTTAAAGGTACTTTTATTCATCCACAGCATTGGCCGGAAAACTTCGATTATTCTGGTAAAAAAGTGGTGATTATTGGTAGCGGCGCTACTGCTATTACTTTGGTGCCTGCAATGGTCAAAGGCGGTGCAGCGCATGTCACCATGCTGCAGCGCTCACCGACCTATATTGCTTCCATTCCATCGGTAGATTTTATCTATAACAACATGCGCAAGGTGTTGCCGGAGGAGCTGGCTTATAAGCTGACGCGGGCACGAAATATTGGTATGCAACGCGGTGTGTATGCGCTGGCACAGAAACAGCCGAAGCTGCTGCGTAAATTTTTATTAAAGTCAATTGAGATGCAGCTGAAAGGCAAAGTGGATATGAAACACTTTAGCCCGAGCTATAATCCATGGGATCAGCGTCTGTGTGTGGTGCCAGATGGAGATTTGTTTAAAGTGCTGCGTGAAGGGCAGGCCAGTGTTGAAACCGATCAGATTGAAGCCTTTACCGAACAGGGCATCCAGTTAAAATCTGGCAAACATCTCGACGCAGATGTGATTGTGTCGGCTACCGGTCTGCAAATTCAGATTTTAGGCGGGGTTAAAGCCACCATTGATCATCAGCCTTTGGATACCTCGAAACATATGCTGTATCAGGGTGTGATGGTCAGCGATGTGCCGAATATGGCCATGATTATTGGCTATATCAATGCCTCCTGGACTTTAAAAGTTGATATTGCTGCGGATTATATCTGCCGTCTGATTAATCATATGGATCAGCAAGGCTATACCGAAGTGATTGCGGAAGGTGATCCTTCAGAGTTGATGGAAGACACTGTGATGGGTAGTTTAACTTCGGGTTATATTGCCCGTGCCGCGAATGTGATGCCAAAGCAGGGTAAACATGCGCCTTGGCGGGTGAGCAATAATTACCTGAAAGACCGTAAGGATTTAAAACAGGCTTCATTTGCTGATCCGGTGCTGAAGTTCCGTAAAGCAGTCAGTGAGTCTGCACGTAAACCTAAACTGGTGTCTTAAGCACACATCATCATGATCGTGCAATGAACAAAGGAAGCTCAATTGAGCTTCCTTGTTGTTTATATCGGGTTCTACGCTTGTAATGCGTTATAGGGAGCGGGAAATCAGCTCTTTCATAATTTCATTGGTACCGGCATAAATCCGGTTGGCGCGATTGTCTAAATACGCACGGGCAATCGGATATTCCAGCATATAGCCATAGCCGCCATGCAATTGCAGACATTCATCCACCACTTTGGAAAACAGCTCCGAGATTTTGTATTTGGCCGCCGCTGCTGCATCAACACTTAGCTGATCTTCGAGCTGCAGTTCCATACACCGGTCCAGATAGGCGCGGCAGAAATCAATTTCAGTGCGCATTTCCGCCAGTTTAAAGCGGGTATTCTGAAAGGCGCCAATCGGTTTGCCAAAGGCTTTACGTTCTTTGGTGTATTGCAGGGTATGCGCAAAGGCTGCTTCGGCACCAGCCTGGCAGATAATCGCCACAATCATGCGTTCCCAGGCCAGCTCTTTCATCAGCATGATAAAGCCCATGCCTTCCATGCCGAGCAGGTTTTCTTTGGGCACTCGCACATTGTCAAAAAACAGCTCGCAGGTGTCCTGACCTTTCATGCCAATTTTATTCAGCGGTTTACCTTTGCTAAAACCGGCACGATCTGCCTCGACCATAATCAGCGACAGGTTGGCAGAACCTTTGTCACTATTGCCAGTTTTACACACCACAATCGCCATATCGCATAAATAGCCATTGGTAATAAAAATTTTAGAGCCGTTAATGACGTATTCATCGCCCTCTAAAACTGCCGTGGTGCGTACTGCCTGTAAATCTGAGCCTGTGCCCGGTTCGGTCATGGCAATCGCGGTGACCACTTCACCTGTCGCCATTTTCGGCAACCAGTGCTGTTTTTGCTGTTCGTTGCCAAAATTATGAATATAGTTGGCGACAATATCGGAATGCAGCGAGAAGCCGGTGGCCGAGTCGCCGGCATAGGCCTGTTCTTCAATCAGGATCATGCTGTAGAGGCGATCTACTCCAGAGCCACCATACTGCTCTGGCATGGTGGTACACAGCAGTCCCAGTTCACCGGCCTTGTTCCATAAATCGCGGTCTACATGCTGTTGCTGTTCATATTTTTCCGTATTCGGCAAAACTTCCTTTTCATAAAACTTGCGCACTGTATCACGGAATGCCTCATGCTCACTCTGAAATAATTTTCGTGGCAACATGTTGTTGAGTGGGCGAATTGCAGCAGATTGCATGGTTAGAGTTCCTTCACTTATTTTTATGCCTTGAAACTAAAGCAAACAGAGCCGGCAGTACAATGTGCAGAAACATCATTTCTGGCTTTTTGCTGGCGGTTTTGGTCAGTCCGATAAATTCATCGAAACTTTTTCTGGGCTGGGTTAAACTAATTGCGATATCAATATGATGTGGACCAAACCATGAGTGAAGACATTAGCTTAGAAGAGCGTAAAGTGATTTATCGTGCCCGTCGCGGTTTAAAGGAAATTGATGTCTACTTTGATCCTTATGTGAAAAACTATTATTTAACCGCTGATCCGGAAGAAAAAGCCACGTTTGCGGCGCTGGTTGAACAGGAAGATCCGGATTTACTGGACTGGTTTATGGAAGTGTCTGAACCGCCACGCCCGGAAATGCGCGAGCTGATCCGTAAATTAAAACACTATGTCCACGGCTAAGCGCGACTTTCAGCTGAAACCGAGCCGTCTGGCGCTGCTGTTTCAGCTGAGCCTGCTGATTCTATTTTCGGTTTTAAGTTTTCAATTATTACATCCGCTGCTTTGGCTGCTAGGTCTGCTCCTGGCGGCTGTCAGTTATTACGGGTTTCAGCGACGCTCCCAATTAACCGCCTTGGCGCATTTAGATGGGGCAGAGTGGAGTCTGCAGTTTAATTCTGGCTCCAAGATTCAACGCGGTCTGCTCGAGCATATTCTGGATCATCAGCTGTATCTGGTGCTGTATTTTCATCATGCACCGGTCAAATCTGCAGTCATCTGGCGTGACCAAGTTTCGTTTGCAGAGTGGAAAGCCTTAAAAACATTGGCAAAAACCATCTAATTGTCAGACAGTTGTATATTTTAATATAAAAATAAGATATTGATTTTAAATAAATTTATAAAGTCTATCATTTTGTTTGTCCTACACAGTCACGGTAAATTGGCAAAAAATACCGATTGTTGGACAAAAGCCTCTTGTGTTTGAAAATTATCCAGATATATTAAAGCCATCAACAGCAAACGGGGAAATCACCAAGGTGATCGCCACGTAGAGGTTTCTAGTCATCGCAATTGTTTTCAATTGTGGCTGGATGATGAGGAAGCTTGCTGAAGGAACGAATTGCACCAATAAAATGCCCGTAATTGGGTTCCAGTTAATAAGTAGCATGTGCTGAACCGTCGCAATGCTACTTTTTTTTTGCCTAAAATTTGGCTTTCCTGCAAATTCAGTCAATTTTCTTGCCCGCTTTTCATGTCAAAGTACAGCTCTCGGATTAGAGTAAATGCTCTTTTATTCAGATAATGCATCTGATATGTTTGTTGCCATGGACATAAACACAATTATAGAGGACAGGAAAATGTCGCAAGTCCAAAAAATCTGCCAGGGTGTGGCGGTTATTGCATTCACAACAACACTTCTTTCCGGCTGTTCACAAGTGGTGAAAACCGGTGCCAATGTGGCTTTAGGTTTTACAGAAAAACATATTGTTCCTCCCATTCTGGCCATGGATGATGCCGAAATGGTCTGTAGCAGTGGTAATTCCCTGACTCCTGCAATTATGGCCACCAAAGATATGGGTGCAGACCCGACCCGGGTTGCGGTGCTAATGTATTCAGCCGCCGGTATCTGTGCGGAAAACCGTGCCCTGGATGCCGAGCTGCGTTATTTGCGTGCTTCAAAAGCCGGACAGGTCAGTGAAGCGCAAGATGCCCGGATTGAACAGAAACGCTGGGCGGCTATTGCGGCACAGCGCCAATATACCGGTTATCAGTTATTCCAGAATCGCTGGGAAAAGAAATACAGAAAACCACTGGGTGAAGGCTGCCCGAAAATGAATAGCGATATTGATCAGACCGTATATTTGCTTGGCATGATCAGCGGTTTGCAGGCCATGACCAATGACATTAACTCGGGCGGTGCGGTGCATGTGCCCAAAGATATTGCTGCCGTGGTCGAGCGTGGCATGACCTGTCTGAACAACGAAAAGTTCTGGGGTGCACCACAAGCCACCCGTGCCGTGATCTGGACCTTGTTGCCAGGTGCGGGAGATGGCAAACCGGAGCCGTATCAGACCCTGAAACAGTCGATGCAAATTGGTGAGCAGAAAGGTGTGCGCCTGTCGCATGCCCTGTATGCAGTGGCCGCGCAGGCCAGCGGCGATGATGCCAAGATTCGTGATGCGCTAAAATCATTTGCGGCTGCACGCACCGAAGAAAAACCAATTAACCCGCAATTCAAGCTAATTGACAGCATGGCTGCCACCATGGTGCAGGGGATTTCAGACCGTTACTGGACTGAAAATACCGGGGTACGTACTGCCGATGATGGCATGAGCCGTTTCTGGGATGAGCAGGACAATGCGTCTGAACTGGATGATTTATTTGGTGAAGATACAAGCGCTGATCCAGATACGGAACTCAACAATCTGTAAATAGTCGCTACGAGGAGGACGCTTTATACTTAAAAGATTCAACAGGGACAACGACATGACACTTCATTTTTTCAGTAAGAAAATTATTTTTATTGCCGTGTTTATGTCGCTGGCGGCCTGTTTGCAGGTGTTTGCGGATCATTTTATTTATTGGCGTCCTGCTCTGTTACAAGAATTCTGGCGCTTGTGGACAGCGCATTGGGTGCATGTGGGCTGGGTGCATTATCTGCTGAATATTCTGGCCTTTGCCTGTTTGCCTTTTATTTTTCCGCGGGTCAAAACCTGGCATTTTGTCAGCCTGTTATTGCTGTTACCTCCGGCTATCAGTTTCAGTTTCTATTTCCTGTTTCCACATATTGAAGCCTATGCCGGCCTGTCTGGGGTGCTGCATGGAGCGTATATGGCAGTGGCGGTGGTGCATCTGCTTGATGCTCAAGAACGCCGGTTTGCCGCGCTGGTATTGCTGCTGATTCTGGCCAAACTGCTGTGGGAAAATACCTTTGGCAGTAAGGAAACGGCCGAGCTGATTGGCAGCCCGGTACTGGTCGAGGCGCATTTGCTGGGCGTGATCTGGGGTGCGGGATTGGCGATTGTCTATCTGATCTATACCTACAGCTTGAAAAAGTGATCCGGTTGACCATTTCTACCAAAAAGAAAATGAATATTGTCATTTTAAATGAATGTACTTTGATGCACATTCGAAAAGAATGACAACAAGATTTGAATAGCAGCAGGATGGCTGCTTGCTACAGGATGCGCGAAATACGGCCCTGTTGCCGTTTCCGAAAATAAAAAAACAGGAAAAAATATGTCAAATCAAGGACAACGCAGATCCGGACTGGATCTGCTCAGATATATATGGACAGAATGGATTTCTGCCTTTGTGATTCTGGTGTTGCTGCTGCTGACGCTGATCATTGGAACTGGTGAGATGATTCACGGCCAGCTGTTGCGTATGGGCGAACGTCTATACGGTGATCCTGCCACCGGTATGCAGTATTCATTCTTGCGCGCTGAACCAAGTGCCCCTGACTGTGACCGCAACCCGGATATTGACGGCCAGGTGCAGGCACAAATGAAAGCCAATGCGGCCGATGAATTTGCTGATATTTTTGGAACCCCGTCTGAATCGGATGTGCGTGCCTCAATTATGGCTGCGCAGCAGGTCTGTGAAGAAAAATATGTGTTTTATGATCAGGCTGTGCAGCATATGCAGGCGCATCCAAGTTTACGCACCTATCGCAGTGTAGAAACCACCTTCTTTGGCATCTTTAAATTTGGTACTGAAAACCGTGCCTTGCTGCTGGTGTTGATGGTGGTGTTTGCCGCGATTAGTGCCACTTTAAAAACCCATCATATTGGTTTGCGTGGGCCTGCCACACGAATTGATTATCGGATATATACCACCTGCATGACCGTGGCCAATGCCTTTCTGGCGTTCTCGGCCTATAGCCAGTATCGTTCGGTGCTAAATTCCGGGGTGCCGATGACCGGTGAAATGCAGATCATTTACTGGTTGTGGATGATCCTGTTCAGTGCGCTGACCCTCATCAGTTTATGGCAGTTTATTCGCCCGCCTGCACCAACGCGAGAAGGGGGCAGTCTAGGTCTGGCTTTCCTGAGTGTACCGCTGTATGCCTATATGGCCATTATTACCGGTATTGCCTTTACCTTCTTCATGGATTATCCAATGGGGCAGGGGATTTACCTGGGCCAGCTGGTGGAATTCTCCAGCATCTTCCTGAATCTGGCGCTGTTTATCTGGGCCGGTATGCTGCTGAAACAGACCCGTGTGGTGGATAAATTCCTGAACATCATGCGGCCATGGAATCTGGCACCAGAAACCCTGACCTGGTTAATCCTGATTGGTGCAGCATTACCGACAGCCTATACCGGTGCCTCGGGGATTTTCGTGATCGCGGCCGGTGCCATCATTTATAAAGAAGTCTGGAATGCTGGCGGTCGCCGTCAGTTTGCTCTGGCAGCAACGGCACTGTCCGGTTCGATGGGGGTGGTATTACGTCCATGTCTGCTGATTGTGGTCGTTGCCTCTTTAAACAAGGAAGTCACCACCGATGTGCTGTACCACTATGGCGTGTATGTATTCCTGCTGACTACAACAATTTTCCTGGTGGTATCGCTGTTCTTTGCTGAAAGTAAGTTCCGGATTGCTTCACCAGCTGTGGCTGCACCACGATCTTTACGTGCCATGGGTGCGGTGGTGCCGTATGTGATTATTTTCGTGCTGATCTGGATGTTCTACAAATATGCGCTGGACACCAACCTGAACGAATTTACCGCGCCGGTGATGATGCCTGTGATTCTGCTGTTAATTGTCCTGTTTGATAAATTGCGGCATGAACCGGCGCCAATTCCACCAGTAGGTCATTGGGATGAAAGCCTGACAGCAAAATATACCGATTCATCGCAACCGGCGCTGGCGACCGCCAGTGCAGTCAGTGGTGTGGAATACCGCGATGGCGTACATACTGCAACTGAGGATACTGGCATGTCGGCGGATCATAGCGTGGCGGTGTCCGAGCCGGAGCGTGAGGTTGGCTTCTGGAAGTCGATGCACATTTCCATTAGTGAAACCGTGGGGCATATTGGCGCGCTGGTGATTCTGATGGCCTTATCGGTCAGTGTCGGCGGCTTCCTGGAACGGATTGAAATCATGGAGTCTTTCCCGACCGATATCAGTAGTACCTTTATTGTGATTAGCCTGATTGTACTGGTGATGGTACTGGTCGGCATGATTATGGACCCGTTTGGTGCGGTCATCCTGATTTCTGCCACGGTGGCACCGGTGGCCTACCAGTATGGGATTGAACCGGTGCATTTCTGGATGATTACCCTGATTGGCTTTGAAATGGGCTATATCACCCCGCCGGTCGCGCTGAACCACTTGCTGGCGAGGCAGTCGATTGGCGATGAAGAAGTGGCGGCGGCAGATGCCGAAGTGCGCCACAAATCCTTCTACTATCGTTTTGAGCGCTGGATTCTGCCGATTCTGGTGATGCTGCCAGCGATGCTGATCATTGCCTATGTACCATACTTCTTTAAACTGTTTGGCTGGTATCAGTAAGCCAGCCGTTCAACCGTGATGATGACCATACCCTGATCTTTTGCGAAAGGTCAGGGTATTTTTATGGCACCTGTGTAGGTTCGGCTTTTTTAAACAGCGGGCTGCACAGTAAAATCGCGATGAAAATCAGACCAAAGCCGAGCAGGCTGGACAGATCGGGCAATTCCTGCCAGAACAAAAAGCCCCAGATGCCGGCAAAAATAATCGCAATATAATTCACCGGCCCAATTTGACCAGCGGGCGCCAGACTATAGGCCCGCGACATAAAAATCTGGCTGATATTGGCCAGCACCCCCGCACTGATCAGTAGGCCCAGTTCACTCCATTGATAGCTTCGCCATAGCCAGAACATCGGGATCACTGAAATCAGGGTGCCAATCAGGCAGAAATAAAACACAATCCGTTCTGGTGGTTCGGTTTGCGTCAGGGCGCGCACAGTGACAAAGGCCATTGCGGCCAGAAAACTGGCGCCCAGACCAATGATCGACAGATGATTGAACAGGCCGGCATCCGGTTTAGCCACACAGAGTACGCCCATTAGACCAAACAGGGCGGCGATCAGCATGGCTGCACTGACTTTTTCTTTCAGGAATAACCAGGCAATGAGCGGAATAAAGATCGGGGAAGAATAGGTAAACACCATCGCATTGGACAGTTTAAGCTGGGCAATGGCATAGAAAAAGCCATACATCGCCAGCAGACCGACCACACTACGCCAGGTATGCATCCACAGACGCCGGGTTTTAAAAAAGCCGAGGCCTTTATTGAACAGCAGCGGCAGAAAAATAAACAGGCCAATAAAATTACGGAAGAACACAATAGTGGCATTGTCGACCGTATGCGAGGCGTAGCGGATACACACGCCCATGAGCGAAAACAGAAAAGCAGAGAGGGTGAGTAAGCCAATGGCTTTGATCAGATCATGCTGAGGCGTGGAGGCAGTCATCATCAACCCGGGCGAGGAATAAGGATGTATTCTAGCTGATTTAACGCAGACTGCCGGTCATAATTATTGCTGTTTGAGCTGGGCTTCGAGCAGCTGAATCTGTTCTTCTTTCAGGCGAATCAATTCGTCGGCATCGGCGTGCTGGGCATTGAGCAGTGCGGCCTGATCATCTAGCTGTGCCTGCAGGTCTTCCAGTTTGGCCATTTCTTCTTTGGCCAGGGTCGCGTTGGTAGCAACCGGCTGTTTCAGAATATCTTCACTCACCAGTTGCTGTGGTACTTTTTCCAGCTGCACCGCTGGTTCTGCTTTGGCTTTAGCCGCAGGTGCGGCCGGCTGACTTAGCAGCTCGGCTTCAGGTGTTACCTCTGCACTCTGGTTTTGGCTCATCCATTGATAAGACAGCATCACAAGTACGATTACGATCAGGCCCCCAATAATGGCCCATAATAGTTTTGAGCTATTTCTCTGATCAAGCGTCATGAATAAATGAACCTTAATTTTTTTACTTAGGATGACGTGGTTTAAATTGAATCACACCCACTTCATCAGGCGCTGCCGGTGGCTGAGGTTCATCGACATGGGTCGGGCGATTTTCGCTATAGCCACAGTCGATACATTCAATCCATTCATCATCACCTGAGGTCAGCATGACCACCCGATCCATAGCCTGGCATTTTGGACATTTTGCGCCTGCAATGAAACGACGTTTGATGGTCATCATACTGATCCTGTGTTCAAATTAAGGCCCTAGTTTAAGCGTTTTTAATTGGCTTCGTCCAACCTTGATGACGCAATAATGCATCTATTTTTGGCTCGCGTCCGCGGAAATTGATAAACGCGTCAAGTGCTGAATCTTTTCCGCCAACTGCTAGAATAAACTGCCTGAACTGCTTTCCGGTGTCGGTGTTAAATACCCCTTCATTTTCGAAGCGATCGAAGGCATCGCTGGCCAAAACTTCGGCCCATTTATAGGAGTAATAACCGGCCGCATAGCCCCCCGCGAAGATGTGACTGAAGCTATGCTGGAAGCGGTTATAATCGGTGGTCGGCACCACCGCATATTTATGCCGGATCTCATTCAGCACATCCTGAATCTGGCTGGCGGTCAAGGCTGGGGTCATGCGGTGAATATTCAGGTCAAACAGGGCAAATTCCAGCTGGCGTAAGGTCTGCATGCCGGACTGGAAGAAGCGCGCATTCAGCAGCGCCTGAAGTAAATCATCCGGCAGGGTGGCCTGTGTGTCGATATGCTGACTGAGTACATCCAGGCTTTCTTTGTCCCAAGCCCAGAATTCCATAAACTGGCTTGGCAGTTCCACCGCATCCCAGGCTACGCCGTGAGTGCCGGCCACCGCAATGTTGTCGACTTCCGTCAGCATATGATGCAGGCCATGCCCAAATTCATGGAATAAGGTCAGTACTTCATCATGGGTCAGTAAGGCCGGCTGATCCCCCACGGGCGGGGTGAAGTTACAGACCATATAGCAAATTGGCTGTTGCAGGCCCTGGCTTTGCTGCATGCGCGAACGGAAACCGCTCATCCAGGCGCCGCCGCGTTTGCCCTGACGGGCATACAGGTCAAAATAGAAACCGCCAATTACCTGACCCTGATCTTGCAGTTCAAAATAACGGGCGTCTGGATGCCAGACTGGTGCTTCACGCTCGATAATATCGACATCGTATAGACGTTTAACGATGCTAAATAAACCCTCAACCACTTTCGGCGCCGGGAAATACGGTTTCAGTGCTTCCTGAGACAGATTGAACTGGGCCAGTTTCAGCTTTTCTGAATAGAAACTGGTATCCCACGGTTGCAGCTGCTGAATGTCATCTGCTGCGGCAATGGCTTTCAGTTCGGCAATCTCCTGTTCAGCCGGCTGACGGGCATGTTCGGCCAGCTCAACCAGGAACTGCTCAACTGCTTCGACACTTGGTGCCATTTTGCTGGCTAATGACAGTTCGGCATAGTTGTTAAAGCCGAGCAGCTGGGCCATTTCCTGACGCAGGCTTAAAATTTCTTCCATCACCGCGGTATTGTCAAAGGCCTGATCGGCAGACTGGTCGGAAGCACGGGTGGTGTAGGCTTTATATAATTCTTCACGCAGGCTGCGATCTTCAGCATAGGTCATAATGGCCAGATAGGACGGGAAATCCAGCGTCGCAACCGGCTGCTCCAGCTCACGTTGCTGGCCATACTGCTTGAGCAATTCCAAACTGCTGGCAGGTAGGCCGGCCAGTTGCGCTTCGGTGAGCGGTTTAGAGTAAGCCTGTGTCGCATCCAGCACATGGTTAGAAAAGTCAGAAGATAACTGTGACAGGCGTGCTGAAATTTCTGCATAGCGTTTTTTCGCTTCGCCTTCCAAGGCCACACCTGACAATTTAAAGTCACGCAGCGCCAGTTTAATTGCGCTTTGTTGCGCTGCAGGCAAGTCATTAAACATCGCTGCATCATGAACCTGCTGATAGGTCTGATACAGCACCGTGTGCTGACCGAGCTGGGTATAGTATTCGCTCAGGCCGGGTAACAGCGCTTGATAGACTTCACGGGTTTCGGCATTGTTCATCACCGCATTCAGGTGCGAGAGTACGCCCCAGCTTTCGCTCATCTGGTTTTCCAGATGATCGACCTGCGCCAGAACCTGCAACTGTGCATCGCTACTGGCCGGAATGTCTTGGAGTTGCTGTAAAAAGGCCTGCCCTTGGGTGATGGTCTGTTCAACCTGTTGTTTTAATTGGGGCAGCGTAATCTGGTCAAACTGGGGTACTGGCAGGGTTGCCTGTTCTAATGTCATGTCGGTCTGCCGATTTATTTCCTGTGTTATTTGTAGAAGTAAGGCTTCTAGAAGGATAAATCAAGCCTTGGGTGCTATTTATTCTGTGTTGCTTTGACAATTTGGATGGATTCGATCTTTTTGATGTAAGTCCCAAATTGCCCTTGGATGACGGACAGCTTTATCTGTAAAACCTGATTTTTATAGTGTTCATATTCATTTGAACTGAGTCGAAAAATACCAGATCCATCATACGCTGTATCCAAAAAATAGCTGACGCCATGTTTATATGTCTGCTCTTTCACTGCACTTGTCTCAACGGTCACGACACTAGGTGTACCAAAAACAAGGGTATGCAGTAGAGGGGGATAAAACACCAGATTCAAATAACAAATCAAAATTGCAAAAAGAGGCAGTAGCAGTAAGAAATAGAATTTCGGTTTTTTCTTTGCATTTTTCCATGTGCGGGGAATGACCCATTCACCCTGTCGATGGAGCATATAAAAGTAGATCAAAATCACCAAATACATAACGATTGCTAAAATGAAAGCACATATTTTGACGTGATCCGTTGGGGTGAAATCTAAGCTAAAGATGGCAAAAAGCGCTGAGATCGTCAGCAAGAAAAATGCGAACAAGACATAGTTGTGATAATAATATTTCGAGATCTTTTGCGGATTCATTGTTTTTAAGTAGCTTATTTTTATATGGATATATTAAAACAAAAAGAGCGCCGTAGCGCTCTTTTTATTTAGCAAAAATCATTCACCCTTTGCTTTGGCATTGGATTTTTTCTTTTTCGCTTTGGCTTTTTTCTTGACCTTGTCTTTGCTTTCAGCCTTGGCGGTGACTTTTTTCGCCGGCTTTTTGCCATAAGAACTCGGCTTGGATTTGGCCTTTTTCTTCTTCAACGGCTGTTCGCCATCTTCACTCACGGCAAGCTTGACTGGACGATCATGAAAGATTTCTTCGGTGGCTTCAGCACGCGGCGCGGTTTTGGCCACGCGTGGTGCACGGCTGCGGATCGCACGACCGGCATGGGTCAATTGTTTGACCAGCTCGAAATCAATCTTGCGTTCTTCCAGGTTGACTCCGGCCACCTTGACTTTGACTTCATCGCCCAGACTAAAGGTCTGACCGCGTGACTGACCGACCAGTGACTGGCTGGCCTGATCAAACATAAAGAAGTCATCGCCCAGCTGGCTGACGTGAATCATGCCATCGACATACAGATCTTTCAGCGTGACAAACAGACCAAATTCGGTCACGGCAGAAATCACCCCGACAAATTCTTCGCCTAAATGCTGCTGCATATAATGACATTTCAGCCACATGGTCACAGAGCGGGAAGCTTCATCGGCACGACGTTCGGTTTGCGAGAAATGCTCACCGGCATCATCCAGCGCGGCACCCGAAATCGGATACGGTTTCTGGGCCAGATGCGCCTTAATGGCACGGTGCAAGAGCAGATCTGGATAACGACGAATTGGTGAGGTGAAGTGGGTATAGGCTTCATAGGCCAGACCATAGTGGCCGGCATTGGCCGCGCCGTAATAGGCCTGCATCATCGAGCGTAACAGCACCGCATGAATACTTGGCGCATCAATGCGGTCTTTGGTGGCATCAATCACGGCCTGATAATCGGCCTGGGTTGGCTGTTCCGGGAAATTCAGTCCCAGCAGTTTTACAAATTCACGAACTTTCTGAATCCGTGAAAACTCAGGTGGCTCATGCACACGGTACAGCATTGGAATATCATTTTTGAGCGCAAACTCTGCTGCTGCCACGTTGGCCAGTAACATGCACTCTTCAATCAGTTTATGCGCATCATTACGGGTTCGTGGCAGGATTTCCTGAATCCCGCCGAGTTCGTCGAAGGTCATATAGGTTTCGACGGTTTCAAATTCCATGGCATGACGCTGGGCACGTAAACCTTTGAGTACCTGATACAGTTGGAACAGGGTATTCAGTGATTTGCGTACATCCCGGTCTTCCGGAATGGCAGCGCTGTCGCCGTCAAAATATTGCGCCACCTGGGTATAGGTCAGACGGGCTTTGGAATGCATTACCGCGGGATAGAATTCGAATTTGGTCACCCGGCCGGCACGGGACAGGTTCAGGTCACAGACCATACACAGACGATCTACCTGCGGATTCAGCGAACATAAGCCATTCGATAAGGCTTCAGGCAACATCGGTAAGACAAAATGCGGGAAATAGACCGAAGTGCCGCGTTCCTGGGCTTCATCATCCAGCGGTTTGCCCGTGCGGACATAGTGGCTGACATCGGCAATCGCAACCACTACGCGGTAGCCGCCCCCTGGACGTTTTTCTGCATACACCGCATCATCAAAGTCGCGGGCATCTTCACCGTCAATGGTGACCAGAGCTAAATCACGTAAATCGACCCGGCCTTCACGGTCTTTGGCTGACGGTTCTTTAAAACTGTCGGCATCTTTTAAGACATTGTCCGGAAATTCATACGGCAAACCAAACTCTAAAATGGTTTGGGGAATGATGATTTCGGTGTCGGCTTTATCGGCCATCGACTGCACCACATGGCCGGTGGCAAATTCTTCACGGCTTGGATAGTCATCAATGGCAACGCGAACTGAATCGCCCAGATTCAGTTTGGCGTGTTCAACCAGCTCTTTTTCTAAAGTCACCGGCTGATGGCTGTTCGGATTGCCCGGCTGAATAAAATATTCACCGTCATACATCGACAGTTTGCCAATGATCTGTTTCACACGGCGCTGCTGGACTTCGGTAATAAAGCCCCAGGCTTTGCCTTTGCGATCGACCGAGGTCTGGCGTACTTTAACGCGGTCGCCATTAAACACCAGACGTAATTCACGCTCGGGTAGCAGGATGTCATTTTGTCCGTCAATATGGGCAGAACCGAGACCCTTGCTATTAATGTAGACCGTGGCTTCATGGGTAGGCTGCTCGGCGGCAAGCTGGAACTTGAATCCGTCTTTCATGAGCTGGCCATCACGTACCATGGCAATTAAGCGGTGGCTCAGGGCATCAATACTTTTCTGATCGGCAATTTCAAAATATTCAACCAAGTCGGCATGCGACTGGGCCTGTTGCAGTTTTTCAATACTTTCAAGAATCAGTGTGCGACTTGGAATCGGATTATCGTAACGTTCGGCTTCAGCTTTTGCTTCAGGATCGACCCAGTTTTTCATCATGTCTTTGGCTTCAAGTCAGAAGATAGGTTTAGCATAAGTCATGCAGCGTCAGACTGCACGTAAATGATTGCAATAATGTGTTTTAAGTCTTTATTTTAAGATGATTGCGAGTAGATAAAATCACATTCCCCATAAATTTGCAGAAAATGCCAGGCTAGAAGCAATAAATTGTTTAAAAAATATTTAATTGAGCAAAAAACTGCAAAAAATAGAGTGACTGCGCTTGCAGTGCTACAGTTAAATTTGTATTATGGCGGCACGTTACGGTGAGATGGGTGAGTGGCTGAAACCACGTCCCTGCTAAGGACGCATACGGGCAACTGTATCGAGGGTTCGAATCCCTCTCTCACCGCCACTTTACTTATGTCGCGCTCATAGCTCAGCTGGATAGAGCACTTGGCTACGAACTAAGGGGTCGGGAGTTCGAATCTCTCTGAGCGCACCAATAAGTAAACCGGGAAATAACGCAGTCTAATATAGACGACACAAGTGACGCGCTCATAGCTCAGCTGGATAGAGCACTTGGCTACGAACTAAGGGGTCGGGAGTTCGAATCTCTCTGAGCGCACCAATCTTGATAAAGAATTCTGAAAAAACCGCACATGTTGCGGTTTTTTTGTGCCTGCAATTTGGCTAATCAGCTGCATCCGCCGGCTTCCTTATTTGTTACAATTTCAACTGCAATTTAAAATTTGTATAAAATCAGCGCACAAATACATGATTTGTCCAATATCTATCCATTTGGTTGCATTTTTATGAAATAAGACTTAACAAATACCGAAAAGCCCGTATAATGCACCCCATCAAGACGTCGCGCTCATAGCTCAGCTGGATAGAGCACTTGGCTACGAACTAAGGGGTCGGGAGTTCGAATCTCTCTGAGCGCACCAACTTGAACAATTAACCGCACATGTTGCGGTTTTTTTGTGTCTATAATTTACTAAAACATTCCCGCATTATTTGATCTTCTGTTGAATCTTTAAGGTCAGCACAGTATTGCCACCCAATGCCGGCAGCAGCTCGTGATACGGCATACTGCGCATGGCGCGTAATAAAAACGGTGCCTGCGCATCAATGTTCATGGCGCTGGTCACATTCAGTAAACTGCCCTCGGCTTGCGGCAAAATCTGTATGCCGCCTTGCACATAGCGTAAATCTCCACCCACCGCCTGAAACTGCTGCTCCAGAGCGCCTTGTGCCTGAAAACGCAGTTTAAAATCAAACGGAATCTGAATCACGCCCAGTCCGACCGAAATTTTATAGTCGGCATCCAGCTGCCGGGCAGAGGGCTGCTGAATATGAACTTTTTTAATTTGCCGTGGAAACAGGTGCTGGTAAGCCTGCGGTTCAAGCCAGGGTTTTAGCTTGCTGGCCGGCTGGGCATAGTACTGATAGCTGCTGCTAAAACGCATGATTTCCTGCTTTGCACCATAGGACACCTGATAGGCCGGTAAAATAAAGGATACGGGTTCTTGTGATTTCTGGCTGATCTGCCGGATTTTGTTCATCTGGCTGACACTTAATTCAGGGGCTGGTACGTCGCCGGCGGGTAAGGCTCGGGGTGTTGTGCTTTTAAATTTACGTTGCAGTGCTTCCAGAATAAAGGCATTGGTGCCGGCCGGCAGGCCCAGTTTGGCATCGGGCAGGGCATTCAGGATGGTACGAAATAAAAAGCCTTTGGGCTGCGCCAAATCTCCCCAGTGCGTGACCGTGACCAGCGTCTGATGGGCCGACAAGGCAAACCATTCTATTTTTCCGGCGCCATACGAAATGGGTGCGTCAATCACCAGGGTTTCAATACTGTTGTCGGTGCGCTGATGTTGCAGGATCACATCCTCTTTAAAGTTCAGCACCGGAATGGGCGTGGGAATATGAATCCGGTATTTGACCTGACTGATGTGCTGGCGCTGCTCCAGCATCTTGGCGCTTTTGAAGGTCGGAAACAGCTGGGCATAGCCTGAATAGTCACTCAGCAGTGCCGCAACTTTGTGACTGGGCACTGGCAGCACCACCGCAGCACTATAAAATTTACCGCGTTTTGTGGATGCGAAAGTTGGCAGCTGAATCGGTTGCGCGGCATGCGCATAAATCAGAATTCCATCTCCGGTCAGCGCGGCCAGCTGCTCGGCACTGCTGCCATAGCCTTGTAAACTGCCTGGCATTTTTCCTGTCCAGCGAACTAAACTGGCCCAGGCAGACACTGGCAGCAGCAGAGTGCAAAGCAGGGCGATCAATCGGGTGTGCGTCTGTGGCATAAAACATCCTGTTTTTGCTGTGGAGATGAGCGAATCATCCCGTTTTGAATCGGGTTATTTTTTGAATGGTGTGTGCAGCATCATGACAGCACTGGCGAGAAAAAGAATAAGGAAATCACCTATTCTGGTGTAATATTTAGCGTAATTTAACTGATTTGATGATGAGCCGATGTCGGAACTCAAGCCTGCCTTGTCGCTACGTTATTTTTTAAATCTGGAAGAATCTCAGGATGGCTTTGCTCTGGCCACCTTTGGTAAAAAACAGTTTACCCGTTTTATTACCCCGTTAATTAGTGTCGGGATTATTGCCTGGGGCATTTATTTGGGCCTCGATGGTGTAGGTCGTTACTATCTGGCGCTGGGGGTATTTTTTCTGGTGCTACAGATGCTGATGCGCTACTGGTTCCTGCCGATGATGTTTAAGCGTCAGTTTGTCAAATACCAGTTTGGAAAAAGCGAACAGGGCATTGCGCTGTATCAGGATTATGCCGAGATTTCTGCCAATGGCCGTGACAAAGTGGTGCATTATAACGAAGTGCAGAATTTTGCTTCAGGCAAGCTGACCTATATGATTGAGCTGAAAAACCGCATGGTGATTATTGTGCCAAAACGCGTGTTTGAAAGCACAGCCGATCAGACCCTGTTTGAAAATACCTTTAAAAAATAAGCCTGTTAAAACCATCACATCATAAGAGGGAAGATCATGAATACACGTCCATCGAAAATTGTCTGTGTGGGTCGCAGTTATGCGGATCATGCCAAAGAACTGGGCAATGCGGTTCCTGATCGTCCGGTGCTGTTTATCAAACCGCCGAGCAGCCTGCGTCCGTTATCTGCCGGGATTGCCTGGAATCCGGCCTGGGGCAGCTGTCATTATGAATGTGAACTCAGCCTGCGTATTGACCAACCCTTAAAGGCAGAAACCGATCCGCAAAAAGCCTTGCAGGCCGTGGGGGCGGTGACTTTGGGGCTGGACCTCACCTTGCGTGACTTGCAGGATGAACTGAAACAGAAAGGCCATCCATGGGAACGAGCCAAAGCCTTTGATGGGGCTTGTGTATTGGCAGACTGGGTCGATGTTGCAGAAGTTAACGACTGGAAAGATGTGCACTATACGCTGCATATTAATGACGAACTGCGTCAGCAGGGGCATACCGCGCTGCTGATTTTTGAAATTGGTGCGCTACTGGCTGAAATTAGCCACAGTTTTAGTTTGGAGCCGGGCGATGTGGTCATGACCGGTACTCCGGCCGGGGTGGGTGCCTTAAAGGCCAATGACCAGTTAAGCATGCGTTTGCAGGGTAAAACCCGGGAATTTGTCTGGAGCACTTTTGTTCAAGCTTAACTGCTTCTCCAGACGACAAGGACTGCAATTGCAGTCCTTTTTTATTGAGCTTTTCGAGCCTTCCTGGTTTCAGTCTTTGAGTAAATCCTGAAACTTGCTATGCAGCTTCATCAGTTTGGGTGGAATTACAAAGTTGCAATAGCCCTGAGTCGGGTTATTGGCAAAGAAGTTCTGATGATAGGCCTCTGCCGGATAAAAACGCGGTGCAGCGGTCACTTCGGTGACCACAGGGATGCCTTCTGCCTTGAGCTGCTGGATCATCTGTTCGGCCTGTTGCTGCTGCTCCGGATTTAAATAATAAATCACCGAACGATACTGGCTGCCGACATCATTGCCCTGACGGTTAAGCGTGGTCGGGTCATGGGTGGCAAAGAACACATTTAACAGCTGGGTATAGCTGATTTGACTGTCATCGAAATCAATCAGAATGACTTCAGCATGGCCGGTATCACCATTGCACACCGCTTCATAATTCGGATTGTCCATCTGGCCGCCGGCATAGCCACTCACCACTTTGGCCACACCGCGCAGTTGGAGAAATACCGCTTCGGTACACCAGAAACATCCACCACCAAAAATTGCCTGTTGCATAAGGTTAGCCTTCTGTTGTCAATCGTTCATAAAAAAGGTCTGCAAAGGTGCAGGCCGGTGCAGTATTAACGCGGTTGTACGGCACTTTCCAGCTGAATCAGCAAATTACCATAACGATCCAGCAGTTTCAGGGTTTTACCAAAGACCTGATAATGGGTTACTTTGGCCAGTGCTTCATTGAATTTCTGATCAATGCCATTGCTGTTGAGGCAGGCCATACGGGTGCCAGCCATTTGGCTTAGCGTTAGCGTATCACGGCCGGCGCTGTAGCTGCCCATAATCCGGTTACAGCCATCGGCACCGCTAACGCGTTGGGTGGCGCTATCAAATTGCAGGCTTGGAATATTGTGGGCAGTCGGTTCGGTGCGAACCGCAGTATTGCCAATCTGGGTCACAATCCAGGTGCGGTTTTGTAGCTGGACAAGATTGGCAGTTTCAACGGTAGCACCCGGGGTTGGTAAAGTTTCACAGCCGCTAAAAACTAGGGCTGAACCTAAAAGGGCAACGGCAGCAAGATGTTTAAGCATATGGATTTCTCTTTATTTTAAAGCTGATGGATGTATCTAAACCAATTTTAAATTTGATCGCCAGTTAAAATTGTATCATTGATTTGACGGAGCGCCAGGAGCGGATGGCGCGGGCAAACCCTGCCGGATTAGTGCTGAAAATTGTGCACTATCCAGCTGGCCCGGCTGTTCCACACGCGGATTGATATAAGCGTGCTGATACCAGCTTTCAATGCTCAAGCTCTGATCAAGCGCCTGTAAATCATACAAATAATTGGGTAAATAACCCGAAGCTAGCAGGCGATAATCGGTGGGCAAGGTCTGGTTGGATACTGCCTGCACCATGTCAAAGACCAGGGTGGTGCAGTTACTGATCAGGGTGTTATACCATTTGGGCTGTTGTGCCAGTTCATCGGCTTTGGCCAGATATTCTAGAAACAGGGCTTTTTGCATGTCCCGTGGCATCTTCAGCGGGAAAAAATAGACCTGTTCGCCGCGAATATTACTGCGGGTATAGATAATATCTTTTTCATCCGCTGCCACCAGACTCAGTTCATATTTGCGGAAGAATCCGCCCAGCGAAGAAAATTCTTCATGGCGTTCTTTGCGGATTTCAATCGAAAAAGTCAGCGGTGCGGCATTGGCAAAATCGAAACTGACCAGGGTGTGGGCAATTTGTGGTCCCATCCAGTAGGAAGTGATGATGTTGACGCCCCGAATTTGGTTCAGGTCATAATGGCGACTTTCCCAGCGCTGCTCGTAGGAACCATCGCTGTGCCAGTTAAAGTTACGCACATTGTGCAGAATGACCTGATCGCCGTGACGCTCGGAATGTAACAGCTGCGCCACTTCGGGATTCCAGTCGCGGTCCTGGCGAGGTGGCAGGCCAAAATACCAGAGCTGGCTGCACAGAAACACCAGCAGATAAATCAGCACATCCAGTTTACGGCTAATCAGATGCCGGCTGATATAGATGCCCAGAATGCTCATGGCAAAGGAAATCCACAGGCCAATCAGGATCCGGCTAAACAGCAGTCCAAACGGCTGCTGAAACCACAGGATCAGCACCAGCCAGATCGAGCTGCCAATTACAAACAGGCTAAACAGGCCATGCAAACTGCCTTGAATCAAACGCTGTGCCAGTTCGGGCTGTTGGGGTGTCTGCATGCTGATGAATTCATTCAGAAAAATAAGCTTTATTTTCGGTAGCTGGCAAACTCAAATGCAATGCCAGTTTTGTCATCCAAATGTTGCTCGGCACTGACTTTCTGGAACGCTGCCGGAATTTCCGGATAATGTGCATCGCCCTGCACATCCAGCTCGACATGGGTCAGTTCCAGACGGTCGGCAATATCCATGGTCTGTTTAAAGATTTCACCACCGCCAATAATAAAAATACTGTCCGGCTTTTCTGAAGCCTGCACATCAGCCATGGCCTGAGTTAAAGCTTCTTCAATTGAATAGGCGACTTTGGTGCCCTCAAAGGCCCAATTTGGATCTCGGGTAATCACCCAATTGACACGTTTCGGTAAGGCACGACCCATTGATTCCAGGGTTTTACGGCCCATCACTACCACGCCGCCCTGGGTAATTTCCTTAAAATGTTTTAAGTCGGCAGAAATATGCCATGGCAAATCATTGGCTTTTCCAATACAGCGCTGCTGATCCATGGCCACCACGTGTACAACTTCTAAACCTTGAAATGCCATGCTGTTTCATCCATATCTCATGCGAAAAATTAACCCTATTAAAATGTAAAATCCCCCTCGATGAAAGGGGGATGGAGCATTTGTCCGGAATTAATTGGCTTTAAACCGCTACCGGGGCCTTAATTGCCGGATGTGACTCATAACCGACAATTTCAATATCTTCAAATTTAAACGCGAACAGATCTTTGACGTCCGGGTTCAGTTTCAGCTGGCACAGCCCCAGCGGTTCACGACTGAGTTGCAGTTGTGCTTGTTCAAAATGGTTGGCATATAAATGGGTATCGCCGCCGGTCCAGACAAAATCACCAACCTCTAGATCACATACCTGGGCAATCATATGGGTCAGCAGCGCATAGCTAGCAATATTGAATGGTACACCCAGGAAGACATCGGCACTACGCTGATACAGCTGGCAAGAGAGTTTGCCGTTATGAACAAAAAACTGGAACAGGGTATGACAAGGTGGTAATGCCACCTGACCGGCTTCCTGCGGATTCCAGCCCGATACAATTAAACGGCGTGAATTCGGGTTGGTTTTAATCTCATTGATTAGCCAGGAAATCTGGTCAAAACCATCCTGATTATAGCTGTTATCGGCATTTTTGCTGGCGCCAAAGTTACGCCACTGATGGCCATATACCGGACCAAGCTCGCCTTCAGGACGGCCGAAACGCGCCGTCTGTTCTGCCGTTGACCATTCATCCCAAATCGTAACTTTGTTGTCCTGCAGATACTGAACGTTGGTATCACCTTTCAGGAACCATAACAGTTCAATCACAATTGAACGGAAATGCACTTTTTTGGTGGTTAACAGCGGAAAACCCTGAGACAGATCAAAGCGCATCTGATGACCGAATACAGAACGGGTTCCCGTGCCGGTACGGTCGCCTTTGTCGCCGCCGTGGTCAAGGATATGTTGTAACAGGTCAAGATATTGGCGCATGAAATTCTCTCAATCAAATAGTGATGTGGCTCCTGTGTCGACCTTCATTGCAGCGCAAAAGGCTGGCTGTGTTGAAGATCTTGGCTTTAAATGAGCACATAAAAGTGCAGCCATCATAACATTGATGCCGGGCCGAGATGAATATTCATCATCATTAAAAAAGGCATCTTAAAAAAGATGCCTCAGCAAAATAGTGGCAGCTTATGCGGTTGGCCGGCCGGTGTGCGGGGTGTAAATCAGATCACTCAGGTCATAACCCAGACTTTTGGCCTGCGCCAGATATTCATTTTGTGTGGCTTCATCCAGCTGTGGATGACGATGCAGCAACCATAAGTATTTGCGGCTCGGGTCACCGACCAGTGCGGTCTGATACTCCGGATCAAGTTTTAAAATCCAGTAATCACCTTTGGTAAACGGAATCCAGCGCAGGCCTTCTGGCAAGAAGCTGACTTCCAGCTTGCCATGTTCAGCATCGACCGGGGTGGCTTCACCAATCGATTCATCTAGTTGACCCTGACCATCCAGACGGCGGTTTTGCACACGCACTTTGCTATCTTCATTCAGGCTGTAGGTGGCGGAAATATCGGTACTGTCTTCGGGTTCATGGCGCATTGGCAAACGGGCAATTTCGTACCAGGTGCCCAAATAACGTTGCAGGTTAAAACCGGAAATGGTGTTCAGTTCTGAATTCATAAACAACTTCCTGAATTATTTTCATAAAGACTGCAGTTATTCTAAGCAGGCTGAACGGGATTCGGGTTATTGTTGTTAGCGCTCCTGTTTCGGCATGTATGCAGTGTAAATTCAGCCCGGTTTTCTGTGCAGCAACTGCTACACAGGTTATTAA
The DNA here is from genome assembly GCF_000369465.1 of Acinetobacter sp. CIP 53.82. Classification (NCBI taxonomy): domain Bacteria; kingdom Pseudomonadati; phylum Pseudomonadota; class Gammaproteobacteria; order Moraxellales; family Moraxellaceae; genus Acinetobacter; species Acinetobacter sp. CIP 53.82. The sequence goes on along the minus strand of NZ_KB850046.1, from coordinate 887,006 downwards.
AATGCAAAAAATTGGACAGGAAAATAAAGCTTAGGAGTCAAACCGTTTGGCACGTTGCTGGTAGATCGACACCATAAACAGTCCTACCAAGATAAAGCCGAGTGCTTGCAAGGCCATGGCCCAAAGTTGCATTTTCGGTAGAAACAGCAGCAATACGGCCAGCAGGAGCAGCGGTGCCAGATTCAATCCCCCGTACATCAGTCTACGCTGATGTTCTGGCCAGGAACGACGATTGCTCCATTGATACAGCAGATGTAAGCCCATGCCCAGAATCAGACTGAGGATGACCCAAAACGGTGGCAGCTGTGCCTGCGTCGAGGCCAGATAAATCAGCAGACAGGTACCAATACAGATCATCAGTTTGAGCTGACGATGACAACGCGCGGAATACCAGAAACTGAGCATTTATGCCTGATCCTGATGTTGATGCAGCAATGACAGTGGCGAGAACAGACAAATTGCCAGAGCCATAAAGCCAAGTCCTTGTGCGCCCGGTAATAAAATTTCACTCTGTTGCATATTCATGAAAATTAGTGCCAACAGCAGGGCAATCGGAATCCAGGTCAGCAGGCGATACAGTAAACCGGTGGGACGTTGTGCCGCAAAATGAATTTTGCAGTAACGGCAAATCAGAAAAATAATTCCGGTGCCCATAAACATCAGGATGGCATCATAGGCCAGCGGTTGCATCCAGTATAAAACGCCGGTGACCACTGCAATCAGAATAAACAGCATGAGTTTTTGCAGTACGGATACGTTGGGATTAAACCAGAATTCGAGCATAGCCCACCAGATGAATTGTGCAAGGGTGCATGCACTTTAGCAAAAATGGCATAAAAAAAGCGAGGCCAATGCCTCGCTCCGGTTTAACTATTTTTCTGTGGGCCCCAGTCATAGATTTTTTTCTGGTAGGCGTACCACATCATCCAGAGACCGACCAGAATCATTGGCAGACTCAGGAATTGGCCTTTACTCATCCAGGCAATAAATAGCTGACCATTGTCCGGTTCGCGGAAGAATTCCACCACAAAACGCGCCAGACCATAACCAATCAGGAACAGTGCCGAAACTGCCATACGTGGACGCGGTTTGGAACTGAACCACCACAGCAGAATAAATAACAGCAGCCCTTCAAACAGCGCCTGATACAACTGTGATGGATGACGTACCAGCTGTAGTGGATCGGTCGGGAAAATCATGCCCAGTGCAAAGTTTGGATCACTGACCGGACGGCCATATAACTCGCCACCAATAAAGTTGCCGATGCGTCCAAACATCAGCCCGGTCGGGACACAAGGTGCAATAAAGTCCAGGGTTTGGAACCAGGTCATCTGGTATTTTTTGCACCAGAACAGCATGGCCAGCATGACCCCCAGGAAACCACCGTGGAAACTCATGCCCCCGGTCCAGACTTGAAACAGCCACACCGGGTTAGCCAGAAACTGCTCAAAGCCATAAAAGAACACATAACCGACACGGCCGCCAATGACTACACCCAGCGCGCCGTAAAAGATCAGGTCCGAAACCATGTCCGGCGTCCAGCCACGCTGCTTGGCGCGATAGGTGGCCAGACCCCAGGCAAATAAAAAGGCCAGTAAATACATCAGTCCATACCAGTGGACTTGTAAGGGACCCAGCGATATCGCCACCGGATCAATATTTGGATAGGTCAGCATTCCTGTTCCTTGTCATTCTGTTTTGCACAGATTTTAGCTGAATAAGATGAAAAATGTTGTACATTCAATGTGTAAAGATAGCGAGCAGGAAATTATGTGTATTGTGGCCTTTGCCTGGCAGGTTCTGGATGAGCTGCCTTTATGTTTAATTTCAAACCGTGATGAGTTTTATCAGCGTCCGACTGCGGCGTTGCATGCCTGGGAAAATAGCCCGATTTATGCCGGACAGGACTTGCAGTCGGGTGGCACCTGGATGGGCGTGACCGCCAGAGGCCGCTGGGCCATTGTTACCAATTTTCGTAATGGACAGGATCAGCACAATTATCCGACCTCACGCGGCCATCTGATTCAGGATTTTCTGGAATCTGAATTAAGTCCAATTCGCTTTGCACAAGCATTGGAGCCGCGCCAGTGCGATTATGCCGGCTTTAATTTATTTGTCGGCGACCGGGAACAGGCGGTGTATATGAGCAACCGAGGGGAGGCGCCGCAAGTGCTGGCCAAAGGGGTATATGTAGTGTCCAATGGCTTAATGGGCGAGCACTGGGAAAAAACTGGCCATTTGCGTAAACGCTTTACCCAGGAATTTTTACCGATGTTACAGCAAGCCCAGATGCCAGAAGCAGATCTGCAGCATGCTGCCTGGGATATTCTGGAAGATGAACGCAAGGTGATTACGGATTTATTGCCAGAAACCGGCATTCCTGTCGAGCTGGAAGAGTTATTGTCGTCGACCTTTATTCAGAGTCCGGCGTATGGTACACGCTGTTCCAATATTTTAAGATTAAATGCTCAGCAATGGCACTGGTTAGAGAAAAGCCAGCAGGGTGAAACCGCCGGGCAGATCGTGGAGCTGAATATTCCACTACAGAAATAAAAAATACCGGCATCAAGCCGGTATTTTTAAGTTTAAGGATGCTTAAGAGAAAGCGTTTTATGCTTGCTCTAGTGCCTCACCTGCAATCGGACCACCGTCTTTACGGGTGATGACCACAGTAGCTGAACGAGGAACTTTACCTAACGCGCTGTAGCGGGTACTTTGGTTCGCTGGCCAAGCACCACCTGGATGCTGAACATTGACAAAGATCGCTTTATAGTCAGGTGTAATGGTTACCCCGGTAATTTCACAGCCAGATGGACCAACCAGGAAGCGGCGGACACGGTCATTAGAAAGCTGTGCACCCACAATTGTTTCTTGACCACCTGCTTTAGTACTTGCTGCAATCGCGGTACCGCCATCACCGACTGAACCTGGAAGTGCTGCAAGCATCATACAGTTGGTTTCATCTGTATATTGACCATCATCGGTTTGAATCCAAAGGATACCACGTGGGTCAAACCACATACCATCCGGGCTAGAGAAGTCGTTCATATCGTCTAGACCAGACAGGTTGATGTTTGACTCAGCGCGTGCTTCAGCACCAAATAAGAAGATATCCCATTTAAATGCTGTAGCGGCTACCGTGTCGCCTTCTTCACGGAAGCGAATAATATGGCCATTCATGTTTCCGGAACTACTTGCGCTTGTGCCCTTGAAGTCAATATAGCTACGTGGGTTAGCGGCATCAGTTGGATACGAACGACCACGGCTGCTGTTATTGGTTAAGGTGACATAAACTTCGCCATTTTCAGGGTTCACTGCAACCCATTCTGGGCGGTCCATTTTGGTTGCACCAACGTGGTCTGCAGCAAGACGGGCATGAACAACGACATCATCCTGACCGGAGAAAGGATAGATTGCATTCGCAGAGGTGAGGCCATTCTGGTTATGCGACAGTTCTAACCATTCACCGGTACCATCATCATTGAACTTGGCAACATATAATGTACCGTTATTCATATATTTGTCGCCAGCAGCATAGCCGCCGTTTACATCTTTAGGGTCCCACACTGCATCTGATACGAACTTATAGATATATTCACCTGTCGCATCATCACCCATATAGAACGCTAATGGCTGACCAGGGATCGGGTTACTACAACGACAATCTTCATGTGCAAAACGGCCGAGTGCAGTACGTTTTACTGGACGTTCAGTTGCGCTAAACGGGTCAATTTCAACAATAAAGCCACAAGTGTTCATGACATTACGGTAGTCTGCTAGCGCGTTTTCACCTTTAACTGAAATATCCCAACGATCATAAAGATCTTTGTCACCAGTTAACTCGGCAACTGGAGTATTCCATAAATATTGCGAAGAACGGGCATTAGCACCACCACGACCATAACGTGATAAGGCAATTTCTTCTTTTGCAATGGCACGTGTGTCATTGGCTTGACGAGCGAAATAACCGCTCCAGTTTTCTTCTGCAGTCAGATATGTCCCCCAAGGTGTATAACCGTTACCGCAGTTTGCAAATGTACCACGTGTTAAAGTACCGTCTTGAGAGAATCGGGTTTTAACCAGATCAGAACCGCGCGCTGGACCACGGATTTCCATTTCAGTTGCGGCAGTAATACGACGGTTAAATTCAGAATTTAAATTAATTTTAACGTCTTGGGTATTTTCATCTTTGCTAATTTCAACAACAGATACACCGTGAGCATTTACTTCACGTAAAACCTGATCTTCAGGGCGGATGCCATCTACTGAAATCGTGCCCACAGGGGTATGTAACTGAGATTGCTGCAGATACTCATGGTTTAATACCAGCAAGCCTTGTTTTGATTCTTTGGCAGCATAGTTTTTGTTGGTTGGATGCATACCGAAGAAGCTCATACCATCATGGTTATCGCCGGCACGGAATTGATAAGATGCACCTGATGGTAGTTCAGCATCGGTTTTTTCTGGATAAGTAGGGTTAATTGGATCGCCTACTGCATATAACACTTTTAGCTGGTAGCCTGCAGGAACACTGAAGAAGTTCGCTGTATTTTTTCTCACAGGTTCAAAGGTTAATTTATTCGGGCGGGCGTTCAGATCGCTCCACTCATGCTGGTCAGGAGAGGTTGTGTCTGGAGGAGTAGTTGGATTTTCACCTGAATTAGCAGAATCATTATCATCATCTGAACAGCCGCTCACGCTTGCTGCAAATGCTAATGCCATTGCCCCACTTGTAGTTTTTGCAATAAAACCACGACGATTCATATGTTGATCAAGAATCGTTTGAAAATGCGTATTATTTGAAGTGTTACTATCTTCGGTCAGATCCTGACACGGAATCATTTCATCGTTGTTCATTTAAAAGTCCTAGCTTTTCTTTAATGGCTTGGTTGCTGCTTAAAAGCTAGAAATAAACTACCCGCTGAATATGACAGTACCTTGAAGAAAATATTTCAAAAAAGTTAAATAATAACAATGGTTTACTAAAACAAAAAAGAGCAGCCGGAGCTGCTCTTTTTTAATCGGGTTTGTAAAAACTTATTCTGCAGTCAGCCGACGCTTCTCAATCAGCTTGCCAGCAAATAAGCCCAATTCGAATAACATCCACATTGGAATGGCCAGCATAATCATCGACAGCGCATCCGGTGGGGTCACAAACATCGAAACAAAGAAACAGCCAACAATAATAAAGCGACGTTTTTCGACCAGCTGCTGGGTACTAACCACACCAATTAAAATCAGCAATAGGGTAATAATCGGAATTTCAAAGGTAAATCCGAACACCAAAAATAGCTTCAAACAAAAAGTCAGATAACTATTAATATCGGTCATCGGGGCAACTGTTTCCGGTGACACACTGATGAAAAAGTGCAGAATTGACGGCAGTGCAATAAAGTAAGCAAATGAAATCCCAATATAGAACAGGGCAATACTGCTTATGAGCAATGGCAGCGCCAGACTTTTCTCTTTTTCATATAATGCCGGTTTTACGAAAGCCCACAGCTGATAAATAATAAACGGCATCGCAATCATCAACGCCACAAAAAAGTTCAGCTTAAACGGTGCCATAAAGGTGGCCGTGACATCGGTAGCAATCATGGTCGATGAAGTCGGCAACTGCGCACGCAGCGGTTCAGATAAAATCTGATAGGTGCGATTGGCAAAAGGCAATAAGCAGAAAAACAGCGCAATAACCAGGCCCACAATTTTAAATAGATGCTTGCGCAGAATCACCAGATGTTTGGTGATCGGCATTTCTTCTAAAGCAGCTTGCTCGCCCACTGTCGCCGCTGGCAATTGAGAAGGAGAACTTTGACTCATACAGCCACCTTATAATCGGTAAATTGTGATGTGGTCGGAGGGATAGCTTCAGTCGCGGTTAGCGGTTGATGCTGAGGACGCAGCAACAGCGAAGGTTGCGGGGCAATAAAGGTATAGCGCATCGGCAAATTTTTATTATCCGTTGCAGCGGTCTGGTTCGGTTGTTCTTCCGCGAATATTTTTTGTTGTTTTAGCTCATGCATCTGAGACTGCATTTTTTGCTCAAGTTCCTGAATACGTGCCATTTCCTGTTGCATCTGTTCACGCAGTTCAGAAAGTCGAAGTTCCCGATCAATATCATTTTGCACATTGCTGATGGTACGTTTAATTTTGCCGTACCACTTTCCAACAAAACGTGCAGCTTCAGGCAGCTTTTCTGGACCCAGCACCAATAATGCAATGATGCCGAAAAACAGCAGCTCCGCCATTCCAATATTGAGCATAACAAAATTACCTGAAAAATTATTGTTTTACAGTCGTGTTAACGTCAGATGATGTTGCTTGATGTTCAATGGTACGTGGCTCGTTTAGGGCCGCAGTGGTCGTTTCATCATCTTTAATTGATTTTTTAAAGTCTTTAACCGCACCGCCCACATCTTTACCCAGGTTTTTCAGTTTAGATGTACCAAACAGAAGAATCACCACGATTGCAAAAATCAGAACGTGCCAGATCGATAAACCAGCCATAATATTTACCTCTTTTTAATTCAAGACATATCTCAACAGGTCTAGATGACAGCGAGGTGACAGGAATATTGCGATTCAAAGACAACAGATGGGCTAAAAGCATGTTGTGCCATCAATTATGTTAGGATAATCACCACTTTTCTGCCTTCCTGTGTACCCGCATGGCGCTGTTGCTTCCGCTAATTTCATTTCTGATTGGATACTTCGGGGTCGCGTATTTAAAGCCGTTGCGTCCGGTGCTAGCGATGTTACTGGCCCGGCTGTTTATTCCGTTACTGATTATCTACAACATGGTGTTTTATCAGGACGGCAGCTTGTGGCTGATTGGTTTTAGTCTGGTCAGTTCCATCATTTTCTTTGCGGTCTTTTATATCTTGCAAAAAGATAAACTGATCGCACTGTGCTTCAGTTATTTAAATGGAGCCTGGCTGGGTTTTCCCTTTGCCTTGGCCCTGTTTGGACCTGCGGCCAGCAGTATTATTGTGGCGCTGTATATTGGCGGATCCTTATTTGGCAATGTTTGTGCGGTGATGGCGGTGAGCCAGACCCAGCAAGAATTAAAGTTTATTGTTAAAAATGTGCTGCTTTCACCGCCGGTGATTGCCCTGAGTCTAGCGGGTATTCTGTCTTTTTGGGATGTGAGCCAGTTTGAACATCAGACCCGGGTGCAAGTGATTTACCAAAGCAATAAAGTACTGGTGACCTTTGCCGGCATGTGCGTGCTGGGAATGTGGCTGAGTAAAGTCCGGATTGGCTGGGCTGACTTAAAGCGCAGCCTGGCTTTACTGGTTGCACGTATTCCGCTGGCCTTGTTGCTATGTGCCATCGCATACTGGTGTTTACCCATTCCGCAGCAGACCTTGATTTATGCCGTCATGCTGATGTTTTTTCTACTGCCACCGGCTGCTAATATTGTGGCACTAGAAACCCATTATCAGGGCACAGGTGATTCTGCCAAATATATTGCCTCAGGAACGATTGCCAGTGCGATTTTGATTGGCGTATATGGCGTGGTGGTGCATGCGGTGGTGCCGGGTTTATAAATCAAAAAGTTCTCTCTCCCTTTGGGAGAGAGTTAGAGAGAGGGTATAAAAGTTTTTGAAAGTCCCTCTTTATTAAAGAGGGGGATTTACGGAAACCCTTTGTAGAAATGAGCAATATTTTAGCGTCAGAAGAAAGATGTATAGAAGAATCTCTCCCAGCCTCCCTTTTTCAAAGGGAGGAGTTTTAAAATGATGTTACTTCTCCAAACTTGCTTTAAACAGCTGCATCGCCTGACCTCGATGGCTGATCTTATTTTTTTCTTCTTTGCTCATCTCTGCGCTGGAAATCCCCAGTTCCGGTAACCAGAACAGTGGATCATAACCAAAACCATTTTCACCACGTGGTGCATCCAGAATTTCACCTTGCCAGATGCCTTGGAAAATTTGTGGTAAAGGATCTTCGGCATGCTGCACCAGGGCCAGCACACAAACAAACATCCCTTCAATCGCTGTTCCATCTTTGCGTAAAGGCTGTAAGTCTGCCAGCAGTTTTTCATTATTGGCGGCATCATTGCCATGTGCGCCAGCATAACGGGCAGAGTAAATTCCCGGTGCGCCGCCCAGTGCCGGTACGCAAATCCCGGAATCATCAGCAATTGCAGGCTTGCCAGAAATTTTAGAGGCATGACGCGCTTTAATAATCGCATTTTCAGTAAAGCTCAGGCCATCTTCAATGGCATCTTCAATATTGAGCTGGCCTTGCGGGATGACATCAACCGGTAAATTCAGTTCTGCAAACAGTTTTTCAAATTCCGCAATTTTGCCTTTATTATTGCTGGCCAGAACCAGGGTGCCTTGAGAGAGCCAAGCAGGTGCAGTCATCTCGAATTACTCATGATTGAAAACATGCCGGCTAGTTTAACCGAAAACCACCAGACTACAGGCATGAAAAAAGCACCCGAAGGTGCTAGTGTTTTTGAACCTGGCTTATTGTGCCTGAATCCATTTGTCGGCACGGTCACGTGCCTGACGAATCTGTTCTTGGGTCAGGTTGGCGGCCAAGGCCGTTTTTTTACCTTCAGATAAAGAAATCACTTTATTGTCGAGCATGCCATCACGGGTAGACAGCTCATACCACTGATAAGCGCCCATATAGTTTTTCTTTTTCTCTTCCATCATCGCCAGGTTAAAGCTGGCACGGTTATCACCGCGGCTGGCCGCTTTTTCAAAATACTGACGGGCCAGGACTTCATCTTTTTTGGTGCCAATGCCATCAGCCAGCATACGACCCACGTTCAATTGGGCTGAAGACAGTCCCTGATCGGCAGCGGCTTTATACCAGGCAAAAGCCTGACGTTCATCTTTAGCGACATCTTGGCCATGCAGATATTTGGTTGCTAGATAGAACTGCGCACCGGCCTGACCGGCTTTGGCGGCTTTAATCAGACCCTGAATGTCCATCACCGAATACTGGGCGGCCTGGCTCGACACCGAGCTGCCTGGCGCCACGTAATCTGCATGCGCCTGCAGGCTAAAAAGTCCAACCAGTAGCGTCGTGCTTAATAATAATTTTTTCATAGAGCGCTCACTCGATAAATTGCGACTTCACCAAACAGATTCGGGATATGTTTACTGAGTAAACTAACTTGTTGATCCCCATTCACAGCGAGTCGATTAATAATACGGATATTGTTTTCAGCACAGAGTGCTTCGAAATCACGGAAAGTACAGAGGTGGATGTTTGGGGTGTTGTACCACATATACGGCAAAGCTTCTGAAACCGGCATTTTTCCTTTCAGTGCCAGGAAAGAACGGGTCCTCCAGTGGGCAAAGTTCGGAAAGGTAATAATCGCCTGTTTTCCGACACGCACCATATCACGCAATAATACGTCAGGTGCATCTACAGCTTGCAAGGCTTGTGCCATGACCACATAGTCAAAAGACTGGTCGGCAAAGCGGCTTAAACCGAGGTTTAAGTCTTGTTGGATGATATTTAACCCCCGACTGACGGCAATTGCAATCTTTTCTTGGTCAATTTCCAGGCCGTAAGCACGAATATTGTGCTTTTTACTCATGTGGGCCAGCAGTTCACCATCACCACAACCAAGGTCTAAAACGCGGGAACCGGGTTTAATCCACTTTTCGGCAAGTTGCTGATCAATACGCATTACACAGCCTCCTGCGGGGTGGCCTTGAGGTGTTCAGCACCTCCCAAAAATGCTCTTAAAGATTTGACATATAACGGAATCGGGAACAGGAAGGAGTCATGGCCCTGTTCCGCATCAATGTCTAAATAGCTGACTGGTTTATGGTTGCTAATCAGCGCATCGACAATTTCCTGCGAACGCGAAGGCGAGAAACGCCAGTCAGTGGTAAACGAAATCACCAGGAACTGACATTGGGTATGGGCCATAGCCTGTACCAGCGACTGTTCGTATTCACGCGACGGATCAAAATAATCTAGCGCCTTGGTCATAATTAAATAGGTGTTGGCATCAAAGTTACGGCTGAACTGTTCACCTTGATAGCGCAAATAGCTTTCCACCTGAAACTCGACATCGAAACCGTACATGAATTTGCCCAGTTTCAGGTCACGGCCAAATTTCTGCTTCATGGCTTCTTCAGACAGATAGGTGATGTGTCCGACCATCCGCGCCAGAATCAGGCCACGTTTTGGATAGCTGTCATGTTCCAGATAACGGCCATGATGAAAATCAGGATCAGAAAGAATCGACTGACGCGCGACTTCGTTAAAGGCAATATTCTGTGCCGAGAGTTTTGGCGCACTGGCAATAATCACACATTTTTCCAAACGGTCCGGATAATCAACCGACCATTGCAAGGCCTGCATGCCCCCCAAAGAACCGCCAATTACTGCATACCATTTTTGAATGCCTAAGCGGTCTGACAGCATGGCCTGGGTTTTGACCCAGTCACGCACCGTTACCAGCGGGAAATCCGGACCATAAGGGCGGTTTTCATTTTCCGGGTTGGGTGAGGTTGGACCGGTCGAACCATGACAGCCACCAATATTGTTCAGTGCCACCACAAAGAATTTAGAGGTATCAATGGCTTTGCCCGGACCAATACAGCTGTCCCACCAGCCAGACTTTTTATCATCTTCATGATGATAGCCCGCCGCATGATGATGCCCGGACAGGGCATGGCAGATTAAAATGGCATTGGATTTGTCGGCATTCAAGCTTCCGTAAGTTTCAACCATCAGTTCAAAACGTGGCAGAATGCGTCCACATTCCAGCTCTAACGGCTCTTCAAATTGAAACTGTTGTGGCGTTACGACACCCACAGAGTTAGCAGGGAAAGACACAGGAATAATTCGCCTTAGAATCTTTAGAATGAATAAATAAAAAGGATACCACTTGGGGTATCCTTTCTAAAGTACTTTATGTGCTTAAACGGCAGCAGCAACCAATTGTTCTTTGCTTAATACGCCCTGATCAATCAGACGGTTAGTGCTGGCAATAATGGCTTCAATGGATGAAGTCACAATGTTGTCATGCACCCCGGCACCAAAGGCAGATTTACCGGTACCTTTCACCTGCAACTCAACCAAGGCCAAGGCTTTGGCATTGGCACCCGAGCTGATGCCGCGTTCTTCATAGTTCAAGACATCAATTGGTAACTGCAAGGCATCCAAAATGGCCGAGATCGGACCGTTACCTTCACCGCGCAACTGCTGTGTCGAGCCATTCACCACCACTTCAAGTTCAATTACCTGTTTGCCATTGTCATCAGACAATTTATAGCTCTTGGCAGAATAATGTGAATCTTTGGCATCGACATAGGTTTGCTGGAACAATGACCAGATTTGCTGTGCTGAAATTTCAGTGCCTTCTTCATCGGTCACTTGCTGCACCACTTGCGAGAACTCGATTTGTACACGACGCGGCAACACCACGTTGTAGTTCGATTCTAACAAGTAAGCAATCCCGCCTTTACCTGACTGCGAGTTCACCCGAATCACGGCATCATAGTCACGGCCCAAGTCTTTCGGATCGATTGGCAAGTAAGGCATATCCCAGATTTCTTCGTTTTTCTGGTATTCAAAGCCTTTTTTAATCGCATCCTGGTGTGAACCCGAGAACGCCGTGAAGACCAAATCACCGGCATATGGATGACGTGGATGCACAGGTAAACCGGTACATTCTTCTACGGTCGCAATAATTTCGTTGATGTTAGAGAAATCCAATTCTGGTGCCACGCCCTGGGTGTACATGTTCAAGGCAATTGCTGCCACGTCAACGTTACCGGTACGCTCGCCGTTACCAAACACACAACCTTCAACACGGTCAGCACCGGCCATAATCGCCAATTCAGAGGCAGCAATACCACAGCCACGGTCGTTATGACAGTGAACAGAGATGATTACCCCGTCACGACGTTTGATGTTGCGGTGCATCCACTCGACCTGGTCGGCATATACGTTTGGAGTCGAAACTTCTACAGTCGCAGGCAAGTTTAAGATGACTTTGTTTTCAGGAGAAGCTTCCCAGATTTCAGTCACGGCGTCACAGACATCTTTAGCCACTTCCAATTCGGTTGCGGTGAAACATTCCGGGCTGTACTGGAAAATCCAGTCCGTTTCTGGATATTGCGCTGCGTATTCTTTCACTTTTTCAGCAGCGTTAATGGCCAACTGTTTGGCACCCGCGACATCAACATTCAAGACTTTTTGACGGAAGGTTGGCGAGTTGGAGTTATAGATATGTACAATCGCGCGTTTTGCACCTTCCAATGCTTCAAAGGTACGCTGAATCAAATGGTCACGTGCCTGAACCAAAACCTCGATATACACATCATCTGGAATGTGGTTTTCTTCAATCAATTTACGGGTGAAATCGAAGTCAATTTGTGAAGCAGACGGGAAGCCAATTTCAATATGCTTAAAGCCAATTTTCACCAACATCTGGAACATTTTGAACTTCTGTTCAATGCTCATTGGTTCGAAAATTGCCTGGTTACCATCACGCAGGTCGGTGCTCATCCAGATAGGCGCTTTTGTAATTTCGTTGTTCGGCCATTGACGGTCTGGCAAGTCAACACGTTGATACATGCGACGATATTTTTTACTTGGATCAGCCAACATCATGAGGTAACTCCTTGTGAAGCATGGGTTGCTTAAGATTATAAAAAAGCAACGTACTACTTATATAGATGGTATCTATGGTATCAATTTACAAGCGTATTTCCGGAAAATATTAGGATCAGTCCACATTCTCAGAAAGAGTTGCTACCTGGCTGGTACCGTTCGCGGTCTTGCAAATTCCTAAGATAAATATAAGCCAACTGAAGTGGAAATTATTCTCTTAATTTGCATCATTAAAGGTTGTGGAGATAAAAAATTTCACTGGATCTGGTTTTTGTGAAAAATATAGCGACTATTGATCTCTTGCAGGCGCGCCGTTCCCATTAAAGCCATGGTCACTTCCAGTTCTTCCCGCAAAATTTTAATCACATGCGCCACACCTAACGCACCGGCTACTGCCAGACCATAAATATACGGCCGGCCAATCAGCACGGCGGATGCGCCCAAGGCCAGCGCCTTAAAAATATCGGAGCCGCGGCGGATGCCACCATCCAGCACTAAGGGAAAATTTGCCGGCAGTTGTGCGCGTATCATCTGTAGAGCTGTCAGTGGGCTAATGCAGTCATCTAGCACCCGGCCACCATGATTGGAAATGACCAGTCCCTGTACACCGTATTGCAATGCCAGTTGAGCATCTTCAGGATGCACAATGCCTTTGAGCAGCACCGGTAAAGACGTTTGCTGTACCAGCCAGGCGATATCTTCCCAGGTCGGTGCCTGTTGCATCAGACCATCAAACAGGGGATGTTGCTCTGGCCTGAGGATGGGGGATGTAAAGGAAGATAGATGCGGATGAGGCAGATGCGCCGGCACTTGAAAACCGGCCCGACGTTCACGGTCACGAACGCCGCTATGCGGTGAATCGACGGTCACCACAATGGCTTTAAACTGTTGTTGCTCTGCCAGTTGCACCAGTGCCAGCGATTGTTCGCGATTGCCTTGCCAATACAGCTGAAACCATTTAAGAGAGGTTGTTGGCGCAACTTCACGCAGATCGGTAGTACTTAAATGACTCAGGACCAGATTACTGCCCACTGCTTCTGCTGCGAGGGCAGTGGCTAGTTCACCCTGTGGATGAAACAGTTGCTGATGGCCAACCGGGGCGAGAAAAATTGGATGGGGAAATTCCTGCCCGAACAGTTCGCAGCGGGTATGGCCTTGGCTTAGGTCACGCAGCATTCTGGGCAGCAGTTGCAGCTGCTGAAACTGGTCCAGATTCTGTTGCAGGCTGCGCTCATCCATCGCGCCGCCTTGTAAATAGTGCCAGGTGGCCGGCGTTAAATGTTTGCTGGCCTGAGCTTCATAGTCAGCAATGGTTTGCAGATAGGCTGGAATCTGAGTAAGTGGCGGCAGTGGCTGGGCAGATGTCATAGTTCGCCCCATTGACGCAGCAGATTATGATAATGCGCGGTCAGTTGCAGCACTTGTTCATTATCGCCAAGTTGCTGACGCAGTTGGCCAATGGTCATATCCAGATTAAACAGCATGCTGCGCTGCCAGTCATCGCGAATCATGCTTTGTGCCCAGGTAAAGGCGGCAATGCGCCGCCCGGCAGTGACCGGTTCTACCCGGTGCAGGCTGGTGGCGGGATAGAGAATCACATCACCGGCATCCAGCTTGACTTCATGAGCCCCGTAAGTGTCTTCAATCACCAGTTCACCGCCCTGATATTCTTCCGGTTCAGACAAAAATAAGGTCATGGAAACATCAGTACGAATCAGCTGCTGATGTGCAGCCGAATAATGCACGGCGCTGTCGACATGATTGCCATACGTCCCTTGCTGCTGATAGCAGTTAAACATCGGCCGTAGAATATGTTTGGCTAAGGTCGCAGATTGTACCAGCGGATGCTGTCTCAGTGCCTGTTCAATCTGTTCAGCCAGCGCTGGATACACCAGATGCTGTGGGTCAAATTGCAGATTGTGTTTGCTTTTTTTTGCCTGTGGCCCGGCACTGTGCTGGCCATCAATCCAGGCGGTATGCTGGTTAAGCTGCTGACGAATGTCAGCCACGGCCGCTTTACTGAGAACTTGAGGAACATGCAGCATCATGAGACTTGAATCATCCTTCAGACAGAGCGCTGTCTGTCATCATAAAGCCAAATAAAAAATGAAGCAGCATTTCAGATAAATGCTGCTTCAACAGAACAAAATAAAACTTAGAACTTATAGTTAAAGGTCAGGCTGGCACTGCGCTCCTGACCAAGCGTCATACGCGAACCGCCGTTGTTCAAGGTGCTGATGTATTCTTCATCTGCCAGGTTATAGACATTCAGGTTCAGTGAGGCATTTTCATTGAATTGATAACCGGCCATGGCATCAAACACCACATAGCTTGGAATGCTTGGCATATTGGCTGGAGCAGTGCTGTCGGTGACGACACGTTTTTGCTCATCGACATAGCGCGCGCCCAGACCCAGTTTAAAGCCGGCAATGTCATAGGTGGTCCATAACGAGGCAGTCCATTCCGGTGACCAGCGTACGCTATCGGTACGGGTCATGACATTGTCACGGAAACTTTGCTGATCTTCCTGTTTGGTTTTCATATGCGCCACACCGGCAGAAATATTCCAGGCATCGGTAATTTGGCCGACTGCACTCAGCTCAACCCCATCGACAATAGTTTTACCTTCCTGGATGGATTCCTGGGTAATCGCATCCTGGGTAAACTGGTTTTCATTTTCCGTGCGATAGACTGCGGCATTGAGGGCTAGACGACCATCAAGCAGATCCCATTTGCTACCCAGTTCATAATGATGGGTTTCTTGCGGTTCTGCCGCTGCACTGTTAATGCCCGACTCAGACATCACAAAGTTGGTGCTGCCCGGTGGGGTTAAGGATTTGCCATAAGAAGCATAAACGCTGCTGTAAGCAGTTGGTTTGTACAGACCGCCAAGTTTCCAGCTCAGCAGGGTGTCATGTGCACTGATATCTGAAGCTACAAGGGCATTTGTGCCGCGAGGTAAGGACAGGCCTTGATAGTCAGTTTCGTAATAATCTACCCGTACTCCACCGTTTAACTGGAAGCGTTTGCCAAACTTTAAGGTATCAAACAGATAAGCCGCAGCCGTCTGGGTTTCACCATCGCTATAAGCACCGTTATAGATCAGGTCGGCCATTGGATCATTGGGGTTTGGGTTATACAGGTTGGCTTCAGTGGTGGATGCTGTTGGTTCATCCGGCATTTGGGTGGCCAGATTGCGGGTGTATTGCTGCTCTTTTAAAAATTCCAGGCCAGCTACCACATCATGTTCAATAGCACCGGTTTTCAGGTTCAAATTTAAAGTGGTCTGGTTGGCCAGAATTTTATTTTCCTGATCAACCCCCTGACGTGAACGGCTGATGGTCCAGTCGGCTGGATTGGTCGAATCATGTGCAGAAATGGTGTTAATCCCGGTCAGGACTCGGTTCATCTGGGTTTGACCCAAACGGGTGATATTAGTCAGTTTTAGATTATCTGCCAGATCACTTTCAATTTTCGCGGTGAACATGTCGGCATCGACATCTTCGTAATCATCTACATGGCCATAATAGTTTTCACGATTAACCTTGCCAGCTTGGGCAATATCCGGATTGGCATTCCAGAAGCCTTCCATACCAATGGTTGGAATACCGCCATCAGGGATATTACGTTGACGGACGTGCTGTGAATATAAATACAGGCGGGTCGGAGTATTCAGGCCAAAGGCAACAGATGGGGCAATGGCATAGCTATTGTTTTCGAGCACATCACGGCCTTGCACGCCCCCTTCTTGTCCCATGACATTGAGACGAAAAGCGGTATTGTCATTGATGGCTTGGTTGATATCGGCTGAGAGGCGGGCATTTTCTGCGGTGTTGTAACTGGCAGAGACTTCGCTGCTGTTTTGCAGATGCGGCAGTTTGCTGACCAGGTTGATATAACCGGATGCTGAACCACGACCGGCTTCTGCACCGGCTGGGCCTTTCACGACTTCGACCTGTTCCAGGTTAAATACATCGCGGCTGACTGCGCCCAAATCACGGATACCATCGACATAGGTAGAGGTTTGGGTTGAGAAACCACGCATCTGGAAGGTATCGCCGGCGCTGGTATTGCCGTTTTCACCCATTTGTAAGGTAATGCCCGGGGTGTTGCGTAGCGCTTCAACCAGTGATGTCGCGCCTTGTTCTTTTAATAAGGTTTGATTAATAACAGAAACTGTTTGTGGGGTATCGACCAGTGGCTGGGTCTGTTTCGCGGAGCTGAGCTGATTGGTTTTATATTTATTTTCATCCTGAGATTTCACCGTGATTTCAGGAAGCTGGGTGACTTCTTCGGTTGCTGTGGTTGCATGTGCCATGAGCGGCAGGGTGGCTGCAAGGGCAACGAATGATGCAGTGCGTTGATGTTTACGGCTCTTAATCTGTGCCATGGTGGTGTATTTCCTGATATGAATGACAAAATTCCCTTACCACAATGATTTGAGTGCGCAGTTCAAATGCAGAGTAATGATGGACTTATTGTATGTGCTCAATAAGTAATGCGAATTTTATTGATAATAATTCTCAGTAACAATATGAAAATTGGTTAAAACAAGCTAAACAATTAAGAAAATATTTATGGATTGGCTGCATTTAATGAAATAAATCAATAAGAATATTTGAATAATCGTATTTTTGATTTAATTTGATCGGTTTTAAGAATTAAAAAACCCTGCCGGGGCAGGGTTTTGGGTTCTTATGTGAAATCAGGATTAGAAGTCATAAGAAACAGACAACCAGTAGTTGCGGTCAGGAATATAAGTACCTGCTAAACCACTGGTTGTTTTCGTGTACAAGAAAGCATTTTCAACTTCGTTATCACTATTAATAAATGATTTGTAATCACCAAAATCTTTATCTAATAAGTTGTTTACACGACCCGAAATAGTCACTTGGTTATTTACTTTATAAGAAGCGCCTAAATTAAATAGCTCATATGCTTTTAACTTATTGCCAACCGCATCAATTTCACGGCTAACATCTAGGTCATCTAGATCAGGATTCGTGAAACGTACACGATTAGATTTATATTCAGCTTCTAACCATGTTGTAAACTTATCATTGACATACCAAGTTCCTGTAAGGTTCAACGCATGACGAGGTGTATTTTCAATAGGATTACCTTTGTTTTCACCTTCAGTAATTTCAGACTCTAACCAGGTATAGTTTGCTTTTACATCAAAGCTTGGAGAGATGTCATATTTTGCACTGAGCTCAACACCATAGCTTTCAGCTTTGTCTGCATTACCTTTAAAGCCGAAGTTTTGTTGGTTATCGAAACTACCGACAGTCATACAGTCAGCTGCAGGTGCTTGTCCTGCTGGGCGATTGGCCCATAAACAGTTTTCAACTACGCGTGCATCGCTAATGATGATGTCTTTAAATTGAGTAAAGAAAGCAGTTGTGGTTAAAGAGAAATTAGATAAGTTGTCGTAAACAAAGCCAAGCTCATAGTTTGTGGTTTCTTCAGGCTTAAGACCCGGGTTACCCAAAGTTACGTTTCGACCTTGCGAGCTAAAACCATTAATACCATCATGCAAATCATTGGCTGTAGGAACTTTATAGCCAGTACTTACACCACCTTTTAATGTCCACTGATCATTGGTATTCCAAACCAAGTAAGCACGTGGTGTGAAGTGGCCACCAAAAGCACTATGATCTTCGTAACGACCACCCAAAGTGAATGCAAGAGAATCAGTTAGGTTCCACTCGTCTTCAGCGAATACTGACCAAGAATCTTGTTCAAAAGCAACGCCGCTACCGGCTGTGTTGTCGATGGTTTCGCCATCTTTATATTCCACGCCCGCAGTCAATTTATGATTGCCAAGTGTTGAAATAATACGAGAATCAACTGTTAAATCTTTATTTTCTAAGACACGACTCTGAGTACCATCAGAGTAGTAGTTGTATTCAGGTACATTTCCTTTCGGAAGACGACGACCTTCTTGTTCAGAAGTGACATAGCTCGCAAAAGTTTTCCACTGACCGAAACTTAATTCAGTATCAACACCCGCAGAAATACGATCTCTTAAGAATTTAATCTCATCCGTATATGAACCCGGACCAGATGGTAGACCCGTTGTGCGGTTAAATTCGTAAAGTTCACCTAAGCGAGCATCACTATTATCAAAACGCTGTTCAGCGTGATCAAAGTCAACCCAAGTTGAGACATTGTCTGTAACATTTAAAGTAAGCTTTGTACCGACTGCATAGTTGTTGGCTTCTACAGTACGCGGATCACGACCTTGGCTACCTTCATCTAATGTATTTGCAGGTGTCACAAGACGATCAGATTCATCACGGTGGAAAAACTCACCACGTACTTGAATACCAAGCTTATCTTGAATTAATGGACCATTTACGACAGCACTAGTTTTCCAGTGATTACCAATATCAGAATTTTCTTGAATATTGTGTTCAACAGAAACGTTACCATTCCATTCTGAGGCAACTTTTTTAGTAATAATATTGATGATCCCGCCCATTGCATCCGAGCCGTAAAGCGTTGACATTGGGCCACGAATCACCTCAATACGCTCAATAGATGCTAGTGGTGGCATAAAGCTTGTAGAAAATTCACCAAAACCATTTGGGCCAATTGAACCTGATGTATTTTGACGTTGTCCGTCAATCAAAATAAGAGTATAGGCTTGATTTAACCCTCGCATTTGAATATTTAAGCCACCGGTTTTACCTTGACCATTACGAATGTCAACGCCTGGAACTTCGCTTAACGCATCAGCAATGTTAGTAATACCCTTTTTCTTTAGGTCGTCTGCAGTCACCACGCTAATAGAAGCAGGTGCATTTTTAATATCTTGTTCAAAACCTGCCGCAGAAACCACAATCGTGGATAATTGATGTGTCGGGTCAGCTGTTGTTTCAGTGGTTGTATTTGCAAATGCGGAACTAGCAGAAATTCCAAGAATCGCGAGCGAAAGCGGGCGAAGGTTAAAGGTGCGCATAACCGAATTCCAGTATTGGGATATAAGAAGAATAGTTAAAAATATGAGTTAAAAACCATTGAATATTAATGATAGTACTTATCATTTGCAACAAATATTAGACAATAGATAAAAATAGCGAAGGGAATATGAAGAATTTAAGCCGAAAAATTGTTCTGATCGCTTGTTATTTTGTATATCTTTAAATGTTGTCATATAATATGGCACTTTTTTAAAAACTGTTATTACTAAATATCGAGGAAGCCATGCAAGTAACTTCTGAAGCGGTTTCGGGCGTTGCCCGTCGTTTAAATGTATCTGTACCGACGAGCCGTATTAACGAGCAGTTCGAAGCTCGCTTAAAACGCACAGCTAAAACTGCGAAGATTAACGGCTTCCGTCCAGGTAAAGTGCCTGTAAACGTTGTACGTCGTGAATATGGCGCGGGTATCTATCAAGAAGTTGTAAACGACATCATTCGTGACACCGTATTTGAAGCAATCCAACAAGAAAAAATCAATGCTGTTGGTATGCCAAATATTGAAAAAACTGAAATGAAAGACGACGCTTTAGTATATGAAGCGACTGTTGAAGTTTATCCAGAAGTTGAAGTGAAATTCGAAGGTCTGGAAGTTGAGCGTAAAGCATCTGAAGTTAGCGACAAAGATGTAGATCAAATGATCGAAAACCTGCAAAAGCAGCGCGCAACTTGGGCTGAAACCAAAGGCATGGCGAAAAAAGACATGCAAGTAACTTTTGATTTCGAAGGCACAGTAGATGGCGAGAAATTTGAAGGCGGTTCTGCTGAAGACTTCAAACTGGTATTAGGTTCTGGCCGTATGATCCCGGGCTTTGAAGATGGCATCGTGGGCATGAAAAAAGGCGAAGAGAAAGTTATTGATGTAACTTTCCCGGAAGACTACCAAGCTGAACAGCTGGCAGGTAAAGCAGCTCAGTTCAAAATCAATGTAAAACTGGTTGAAAAACAAAAGCTTCCAGAAGTTGATGCTGAATTCTTAAAAATCTTCGGTTTAACTGAAGAAGAAGGCGTTGAAAAGTTAAAAGCTGACGTTCGTAAAAACATGGAACGTGAAGTGAAAAACGGTCTTCGTAACCAGGTGAAAGGTGCAACGTTTGATGCGCTGGTTGCTGCGAACGAAATCGAAGTTCCAGAATCTATGGTTAAGCAAGAAATTGACCGTCAACGTCAACAAATGATCCAACAGTTCACGCAGCAGTTTGGTGCGCAAGGTGCGAAAGCATTTGACTCAAGCATGCTTCCAGACGAACTGTTCAAAGAACAAGCTGAAAAATCTGTAAAACTTGGCGTATTGGTGAGCAAAGTTTTAGCAGACGCGAAACTTGAAGTGGATGCTGCACGTGTTGATGCTTACATCGAAGACATGGCATCTTCTTATGAAGATCCAAACGAAGTAATTGAATACTTCAAAAATGACCAACAGCAACGTGCTCAAATTGAAGCAGTTGTGTTAGAAGACCAGGTGGTTGATCACATTCTTGCAGCTGCAAAAGTGACTGACAAACAAGTCAGCTACGAAGACTTATTGAAAGAGCAACAAGCTCGTCAACAAGGCTAATTTCAGCTGAAGTAAAAAAGGCGCCTAAGGCGCCTTTTTTATATAATATAAAAACTTGGATGGTTTTAAAGTTTACAAAGCTTATGCAAAAAATATCCATGAATTGTGGGTGAATATTTTGCAATTTAGATGATTATCCCTCATATTGTGATCATGGGTGAACTCACAAGAATTTAGGAATAAATAAACGTATGTATGTTCCATCAATTGATAACGCATTGGTTCCAGTAGTCGTTGAGCAATCATCTCGTGGTGAGCGTTCTTTTGATATTTATTCACGTCTTTTGCGTGAACGGGTGATTTTTTTAACGGGTGAGGTTGAAGACAACATGGCCAACTTGATTGTGGCGCAAATGTTGTTTTTAGAGGCAGAGAACCCAGATAAGGATATTCATTTATACATTAACTCGCCAGGCGGCTCAGTTACTGCCGGTATGGCGATTTATGACACCATGCAGTTTATCAAGCCAGATGTGGTGACTTACTGTATGGGTCAGGCAGCGTCAATGGGTGCATTCCTGCTGAATGCCGGTGCCAAAGGTAAACGTTACTGCCTGGAAAATGCCCGGGTCATGATTCATCAGCCTTTAGGCGGTTTCCGTGGTCAGGCCTCTGATATTGAAATTCATGCGCGTGAAATCCTGTTCATTAAAGAGCGCTTGAACCGTTTAATGGCAGAGCACAGTGGCCAGGACTATGAAAAAGTGGCCAAAGATACCGACCGTGATAACTTTATGACTGCACAGCAGGCCAAAGAATACGGTTTAGTGGACGAAGTGTTATCTAAGCGTCCATAAGTTTTAAAGATTTAAATTGGAGAGAATATGTCCGAACATCCTCAAGGACAAAAACATTGTTCATTTTGCGGTAAAACGCAGTCTGAAGTCGGGAAGCTGATTGCAGGCGAGGACGCATATATCTGTAATGAATGTGTGGACGTATGCCTGGATCTGGTGCAGACCAGTCAACAAGTTGAGTCGAGTGACTGGGCCGCCCGTCCGTTGCCAAAACCGCATGAAATTCGCGCTGCACTGGATCAATATGTGATTGGTCAGGACCTGGCGAAAAAGACCTTATCGGTGGCAGTTTACAACCACTATAAACGTCTGAAAGTGACGCATAACGGTCAAAAAACCAATGATGCAGTCGAAATTGCCAAAAGTAATATCCTGCTGGTGGGTCCAACCGGTTCGGGTAAAACCTTATTGGCACAGACTTTAGCGCGTTTGCTGGATGTTCCGTTTGCCATGGCCGATGCCACCACCTTAACCGAAGCTGGTTATGTGGGTGAAGATGTTGAAAACATCGTGCAAAAGCTACTGCAAAAAGCCGATTACGATGTCGAAAAGGCGCAAAAAGGCATTATCTATATCGATGAAATCGACAAGATTACCCGTAAGTCTGAAAACCCGTCGATTACCCGTGATGTATCGGGCGAGGGTGTGCAGCAGGCCTTGCTGAAAATGATTGAAGGCACAGTGGCGTCTATTCCGCCGCAGGGTGGCCGCAAGCATCCGCAGCAGGAATTTATCCAGATTGATACTTCCAACATCCTGTTTATCTGTGGTGGTGCATTCTCGGGTCTAGAGAAAATTGTGCAGCAACGTCAGGAAAAAGGTGGTATTGGCTTTACCGCTGAAGTACGTAACAAGGATGAAAGCAAAAAACTGTCTGAACTGTTCCGTCAGGTTGAAGCAACAGATTTGGTGAAATTCGGTTTAATTCCGGAATTTATTGGCCGTTTGCCAGTTATTGCAACGCTGGATGAGCTGGATGAAGAAGCATTAATGCAGATTCTGACCGAGCCGAAGAATGCCTTGACGCGTCAATACGAATATCTGTTCGAGATGGAAAATGTCGACCTGATCTTTGATGACGCTGCATTACGTGCGGTGGCGAAAAAAGCCTTGGAACGTAATACAGGTGCGCGTGGTCTGCGTTCAATTCTGGAAAATGCCTTGCTTGAAATCATGTATGACTTGCCAAGTCGTAGTGATGTAGGCACGGTCATCATCACTGAGGCAGTGATTAATGGTCAGGCCAAGCCAGAATTAAAAGAGGAACGTCAAAGTAAAGAAGCTGCGGTAGAACAGCCGAAAGCCGATTTAAAAGTCGTGAATTCAAAAACGGCTTAAGACGCTATTCGTCAGAAACGTGCGGAAATCAACGGTTTTCGCACGTTTTTTTATTTGAAAAAATAAGACAGAGTGCTAATCTCTGCATCAGGGCCTGGATGCCCAACCCAATAAAAATATTGAAAAAGTGTTAAGTGTAAAAATAAAAACGAAGGAATGAGGGATGTTCATGCGTGCTATATCAATCGTATTTCTGGCTGTCGCATTGGCTGGCTGTCATGGGAAGTCGTCAACCGAGGCGCAACTGCCGCCCACCTCTACGTTAAAAGCTATTGATCAGAACGAAAAGCCAAGTTTGTTAGAACAGTACCGTTTTGGCATGTTTACCATTGGCGGTTGGGTCAATCAGAAATTGGGTCAGCGCTTTCAGGCCATTCAGCCGCAGCATGATCAGGCCGCCGTGGTGTATTTATATCGTCCGGATTCACGCTGGAACCGTCAGGAAATTGTAGCCTCCAGCCTATTTATCAATAGCGAACGCATTCCAAGCCTGCTGCATAATCATTATTACTGGATTGAATTGCCAGCCGGGGATTACCGTTTATCTACCAGTCGTCCTCTAGGTGTGCAACATTTTCAAAAGCCAAAGTATCTGGATTTTTCCGTTGAAGCAGGCAAGTCCTATTTTATTAAATATGATGAAGAAAATAGCAGTACCCGCCGCACGGTTTCTGGTCCCTTAATCATGATGCCGGAAACGGTAGGTCTCAATGAAATTGCTTTTACTCAATTGAAATCGCACAGTTATAATTTTGTGGCTGAAGACCAGAGCACCGGTAAAATTCGCTCTAAGGCACAAAAAATCAAACATGCCGATTATGACCCGGCCAGCGATGTGCAGTTGACTAAGCCATTTAAATTGTGGGACCCACGCACCTGGTAAAAATGCTTGAATCGAGAAATAAAAAAAAGCACCCAGATTTGGGTGCTTTTTTAATCGCTTCAACAGCATTCATTAGCCAGCAGCGGCATCAACCACTGGAATCTTGCCAATTTTAGCTTGCCAGATTTTTGGTGCAGTCGCGTGTACAGAAGTACCGTTTACGTCAACTGCGACAGATACAGGCATGTCTTTTACTACAAACTTGTAGATCGCTTCCATACCCAAGTCTTCAAAAGCAACTACTTCAGCTTCGCGGATTGCTTTAGATACCAGGTACGCAGCACCACCGACAGCCATCAGGTAAGTTGCTTTGTTGTCTTTAATCGCCTCAATGGCAGCAGGACCACGGTCTGCTTTACCAATCATGCCATAAAGACCAGTCGCTTCTAGTACTTGACGTGTGAATTTGTCCATACGAGTCGCTGTTGTTGGACCTGCAGGACCAACCACTTCATCACCGACTGGATCAACAGGGCCTACGTAATAGATGAACTTGCCTTTCAAATCAACCGGTAATTCTTCACCGTTGTTGAGCATGTCAACCATACGTTTGTGTGCAGCATCACGGCCGGTATAGATGGTCCCGTTCAGCAGCAGTGTGTCGCCTGGCTGCCAAGAGTTCATTTCTTCTTGGGTGATGTTGTCGAGGTCAACACGTTTAGACGAAGATGAGTCCCAAGTGACTTCAGGATAATCTTCAAGACGTGGTGCCTGAATATGGGCAACGCCTGAACCATCTAAAGTGAAGTGTGCGTGACGTGTTGCAGCACAGTTCGGAATCATACCGACTGGTTTGCCCGCAGCGTGACAAGGGTAATCTTTAATCTTGATGTCGAGTACAGTGGTTAAACCGCCCAGACCTTGTGCACCAATACCCAGCGCGTTTACTTTTTCGAAGATTTCAATACGAAGTTCTTCAAGTTTATTTTGTGGACCACGACGAAGCAGTTCGTCCATATTGATCTCTTCCATGAGTGCTTCTTTGGCAAGCATCATGGCTTTTTCAGCAGTACCACCGATCCCGATACCGAGCATACCTGGTGGACACCAGCCTGCACCCATGGTTGGAACAGTTTTCAGTACCCAGTCTACGATAGAGTCAGATGGGTTAAGCATTGCCAGTTTAGATTTGTTTTCTGAACCGCCACCTTTGGCTGCAACAGTAATGTCGACTTTGTTGCCTGGAACCAGTTTGTGGTAGATCACCGCAGGGGTGTTGTCTTTGGTGTTCTTACGACCAAATGCAGGGTCAGCAAGTACAGATGCACGCAGGACGTTCGAATTTTCTAAGTAACCTTGGCGTACACCTTCGTTAATTGCGTCGTCTAAGCTCATTGTTAAATCAAATTTAACATCCATGCCCACTTCAACGAATACGTTGACGATACCGGTATCTTGACAGATTGGGCGGTGACCCTCTGCACACATACGAGAGTTAATTAAGATTTGTGCAATCGCATCTTTTGCAGCTTTGTTTTCTTCACGGTCATACGCACGGCTCATCGCTTGGATGAAATCTTGTGGGTGATAGTAAGAAATGAACTGAAGCGCATCTTTAACCGATGTGATCAAGTCATCTTGCTTGATAATAGTTGTCATATCAAAATTCTCTTGAGCGGGCTGATAGCTAGCGGGCTAAATTATAAGACAAAATGACGGCATTGTGGGCGTTTTAGAAGCGGATTGGCCGAAAGTTTATAGTGGTGCTTTTACGCGGGATTTTGGGTGATTTTTACTGTATTTGGCAGGAGGTTTTGTCATATTTGAGCTGAAATTAATGTCATATTACAGCTTAAGTTTAGATAAAATTTTATTAAGTTGTTGAATTTTAATTATTTAATAAAATTTAAATATTTCAGCTTTGTCATATAACTGTCATAAAACTTTCGCATAATTGTCACATCCAAAAACGAGACCTTAAAGATGACAACAGGTATTTTGATGGTTGCGGGCTTTTGTGTATATATCGCTGCAACTTGGATGTATGGCCAAAAAGAAGATCAAGCTTAAGCTTTATCTTCTTTTTTCATTTTAGGCTGATAAAAATAATATTTTTCTCAATTCTCAATTCTCAATTCTCAATTCTCAATTCTCAATTCTCAATTCTCAATTCTCAATTCTCAATTCTCAATTCTCAATTCTCAATTCTCAAAATTTGTTTATAGCTTTGCTTTATCCTCCTTTAAAGAAGGCAAGTTCTAAAGCTCGATATGCTGAAATCTGATACCCCACTTTGTCTTGCATTAAACGATAAAAACTTTCAAAAACCGCCTCATTTTTTAATTCGTCCAGAAGCGTTAGATATTCCAGATAAGTTTCAGGACGTTTAAATGCGAAGTTATGGGGTTCGTTGCCGCTTAAGAATCTAAATACACGGCTATCCCAAATCGCATAGTGTTCAGGATGAATAAAGTGCAACAATTTAGATACACCGACAAGAGAGTTATTGAATGCACTTTTGAGTGTTTGAAGTTCTGGTACTGTTAATTGATGACCTTGTTTTGCTTTGTTAAATATTTTGATCAGATCATCTGCTGCAGTTAAATCAATTTTTTTCAAAATAGTCGGCATCCACGAATAGGTAAAGCTGATGCCGATAACAATGTCATCTAGGGTGAGTACATCTGTTTTTTTGAAATAATTTAAAAAATGGGAATACGCAATGAGATAATTTTCTTGCTCTTTGTCAAATTGATTGGCGATTTCAAAGATCTGTTTAAAAACTTCGTTGTTATTTTTTAATGTTAAAGGCATGTGATTACCACCTAACCTATACAGAAAATGAGATGTATTTGATACGTCTGGTCTAAATTAAAAAACCACCCTATCTTTCGACAGGGTGGGTGAAGCGGAGCTTGTTAAAAACAGTTGTTTAAGCAGACTGCTGTTCAGCCTGAATTGCAGTTAGAGCAATGGTAAACACAATATCATCGACCAATGCACCGCGTGACAGGTCATTTACCGGCTTGTTCAAACCTTGCAACATTGGGCCAACACTCACCACATTGGCAGAGCGTTGTACTGCTTTATAAGTGGTATTACCCGTGTTCAGATCAGGGAAAATAAACACATTGGCACGACCAGCCACCTGAGAGTTTGGCGCTTTAGAACGACCAACGCTTTCAACCGATGCAGCATCGTATTGCAGCGGGCCATCAATCAGCAGGTCTGGACGGCGCTGTCTGGCAATTTCAGTCGCTTGCGCTACTTTTTCTACATCGGCACCGGCACCTGAAGTTCCGGTTGAGTAAGAGATCATGGCAATACGCGGGTCAATACCAAAGGCTTTGGCCGAGTCAGCAGATTGAATGGCAATTTCAGCCAGTTGTTCTGCATCCGGGTCCGGGTTAATCGCACAGTCACCATACACATAAACTTCATCTGGCAGCAGCATAAAGAATACTGAAGATACCAGTGAATATTCAGGTGCAGTTTTAATCAGCTGGAAGGCCGGACGTACGGTATTGGCCGTGGTATGTACTGCACCTGAAACTAAGCCATCAACCTGATCCAGTGCCAGCATCATGGTACCTAAAACTACCGTATCCTGAAGCTGTTCGCGTGCCTGTAATTCGTTAAGTTTGCCTTTACGCAGCTCAACCATTTTCTCGACATAGTTTTCGCGAATCAGATCCGGATCAATAATTTCTAAGTCATGCGGCAATTCAATACCACGGGCTTTGGCCACTTCAACTACGGCTTCAGGTTTGGCCAGCAAGATACAGTGCGCAATACCACGCGATTGGCAGATGGCCGCAGCCTGAACTGTACGTGGCTCATCACCTTCAGGTAAAACAATGCGTTTTTTCGCTGCAATTGATTTTTGTACAAGCTCATGACGGAAGGCAGAAGGCGATAAACGTGGGCTATGCGCACCGCTAATCAGCGAGTTTAACCATTCCGGATCAATATGGCTGGACACAAAACGGGTTACCTGTTCAGCGCGTTCAATATCATCGACCGGAATTTCATTACCGAAAGTCGAGAGCTGTTGCGCCGTTTCAAAGGTGGTTAAAGGGGTATGTAATACTGGTAAACCTTGCTTGATGGCAGTTTGACAGAAATTTAAGGCCTGTTCATTCGGTTGATGCTGCTCGGTTAAGACTAAGCCTGCTAAAGGAATGCCATTGCTGTTTGCCAGACTGCTGGCCAGTAGTACATCGGTACGGTCAGCTGCGGTAATAATCAGTTCACCGGCCACAAACTTGTGCAGTTCATGCTCGATATTCGAAGTAATCAGGCTGCTGTGTAAGACACGGCGTGTATTGGCTTCGCCTTCATGAATCCACTGGGCAGAAATATGCGCCGCCAGATCAGACAGGCGCGGCACGCTCAGGGTATTACTAAATGGTACCAAACCAATCACTGGCAGTTTTTCTGTGCCAATGTAGCTATAAGTTTGCTGAATGCTGGCCACAAACTTGCTGGTATCTGACAGTAAACGCAGGTTTGGATCAATCGTCACAGGAATTTGCGCAGAATCTTCTGGCAAACCTTTGGTACGCATAAACAGCACACCACGTAAACGGTTCGATTCTGCACCACCGAAGTTACGAATCTGGTGTTCAATTCGTTCAGCAGAACGAAGCGGATTGTTGATGTCGGCACCGCTAACAATCACTACCTGTGCATCTAGGGCTTGAGCCAGCAGGGCATTCAGGTCATCTGCGAAGCTGTCACGGAAATTCGGTAACAGGCCTTCGACAATAATCAGGTCATGCCGTTTGGCCACTTGGCGGTGTAAGCGAACCGCTTCTTCCAGCAATTCATCTTGCTGGTCATGGCTTAGTTGATGCACCACTTGCGCATAAGGAATGGGTTGAACCGTTTTGGTTTTAGAGACATGCTCAAACAGCGCTGTCGTCCGTTCGTTTTCAGGCTGTAATTCTTGAGAGAAAGGTTTGACGAAACCGGGTTTAATGCCCTGACATTCCAAAGCATACACCAGACCTAAACATGCAGATGTTAGACCAACACCTTCTCCAGTTGGGACAAGTAGAATTGTTTTCATAAGGTATTATTCAAATCAGCCAAAAGTAAACAGGGTAAAACAACGATTGCTTAAGCAATCGCAGTTTCTAATTCAGACTTTTTTGCCGGAGTTGCTCCCAACTCAGACTCCACCACCGCGCTGGTTTCTTTGGCGATACGGCCTTCTTCATCGGTTGGAACTACCCAGATTTGTGGACCGGTACCGTTATCGATACGACCTTCGGTGCCACGTTTCAGGCTGTCATTCTTCTCTTTGCTAAAGTTAAAGCCGAAGTGTGGTAAGTAAGACAGGGTTTTTTCACGGATATAAGCCGAGTTTTCACCAATACCACCTGTGAAGAACAGGCCATCTAGACGCGGTAAGCCACAGCTTAAGGCTGCTAAAGATTTCGCTAAACGGTAGCAGAATACTTCAATGGCCAGAGCTGCATCTTCATTGCCTTGTTCAGAAGCTTCAATCAGGGTACGCATATCGTTAGAGAGGCCAGATAAACCGAGTAGACCGCTTTGGCTGTTCAGCATCTTGTCAATTTTGTAGATATCCCAACCCAGGTTGCTGGCCAGGAAAGTGTGTAAAGATGGATCTACATCACCACTACGGGTACCCATCACCAGACCTTCAAGTGGGGTAAGGCCCATAGAGGTATCTACACTTTCACCGTTCCAGATGGCACAGGTCGAGCTACCATTGCCCAGGTGCGCTGTTAACCAGCCGCCTTGTTTCAGGCTGCCGGCAAGTTCTGAACCACGTTCAGAAACATAGGCATGGCTGGTGCCGTGGAAGCCGTAACGACGTACGTTATGATCGGTGTACAGGAATTTTGGCACAGCATAACGATAAGCATGTGCTGGCATGGTCTGGTGGAATGCGGTATCAAATACAGCAACCTGAGGTAATTCAGGGAATAAACGCATGGTCGCTTCAATGCCTACCAGGTGCGCCGGGTTATGTAACGGTGCCAGTGGGGTTGCTTCACGAATGCGTTGAATAATTTCTGGGGTTAAGCGCTCGGCTTTGGTCAAGCTGCCGCCATGTACCACACGGTGGCCAATCGCTTGAGGATTGTATTGTGACAAGCGCGATAAAATAGTTTCTAAGGCTTTTTCATGATCTGCATGCGGAATAGAAAGTTCGAGCGGTTCACCTCCGACAGTGATCCCTTTAATACGTGCCTCGGCAGATCCTAAATTTTCAGCCAAACCAAAAATACGGTCTTCGCGACGTTCAGAAACAAGCGCGTATTTAATTGAAGAAGATCCGCAGTTAATTACTAATACAGTTGTAGACACGTTGTTTTACCCGAATTCTAATTGAAATATTTGTATCCCGTATTGATCTGCACCTGTTCCAACACGGTGCAATCTTGATCAATAACTAATTTTTATCATGGGATGGGTATCGCTTCTAGATAGACTTTAGGAGATTAGACTTAAGCACTATCGACCCTTTTGGGAATAATAACTAAAATTTATCGGTTGATAGATTTCATTTATTAATAAAATAGTAGTCATGTCCAGTCGCGTTGTTCTTCTGTTTACCATAACACGCCTTGAATCAAAGCATGTGACAGAACTGTTTGAAAATATTTCTTATTCCTTCATATTTAAGGTTTCTGATACTTCATTTCCGACCAGCGCACAATCACATAGGCAAATAGCGCCACCATAAAAAATACCAGCATCATCCAGGCCAAGCCTTGCAGGGTTTCAATTAAGGTGCGGTAAATTTCCAGAAACCAGCGTTCCTGCGTCAGTTCAATAATAATTTTCTGGTCGTTTTCGCTATAGGTGAGCGGGGTAATGTATTTTTCCATGTCATAAATCCGGATTCCGGAGGATGTTCCAACCACCATACCGGCAAATTTGGTATATCTGGCCCAAGCTTCATGAATCGGATCATGAATAATACGTGCCAGAATACGGTTAATGGAACTGGAAAAAATACGCATCACCACAAATGACACCAGCAGTGCCAGAACAAATGTGGTCACAATTAAATAATAGAACATTGTCCACCTCTTATTCTCATTCTTAAGACAGTGTACGGTGGAATAGACAGGGAAAACAGCAGAAAAATGTTCAGCCTCCGCAAAGGCTGAACATTCATATCTTTAGAAAAGTGAGTTATTGGCGAATCTGGCCATCTCCAAACACCACCCATTTTTGCGAGGTCAGACCTTCCAGACCGACTGGGCCGCGGGTGTGGATTTTATCGGTAGAAATACCAATTTCCGCCCCTAAACCATATTCAAAGCCATCGGCAAAGCGGGTAGAGGCGTTAATCATCACTGAACTGGAATCAACACGGGCCATGAACTGACGTGCCAGACTGAAGTTTTCAGTAATAATGGCATCGGTATGATGCGAGCCATATTTATTGATATGGGTAATCGCTTCATCCAGACCCGACACCACTTTAATGGCCAGAACCGGACCAAGATATTCGGTATACCAGTCGCCTTCGGTAGCCGTTTTAACGCTATCGCCTAAAATGCGCTGGGTTTCGGCGCAGCCACGGAGCTCGACCTGTTTTTCTGCATACAGCTCGGCAATACGCGGTAAAAACTCATCTGCAATGGCTTCATCCACCAACAGAGTTTCCATGGCATTACAGACGCCATAACGATGGGTTTTGGCATTCAGGGCAATCGGCAGGGCTTTTTGCAAGTCGGCCTGTGCTTCGACAAAGACATGACAGTTACCATCCAGATGTTTAATTACCGGAATACGGGCTTCATTGGTGATGCGCTCGATTAAGCCTTTACCGCCACGTGGCACAATCACATCCACATATTCCGACATGGTAATTAACTGGCCTACAGCAGCACGATCTGGGGTATTGATGACCTGTACCGCCGTTTCTGGCAAGCCTGCAGTTTTCAGACCGTGCTGAATGGCTTCGGCAATGGCTTTATTCGATTCCAGCGCTTCTGAACCGCCACGTAAAATAATGGCATTGCCTGATTTTAGCGCCAGCGAAGCTGCTTCTAAGGTCACGTTCGGACGTGATTCATAAATCATGCCGACTACACCCAAAGGCACACGCATTTTACCAATCTGGATGCCCGACGGACGATAGGCCATATCGGTAATTTCACCAATCGGGTCAAGCAGGCCAATTACATCTTTCAGGCCCTGTAACATGCCTTTAAAGCGCGGGGGAGTCAGTTCTAAGCGATCAAGCAGGGCGCTATCCAGATTGTTGTTGCGACCTTTGGTCATATCAACCTGGTTGGCAGCTAAAATTGCTGTTTCACTGTTTTCAAGCGCAGTGTAAATAGCAGATAAAGCATGGTTTTTTGTTTGGGTAGAAGCACTTGCCAGAACTGCGGAAGCTTGGCGCGCTTGTTGTCCTACCGTTTGCATATATTGTTCAATAGACTCGTGCATAGCGGTTTGATCACTTAGAAATTTCTCCTCGATATTAACAGTCTAGGTCGGGACAATGAAGCAGTTTGATGGAATTTTCCGCAGGAAAGCCGGAAAAGCGCTAAACATTTTGAAATTGTTTCCTGTTTAAAAGCAGACAAGTGGTTGCAGAAGAGGTTGCGTGTCAAAACGACACCTGTATAGAATGAAACACGATGGACATTGAAGTCATACAAATAACAATGAAAGAGCAGGATGCGATTTTTGCTCAATTTTAGAAATCATCTCTTGCACAATAAAAATAAGCGCGAGAATGGAGGAAAGGAATATGAATTCCATTATCCAAATGGACTCGGAAGTCGGGCAGTCAAGTGCTCACTTTGGTTTTTTTGATCTTTACGATAAGCACAGTTTCAAACAGCCAGCGCGTACAACCTGGATTGACGGTTGGAAGATTGAATACATGGCGATTGCTCGCCCAGACACCTTGCACATGACGCCGATGGTGATTATCGGGGGCGCTTTTCAGAATTTTAACTCCTATAAATACTGTGTTGAACAACTGTTTGATGCCGGCCCGATTATCCTGATTGATTTACCTTCCATGGGCGCCAACCAGCAAATCAGCAATGTCGATACTGGCATATCTGCCGGTACGCTGGAGCTGGAAGATCTGGCAGCCATGCTCGGTCGCTGGCTGGATATTGTTGGCTTGAGTCAGGTCGCGGTATTGGGCATGTCCCTCGGTTCGGTGGTGGCCTCTTGCCTGGCGCATCAGCGTCCGGAACTGATAGACCGCATGATTCTGATGGGTGTCATGCAAAAGACCCGGAAAAGCTGGCGTATGCTGCTGGAAGAATCGCTGCATTTAATGAAAGAGCAGCGCATGGATGAGTTTGGTCAGGCGGTAATTTTATATCTGGTCAATCATGCCAAGCTGGAAGCGACCCGCATGTCGCCAACCGCCAAGCGGCTGTTCTTCCGGCAAATGGCCGAATTCACCGCCACCGAACAGGAACGCTATGATATCAATTGTAATCGTCTGCTGCGCCTGACTCACGTTCCTATTCCGCAGTGCAAGGTGCTGGTGGCCTGTGGTCAGTATGACAGTTTTACCTTGCCACATGAAAATGCCAATTTTGCCTTGCAATGTCCGGACATGGAATTTGCCATGATTGCCAATGCCGACCATGTGCCGCAGTTGCAGCGCCGTAAAGAAACCATGCGCCTGTTTGCCACCTTCTTAAGAGATGAACCAATTCAGTCGCTAGAAGGGATTATCCCCATGACCCGTGCCCAGCTCTTGACCATGGAGCGCCGTGGAGAAGAACGCATTGCCGTGCAGCAGCCATTTAGTCAGTTAACACACCGTCATTCCGATTTAAGTTTTGCCACGGAAATTGTCGATCTGAACTTTTTTGGCGTATTGCTACGTTTTGAAGACGGAGAGGCAGAACGGGCCGCGCAATATGAGCGTGATTTAGCCCTGACATTAGAAGATGAAGAGGGTAGTTTCCAGATTGAGTGCCTGATTTTTGAAGTGCAGGATCAGCAGATTCGTGCTTTATTAAAACATGGCAGCTTTGATATTGCCGAGCGTTTGCTGCGTTATATCCAGCGTCAAAAAGGTTGTCTGGCAGCAATTGCCTAAATTGAGGTGTCTAAAAATAAAACAGCGCAAAGGCGCTGTTTTTTTATGGGCTGATGAGGCTCAGAACTCTCTTTTAGGCACTGGGCTGTTTATGGCAGGCGTGCAGCACCCAGACAATATCACCCAAATGTTCTTCAGGGGCGGGCAGGTCCGGAGTGTGGAAATAGTGCTGCGGCTGCAGAATATCGACCCGCTCAAAACCGCTGGCTTTAACAAAGTCACGGACTTCACCCGGACTTTGAAAATGAAAACTAAAGGCGCTGCGAGACATGACTTTCAGTAATTTACTGCTGGTCCACATAAAGCTGGCCAGTTTGTTTTTCACCGGTTCAGGATAAATATCACTCAAGTAATACAGTTCCTGAAAATGTTGTCCATATTGATAAATCCCATGCAGCAGTTTGCTGAGCATCGGCTTGTCGAAATAATTGATTAAGCCTTCACTAATAATTACCAGCGGTTGCTGCGGGTCAAAATGCTGAAAAATCTGGGCAAATTCTTCACTGAAAATATCGGCACTCAAGACTTCCGGTGCCTGCTGGTCCAGTTGTTGCAAGGCGGCGGTTTTCACCTTGGCCATATCCGGTAAATCCAGCTCGCGGTAATTCAGTTCCGGATATTTCTGGCGGAAATTCCAGCTCCGTGGGGACAGGCCGCAGGCAATTTCCAGCACCTGGGTACGAGGATTGCGGGCAATCAGCTCGGTCAGTTGCTGGTCAATAATGGTGTGGCGTTCTTTCAGGGTGGTGCGCATACTGCCACCGACATATTTTTCGGCCCAGCTTTCCAGCGGATGGACCAATTTGGCCAGAAACTTGCCTTTTGAAGTAGCAAATACCGGATGCGAGATGCCCATTTGAAACCAGATATAGCCGGTATAGTGGGCAGTAAAGGATATATGGCGATGTTCGGAAAGCGGTTGGCTCATGCAAGGTCCTCTATTCTTTTTATTTATTCGGGGTGGATTTATGTATTTGCATCATAAAGAAAAAGGAACAGCCTGTCCTGTTCCTTTGTCGGTATTACTGGCCGCTGTCTTTAAAGCGGACAATACGGTCGCGTACTGCTTGCCATTCCGGGCCGAGCTCGAGTACATCACCGATCTGAATTTCTGGAATCTGGCCACGCATACGGGCTAAACGGGCCTGATTTGGTAACGGTAAATCCTGAATGCCGTCCAGTGCCAGACAGGCGGCGGCACGGTCATTACAGACCAGTCCCATATCACAACCGGCGTTTAAGGCCGCTTGAATGCGGGCATCGGCACCACCTGCCACACAGGCGGCCTGCATGCTTAAATCATCCGAGAACAGCACGCCATCAAAATTCAGCTGTTGACGTAGCACGGTCTGAATCCAGTACGGAGAGAAACCGGCCGGGTTCGGATCGACCTGATCATAAATTACATGCGCAGGCATTAGGGCATCCAGTTGGGCTTGCAGCTGGATAAAGCTTTGCATGTCTTTTTGCTGAATCTCTGCATAAGAACGTGAATCAATCGCAGCGGCCACATGCGAATCGGCCTTGACCGAGCCATGACCGGGGAAATGCTTGCCGGTGGTGGCCATACCAGCGCGCTGCATGCCACTTAAGAAGGCGCGTGCCAGTACGATAATATCGTCCATATTGCGGGCAAAACTGCGGTCGCCAATGACATCGCTGATGTCATTTAAATCCAGCACCGGGGCAAAACTGAAATCAATACCGACCGCTAATACTTCGGTGGCCATCAGCCAGCCGCACTGTTCAGTCAGCTCGACCGCCAGTTCCGGCTGCTGCTGATACAGCTCGCCAAAACGGCCCATGGCCGGCAGTAGGGTGAAACCCTGTTTTAAACGCTGCACCCGGCCGCCTTCCTGATCGACTGCAATTAAAATATCCGGACGTACCTGACGCATATGATCGGTCAGGGCGCGTACCTGCCGCGGTGATTCGATATTTCGACCAAATAAAATGACGCCACCGACTTGCGGAGCTTGTAAGAGTTGAATATCTTCTTGAGTAAGTGCTGTGCCAGCGATGTCGAGCATCAATGCGCCAATCATATCGGTTCCGGATTCAAATTTTTATCGAAAAACAATACCTGAATTCTGCAATGATTTGCTACATTTTGTCAGCACAGAATATGATAAAACTACACGACATAAACAGATTAAGTTGTTTAAGATTTTGAATCTGCTTGATTCGTCGCTAAGCAACCTTGTACTACTGGTCGAAAACCAAGGAAATACACATTATTTATGAAACTTCAAACGATAGCTTGTGCAGTTGCCGTGGCAACTGGGGGATTCTTCTTTAGTCACGCAATCAACGAAGCCATTGCTGCCAATAATACTGCTGCTGTTTCCAATACCATTGTTCCAACCCGGGAACAGGCCTTGGTGTCACGCCAGTTAGCGACCTTGGTTGACCGTCAGCATTACCTGAACCAGCGTTTAGACAGCAACACCTCCAATCGCATTTTTGATTTTTACATCGATAGTCTGGACCCGGAGCACACCTTGTTCCTGGCCGATGAAGTCGAACAGTACAAGAAAAAATATGGCGCCAATTTTGGAGCCGCCTTAAAAGCTGGCGATTTATCGGGCCCGTATCAGATTCATGCGCATTATCGTGAACGCATGCAGGCCTTCTATCAGTTTATGCTGGCCGAGCTGAAAAAACCGCAGAATTTAAAACAGCCGAATGTCACCATTGAGCTGGATCGTGAAAAAGCGCCGTTCTTTAAGACCCAGGCCGAGCAGCGTGCCCACTGGCAAAAAATGCTGGTGTCCCAGCTGATTAACCTGACCATCAGCAAAGAAGAAGAGCAGGCCAAACAAAAAGCCCTCAAGGAAAATCCAGAACTGGCCAATGGGCAAGATTTATCCGGCCCGGAAGATATGACGCCGGTGGAAACCCTGACCAAGCGTTATACTCGTCAGCTGGAACGCATGAGCCGTCTGAAAAGCGACGATGTGCTGGACAAAACCTTAAATGCGATGATGCTGACCTATGATCCGCACAGCAACTATTTCCCGCCTGTTGATGCAATGGAGCTGAACCGTCAGACCACCTTGCAGCTGGAAGGGATTGGGGTGTCGATTCGTCCGGATCGCAGCAATGAAGATTACACCAAGATTGAAACCATTGTTGAAGGCGGACCGGCGAGTAAATCTGGTCAGGTCAAATCTGGCGACCGGATTATTGGTGTCGGTCAGGATGGCGAGAAAATTGTGGATGTGATTGGCTGGCCAAGCAATGAAGTGGTCGGTCTGATTCGCGGTAAACGTGGCACCAAAGTGACCTTGCGTTTACTCGGTCCGGGTGCCTCGATGAGTCAGGCACGTACCGTGACGTTGGTACGTGACATTATTCAGGAAGAAGATGCCGGGGTGCGTAACCGAACCGTGCAAATTCAACGTGATGGCAAAACCTATACCTATGGCGTGATTGAAATTCCATCATTTTATCTGAACTATCGGGCGCGCCGTGCCGGAGTGGAATACCGTTCGGTATCGGAAGACACCAACAATGCCTTGAAAACGCTGGCTGCCAAAAATGTCGACGGGATTATTGTCGATTTACGCAATAACCCGGGCGGCTCACTTGAAGAGGTGGCACGTATGCTGGGTCAGGTGATTAAATCGGGTCCGGTAGTACAAATCCGTGATGGCAATGGCAACGTGAGCGTGTTTGAAGACAATGATGGCGGTGAACAGACCTATGCTGGCCCGCTAGCAGTCCTGATTAACCTGGCCTCGGCTTCTGCCAGCGAGATTTATTCAGCCGCGATTCAGGATTATGAGCGCGGTATTGTGATTGGTAGCACAACCACCGGTAAAGGGACAGCACAGGTACAATTGGACACTCTGGCCTATGGTCAGGCCACGCTTACCCAGCGTAAGTTCTACCGGATTACCGGCGGCAGTACCCAGAACAAAGGGGTGATTCCGGACATTAAACTGGTAGATATCTACAATGAAGAATTTGGTGAGCGTAAGGCCAAGAATGCGCTGAAGTGGGACACCATTGCCACCGCACCATTTAAACGTGAGGGTGTGGTGCAGTCTTATGTGCCGCAACTGGCCAAATCTTCGCAGACCCGGGTCAGTATTGATCCGCAGTTCAAGTATCTGACTGAGCGTAAAAATATTGCCAAACAGGCAGAAGAGCGCAAAATGGCGGTGCTGGATTTAGATCAGCGCCGTGCCGAGCTGATTGAGCTGGAGCGTAAAACCTTAGCCGCTGAAAACGTACGTCGTCAGGCGACCGGTTTGGCGCCGTATCCAAACTGGGAAAGCTATCAGGCCTCATTGGAAGCGCAAGCCGAGTCACGGGCCAAAATGAAAGCCAACCAGCGTCCACCGCTGCCGGAAGAAGAAGTCTTTGTGAGCGAGGCGGCCAACGTGTTACTGGATTATAGTCAGTTACAATCAGGTACAGCCAAATAAGACCTTGGATGTGAGAAAAAGGCCGGTAGATGTACTGGCCTTTTTTGATGCTTTTGAGTTGAATGACTCAAAAGGCAGATGAGCTGGTAAATCAACGTGAAAAATGATGGCTTTCGGGGCGGAAAAACCGCATTTAGGCTTGACCTCAATGCGATAGTATAAGATTCTAGTTTGAGTTTTAATTCCTTGTTTTATTTTTATCTTTTAAAGCGGCAAATTCATGAGTATTTAGCGTTGAGTATAGTAACAACAAAAAAATAACCTATACGGAAGCTTTTTATGGTTCATATTCACTATGACTTTAGCCTGGTGGTAGGTTCAATTGCGGTTGCAATTCTGGCCAGTTATCTGGCTATCTCAACCCAGCAGTTCCTGCTCGGGGGAATCCGCCAGAAATCTGAAAAAGCCATGCTCTTGCTCAGTGGCCTATGCTTTGGCGTTGCTATTTGGGGCATGCATTTTGTCGGGATGCTGGCTTGCCAGTTACCAGCCAATTACGCGTTTAATCTGCCGCTAACCATTTTTTCTGGCGTTATTGCCTTTATTGCTTCCACCTTTGCCATCTGGCTGACCACCAAACCCACCCTGCCTTTTGCCCGTCTGATGATTGGGGCGGTGTTAATGGGACTCGGCATTTCCGGCATGCACTATACCGGTATGCTGGGCATGGTCGTAGAGAATCATCGGACCTATTATGATCCGCTACTGGTGGTGTTTTCGGTGCTCATTGCCATTAGTGGTTCCGGCCTGACCTTCTGGCTGGCGTTTCGTTTTAAAAATACCTTGCTTTACCATCGTCACTATAAGGTGATGATTGCCATTATGATGTCGCTGGCCATTGTCGGGATGCATTATACCGGCATGGCCTCGGTGTCTTACTATCCGATTGATACAGAACGTCTGGGTGCGATCTATAAAACCGGCAATGGCATCTTGCTGTTTACCGTGATTTTTGTGACCAGTCTGGTGATCGTTGCCGCCTTTAGTGTGGCCGTGCTGGAGCAGCGTCTGGAAGAGCGTAACCGCCAGTTGTCGCTGGTCAACCGCGAGCTGGCCAATCAGGCGGTGCAGGACAATCTGACCAAATTACCCAACCGTTTATATCTGGCTGAATATGCGCATTTGCTGTTTAGCGCCCAGCGCATCAATCAGCAGAATGTCGCGTTTTTATATATTGATCTGGACCGTTTTAAGGCGGTGAATGATGTATTTGGCCATCATGTTGGTGATCAGTTGCTGGTTCAGCTGACCACACGACTGCATCAGCAGCTCAAATCACAGGAAAAATTATTAAGAATTGGCGGTGATGAGTTCTTGCTGGTGTTGGAGCAGGCCACGGTCGAGGATGCGATTCAGGCGGCAGAAAATGTGCTGCACAGTGTACAGGAGAGTTTCCTGATTGCCGGCAAGAGCATTAATATCTCGGCCAGTATTGGTATTGCGATGTATCCGGAACACGGCAACAACCTGCAAGATGTGCTGATGAATGCCGATGCCGCCATGCTGACTTCAAAATATCAAGGTCGTAACACCTATTCGGTGTTTAATTACAGCATTGACCAGCAGGAAACCAAAAGCCAGACCAAGCTGCTAAATGATTTATATAAAGCTGTCGATGAACAGCAGTTTATTCTATTTTACCAGCCCAAATTTACCACCAGCACCCGGCGGATTTGTGGCGTCGAAGCATTAATTCGCTGGATGCATCCGGTGCATGGTCTGTTGACCCCGAATATGTTTATTAAAGGCGCGGAGAAGTCCGGCCTGATTATCCAGATGGGCTATTGGGCACTAGAGCAGGCTTGCAAACAGATTCAGCAATGGGAACAGCAGGGACTGAAACTGTTTCCATTAGCAGTCAATCTGTCGGCGGTACAGTTCGAACATAAACATCTGTTTAGCACCTTAGAAAACTTATTCCGCCGTTATGCGATTGACCCGAGTCATCTCATGATTGAAATTACCGAAACCACTGCCATGCATCATGTGGAATCGAGTATTCGTAGTTTTAGGCGCTTAAGAGAAATGGGCGTGAAACTGGCGATTGATGATTTTGGCACTGGCCATTCCAGTTTCCTGTATTTAAAAGACCTGCCGGTGGATGAGCTGAAAATTGACCGCGCATTTATTAAAGACCTGTATCGTGATTCCAAAGAAGAAATGATTCTGGAGAGTATTATCCAGCTGGCGACCAAACTGGGATTGACGGTTACCGCAGAAGGGGTGGAAACGCCATTACAGGCCGAAATTCTGGCGCGTTTGGGTTGTCAGCAATTACAAGGTTATTTGCTGTCGATGCCGGTTGAGGTCAAGCGTTTGCAAGACTTGCCGCAAGTATAAAATGAAATTATCGGGTCTGATTGAGGTACTGTTTTTAGATAGCCAGATGTTTAAAAAATCACGGTCGATGTTGCAAGAAAAAATGGTTTAAAAATGGATGTCAAGTGACATCTATTTACCTCACATATTAAAAACGATAACGAAGCGCGAGCTGTGCATTCAGTGGGTCGCCCATCATATTGGAATCGTTCCCCTCACCATGTCCTGAGACAAAATAATCACGGTCAAACAGGTTGTTCAGATTTAGTGTTACATCATACTGCGCGGTCTGATAACCCAGCGCGGCATTGAAAACCGCATAGCCTGGCAAGACATTTTTATTGTCCGGCGCACTAAAGCGGGAGGATTCTGCCCGACCACCCACGGCAGCAAACCAGTGTTCATCCAGTTGATACTTTAACCAGAGATTGGCGCTGTTTTTGGGCGTTAACGCGGCCTGTTTGCCGGCCAGACCGATGGTCGATTTTTCAATTTTTCCATCCATATAGGCATAACCCGCCAACAGGGATAATTGATCGCTGAGCTGACCGGTCAAGGACACTTCAACGCCTTGCGTGCTTTGTTCCCCAGCCAGCATCGCCAGCGGCGGATTACTGTCCGGAATTTTATTTTGGATATTGCTCTGGGTCATTTCAAACACGGCCAGGGTCATATTCAGCCGATCATTGATGTCCCATTTGGTCCCGACTTCCAGGTTTCTGGTTTTGGTCGGTTTCAGGTCGGCACTGTTGCTATAAAACACGAATGAATCTGCAAGGGGCTGAAACGACTGATTATAGGCGGCATATAAGGATAAATTTTTGGTCGGTTGATAGACCACGCCCAGGCGAGGGGAGAGGGTCTGGTCATCGCGCTGGATGCTGCTGTTATTTTTCTGATCATGCCTGTATTGGGAAAGATGATCATAACGTACCCCGGCCAAAACCTTGAGCTGTTCATTCAGGCTGATCAGGTCTTGTACATAGACGGCATAATTTTCAAATTCGCTGGCGGTATTGACTCTTGGAGTGGCAGAGGTATCGACCGGTGACCAGTACGGCAAGACCGGATCATATAAATCGGTCGTGGCTTTTGACCCTAACCAGAATATTTCATCTTTATGCTGCTGGCCGTATTCCGTGCCGATTAAGGTATCGTGTTTGATCTGGCCAGTATGAAAGGCGCCGGACAGTTCATTCTGCAAGAAGATGCCATCTTCATCGCGAATGCGTTTAATCTAGCTGAGCGTGACCTGATCTGTTGCCGGGCTGGCGTTGCTGTATTCCCGGTCCAAGGCATAATTATAGTGCCGGGCGACACCGCGATATTTCAGCTGATCATTGAACTGATGTTCTAGTGTAACCGTCTGGCTGGACACTTCAGTATCGACATTGCCCACATCTTTTGCGTTGGATGCGCCATAGAATGTTTTTGGATTGGTACGTACCGATTTGCCGGTCAGCGGGTCCATGGGAAAGCCCTGATCGGCCAAACGGTCATCGTGCAGATAATCGGCTTGCAAGAGCAGAGTGGTTCGATCTGAAATATCCCATTGCACAGACGGCGCTATAGTTTCCCGATTGACGAAACTCTGATTGCGATAGCCATCTGAGTGTTCAAGCGCACCGGTCAGGCGGACTTTGAATTGGTCATTGAGGACCTCGGCAAAATCAAGTTCGGCACGTTTTTGCCCCAGGCTGCTGCCGATCAGGCTGATTTCATGCAGTGCTTCATCCAGGGGTTTTTTATTGATCCGGTTGATCAGGCTGCCTGCTGAACCCCGGCCATATAATACCGACCCGGGCCCTTTTAGCACTTCCACCCGTTCTACATTCGACAGATCACGATAATACAGCGCATCATCGCGTACTCCATCGACATACTGATCGGAAATAGCCGAAAAGCCGCGAATCATGACCTGATCACGCTGGCCATCTCCGACACTAAAACTTAAACCGGTCACATTCTGCAATGCGCCTTGCAGGGAGGTCGCATTCTGTTCTTTTAAGACTTGTTGCGGAACCACATTCACAATTTGAGGAATATCTTTCAGTTGTGCCATACCTTTGCTGGCGGTGGAGGCTTGTTCAACCTGGGTTTTTAGGCTAAGGCTTGCCTGTGCCGAAGAGTTGAGTGTAGGTAAAGTCACAGTACTGGCTGTTTCGTTGGCATAGGCTTGCGCTGTCATCAAGCCGATTGAAGACAGCAAAAAAAGAGAAGATTTCATAACACGCTCTGGATGGACCCCGAAAAAAAGTGCATGCAGTGTGGGGAATAAACAGCCTGCTTTAAATGATATTGAATATCACTCTCTATTGATAATAATTATTATTTAATTGGCTTTAATGAGATATTTAAATCAAAAATATCCGCAGAGAGAATGCTGATTTTTCCTGATTTTTCCAAAGGATAAAGAAATATGGTGCGTTCTGTTCTGCGGTGAAAAGGCTAAGTCTTTTAAAGTGAAACAGATGCGGGGATTGTTTGTTTTTATCGCAAAGTGATGATCTCCAGATACTTTTATTTTCCATTTAAAATTTAAACCCATTCCGGCCCAAGTGCTCTAATGATTGTTGGCTGAAATCTGCTACAATTGCGCCAATTTTAAGTTATCCCTTCACGGCTTGGATTCACATGAAAATGTGTGTCGCAAACTGTGTACATATTGAAGATTTCCCTTATGTTTAAAGATCAACTCGCGAAAGAAGTCGCGGCGCGCAGGACCTTTGCGATTATTTCCCACCCCGATGCCGGTAAAACCACCATGACAGAAAAACTGCTGTTATGGGGGCAGGCGATTCAGGTGGCGGGGATGGTGAAAAGTCGTAAATCGGATCGGGCGGCGACCTCGGACTGGATGGAAATGGAAAAAGAGCGTGGGATTTCGATTACCACCTCGGTCATGCAGTTCCCGTATAAAGACAAGATGATCAACCTGCTCGATACCCCGGGGCACGAAGACTTCTCGGAAGATACCTACCGAACCTTAACCGCGGTAGACTCGGCACTTATGGTGATTGACGGGGCCAAAGGTGTCGAAGACCGGACCATCAAACTGATGGAGGTGTGTCGTATGCGTGACACGCCAATTATCTCTTTCGTCAACAAAATGGACCGTGAAATCCGTGAGCCTTTAGAGCTGCTGGATGAAATTGAAAACGTCCTGAAAATTAAATGTGTACCGATTACCTGGCCGCTGGGCACCGGGCGTGATTTTGCCGGCGTGTTTAACCTGCTGGAAGAAAAATTTTACGTGTATAAAGCCGGTTTTGGTTCGACCATTCCTGAAATTGAAGTGCGTGATGGCTATGACCATGCTGACCTGCGTGAAAAAGTCGGTGAACTGGCCTGGGCGGCATTTGAAGAATCTTTAGAGCTGGTGCAAATGGCCAATGAACCGTTAGATCGTGCAGAATTCCTGGCAGGTCGTCAAACCCCGGTACTGTTTGGAACTGCACTAGGTAACTTTGGTGTTGACCATGTCCTGAATGCTTTTAGCGACTATGCGCCACCACCAAAAGCACATCCGACTCAGGACCGTGTGGTCGAAGCGACTGAAGAAGGTTTCACGGGCTTTGTCTTTAAAATCCAAGCCAATATGGACCCGAAACACCGTGACCGGATTGCCTTTATGCGGATCTGTTCAGGCAAATATGAAAAAGGTCTGAAG
Source organism: Acinetobacter sp. CIP 53.82 (assembly GCF_000369465.1). Lineage (NCBI taxonomy): Bacteria > Pseudomonadati > Pseudomonadota > Gammaproteobacteria > Moraxellales > Moraxellaceae > Acinetobacter > Acinetobacter sp. CIP 53.82. The sequence goes on along the minus strand of NZ_KB850046.1, from coordinate 842,413 downwards.
ATGAAGCATGTGCGTATTGGTAAAGACGTGCGTATTTCTGATGCTTTAACCTTCCTGGCCGGTGACCGTCAGCATCTGGAAGAAGCATGGCCGGGCGATATTATTGGTCTGCACAACCACGGTACCATCCAGATTGGTGATACCTTCACCTCAGGTGAAAACCTGCAGTTTACCGGTATTCCGCACTTCGCACCGGAAATGTTCCGCCGTGTACGTTTAAAAGATCCGCTAAAATCGAAGCAGCTGCAAAAAGGCTTAAAAGAGCTGTCGGAAGAAGGTGCGACCCAGGTATTTATGCCGCAAAACAGCAATGACCTGATCGTGGGTGCGGTCGGTGTGCTGCAGTTTGAAGTAGTGGCCTATCGTCTGAAAGAAGAATACAAGGTCGATTGTATTTATGAGCCGGTCAGCATCAATACGGTACGCTGGGTGTCTTGTGAAGATGAGAAGAAATTCAACGAGTTCAAGAAAAAAGCCCATGACCAGTTATCGGTTGATGGTGGCGGTCATCTGACCTATCTGGCGCCAAGCCGCGTCAACTTGCAGTTGATGCAGGAGCGTTATCCGGACATCGTGTTCCGTAACACCCGCGAACACTAAAGGGTTATCGCCGTTAAAACAGCTTCTTCGTGAAGCTGTTTTTCTAGGATGAGGAAAATTTCAGGAAGAGAGATCAACAATGCAAACAAAAATCAGTTTTATTGTTTGTGCCGTGCTGGCACTGTCTTTGGGTGGCTGCGACTCATCTTCCCAGAAAAACGAATCGGCTGAAGATGCACGTCCTGAAAAAAATATCTTCCAGCAGGAAAAGGCTGAGGTGCTGCCATTCCTGCAGATTAAGCAGCAGCCGGCAGAGATTGCTTTGCCATTTTGTGAAAAGAAAAACTGTATTGATCTGGATATTCAAACCATTCAGACGCAGGATCCATGGCTGAACCAGTGGATTGCCAAAAGTCAGGCCAAGGTGATTCAGGACCAGATCGGGCTGAAACAGGACATGAGCCTGCAGCAGGCGGTGAATGCCTATGTAAAAAAATCTGATGCCTGGCAGGCCGAGTTTGCCAAAAATCCGGCCTATGAACTGGCGCTGTATACCCGGCTAGCCTATCAGCGCAACCAGTATGTGTTATTGCAGATTGGGGTGGATAGCCATCAGGAAACAGTAAAAGTTAAAGAGCGTTATTATTTTTTCGTGGCTGATCGTCAACAGCAGCAGGCTTTAACCGCACTGGATATTATTCAGCCCGAGCAGCAAACTGCGATGCATGCAATCGTGCAGCAGGCCTATCAGCAATGGCTGAAAGAACAGAGTGCAGAGGTACAAAACACGGCACCGAAAACCTTATATTGGGGACAGGCCGACTGGTTCTTTGATCATGAAGGCATGGGGCTGCATTATCGCACCCATGAAATTGTGAAAGATGGAACACAGCTTGATATTTACTTAACGAAAGCACAAACTCAACAAGTTGTAAAAGCTGAAATTTATTCGCGCATGTTTTAATAATCAGAACATCCGCTTTGAATCTGGGATGCACAAAAGGCAATAAAGGTTATTCAATGTTAAAGCAAAAAACAGCATGGGTGATGAGTGTCTTGGCCGTGTCCATGGCATTGACCGCATGTCAGCCCAAAAATAATGAACCGAAACAGGAACAGCAGGCGCAGGCCGCAGAAGTTGAACAGCAGGCGCTAAAACTGATTGGCGAGCCGGAAAAGCTGCAGCTGAACTTGCCGGAATGTGAAGGCAAGAACTGCCCGGAGCTTTCTGTTGAGCGTTTGCAGAGTAACCAGCCTTTTGTTGATGAGCAGATTGATCAGTACATTCTTAAAGAACTGAACCAGACCCTAGAAATTGCTCCGGCAGATAAACCTCTGAATGTTGAAGCACCAGCCTCTGCGGCAGAGCCAGCTTCCTCGGCACAGGCACTGACGCAAATTCCAACGCCAAAACAGAAACTGGAACAGCAGGTGCAGCCCTTTATTGCGGCCTTCTTAAGTCTGGATCAGGAAATCAAGGCGCTGAGTGCCAATCATCAGATTAGCCTGATGATTAAACCAAAAATTTTAAATTCGGAAGGGCCACTGGCCACCGTGGTGGTAAATAGCAGCAGCTATCTGGGCGGTGCACATGGCGCTACTGCACAAACCTATTTTAATTTTGACCTGGAGCAGAAAAAGCAGGTCAAACTGGCTGACATCTTGCAGCCGCAGCAACGAGCTGCATTGGAAGCTGCCGCCTATGACGCCTTTAAACAATGGGTGGTAGACAGCAAATTGGCCAATAATGTTGCCGAATATGAGCAGGCCTGGAAATTCAAGCTGTCGGATAATTTCTATCTGGGGCAGCAAGGCCTGATTCTGCAATATGCTGAATATGAAATTGGACCGTATGTGGTCGGTTTGCCACGGCTGATGATTCCTTATTCAGAGTTGCAGCAGGTACTGAAAAAAACGTATTTGCCGGCACCCGAAGCGCCAGCCAGCGAAGCCACTACAGCAGCTGCGTCCAGCGCTGATGCGAAAACCATCTAATGACACTGGCACTGTTTGATACCCATACCCACTTTGATGTGGCAGATTTTGATGCCGATCGGGAGCAACTGGCCTATCAGGCGAAGCAGGCAAGGGTCGAACAGCTGATTTTAATTGGCTTTGTGCGGTCGCGTTTTCAGCAATTACTGGATACCCATCAATGGCTGAACCGTTTAAGCCAGGCGCCGCGAAGCCATCTGGCACCGGGATTACATCCGTTTTATATCGAGCAGCATCAGCCGCAACACCTGCTGGATGTAGAACAGTTATTGCGTGAGCAGGACTGCGTTGCGGTCGGTGAAATTGGCTTGGATACCTTTTTAAAGCAGCATAAACAGCCTGAGCTGTATCAGAAACAGCAAGACTATTTTACCGCCCAGCTGGAGCTGGCACGCCAGTTTCAGCGTCCGGTATTGCTGCATATTCGTAAATCCCATGCCGATGTCTTGGCGCTGCTAAAACAGCAGAATTTTAGCTATGGCGGAATTGCCCATGCCTTTAGTGGCGGTGTTGAAGAAGCTAAAGCCTTTGTCAAACTGGGTTTTAAAATTGGCGTGACCGGACAAATTACCAATCCGAATGCCAAGAAACTGCATCGGGTGGTGCAGGAATTGGGCCCAGAACATCTGGTGCTGGAAACCGACTGCCCGGATATGACACCGCTGTGCTGCCAGTCCTCGACCGAGCAGCGTACCCGCAATACGCCGGCCAATTTGCCTTATGTACTTGAAGGGCTGGCGCAAAGCCTGCAGATGGAGCAGACAGCACTGGCTGAGATGATCTGGCAGAATTCGTTACAGGCTTTACATCTGGCCTAAAATTTAAATCTCTCGCTGATGTTGCGCCGTGCAAAAATCCTCCAATCTCACACGCCATGTGAAAAAACCGTTAAAATAAGCCCTCCTGTATAAGATTTGATTGTGCAATGACTGAACTGCTCCAAGATGATGAATATGACCGCCGTTTTGCCGGTGTTGCCAAAATTTATGGTGAGGACAGCTTTCAGTATTATGCCAACAGTCATGTCATGGTGATTGGTATCGGCGGGGTCGGTTCCTGGGCGGTTGAAGCCTTGGCACGAACTGGTATTGGTGAACTGACCCTGGTGGATATGGATGTGGTGGCCGCTTCCAACATCAACCGGCAATTACCGGCCATGAGCAGCACTTTGGGCCATGAAAAAATTGAAATTATGGCCGAGCGTTGCCGTGCTATTAATCCACGCATCAAGATCAACCTGATTGATGATTACCTGACCCCGGACAATGTCAAAGACCTGCTGGCGCATACGCCCGATGTGGTGCTGGACTGTATTGATGATGTCAAAGCCAAGCTGGCGCTGATGCTGTATTGCCGCTTTAATAAAGTGCCGCTGATTGTGTCCGGCGGTGCCGGCGGTAAACTCGATCCGCTGAAAATTCGTGTGGCTGATTTATCTAAAACCGAACAGGACCCGATGCTCGCCAAACTGCGTGCCCAGTTGCGTAGCAAAGGCATCTGTAAAAAGCCGAAAGAGAAGTTCGGGATTACCTGCATCTATTCAATTGATAATCCGTTTTCCAGTGCTGATGTCTGTGCCAGTGCCGGGCTGCGCTGTGGTGGCTATGGTTCGGCGGTAGTGGTTACTTCCAGTTTTGCGATGGTGGCCGTGGCCGAAGTTCTGAAAAAACTCGATCAGCTAAAAGCCAAACAGGCATAATCCGGTTACGATCTGATTCTAAAAAAAGCCCTCAATTGAGGGCTTTTTGTTGATCTTTTAAGGCTGAACAGCGTGTTCCTGCAGATAGTTTTCAGTACGCTGCATCGCGGCCTGAATATTCTGAATGGCCACTTCCACATCTTTTAAGGTTTTGGCATTGCCGCCACTTAAGGCCTGACGCCATTTGCGTGCGCCTGGCAAGTTCTGGAACAGGCCCAGAATATGACGGGTGATAATCGACAGCGGTGCACCTTCAGCCACGCGCTGTGCGATATATGGCATCATCTGCTGCATAATCTCGAAACGGTCCGGGAGGGGCAGATTCCAGAAATGTCCCAGTTCGGCCAGTAAATACGGATTGTGATAGGCTTCGCGGCCAATCATCACCCCATCGACATGCTGTAAATGTGCCTGTGTTTCTGCCAGGGTTTTAATGCCGCCATTAATTTCAATGATCAGCTCCGGGCGATCCTGCTTTAAACGATAGATATCTTCATAGCGTAAAGGCGGCACTTCACGGTTTTCTTTGGGTGATAGGCCTTGTAGCAGCGCAATGCGGGCATGCACGATAAAATTATTGCAGCCGGTTTTGGCAACGGTATCGACAAAATGCAGCATTTCTTCATACGAATGCATGTCATCAATCCCGATCCGGTGTTTAACCGTGACCGGAATATCCACCGCATGGCGCATTTCTGCAATACATTCTGCCACCAGATCAGGCTCGGCCATCAGGCAGGCACCAATTTTATTGTTCTGCACGCGGTCACTTGGGCAGCCGACATTCAGGTTAACTTCATCATAGCCCCAGTCTTGCGCCATTTTGCTACAAGTGGCCAGATCTTGAGGATTGGAGCCGCCGAGTTGCAGCACAATCGGGTGTTCTTCCTGATTAAAGTCCAGATGGCGTTTGGCATCACCATGAATAATGGCACCAGTGGAGACCATTTCTGTGTATAAAATCACGTTTGGGTTAAACAGGCGCGCAAAGAAACGATAATCCCGGGTGGTCCAATCCATCATGGGGGCCACGGAAATTCTTGGCAGTTGGATATTTTCAAGCGTATTTACATTTGACATTCAACAGCAAACCTTGCAACGATGGGAAACAAAACTGAGGCGCTATTCGCACAGATTGGGCAGCACAAGGCAGAGGGTTTTACTCACATCCACCGGGCGTGCAGGGGCGAGATAGTAGCACAAAATCTGGCTGACGAAAAAAGATTGTTATTGGCTGTCCGCAGGCGTGCGGGTGAATATTCATATTTTAGCCTGCTGTTATTTTAACTGTTATATTGTTAAAATATAAATTATAATTATTGATATTAAGCTTGAGTTATTTTATAAATTAAATGAATACTCTCGAAAATGATCTTTAAATTCAATTAGAATATATAATCAAAATACATATATAATCCTCTTAAGAAAAATAAAAATAATAAAATTAATTCACTGGAAAAAGTGACAATCAATTCACAAATTATAGTTGTTATTTGATTTGTTTAAAAAAATATGTAATTCCAATGTAACAAGACGCGCTTTTCTTGCAAAATATCTATTAAATACTACATAAAATTACGCAAAATCCTTCAATATAACTATATTCAGAATAATAAATGGATGATCATATGCCCCAGTATATTAAACTTTCTGAAATAATCTATAGAAATGTCGAGCAAAATAAGGGCTTTAGAGGAGATATTATCAATGATTTAAATATGTTAATGATTGAGCTGCGTGCTGAAATCAAAAAAACACGTCTTAAATTATTGGTCAATTGCATCGACTTTAATGAGCTGATGGTCAACCCTTTATATGCCAACGAGCTGAAACTGGACTTGAGCATTGTGCCAAAAAGCAGCAATAAAGAAGAGTTTATACTCTGGTTGGCGACGTTTATTCAGAAAATTACCGTTGATGAAGATCAGCCGAAGACCCCAAAGGGAAAGAAGATCAAAGTGCCCTTAATGAGCTTAGAACCGCTGGATATTGCAGCCCCTCCACAGATCTCGAGTGACAAGGAGCTGGAGCGGTATCAAGCGGCGCAGATTGCAGATTAAAGTGAGAGGAAAGCACTATGCACATCAAGTTCTAATCTGAATCTCATCCATCTATTCAAACAAAAGGGAAGCCATTGGCTTCCCTTTTGTTGGTTTGGCTTGTATGAGTGCAGAACAATTAAGCCGGAATAGATTCTGCAATGGCTTCACGTGCCCAGACCCGGTTGTGACGAATCGCTTCTTTAAAGCCTTCCGCCACATTCTGGAAACTGGCATCGCTAAATACGCCTTCATCTGCCGGCAATCGCAGATGTTCCAGCAGCTCGGCTTTATCCCCTAACAGTACCACCGGTTTTAAATGTTTATAGGCTTCAATCACATAATGGCAGGCCACCCCATCGCGCTTAAAGGCATCCAGATTGTTGCCATCCAGCACAATCACTGCATCATACAGCACTGAGGGTTCGGCCTGCTGCATCCCATCAGATGGAATCATGTCATCTTCAATGGTGGTGGTTGGGGCAGGGGTGGGTGTCAGAAAATCCAGCATCACATTTTCTTTTAAGGCCCATTGATGAATCGGCTCAATATTGTCGGTGGCGGCATGGGGATGTACCAGTACCGCGATTTTACGGCCTTCAATATTCGGCGGTAAAAATGCCGTCATGGATAACTTGGCTGAGGTTTTTTCCTCGGGTAGATCAGGCGGCAGCTGGCTTTCATCTAGTGCAATGCCGAGTTTATCGGCGACCATTTTGGCCAGATTGGCATCAATATTGGCCAGCATATTGTGCACCACACGCTCACGGATAGGTTTGCGCTGCACTTTACTCAGCTCAAAGACATAGGCATCGACCACGTGTTTCTGTTCAGGCAGGCTCAGGCTTTTGAAATACAGACGCACCTGCGAAAAGTGATCGCTAAAGGATGGACTGCGCTGACGGATTTTATGCCCGTCAATGCGTTCTTGATAGCTTTCAAAACCGCCACCTTTGGCCGCGGGTGGGGTTTCTCGTGGCCAGTCATTGTCAATCGAGTTGGGTTGATACGCCGCCTGACCGCGATGAACCCGGCTTTGATGGATGCCATCGCGCTGGTTATTGTGAAACGGACACACGGCCTGGTTAATTGGCAGCTGATGGAAATTTGGACCCCCTAAACGGCTGAGCTGGGTGTCGGTATAGGAGAAAATCCGCGCCTGCAGCAGTGGGTCATTGGTGAAGTCGATTCCCGGCACAATATGCGCCGGACAGAAGGCGACCTGTTCGGTTTCATCAAAGAAATTGTCAATATTGCGGTTGAGCACCATCCGGCCAATCGGAATGACCGGTACCAGTTCTTCTGGAATCAGCTTGGTCGGATCAAGCAGGTCAAAGTCAAAGCTCATTTCATCTTCCTGCTCCACAATCTGTACGCCCAGTTCCCATTCCGGGTAGAAACCGTTTTCGATGGCCTGATACAAATCGCGGCGATGATAATCCGGATCTTTACCGGCAATTTTCTGTGCTTCATCCCAGACTAAGGCGGCCATGCCCTGTTTCGGGGTCCAGTGGAATTTCACAAAAACCGATTTATTTTCGGCATTAATAAAACGATAGGTATGTACGCCAAAGCCCTGCATACTGCGGAAGTTTTTCGGAATACCACGGTCGGAAATGGCCCAGATCACCGCATGTGAGGTTTCTGGCACCAGCGAAACAAAGTCCCAAAAGGTGTCATGTGCACTGGCACCGGTCGGAATTTCGGTATCTGGTTCCGGTTTTAAGGCATGCACAAAATCCGGGAATTTCATGCCATCCTGAATAAAGAACACCGGGGCATTGTTGCAGACCATGTCATAAATGCCTTCCTGGGTATAGAACTTGATGGCAAAGCCGCGAATATCGCGTACCGTATCTGCCGAGCCGCGCGGCCCTTGTACGGTCGAGAAGCGTACAAAGACTGGCGTTTTATGTTCTGGGGTAGTTAGAAAATGGGCTTTGGTATATTTTTCATTGCCCGGATAGGCTTCAAAATAACCATGCGCACCGGTGCCACGCGCATGCACAATACGCTCCGGAATCCGTTCATGGTCAAAGTGGGTCATTTTTTCATGAAAAATAAAATCTTCGAGCAGGGTGGCCCCGCGAATGCCAGCTCTGAGGCTGTTCTGGTTATCGGCAATTTTTACACCCTGATTGGTAGTGAGCGCCTGTTGTGTCGCATCACTGCGATACGGGTCTAATTGAACGGATTTATCATTACTGTTCTGTCGGTTTGCCGCATCTGCACCGGCCATTTCACTCGGTTGTTGATCTTTTTTCATTGTTGCTGTTCTCCGTAATTAACTTTTATGATTCATTGGGTCGAGCGCCTGCGACAGCGCCGGAAAAAGGGCCTGGCTGTATTGCTGGGTACACCAGCGTCCGGCATCGCTGGCAGATTTATGCGGGGCCAAATAAGGCAATAGCTGCCGGATTTTGTCGTTAAAAGATGAGCCTTGGGCGTATTTGAGCTGAATCTCTTCCAGCTCCAGCTCGGCCATATAATTAAAATAATCGCTGGTTTTAAAATGGTCTGATGTACTTTGCAGCGCAGATGGGGCAGGATGCTGTGCTGCGGCATCTCCCAGAATCCAGTCATAAATAAACTGCTGTTCGGTACGGTTAAACAGCCCGAACATCTGGCTTTCCTGCTGATGAATCAGACGCCAGAATTTACTCTGCTCCGGGTCCTGACCTAAACGGATCCAGTCGGTTTCCAGCAGCTGCTGGATAAAACCATCCACGCCTTCGATGGTTTCCAGCCACTGGTTGATGCTGCGGTTGGTAAAAATACATTTATTGTCATGAATGAATTTGCCCATCAGGGCTTTGTGCTGGAAAATTTTCTGGATAATGTCGTGCAGATGCAGCCGCTGCAGGATTTTTTCTTCGTTCATGCCTTGCTGGCTTAAGGCATAGCCCAGCTGAATTAGGCGCAGATATTGAGCCTGCTGTTTTTCGTCCGGGGCCAGACTGGCAATGGCATGTAGCACGGGCGTATGCCGTGATGTTGAACGCTGCTGTGGCTGAAAACAGCGGGTGTGAATACCGAGTTCTTTTAGTTCATTCGCAATGATCAGCTGATGCAGCGAGCACAGGTGTTTGCCAATATGAAACCCTAAGGTCAAAGGCATGAAATCGGTAGGGCAGTACGCCAGTGCCAGCTGAATTGCAGCCTGATGAAAATAGCCATCTTCCAGACCTAGTACAAAGTTATCTAGCTGCAGGGTTTCAAGCAGTGCATTGAACTGATACAGCTGATGCTGCTGCGTGTGACCATAGGCCAGAGCTTGCAGATACAGCTGAATCAGCTCGGTATAGCGCCGGTCATCCCAGTGCTGGCTAAAACTGTAGAGCCAGGCTGCCTGCGCACGCTGGGTCGGGGCAATCTTGATCAGAAACTCATAAGCATCGGACAAGCAGTGAAAATATTCGCGTGGCTGTCCCCAGGCACGGCGCTTTAAATAATATTCAAATTCGAGCTGGGCTTGCTGTTCATGCTGGATCATCCAGTGCTCCAGCTGATCCAGCTGGCGAGGGAAATCGGGTAGGGCCAACGGCAGGGTTTCAATTTCATGTTTTAAACTGAACAGGGCTTTTTGTTGTTTGGCGGCGGGAGCAATATCGGCATCTAAATAAAACGACACCAGATCAAAATAGGTTTCAGGCACATCATTGAGTATGTCTAATAATCTTTGTTTGACGACCGTTGGCATTATTCTGCTCCATGATTTAACCCTAGAAAACAGTAATCTAGTTGGCTGGAAACTTAAGCCTGAGTTGTGTGACTTCATGTAAAGTATGTATATGGGCAATTAACCTATAGGTATAAAAATCAAAGGGTTATATTTTTAATTTTAAAAAATAAATGAAATGTTACTTTTCAGAAAAAAGCACTGAAAAAGAGCTATGTTTAAATCGGAAGGAATAATTATATTCAGGATGGATATAAATGAATAAATGCTGCCAGTTACTTGCCAAAAAGAAATTAAAAGTCACCTTTATTGAAAGTGCTTCGGCAGGGTATCTGGCCTATCGTTTTTCATTAAATAAAAATTCAGGCGATATTTTAAATGGCAGCTTGGTTTGTTATGACGCCAATTTAAAAGTCAGTATTTTAAAAATTTCAAAGAAATTCCTGGAAAAATACTCTCCTGAATCTGCCGAAGTGACAGAACAGCTGGTTTTAAATGCCAAACAGATCATTGATTCTGATATTTTTGTTGGCTGTACCGGTTTATTAAAACGTGGTGGCTCTGAAACTAAGGAAAAACCGGTCGGAACATTTTTTTACTGTATTTCGTATCAGAATAAACTGCATCATTATCGCTGTATATTTAATGGCACCAAAAAGAAAAAACTGGAACAGCTGTCGCGGGCAATTAGTCAGAGTATTATTGAAGTAGTCAAGCAAAAATAATAGGAATATATAAATCAAATAGATAACCCAAAATAGAAAATCTGCAGAGATAAAACCCTTAGATATAAAAAAGTTATAGGTCATAATGACCTATAACTCTGAACCGTATTAGAACCAGACTGAGGGCAATCTAGTTTCTATCCCAGGCATCTTTAATCGCGTGCTTGGCCTGTTCCCATTTTAAGCGAGAATCTGCTTTAAACTCTTCCCAGCGCTGTTTCAGGTCGCCTTCAGAACTTTCAAAGTCGCGATCTGTGCCATATTCACTGCGGGCACGTGTACCGAGGTCATAAGCAGAAGATAAGTCTCGATCATAATCAATATCTGGGATATCTCTTTTAAAATCATTGTAGTAAGGACGGTCTGCATGGTTGTCACGCCAGTACCCATGTGGATCATTTGCATTGTTGACCATGATCATCTCCTTCGATTATTTATAATAAAAATAAGTGAAAAACAAAAAATGGTTTTACATATCTTCATCATCTAAGAGATTGTTTTGCTGCTGCGCATTCTGGTTATGGCGTTGTTGACCATATTGCTGCGGTTGTTGCTGTTGCTGCTGGCGGTTTTGTTGCTGGCCAGGCTGTTGCTGTTGTTGGCGCAGCTGATCCTGTTGCTGATCATTTTGCTGGCGCTGTTGCTGGTTTTGTTGTTGCTGCTGGTTGCCCTGATGTTGAGGCTGTTGCTGCTGTTGATCTTGCTGGCGTTGCTGATTGCCTTGTTGCTGGTTATTTTGCTGTTGTTGAGGTTGCTGTTGCTGCAGACGGTCTTGTTGCTGCTGCTGATTGCCTTGCTGTTGAGGCTGCTGTTGCTGTTGGTTTGAACCATTGTTTTGATTTTGCATTTGAACACCTCTTTTATAGATATCGACGCTATCGCTAGCGCGCTGAAATCATCTGAGAAAAACAGATAGCTTCTTTTTAACATGAAACATCTCATGAAAAACCCTGGCTCTGTTACATCTTATTTAGTTGTAAGCGGTGATTTTAAGCCGGCATTTTTAATTGGCTGTCCTATATAGGATTTTTAAGAATGTAATCTTTTGTGTAATTACATTTTTCGTGATTTTATATATAACTTTACATTTCTTTATTTTAAGTAGCTGCTAGATAAAATGTGTTTTAAATATATTTTAAGCTTTCAGATTTTTTATTTATTTTATTTAAATAAAAGGAAAATACTCAGATTTATTTTTGCTGGAAAATAGACGGGTAATAAATAAATTGAAGGATCAAAAGGTTGAGACAAAATAAAAAAACCATTACATTGATGCAGTAAGACAAGAAAAAGGATAACAAAGATGCTGGTGGTTGAGGAAATTTACCGCAGTAAAAAGAATGAAAATTCGGTGCATTTTAATCTGAAAATACAGCGCAGCCTGAGCTGGTTTAAAAAAGCCCTGAGTCTGGATCAGGAGTTAGATTTCAAGTTTATGAGTTTATGGATTGCCTTTCAGGCCATTTACCGTGAAGATGCGGCCAGTCCATCCGCTGCGCAGTTACAGCAGTTTTTTCAGCTTCTGCACCAGCAGGATGAAACCCGAAAAATTGATTATGTGTTATGGGAAAAATACCAGCAGCAGATTCAGGCCCTGTTGGCGCACCCGTATACCCATCCGGAATTCTGGGCCTATCAGCATTTACAGCTCACGCGCGATGAATGGCAGCAGCGCGCTGCCCAAGAGCAGATTGATCTGCAACAGACCTTGCAAAATAAACAGTCGGTGGCCTTGCTAATGGCGGTGTTTAAACGTTTTGACAGTCTGCGTCACCAGTTTGCCAGCGGCGGTGCCAACTATAACAGCCTGCTAAACCGTGACATTCTGGCTGGGGCAACCAGTATTTTTGCTGCCTTAATTCCATCCTTTATTCAGATTCTGCTGGAATATCCGGCCAGTATTGATTCGGCCCAGCCACATTATCCGATGGTGCAGGTGTCTTAAACCTGTCTGCACGATTTATACAGTTTTAAGCCAGTTGCTGGCGGCGCAGATGTTGCTGATCTAACCAGGCAAAACAGGCCGAGCAGAGCACCAGGGTTAAACCAACCAGACAGCTCATGCTCCAGCCACCATGATGCCAGGCGTAAATGCCCAGTGCAGAACCGCAGGCGCCGCCAATAAAATAGCTGGTCATATAGACTGCATTCAGGCGTGATTTGGCATCGGGGCGTAAATGGAAAATCACGTTCTGGTTGCTGGTATGCACACTGGCCAGACCTAAGTTAATTAGGCCAAAACCAATAATATAGCTCCATAAATACTGCGCGCCGAAATACAGGAAACTCCAGCTGACCGCCAATAAAGAGAGGCCGGCCCAGGTGATCAGTTTGCCATGGCCACGGTCGGCAATTTTGCCAATTTTTTTGGTGGAGAGTGCGCCGAATACCCCAATTAAAGTGACTAAACCGACTGCGACATCGGGCAGACCAAAAGAGGAGCCAAGTAACACCGCAATGGTGGAAAACAGCACGCTCATGGCGGCAAAGGCACTGGCACCAATCAGGGCGCGATAGACCAGCCGTTTTTCTTGGCGGATCAGTTGCAGCATCGAATGCAGGATTTTGCCATAGGCCATGCGCGCCGTCGGAATATGTGGCAAGCGTTTTTTCAGAATAATCGCCAGTCCCATCATCAACACGCCACTGATGATATAAATCAGCTGCCAGCCATATAAATTGGACAACAGTCCGGCCAGACTGGTCGACAGTAAAATCCCGACCAGTAAACCACTCATCAGTAGTCCGACCACTTCGCCCATTTTCTCCGGCTTGACCGACATGGTGGCAAACGGAATCAGAATCTGTGCGGCCACTGAAAATAGCCCGGTCATGATGGTGCCAATCCAGAGCATTGGCAGATTCACTGAAAAGGCACATAGAAACAGGCCAAACGCGGCCAGAAACATCAGCAGTGGAATGAATTTGGTTTTATTGACAGTATCGCCAACTGGCACAATAAATAACAGCCCCAGTGCATAGGACACCTGGGCAAACGTCACCGTGAGTGCGACTTGGGATTCCGGCACCTGAAAATAAGTATGAATCGAGTTAATCAGCGGCTGGCAATAATAGTTGGCCCCTGCACATAGACCACAAGCCAGCGCCATAAGCCAGAGCAGGGTTTTATCCTGACTAATATCGGGAGAGGTATTCATACAAGGTCCAGTTCAGGTTAATTCATTCAATCGCATCTTCGGTAATATTCAGCATGACGGCCAAAGATCACCATTTGCAACATTCTTTTTGCACGTGCGAGATACATGCGTAGCAGTCCGGAACAGGCTGAGCTGACTGATCATGGATCAGGCCATCAGCTTTTTCTTGGACAGGCTAATCATCATTACCCCAATGATATTGAGGGCGCAACCCAGCCATTGCCAGGCGTTTAAATATTCATCTAAAAACAGGGTGGCCAGCACAATGGTCAGAATCGGGCCGATAGAGGCGATCATGGCCGAATGGGCCGCTCCCAGGCGTTCGATACTTTGCATTAATAAAATGGTTGGCAACACCGTGACCAGAATGCCCAGTCCAATGCCATAGGCATAGACGCTGCCCGGTAACTGACTCAGCCGTTGCAGCGGCTCCGGTACGGCCAGCAGATAATGCAGCAGGGTGCCGAAACAGGCCACACTTAGCGCCAGGCCAGTAAAATTCCAGCTGCCAAATTTCTGGATCAGCCGTGGCGTCACCAGCAAATAGGCGGCAAAAGCCACCGCACTGGCAAATACCAGACTGGCACCAAGCCAGAAGGAATGGCCATCTGGCATGTTTTGCTGTTCTTGTAACATCACCAGTACCGTTCCACCATAACTGAGCAGCAAGGCCAGTATCGTTTTCAGGCTTAAGCGCTGCTTGTAGATCAGGCTGCTGGCTAGAACGGTTAAGGTGGGATACAGAAACAGGATAATCCGTTCCAGTGAGGCGCTAATAAACATGAGCCCCAGAAAGTCGAGCCAGCTGGCAAAATAATAGCCGAGCAGCCCGGCAGCCACGAGCAGTATCCATTCGCGCAGCTGAATCTGGGTATTGCGATGCCGGTTAAACCAGCAGATCAGCAGGAAAAACGGCAGTGCGCTGGCCATCCGCAGGGTCATTAAGGTGGTGGCATCCACCAGAGGTGAAAGTGCGTAGGCTTGCTTGATAAAAATAGCTTTGGTGCTAAATAAAAAGGCCGCGCATAGTGCAAACAGTGAACCTAACTGCGTTCTGGTCAAGGAAATGGACATATTCAGAGCAATTTAATCAAGAGGGCAGGTGTCACCAGATTTTCATGCGTTGAGTATAAGCTGTCTGCTCGAAGAAATGAATGTGTAAAGATAGGCTTTATTCTCATTTTATGAAAATTTTAAGATGGTTTATTTCGGGCAAAGATCTATTGATGTCTTGCGGGCAATTGTTGCACAAAAATAGTGCAAAATACGCAAATTTAAGCAGTTGCACTGCTTTATTCATCATCAGGCAAAATGATCAATAAAAAAACTTTTAATTTTTTATCGCGCTTTTACCACCAGATGTATAGGTTAAGGCCAGATCAGCGGGCAGGAAATCATTTAGCCAATCGGTGCATTTGCCGCAGGATTTACTTTTCTGCCCGAACATTGGGCAGTTTTGACCAATTTATCCTCGATTCTTCTGTGATTAAGATGTCATTTCAGCCAATCATGAACTGGATGTTCATTTTTTGCTGCGAAAAAGCCGTTCATTATTGGTATTTATCAGCCTGTTGTAAGCCGGCACTACACGATAAGATTTGTCAAAACAATCAATTTTAAGGAAAGAAAAAACAGAACAGGACGCAATTCGCTGTAAAAAGTCAGGAGCTGTGCTGAAAATTTATACACATTATTTCCAGAGTAGTGCCATGAAGAATAGAAAGCCAAACTGATCAATTATATCTGCCACCCTTCTTTTTATGAATCATCAGTTCAAAATATGGGTATTTATTAAATAAATATTGGGTGGTAATTTAAAAAAGTTCAATTAGAATCCAAAAATTCAACAAGGACATAACCTGAGGGGAAGCATCGTTTTGGCGATGTTTACTTAAGAAAAATTAGCTTGAGGAACGCTCATGCAGATCGGAATCCCAACCGAAACTGTCGTCGGTGAAAATCGTGTCGCTGCAACGCCAGAGACAGTAAAGAAGTTGATCAACGCGGGTCATAGCGTGGTTATTGAACGTGGTGCAGGCTTAAAAGCTGCCTATATCGATAGCGCCTATGAGCACGTGGGTGCCAAAATTACAGATGATGCCTATACCGGCAGTCAAATGATTTTGAAAGTTCGCGCGCCGAAAGGTGAAGAAATTCAAAAACTTGCTCCTAACTCTACCGTAGTGGCAATGTTTGACCCATACCGCAATACTGAACTTGACCAATTTGCTGCACAGCAGGTGTCTGCATTTGCTCTGGAATTATTGCCAAGGACCCTGTCCCGTGCGCAAAACATGGATGTGCTGTCCTCACAAGCCAACCTGGCCGGTTATAAATCGGTATTGCTGGCTGCAGCTGAATACCAGCGTATGTTCCCGATGCTGATGACCGCAGCAGGGACAGTCAAACCTGCCCGTGTCGTGATCATGGGGGTGGGGGTTGCCGGTTTGCAAGCGATTGCGACCGCAAAACGTCTGGGTGCGGTGGTAGAAGCCACTGACCTGCGTCCAACTGCCAAAGATCAGGTTGAATCTCTGGGCGGAAAATGGCTAGACGTGCCGATGTCTGAAGAAGAACAGCAAAAAGCTGCTGATGCTGCTAAAAACGGCTATGGCTGGATGCCGGGCGAACAGTACATCAAAGATCAGGCCATCATTGTCGATAAAGCTGTTTCCAATGCTGACATCGTGATTACCACAGCGCTGTTACCAGGTCGTGATGCACCACGATTAATCAAGGCGGAAACTGTGGCCAAGATGAAACCGGGTTCAGTCATTCTGGATATGGCGGTAGAAACGGGCGGTAACGTTGAAGGCTCTCAATGCGGTGAAACCGTGGTGACTGACAACGGCGTGAAAATTCTCGGTATTCCGAATATTCCATCAACGGTCTCTACTGAAGCATCGGCGCTGTATGCACGTAATGTGCTGAATTTTGTGGAAACCCTTTTTGATAGTGAAAAGAATTTTGCCATCAGTCAGGACGATGAAATTCAAAAAGCCCTACTGGTTACGCACGGCGGCCAAGTGCTGTTGAAACGAGGTTAAGGAGAACAGTCATGGTTGAAACAATTACAATTTTTGTCCTGGCCATTTTCGTAGGTTACTACGTGGTTTGGGGGGTTACACCTGCATTGCATACGCCACTGATGGCGGTAACCAATGCGCTGTCTTCGATCATTATCGTGGGGGCGATGATTCAAACGGTCGGCTTGCCTGTGTTAGGTGTGGATGCCAATGTGCAGTTCCAGAGCATTAACGTGGTGAGCGTACTTGGTGCGATTGCAGTATTCCTGGCCAGTATTAATATTTTCGGTGGCTTCGCAGTGACTGCGCGTATGCTGGAAATGTTTAAACCAAAACAAAAGAAAAAAGAGGGCTAATTGATGGAATTTATTCGAGACTATGCGGATTGGTTCTACCTGATTGGGGCTGTCCTCTTTATTTTAACTTTACGAGGCCTGTCTGGGCCAAAAACGGCGATTGCTGGTAACCGTTACGGCATGATCGCCATGGCGATTGCCGTATTGACTACCTTCTTTGTGGCGGATCATCCGGTTATCTGGATGATTGTGGGGGCGATGATTCTGGGTGCCATTGTCGGGATTGCCCGTGCGCGTACCGTACCGATGACGCAAATGCCAGAAACCGTAGCACTGATGCACTCACTGGTCGGTCTGGCAGCGGTGTTAATTGCAATTGCAGCGATTATTCATAACAACAAGCTGGTTGAACTGGGTCCAGAGCTGTTGGCAGCCAATGGCGTCAGCTTCCATGAAATGAGCAAAGTGCATTTGTTTGAATTGTTCGTGGGCTGTTTTGTTGGTGCGATTACCTTTACTGCATCGGTATTTGCTTACGGTAAACTGGCAGCGAAAAAATGGGCCAAGACCATTTCGGGTGGCTGGGTTAAACCGGTTCAGGCACTGATTTTCATTGCCATGCTGGGCTTTGGGATTCACTTCTTCTTAAGCGGTAGCATGACTTCGTTCTGGGCCATGACCGCACTGGCTTTAGCCTTTGGTTGGGTCTGGATTGCGCCAGTCGGTGGTGGCGACATGCCGGTGGTGGTTTCTCTGCTCAACTCCTTCTCGGGCTGGGCGGCAGCAGGGATTGGTTTTACCTTAGAAAACAACATGCTAATTGTAGCGGGTTCACTGGTTGGTTCTTCAGGTGCAATTCTGTCGTACATCATGTGTAAAGCTATGAACCGTTCAATCATCAACGTTCTGTTTGGTGGTGCGATGGGTGGGGCGGCAGCGCCTACAGCAGGTGCGGGTGAGCAGGTACAGCGTAACTACCGTTCAGGTTCTGCAGATGATGCCGGCTTCTTAATGTCCAATGCGGACAGCGTGGTGATTGTACCGGGTTATGGTATGGCACAAGGCCGTGCGCAAAATGCGGTGAAAGAACTGGCCAACTTGCTGAAAGAGCAGGGTGTAACGGTGCGTTTTGCGATTCACCCGGTGGCGGGTCGTATGCCAGGTCACATGAACGTCTTGCTTGCTGAAGCCGACGTGCCGTATGAAGACATTCTGGAAATGGACGAGATTAACTCGGACTTCCCGGCAACGGATGTGGTATTGGTGATAGGTGCCAACGACGTAGTCAACCCGGCAGCCAAAGACGATCCAAACTCGCCAATTTACGGTATGCCAATTCTGGAAGCACATAAAGCACGTACTATTATGGTGATCAAGCGCTCAATGGCGACTGGTTATGCAGGTCTGGACAATGACCTGTTCTATAACGACAAGACTATGATGGTCTTCGGTGATGCCAAGAAAGTGGTTGAAGACATGACCAAAGCGATTAACGGTACGGGTCACTAAGACGTCCGATACCCGCTTTCAAAATCCCCCTCGATTGAGGGGGATTTTTTATATCTGGGTATAAATAGAGTCTTTTTCGTTACATACGATGAAAGCGTTGAGATGGGGGGGAGAGGCACGACCAAGTGGTTTAAGTTCAGCTATTGGGAGGTGGAAAGATCAGTGGGTGTATTTTTCTGCTGTGATCAGCTCTTGTTTTGATCCAATAAAAAAGCGACCTTCAGGTCGCTTTTTGGGAAATCTTAGTTTACAGATTCAGGTGCTGTACGCCATAAGCTTTCTAGGTCGTAGAACTTACGGGCAGTTGGAAGCATGACATGTACCACCACGATACCCAGATCAATCAAGATCCATTCAGCATCGCGTTCACCTTCCATACCAATCGGGCGGAAGCCTGCTTTACGTGCTTCTTCAGCAACGTTGTCAGCAAGAGATTTAACATGACGGGTTGAGGTGCCGCTAGCAATCACAATAGCATCTGCAACATTGCTGATGCTGCTAACATCAAGCTCAACAATTTCTTTGGCTTTTACATCTTCAAGGGCATCGCGCACAACTTGCAGGCAAGCGTGTACGTCATTGTTTGGGGAAGTCATTGCGAGATCGTGAGAATTAGAAGCGCCGGGCGATGGTTCTAAATTCATAAAGGGTATAATTTCCTGACAATTATTCATTGTCTAATATAGCGGCTTTGAGCCTAAATTTCAAATCTATGACAGAGCCGAATTATAGATATTCGGCAAAGTATTTGTTTTTCCACGCAAAGGAATTTGCTGAATCTTTGCTCGGTCGATATTCCGCCGCCACATAGCCTGTATAGTCACTGTGTTTGAGCCAGTCAAACACTTCCGCAAAGGCAATATCGCCGGTATCCGGTTCATGACGACCCGGGCAGTCGGCAAACTGGATATGGCCAATCTGTTGGATATTCTCGATCAGTCCTTCCAGTACGTTTTCACCCATCATGGCCATGTGATAGCAGTCATACTGCATTTTTAGCGCCGGATGTTGCACCGCTTCAAGCATCTCTTGGGCCTGGGCAATGTTCTGTACTAAAAAGCGCGGCATGTCGGTGCCATTAATCATTTCCATTACCGGCTGGATCTGCTGGCTGCTAAGCATATGGCTGGCCATTTTTAGGTTCTCGGCCAGTGTTCTGAGGCAAGGCAGCAGATCGGCATCCTGAGGCTGTTTACCAGCCAGAATATTGACACTTGGCACTTTGAGTGCAACCGCGTATTCAATGGCCTGTTCAACGGCATGACGAAACTCGATTTCCTTGCCCGGCACACCGGCCAGCCCGTTGCCGCCTTGCATTAAATCTCCGGCCGGAACATTAATCAGGCACAGCGTCAGTTCATGCAAGGTTAGCTGGCTTTGAATCTGCGCAATGCTCAGTTCATACGGAAACTGGATTTCAACATGCTGGAAGCCGTGTTGTCTGGCCAGTGCAAAGCGCTCAAGTAGCGGCACTTCAGTAAAAATCATAGAAAGATTTACGGCAAGTTTCGTCATAAACAATGTCCTGCATTCCCTGTGCAAAGGGTGAAATTAAGTGGTCTGTTCCACCTGTTGAATGACCGTGGATAAATCTGCTTCCGCAAAGCCTTTGGCCTGATGCGCTTGCAGTTGTTGCAAAGCCTGCTGTGCCACCGGAATATTCAGCTGATAATGCGCGGCCAGGGTCAGGGCATTGTTCAGGTCTTTGGACAGGGTCTGGACTTTCCACTGCACCGGTTCAAAGCTATGGCTGGCCATACGCGGGGTTAGAATCTGAAACGGTTTAGAGTCGGCAAATCCGCCGGCCAGTGCAGGTGCCAGTAAAGTGGTGTCTACCCCAGCTTGAGCTGCAAGCGCGACAGCTTCGGCAATCAGGGTACTGTTGGCCGCGACAATCAGCTGATTACAGATTTTGGTGGCCTGTCCGGTGCCACTGGCGCCCATACGGGTCACGCGCTGTGAGAGCACATTATAAATCAGGGTCAGTTTTTCAATGGTGGCGGCATCACCGCCGGCAAAGATAACCAGGGTGCCTTGTTCTGCGCCCGCTGTGCCGCCCGACACTGGTGAATCAATCCACTTCACCTGCTGACGGGCTGCCTGTTCAGCCAGTGTCAGGGTTTTATCCACAGACAGGCTGGAGAAATCCACAATCACTTGCTTGGCCTGTAAATGCGGCTGAATCTGCTCAAAAACGGCTTGGACTGCATTGTCATCAGCCAGGCAGCTTAAAATTACCGGATATTGACCAATCTTTTCTAGGGCCAGTGCTTCAGCACCCATGTCCAGCAGTTCCTCACAGGCAGCAGCAGTGCGGTTCCAGACCGCGACCCGAAAACCGGCATGAATCAGACGTGCTGCCATGCGTGTGCCCATTAAGCCCATACCCAGAAAGGCGATGGGCGTATTGCGATCAAAACTCATGCTTCTCTTCCCGATCTTGATGCTCTGTGCTTAGTTAAATTGACGCGGTAAAAAACTGGTGTCAGGTTGCTTGTCTTTTTTACGCGCCAGTTGACTATTTTTGCCAAGCAGTAATTTCAGCTGCCAGATTTTTTCCAGACGTAAGGATTTTTGTGGATTATGTTCCATGGCATCTAGCACCTGTTTGGCCGCAGCCAGCGCATCCGGAGAACGCTGCGCCAGTTCCTGCGCCAGAATCTGGGCATGATCCAGCGGCGTGTCACTTAAGTGGGTGACTAAGCCAATTTCTTTGGCATATTGTGCTTCAAAAATGCGGGCAGTGAGGGTCAGTTCTTTGGCCAGGTCCAGGCCAATCAGGCCTTTTAAAGAGCGGCTCAGACCCATATCCGGTACCAGCCCCCAGCGGCTTTCCATAATTGACATCTGGGTTTTAGGATGGGCAATACGAATATCTGCTGCCAGTGCCAGTTGCATCCCCGCTCCAAAACAGTAACCTTCAATCGCAGCAATCACAGGGACGGGCAATTCCTGCCAGATCAGAAAGGCTTTTTGAAACAGGCTCTGGCCGGGTTTGAGTAATTCCCAGGCGGCAAAGGCACGATTTTGCGAATTGTTTAAATCGGCCAGATCAATACCGGCACTAAACACTTCGGCTTCACCGGTCAGAATGACGCAGCGCAAGCTGCGGTCTTTTTTTAGCTGCCGGGCAGTTTTGACCAGCTGTTTTAATAATGCAAAGCTCATGGCATTGCGTTTTTCCGGGCGATTCAGCCGCACAATGGCAATGCCGTTATTTTTTTCTACCTGTATGGTCATGGTCTAAACTCTTATTTTTCCTCTGTTGAGCATAGCATGCAGATACGCATGATACATGACAGGGCAGTCACATCCATCTTTCAACACCCTGACTTTAGTCGAGTCAGACTACTGCGTGTGCTTGTTTAGAATCTGCTCGGCGGCATGTTCAACCTGGGCAATCACGGCTTGTAATTCATCAAAGCGTCTTAGCACTTCCTGAATAAAGGCATCATCGGCTTTACGGCGTTCTTTACGCAAGGTCGAAACAAACTGCTCAAAAGAACCGGTAGCTTCCTGCAGGCTTGGGGTGCCGACATAACGGGTGGCGCCATACAGACGATGCAGCACATGCTCCAGTTGCGGGAAATCTTCCAGTTCAATTAGCTGCTGCATTTCATGCAGTTCGGTGGCAAAGCTGTCGAGCAGCATGCGCAGCAGATCCAGCGCCAGATCTTCCTTGTTGGCGGCCAGCATCAGGCTTTGCTGCCAGTCAAGAACCAGCGGATCGAGTGCTTCAATTACCACGGCTTTTTCCACTGCTGGCACCTTGTTAAAGTTTTCAGTGGTCCAGTGGGTCAGAATCTGGATGATCTGTTCAATCTGGATTGGCTTGGTGACGTAATCATCCATGCCGACCTTCAGCAGATTCTGTTTTTCATCGGCCAGCGCATGCGCGGTCAGGGCGATAATTGGCAGGCGTTTATGCTTGTCGAGGGTGGACTCCAGCGAGCGGATGGCGCGGGTGGTATCAATCCCGGACATCACCGGCATCTGAATATCCATAAACACCAGATCAAACGGTTTGGCATCCTGTTCAATCCGCTCTTGCAGGATATTCAGGGCTTCCTGACCGCTCAGCGCTTTGGTGGTGGTGACATTCAGTTCACCTAACAAGGCTTCTAAAACAATCAGGTTTGGCAAGTGGTCATCTACCGCCAGCACATGCAGCCCCTGTCCATCAAAGACTTCGGTGCCTGTATCTTCAAACGGATTTTCATTGTTCAGTAACTGAATCAGCGCGCCACGGCTTAAAGGCTGATACAGCGGGCGGGTGCGATATTCATTCAGCATGCTTAGATCAAGCGCCATCTGGTAGCCGTAAATGGCCAGATTGCCCTGATAGCGGCTGCGAATTTCTTTCAGTAAGGCTTCGGTGTCACCGCTATGATCGACAATTAACCAGGTGTCTTCTTCCGGTGTAGACAGGTGATTGAGTCGGCTGAATAAGTCCAGAATCGAAGTGGTTTCAGTATGCTGGACCTGATAGTTTTCCAGATAGTGACGCAGCACATTGGCGGTTGCCGGATGCGCCAGATAGGACACCACATGCTTGTTGGCAAAGCGTGGATGCACAATAATTTCATCTTCATCAATGCTAAACACGGCGGTAAACCAGAAGGTTGAGCCTTTTTCAGTCGGTGCGCGTTCCTGGTTGTCTTCAAAGCCAATCTGGCCCTGCATCAGGTGCACCAGCTGCTTGGAAATTGCCAGACCCAGACCGGTACCGCCAAACTGACGGGTCACAGAGGCATCGCCTTGCGAGAAGGATTCAAACAGTTTTTTCCGGTCGGTGCCGCTTAAACCAATACCGCTGTCCTGCACGCTAAAATGAATCATGCTCTGACCGATGTCTTCATGCTCAATGCGTGCGCGTACAATAATTTCACCATCCGGGGTGAATTTAATCGCATTGGAAATCAGGTTGGTTAGCACCTGTTTAAAGCGCAGGGCATCGCCAATCACATGCTTTGGCACGTTGTCGGCATAATAAAAAGCCATCGCAATCTGCTTCTGCGCGGCCAGTGGTGACAGCATATCCATTACATCATAAATGGCTTCTTCCAGATCAAAAGGCGCGGTTTCCAGTTCCAGTTTGCCGGCATCAATTTTCGAGAAATCCAGGACATCGTTAATTAGTGCCAGCAGATGCGCAGAGGATTTACGAATGGTTTGCAGATACAGGTTCTGCTCATTGCTGAGATTACCCTGGCGCAGTAATAAATGGATAAAGCCATCAATACTGTTCAGCGGAGTACGTAATTCATGGCTGATATTGGCCAGGAAGACCGATTTGGACTGGTTGGCTGAAATCGCCTGGTCACGTGCCTGACGGTAAGTAATGTTCTGGACTTCCAAGGTATCTAGGGTGCGGCGCAAGTCATCTTCGGTCTGTTCGGTATGTTCTTTTAGTTCCAGAAAGCTGAAATGCAGACGCTTGACCACATTGGCAATATCACGCTGCAATAAACGCAGCTCGCCGGTACTGTTAATTACCATGTGCTGATCTAGCGTGTCGGCATTCAGGCGTTGCAGTTGCATACGGATTTCGTACATTGGCGCAATCCAGCGGCGCGAATAGAAATTTAGACACAGCAACAGAAGCATCAGGGTCAGCAGGCCGGTGGTAATCAGCACGGTCATGACCCGATAACGGGCAATTTCCAGGGGTTGATTGTCTAGTTCGATTAGCAGCCAGGCATACTGGCTCTGGCTTTCATCAATACGTAAACCATAGACATGGCTGTCTTTATGCTGAATGGGGCCAAAGAAGGCGGCATCGCGCGGAAAACTGGGCCAGCCGGCCTGATCTTGATAGCCCATACTCAGGCGGCTACGGCCTTGGGAATCAATAATGGCAGTCCGAAGTAAATGCTTTTCATTGAGCAGGTTTTGCATATAGCTGCGCGCCTGCTCATATTGCCAGGGAAAGGTGTTGAGCTGCTGCAAGGCCACTTCAGACAGCATTTCATAGCGGGTTAAAATCGCAATCGCCATCTGCTTTTGCTGGGCGCGCGCTGCATTCGAGGTTTCGGTCAGAACCAGCCCTGCACCGACTGCCGCCAGCACCATAATGGGCACAAATATCAGGGCAATCAGTTGCCCATAAGCATGATTTAAATGTAGGCGCTTAAATAACTTTTTATTGATATTTGACATGGTTAAAGCAGTTTATTCGTTCTGCCGAGCAGTTTAGCATGCTTTATTTTAAAACTGACTGTGCTTTAAGCACTTTCACGAAAAAGCTGGTGAAAAGAGTGCAGGCGGGTGGTTTTTTTCATACAATATGCGCACCTAGAGAAAGGTGCAAATAATGAGTAATACCACCCCTGATTTCCAAGCCGATGAATTTCTATTAGATCATTATGTGGGCAAAACGCCATTGGTACGCTTGCAGCGTCTTGCAAGTCATACCCAAGCCACGGTGTTGGCCAAATTGGAAGGCAACAATCCGGCAGGTTCAGTCAAAGACCGCCCAGCGTATAACATGATTATGCAGGCGGAAAAGCGCGGTCAGATCAAACCGGGTGATACCTTGATTGAAGCCACCAGCGGAAATACGGGGATTGCACTGGCCATGGTGGCTGCCATGCGTGGTTATCAGATGAAGCTGATCATGCCGAACAACATGAGTCAGGAACGTAAAGATGCCATGCGTGCCTATGGTGCCGAACTGATTGAAGTGACCAAAGAACAGGGCATGGAAGGAGCGCGTGATCTGGCCCTGCAAATGCAGGCCGAAGGCAAAGGTCTGGTACTGAACCAGTTTGGTAATCCGGACAATGTCGAAGCGCATTACCTGACCACCGGACCGGAAATCTGGCAGCAAACTGGCGGTAAAATTACCCACTTTGTCAGCTCGATGGGGACCACCGGCACCATTATGGGGGTATCCAAATACCTGAAAGAAATGAATCCGGATATTCAGATTGTCGGTTTACAGCCTTCAGATGGTTCCAGCATTGCCGGTATTCGCCGCTGGCCGGAAGAATATTTACCGACCATTTTTGATCGTAGTCGTGTCGACCGGATTATTGATATTCCACAAATTGAAGCCGAGCGGACCATGCGTAAACTGGCGCAAAAAGAAGGCATCAGTGCCGGAACGTCATCGGGTGGTGCAGTCTGGGCTTCGCTGAAACTGGCAGAAGAAAACCCGGATGCGGTGATTGTCTGCATTATCTGCGACCGGGGTGACCGTTATTTATCAACCGGTTTATTTTCCGTTCAAGATCCTGAATAAACCGCCGTCAAGCTGTAGAGAAAATTATGCGTCTACCTGTGTTGGTATTTGATATTGAAACATGGACCGACCTGAAGTCGGGGGCGCATCTGTATGGTCTAGATTTGCCTGAGGCAGATCTGGAGCAGGCGCTGATGAAGCTGCGCCGTCAGGAATCGGGTATGGATTTTCAGCGTTTGCCGCTGCATGAAATTGTCTGTATTTCCGGCCTGTGGATTGATGAAACCGGCTTAATGACCCTGTTTTCTTTTAGCCGGGAACAGTATACCGAAGCCGAAATCCTGAAAAAATTTCTGTCGATTTTTGACAAGCGTCATCCGACTCTGGTGAGCTGGAACGGTTCGCAGTTTGATTTGCCGGTGATTTTATATCGTGCCATGTATCATGGCCTGTCTGCGCCAAGTCTGTTTGATCAGGGCGAAATTGACACGCAAAAGCGCTATAATAACTACCAGAACCGCTATCATCAGCGGCATATTGACTTGATGGATGTGATGGCCATGTTTAATGGCCGGAATTTCCAGAAACTGGATGATATGGCGCATCTGCTGGGTTTTCCGGGTAAACGCGGTGAAGCCGGTTATCATGTGCCGGAATATATCCGCGCCGGTGAATGGCTCAAACTCACCAGCTATTGTGAAGGTGATGTGCTGAATACCTGGCTGATCTATCTGCGCTGGCTCTTGCTGAAAGGGCAGTTGCAGCTGGATGATCATCGCCTGTGGGTTCAGACCACCATCCAGTATTTATCCAGCCTGCCACAGCATGGCGAGTTCCTCGCAGCCTGGCGCCAGAATGCACAAGCCACATACTTTACTGCTGCAGACTTCCCATCTTCCACACTTTAGGTGCTCATGAAACATCGTCCATCCGCTCGTCCAGCTCAACCCCTGATCCATACCTTTCAGGTTGAGTCGCTGTCCCATGAAGGGCGCGGGATTGCACACTATGGTTCACAGCCTGAACATCCGCAGGATAAACACGGCAAGAAGGTGTTTATTCAGGGTGCCTTGCCGGGTGAAACAGTCAAAGCACGGATTCATCATGTCACCAAACGGTTAGAAGAAGCCGACTGTATCGAACTGTTATCTGCACCTGCCGAGATGCGGGTCGAGCCGCCGTGTCCGTATTTTGGTGTCTGTGGCGGCTGCAATATGCAGCATATCCAGCTGGATGAGCAGATTCGTTTAAAACAGGATGTACTCAAGTCGCACCTGCAGCATTTTGCCGGCATTCAACCGGATGAATGGCTGACACCGTTACGTTCAACCCGGGAGGATTATCGCCGCCGTGCCCGGATCGGGGTGCGTTATTTCCCGAATAAAGACAAACTGGTGGTCGGTTTCCGGGAACGCCAGAGCAACCGGCTGACCTCAATTGACCGCTGTCTGATTCTGGACCGTGAACTCGGTTCAATCACCCGCCTGAAACAACTACTCCAAAGTCTAAAAGGCAAAGCCGACATTGGTCATGTAGAATTGGCAATGGGTGACACGGAAATTGCCCTGTTGGTCCGGCATACGGAAAAATTATCTGAGTCAGATGTCAACCAACTGCTCAAATTTGCGTTACAGAAACAATGGCAACTGTATCTGCAGCCTGCGGGACCAGACAGTGTGCAACGTGTAGATCAACCCGATCAGGCCATGCGTCTGCATTATGCACTGCCGGAATTTGAGCTGAAATTTGCTTTTCATCCACTGGATTTTACCCAGGTAAATTCCACCGTGAATCCGCAAATGGTCAAGCTGGCATGTGATTTGCTTCAGTTGCAGGCAGGTGAGCGTGTGCTGGATCTGTTTTGTGGATTAGGCAATTTCTCTTTACCTTTGGCGCGCTGTGTCGGCGAAAGTGGTACGGTGGTTGGCGTGGAAGGTTCAGATGAAATGGTGCATCGTGGTGCGGAAAATGCCCAGCTGAACGGGTTAACTCAGGTGAAATTCTTTTCACAAGATTTAACAAAAGATTTTTCGCATCATTCTTGGGCAAATCAAGGATTTGATGCATTATTGATTGACCCTCCGCGCTCCGGTGCCGAGGAAGTCATGCATTATGTGCCCAAATTTGGTGCGGCAAGAATCGTTTATGTGTCATGTAATCCGGCTACACTTGCAAGGGATGCGGGGATGCTGGTGCAACAGGGCTATCGTTTAAGCAAAGCCGGGGTGATGGATATGTTTAGCCATACCGGTCATGTAGAATCGATTGCCTTATTTGAGCAAGAAAAATCAATAAACGATTTATAGAAAATGAAGTATATAGAGGTAGGAGTAGGGTATGGTCACAGTACGTGAACAACTTCCTGGACGATTAAACGAATTGTCTGAGGAAACGACTGTAGAACATGCCGAGCAAGCACGACAGGATCTGGCAGAATGGCTGGACCGGGTTCGTGACATCTTAGATGGGGCAGCATTAGCAAAACTCGAAGAAGTTGCCACCTATACGTTACAAAAAGAGCTGGAAACGACAGTCAAGCACCGGTCCAATACCTTGTATACCGGAATTGAAATGGCCGATATTCTGGCGCATTTGCATGTCGATGAAGATACCTTGTCGGCTGCCATGCTGTACCGTAGTGTGCGTGAAGGGGTGATGACCCTGGAAGAAGTGCGTGAGCATTTCGGTGACAGCGTACATACCCTGGTCAAAGGTACCCTGTCGATGGGTAAGCTGTCCGAGCTGATTGAAAAGAATAAACGGCTGGAAGATCACTTCAATAACAACCAGCGCGAGCATCTGACCGGCATTTATAAAATGCTGATTTCAGTCACTGAAGATGTGCGTGTGGTGCTGATCAAGCTGGCTGAACGTACCTATGCCTTACGTGAACTGACCACTGCGTCCAAAGAACGTCAGGAACGGGTGGCGCGTGAAATTCTGACCATTTACTCGCCGCTGGCGCACCGTCTGGGTATTGCCCAGTTAAAATGGGAGCTGGAAGATCTGGCTTTCCGTTATCTGGCGCCGGACCGGTATAAAGAAATTGCGTCTTTACTGAATGAAAAACGGCTGGAACGTGAGCAATATATCCAGTTTGTAATTGATAAGCTCAAGAGCGAGCTGGCGGCGCATGGCATTGAGTCGGAAATTACCGGCCGGGTTAAACACATTTATTCGATTTATCGAAAAATGAAGAGCAAAGACCTGAGCTTCGACCAGCTCTATGATATTCGCGCGGTGCGGGTACTGGTTAAAACCATTCCAGAATGTTATCACTCGCTCGGCATCGTACATCAGCTGTGGCGGCATATTCCGCATCAGTTTGATGACTACATTACCAATCCGAAAGCCAACGGTTATCGCTCGCTACATACTGCCGTGATTGCTGAAAACAAGTCGCTGGAAGTGCAAATCCGTACCATGGAAATGCATGAAGAAGCAGAGCTTGGCGTGTGTTCACACTTTAACTATAAAGAAGGCAGCAAAACCACCGATCATTCCTTCAATCATCGTTTGCATTCTTTGCGCGCGGTGCTGGAACATTATCAGGAACGTAACGACGCCAGTGCGCATAAGTCCGATGATGAAACTGAAAACTTCGAGCAGCTGCAAGAGTTTGAAGATTTTGAAAAGATTTATGTGTTTAGCCGCGATGGAGATATTAAAGAATTACCGCGTGGCTCGACCGTGCTAGACTTTGCCTACCATGTGCATACCGAAGTCGGTAACAAATGTTATGCCGCGCGGGTCAATCAGCGTTATGTGCCGCTGACCTATACCTTAAAAACCGGTGAACAGGTCGAAATTCTGACCAAGAAAGACCGTGAACCAAACCGCGACTGGCTGGTGAACTCACTCGGTTATATCAAGACTGCGCGGGCGCGTGACAAGTTACGCCATTGGTTCAGACAGCAGGACCGCAGCAAGAATCTGGAAATCGGTCGTGATATTCTGAATAAGGAATTGTCGCGTCTGGCAATTCACCCGAAAAGTATTGACCTGAATGATTACTGCAATCACTTTAACGTCAAACTCGGTGAAGACATTCTGATTGGTCTGGTCAATGGTGAAATCAGCCTGCATGCGCTGATTAACCAGGTCAACCGGCATATGCATCTGGATCAGGATGAACCGGAACTGGTATTAAAACCAACCCTGAATCCGCGTGCCAGCCATACCTTGTCGGCGCATGGCATTCTGATTGATGGCCTGGATAACGTCGAGCTGCATATTGCCCAGTGCTGTCAGCCGGTGCATGGTGAATCCATTGCAGGCTATATCACCCTGAACCGCGGTGTCAGCATCCATAAGGTGGCTTGTCCGGATTATGTCCGCATGATCAGCCAGGAGACAGAGCGTGCGGTGGAAGCGGACTGGGAAATGCAGCCAACCCGTGGTCAAAGCGTACAGATTGTGGTGGAAGCCTATGATCGCCGTGGTCTGCTGAAAGACCTGACCCAGGTGATTTTCTCTGATCAGATTAATATTCGTCAGGTGAATACCATTTCCGAAAATGATGGTATTGCCAATATGAAGCTGTTAATTGAAGTCAAAGGTCTGGCGCAATTGTCACGTCTGCTGGCACGTTTGGAGCAGCAGCCGGGGATTATCAGCGCACGTCGTTTGGTACAGGGCAATTAAACTTTCTTTCTTATCTTTGAAAAAACCAGTGATCTTGATCGCTGGTTTTTGTTTATGCATGGAATGCGTCCACATATGAGCGCACAGATCATTTTAGAATTGGCCCGTCTGGCACAGATTGCACCGCAGCAGCCGGCGCTGGAGCGTAAAGCGTACATCCAGCAGCAGAAGCAGGCCATTTATGCTTTTCGTAACCAGCGCCTATCGGCCTATTTAAACGCGCCAATCTGCTCGGAAGATTTTGACCGTACTGCGTATGGCAAGCCGTTTTTGCCTGCGTATCCGCAGTTGGCCCTGAATCATAGTCACAGCCGTCAGCATTATGCACTGGCCTATAGCGAGCAGCTTCAAGATGTTGGGGTTGATGTTGAAGATCTGGATCGCAAGGTGCGCTTTGAGAGTCTGGCCAGGCACATGTTTCATCCGGCTGAATGGGAATTGTGGCAGGCTTATGGCCAGGAGACAGATTACTGGTTTAAGGTCTGGACCACCAAGGAGGCTGTTCTGAAAGCGTCAGGGCTGGGTATTCGCATGAGCCTGAACCAGCTGAATAGCGGGGTTCATCCGCATCAGCAGGGTGGATTCTGCCATCATGAGGGCTTGGGTACGTTTGCCTATCAGCATCTGAAGATTGGTGGCTGTATGCTGACCGTAGCCTGGCGTTCTGAACGTTCCTGTAAGGGATTTCAGTTTCCCAAGCTGCAACTGATCCGCCATTAAAAAAGCCCATCCGGAGATGGGCTTTTGCTGGTATGGGAGGGATAAGAATTAAGGAATTTCTTCCTCTTCAAATTCCGGTTTTACCTGCACAATAAAGTCTTGACGGTTCAGACCACGCCACAGTGCAAAGGCGGTACCAATATAAATCGAAGAATAAGTCCCGACAAAGACACCGACAAACATGGCAATCGAGAACCATTTCAGGCCATCACCGCCCATCAGCATCATCGCCACCACCACCAGTAACAGTGTCATCGAAGTGTGGATGGTACGACGTAAGGTTTCGGTTAAGGCAATGTTGACCACTTCCAGCGGCGAAGCGCCCCGAATTTTACGGAAGTTTTCACGAATACGGTCCGAGACCACAATGTTATCGTTGAGCGAGAAGCCGATAATTGCCAGCAGGGCTGCCAATACGGTCAGGTCAAACGGCCATTGCATCATCGCAAAAATACCCACAGTCACGATAATATCGTGGAACAGGGACAGCACCGCACCCATCGCCAGTTTAAACTCGAAGCGGATGGTGACGTAAATCAGCATCAGGATCAGTGCCAGTGCCACGGCACCTGCAGAACGTACATACAGCTCGTTACCGACCTGACCGCCGACCACATCAACCTTGGTCACATCGGCGCTGTTGCCCGGCAATTGTGCCGCTGCGGTAATGGTCTGGGTCAGGTCTTCGACTTCAATCTCGTCCTGCACCGGCATACGCACCATCAGGTCACGTTCAGAACCCAGGGTTTGTACCACTGGATCACGGAAACCGGCCTGCGTCAGGGCAGAAGAGACATCGCTGGCTTTCACCGGATTGCTGTAGTTCAGCTCTGCGGCAATACCGCCGGTAAAGTCCAGACCCAGATTTAAGCCTTTGGTGGCAATAAAGAAGATGCTGGCCACGGTTAAAATGATCGAAAGCAATGCCGCCGGCAACGCAATCTTCATAAACGGAATGACGCGCTCATCATCCGGACGGCCGTATTTTTTCGGATTCAGTTGAGTATTCTCAGTCATCATCGATCTCCTTAAATGCTCAACTTTTTCAGGTTACGGCGTTTGCCATAAATGATCTGTACAATCGCACGGGTTACGGTAATGGCCGTAAACATCGAGCAGACAATACCAATCATTAGGGTCACGGCGAAGCCTTTAATCGGACCGGTACCAATCGCGAACAGAATGAACGCCACCAGGAAGGTGGTTAAGTTCGAGTCGAAAATGGTGTTATAGGCCCGGTCATAACCAGCCACAATGGCCTGTTTCGGTGAGGCCCCCCATTTGATCTCTTCCCGTATTCGCTCACAAATCAGGACGTTGGCATCGACCGCCATACCAATGGTAATGACGATACCGGCAATACCCGGTAAGGTTAAAGAAGCACCAATCCATGACATCACTGTCAGGATCATCGCCAGGTTAAACACCAGCGCGAAGTTGGCAATCACACCAAACAGACGGAAGAACACCACCATCCAGATCGCAACCAGAATAAAACCGATCTGGGTCGAGGTTACGCCCTTGTCGATATTTTCCTGACCCAGACTAGGACCAATCACACGTTCTTCAACGAAGTACATTGGCGCAGCCAGGGCACCGGCACGTAACATCAGTGCCAGTTCAGCCGCTTCTTGCGGTGAATCCAGACCGGTAATTCGGAACTGTGAACCTAATACCGCCTGAATGGTTGCGGCGTTAATCACCACAGATTCGGTGTATGGGGTCCGCACTTCAGTCTGGACGCCGGTTTCCGGATCAGTTACATAGCTGATGCGCTGCTTGTTCTCAATGAACAGTACCGCCATACGTTTGCCGACCGCATTACGGGTCGCGTCTGCCATCAGCTTGCCGCCTGCAGAGTCGAGGGTAATATTTACCTCGGCACCGCCAGTATCCTGGCTAAAGCCACTCGATGCATTCTGTACGCGCTCACCGGTTAAAATACGGCTACGGTTCAGCAGCAACTGACGGCCACTGTCGAGCGATTCAAAGGCAAAGGCTTCAGTGCCCGGCGGTAAGGTCTGACTGCTGAGCTGACCAGTATACGGGTCAATATACTGATCATTTAGATCAGAGACCAAACGGAATTCTAGATTCGCAGTACGACCCAGAACACGCTTGGCTTCAGCGGTATCCTGTACGCCCGGCAATTCCACCACAATACGGTTGCTGCCTTGGGTTTGGACCAGTGCTTCGGCCACACCTAACTCGTTAATACGGTTACGTAGCGTGGTCAAGTTCTGGTTCACGGCATAGGATTCAATTTCCTGCTTGCGCGTGTCGGTATAGGTCAGGCGCAACATGGCACCATCTGTGGTGGCCAGGGCCTGCTGGTTAAACTCGTTGCCGTTACGGCGCAAGAAGTCCATTACGGCTGAGCGGTCGTCATTGTTGGCGAACTGCACGGTAATGGTGTTGTTATTCAAAGACAGGCTGTTGAATTTCAGTTTGTTGTCGCGCAGTTGGCGACGCAGGTCAGTCGCAGAGGTCTCCATGCGCTGGCTGATGGCCTTGTCCATATCCACTTCCAGCAGGAAGTGAACACCACCACGCAAGTCCAGACCCAGTTTCATTGGCTTGGCGCCAATTTTCTGTAGCCATTCTGGAGTGGTTGGCGCCAGGTTGAGTGCCACGACATAATCATCACCCAAGCCCTGACGTAATGCATCTTTGGCTTTAAGCTGTGCTTCACTTGAGTCCAGACGCAACAGGGCTGCGTTATTGGTAAAGCTGTTGTCATGGCTGGCAATATTTTCTGATTTTAGAATTTGCTCTGCTTTTTGTACGATGCTTTGGTCAATTTGGGTACCGGCTTTGGCCCCAGAAATCTGAACCGCAGGTTCATCTGGATACAAACTTGGCAGGGCATATAATGTACTCACCACCAGAACCACAAGGATGAGTAGATATTTCCATGCTGGGTAACGCATTTAATTTTCTTCTTAAAATTAAAAAGTCGTGCGGGCGCACGACTAACTTTTGATTAAAGGTTGTTTAATGTGCCTTCAGGCAGAACTGAAATCACACTGGCACGCTGAATTTTTACTTCTACGCCGCGGTTCAGTTCAACCACTGCAAAATCACCTTCAAGTTTGGTGATTTTACCCATCAGGCCACCAGCAAACACCACTTCACTGCCTACGCCCAGGCTGTCGATCAGAGCGCGGTGTTCTTTGGCACGTTTTGATTGCGGGCGCCAAATCAGGAAGTAGAAAATTGCAATAAAAACTGCAATCATCAAAAGGTTAGCAACCATGCTTGGTTGTTGTGCAGCTTCACCTGCTGCGTGAGCAGTAGAAATAAAAAGGCTCATTTCATTTTCCTAAACTAAAAACTGGAATCAATAACATTGATAATAAATTGACTTGTTCTGCAATTTACCCTGTCTTTTTCTTCAGCGCAAATACTGAAAAGATTAATCTTGCGGACAAGGCGGTACATCCAGACCGCGACGGGCGTAAAAGTCCTGTACAAAGTCATCAAAAGTGCCATTGTCCAAGGCATTACGGATATCTTGGGTAAAGCGTTGGTAATAGCGCAGGTTATGGATGGTACCGAGCATTGAACCGAGCATCTCGCCGCATTTTTCCAGATGGAACAGGTAGGCGCGGGTAAAGTTCTTGCAGGTATAACAGTCACAGTGCGGATCGAGCGGGCTCTGGTCATGACGGTATTTACTGTTACGAATCCGTACCAGACCATCGGTCACGAAATAATGACCATTACGGGCATTACGGGTTGGCATTACGCAGTCAAACATATCCACCCCGCGGCGAATCCCTTCCACGATATCTTCCGGTTTGCCGACACCCATCAGGTAACGTGGTTTATCTTCCGGCATTTTGTTCGGCAGATAATCCAGTACCTTGATCATTTCTTCTTTTGGTTCACCGACTGACAGACCGCCAATGGCATAACCATCAAAACCGACTTCTAGCAGACCATTTAAAGACTCATCACGTAAATCTTCATACATCCCACCCTGAATAATCCCGAACAGGGCATTTTTATTTTCAAGGACATTGTGATGATGTTCTTTACAGCGTTTGGCCCAGCGTAACGACAGCTGTAAAGATTTCTGTGCTTCTTCATGGGTCGCTGGATACGGCGTACATTCGTCAAAAATCATTACGATATCAGAGTTCAAAGTTTTTTGAATTTCCATCGAGATTTCAGGCGAAAGAAAAACCTTTGAGCCATCAATAGGCGAGCGGAAGGTCACACCTTCTTCTTTAATTTTACGCATTGCACCTAAGCTAAACACCTGAAAGCCGCCAGAGTCAGTCAAAATAGGCTTATCCCATTTGATGAATTCATGTAGACCGCCGTGTTGCTGAATCACTTCCAGTCCTGGACGCAAATATAAATGGAAGGTATTGCCTAAAATAATTTGTGCCTGAATTTCTTCAATATCACGTGGCAGCATGCCTTTGACTGTGCCATACGTCCCCACAGGCATAAACACAGGGGTTTCGACCACACCATGAGCAAGCGTTAAACGACCACGACGGGCACGCCCCGACTGACCTAATTTCTCAAACTTCATATATGTTCCAAATCAAGGCGAAAAAACAGTTCGCTGATTGTTCATGCTAAAAGTGCACTATTTTCCTAGATTATGCACAGAATTGCCAGTTGAGATACGTTTTCCTTGGTAAAAATTGAGAGTGAATATTTTGCTCAAATCCATTGTGCTTACGTGGTGGAAAATTGCTGAATACGCTGGGTAATTTCTTCTTTATCGGCTTACTTTTTGTTTTTGGATTTTATGTTTGAGTAACTTTTATTTATATTTTGTTCAATTGCATGATGATATCAAAGCTGAAGAACTGTCAATAAGATCAAAAAAATTGTAGTCAAAGCTCACTTAAGTTGTTAAATTGTAATTAAAATCAATTCATAGAGGTGGGCTATGAGTGAATTAAACAGTGCACTAAAAGAAGACCAATTCTATAAAACGCTTTTGGAAACCACGAATGCAATTCCATGGCAGATTAACTGGAAAACCAAAGCTTTTAGCTATATTGGCCCACAAATTGAGTCTTTACTGGGTTGGACGCAAGACAGCTGGAAAACTGCACAAGATTGGATTGATCGGATGCATCCTGAAGATCGGGACAAGACCGTGAATATGTGTGTGAGTCTGTCCGATCAAGGCACAGACCACGAAGCGGATTATCGTGCCTTAACCGCTACAGGAGATTATGTCTGGATTCGTGATGTGGTGCATGTGATTCGTGAAAATAACGAAACTGTGGCGATTATTGGGTTTATGTTTGATATTTCTGCGCGTAAACAAATGGAGTTGGAACTCGACGCATTGAGTCGCAAAAATCTGGCTTTGAGCTTACAAGACCCGCTGACCTTGGTTGCCAATCGAAAGGCGCTCAGTGAGCGTATAGAAAACGAATTTAAACGTGCTGTGCGTCATCAACATGCATTGTCTCTCTTGTTTATCGACATCGATCATTTCAAGCCTTATAACGACAATTATGGACATTTACAGGGTGATCATTGTTTGATTAGTGTGGCGCAGTTGCTTAAACAACATTTTGCGCGTGCATCTGACTTTGTGGCTCGCTTTGGTGGCGAAGAATTTGTGGTGCTGTTGCCCGAAACACCATTGGCAGATGCTGTACAACTTGCTGAAAACTTTAGGCAGGCAGTATATGCGCTAGAAATTCCACATACCAAGACTGGGGAAACGACCCAAGTCACGGTGAGTATTGGTGTAAATAGCTATGATCAAAATCAGCAGTATCACAATGTGGTCGATTTTCTGCATTCAGCCGATGAATTATTGTATTTGGCAAAAAGTAAAGGGCGTAATCAAGTGCAGTATCTGACACAGTCACCTGTTTAGTTGAAATCTGAAAAAACAGCAAGCTTCGTGCCTGTTGTTTTATTGACATATCAAAAATAACTTAAAAATTTGGACGATAATCAAAACTTTGCTGCATGCTTGGATCACGGAACGGGCGAATGGCTTTTTTGCCCAAAGTTAAGGTGTTAATGATGTTGTTTGGGAAAATCTGAATCTGGTTATTAAACAGCTCGACATTGCGGTTAAAAATGGTAATCGCAGCACCGACATTTTCATTCTGTTCTTCAATTTCGTGCATCATTTTTAAATAGATGTCATTGGCTTTCAGCTCAGGATAGTTCTCGACCACCACGTTTAGGTTGTGCAGCAGCTCTTTACTCAAGCGCTCAATATGTTGCAGCTGGGCGCTGTCGGTACTGTCCAGTTTCAGGTTTAATACGTTTTGGCGCAGTTCGGTTACTTTGGCCAGCGTGCCCTGTTCAAAACTGGAATATTGCTCCACCACTGGAATCAGCTGTTCCAGAATCTTGACTTTCTGGCGTTCGTAACTGGTGACATCGGCCCAGGCACGAATACTGGCATTGTGATAACGCACAATATTGTTGCGAATCAGAATCCCGATAATCAGCACGGCCAGAATAATAGCTAGAAAAATCATCAATCCCATAGAAATCTCCCCACGTCCAAATTTATAAAAGCTGCAGCAAATGGCGTTGTAATTGTTCTAGATACGGTAATTTAAATGTACGCAGATGTCCACGTAAAGCCGAAATATCCTGAATGGTTTTATAGTTGCTGCTGGCTTGAAACAGGTTCTGGCTACCTACATAGCACAGGATTTTCTGTTCAGGATGAAACAGCAGATCGCCGGGCTGCACGTTCAGGAAATTGGCCAGTTTCAGCACCACCGCCGGGGTCAGCTGCCGGGCCATCTGGTGGGTATCGGTGCCATAGATGTTTAACTGCCGGTTAATCTGAATATCACTGGTATGCCACGGCTGGGTATAGGGGTAGGCAAAGCTTTTACGCTGCGAGCTGAGCGCCAGTCCCTGTAACTCGACCCCAAAGACAATGGCACCCCACAGGAATTTTTCAATTTCTTTGAGCCGCATTTTGTTGCCATTCTGGTCTTGGACCTGAATTTCAGAGACATAGCGATATTCAAACAGCATCACCTGATGGGTCTGGCCCTGTTCATCCTGCCAGTGGGTCAGAGCATAGCGGCGAATGTCATTGCTGAGATTGCCTTGCTGGAACAGCGGAAACAGCTGTTTGATTTGCGCAATAAAACGGACCGGCTGGAAGATGATCTGTTCATGCCGGGGAATGCTGTTAAAGGCCAACTGATACTTGAGCGCCAGTGCCTGTTGCTCCAGTTCCTGAATGGCATTGGTGATTGGGCGGCTGGATTCATAACAGAGAAACGCACCAAAGATCAGCAGACCACCGAGCAGCAGACACAGCTGCAAGGTCCAGTGCGCCGGGGCCAGCCAAAACAGCAGGATCAGTATCAGGCCGATGATGCCAAGCAAAATTGGCAGCTTGTTTTCAAAACGCAGGCTGATCGGGGCATTCCAGGGATGCAGCCGGTCGAGCAGTTCCTGCTGAGATTTGGCCTGGGCACCAATCTCCCAGAGCCGGGCGAGATTATTCCACACCAGCTGATTCTTCTTGCGGCGAATATGGATGCTGTGCTGAATATTCTCGATTGGCATGGGACAGTGCTCTAGCTGTGGGCCTGATCAATCAGCATGGCATCGCCATAACTGAAAAAGCGGTAACGCTGAGCCACCGCATGTTGATAGGCACGCATGATATTTTCACGACTCGACAGGGCTGACACCAGCATCAGCAGGGTTGATTCAGGCAGGTGGAAGTTGGTGATTAGACGGTCTACCACTTTAAATTTATAGCCCGGATAAATGAAAATCTGGGTATCACCGGTCCAGGCGGCCAGTGTGCCACCGTGTGCCTGTGCTGCACTTTCGACTGCACGGGTGGCCGTGGTGCCAACTGAAATGACTTTATTGCCACGTGCTTTGGCCTGCTGGATCATCTCCACAGCGGCGGCTGGTACATCACACCATTCGCTGTGCATGATATGGTTTTCAATATCAGTAGTACGTACCGGCAGGAAGGTTCCAGCACCGACGTGCAAGGTTACAAAGGTTTTTTGAATGCCTTTGGCTTCAAGCTTGGCCAGCAGTTCGGCATCAAAATGCAGGCTGGCAGTCGGGGCGGCAACACTGGCCAGTTTGGTTGGATCATTAAATACAGTTTGATAGCGTTCGGTATCAATCGCTTCTGCTTCACGGTTAAAGTACGGCGGAATGGGCAGGGCGCCGTAGCGATCCAGCACCTCTAGAATGGGCTGGGAAAACTCGACAATAAACAGGTTCTCATGCCGGCCTTGTACCGTGACTTTCACTTCATCTGGGCCAATGAAGAGTTCAGCACCGGCTTTTGGTGAATTGCTGGCTTTAATATGGCAATGCGCAATAAACTGATCTTGCATGCGTTCAACCAGCACTTCCACAGCGCCGCCGGTAGCACGTTTACCTTTCAGGCGGGCTTTCATGACTTTGGTGTCATTTAAGACCAGCACGTCGCCAGCTTCAAGTAAATTGACAATATCGGTAAATTGATGGTCTTGATACTGACCTTCGGCATTGACATGCAGCAGACGCGAGGCGCTGCGCTGTTCCAGCGGGTAACGGGCAATCAGTTCATCAGGGAGATCGAAATTAAAATCAGAAAGTTGCATGGTTAAATAAATGCGCAAAACAATAACAGGATTGGGCGTAGTATATGCGTTTTTCGGTTTTATCGCTGAAATTGCCTAATTATAAGACAAAAAAAATCGGGTTGATTTATTTTTAAACAA
Source organism: Acinetobacter sp. CIP 53.82 (assembly GCF_000369465.1). NCBI lineage: Bacteria > Pseudomonadati > Pseudomonadota > Gammaproteobacteria > Moraxellales > Moraxellaceae > Acinetobacter > Acinetobacter sp. CIP 53.82. The sequence goes on along the minus strand of NZ_KB850046.1, from coordinate 802,492 downwards.
ATATGGGGGGCGAGCGTTGACAAGCGGGTGAAACAGTTTATTATACGCATCAACACCTTCCCGAGGTGGTGAAATTGGTAGACGCGGCGGACTCAAAATCCGCTGTCAGAGATGACGTGTCGGTTCGAGTCCGACCCTCGGGACCACAGATTTTAAAGAACCCCAAGCATATTCAGACTTGGGGTTTTTTATTGCCTCAAATTTATGGATAGCTATCTCATATCGCTTTGTTATTCGATACTGTATTTACAATCAAAAAATAAATGACTAATCGAGTATTTTGATCAATCCTGATTGCATATTTTAAGTTTCCTCCATAGCCGGTAAGACTCTAGGAAAATTTGTCGATGTGTTTTCCCTGTTTGATGTGAGTCCTCTTTTAGTTGAAGATATTCTGCGTAGTCCATGGTGACAGATACTTGTTTGCTTTTGCCAATATTAATTTCAATTTTTTGCATATAACAGGTGCTTGTTCAAAACGAGTAATAAGCATAATTTAAAATTGTAATTTCTATTGTAGGTTATTGAATACCAATGAGTTCACGTACGTACGCATGAAATATTTAAAGAGGGAAAATAGGTATTGGTTCAGCTTGTAATGAGTAGTGAGATAAAAAAACCGGCGCCTTAGCACCGGTTTTTTTATGAGTTGACTAACAAAGGTCAGTCAAATCCAGTTTAAGCTTGTAATGAAGCCAGCGTTGCATTCAAGGTTTCGCTTGGACGCATCACGGCATTTACTTTCGCTTGATCTACCGCGTAGTAACCGCCGATATCTACTGATTTGCCTTGGACTTCTGCAAGTTCAGCCACGATTTTCTCTTCATTTGCAGCTAAAGCTTGTGCAAGTGGAGCAAATTTCGCTTTCAGTTCAGCATCTTCGTCTTGTGCAGCAAGTTCTTCTGCCCAGAATTTTGCCAGGTAGAAGTGGCTGCCACGGTTGTCCAGCTCGCCAGTACGACGTGATGGAGATTTGTCGTTGTCCAGCAGTTTGCCTGTTGCAGCATCTAAAGTCTTCGCCAGAAGTTTCGCTTTCGCGTTGTCTTCTTTAATGCCAAGCTCTTCTAGAGATACCGCCAGTGCCAGGAACTCACCTAAAGAATCCCAACGTAAGTGGTTTTCTTCAACTAGCTGTTGTACGTGTTTTGGTGCAGAACCACCGGCACCTGTTTCGTACATACCGCCACCAGCCATTAACGGCACGATTGACAGCATTTTCGCAGATGTACCCAGTTCCATAATCGGGAACAGGTCAGTCAGGTAGTCACGTAAGATGTTACCGGTTACAGAAATGGTATCCAGGCCACGAGCAACGCGCTCAAGCGTATAACGCATTGCACGGACTTGTGACATGATCTGGATGTCTAACCCGTCTGTATCGTGATCTTTCAGGTATTTTTGTACTTTCTTGATCAGTTCGTTTTCGTGTGGACGGTACGGGTCTAACCAGAAGATAGCTGGCATACCAGAGTTACGTGCACGTGTAACAGCCAGTTTCACCCAGTCGCGGATTGGGGCATCTTTAACCTGACACATACGCCAGATGTCGCCTTCTTCCACGTTTTGAGACATTAACACTTCACCAGTTTCCAGATCCGTGATGTTGGCAACACCCGCTTCAGGAATTTCGAAAGTCTTGTCGTGTGAACCGTATTCTTCCGCTTTTTGCGCCATCAGACCAACGTTAGGCACAGTACCCATAGTACGTGGGTCGAAGTTACCATTCCATTTACAGAAGTTGATCATTTCCTGGTAAATACGTGCGAAAGTCGATTCTGGCATTACTGCTTTACAGTCGTAAGGCTTGCCGTCAGCACCCCACATTTTACCGCCAGAACGAATCATTGCTGGCATAGATGCGTCAACAATTACGTCGTTCGGAGAGTGGAAGTTGGTGATACCTTTTGCAGAATCTACCATCGCCAGTGCAGGACGGTGTTCTTGACACGCGTGCAGGTCTTCGATGATTTCTTCACGTAAAGAAGTAGGCAAAGTTTCGATCTTCTCGTAAAGACCGGCCATACCGTTATTGACATTAATGCCTAACTCGTCGAACAGTTTGCCATGTTTTTCGAAAGCATCTTTGTAGTAAATTTTCACACAGTGACCGAATACGATCGGGTGTGAAACTTTCATCATGGTTGCTTTTACGTGTAAAGAGAACAGGATGCCAGCTTCTTTACAGTCATCCAATTCTTTTTCATAGAAGTCGCAAAGCGCTTTTTTGCTCATGAACATCGAGTCGATGATTTCACCGTCTTGCAGCGCAACTTTTGGCTTCAGAACAATGGTTTCACCTGACTTGGTGATCAGTTCCATTTTCACGTTACGCGCGCGGTCTAAAGTCATGGACTTTTCGCCATGGTAGAAGTCGCCTTCGTCCATGTGAGAAACGTGAGTTTGTGACCACTGTTTCCACTCGCTCATTGAGTGCGGGTTTTTCTTCGCGTAGTTCTTTACTGCAGTTGGTGCGCGACGGTCAGAGTTACCTTCACGTAATACCGGGTTTACTGCAGAGCCCAGGCATTTGCCATAACGGGTCTTGATTGCCTTTTCTTCCTCAGTGGTCGGGTTTTCAGGGTAATCAGGAACCGCATAGCCTTTAGACTGAAGTTCTTTGATACATGCAGTCAACTGAGCAACAGAAGCACTGATGTTTGGAAGTTTGATGATGTTCGTATCTGGATCTTGTGTAAGACGACCTAGCTCTGCGAGGTTGTCAGTGACCTTTTGCTCGTCGGTGAGGTAGTCAGAAAATTCTGCGAGCACGCGTGCGGCCACGGAGATGTCACTTTTAACGATCTCTACGCCGGCCGGCTTAGTAAAGGTCTCAATAATCGGCAGCAGCGAATAAGTCGCCAGTAATGGCGCCTCGTCAGTCAGTGTGTAAATGATGGTTGACTTTCCACCAGCCATATATAGCCCCTTGCGTTGATTGAGTTTTGAGGGGGTGAAAGTGATGAATCAGCCCCTGCGAACCGGTTTGCTTAAGTAAAACCTTGAGAGTATCGACCCTCAAGCCTTTTCAGTCAACGTAATATCCGTGATAACGACATTTCGCTGAAAAATGATGCATTTTAATTCGTGATATTTGTGCCTGATTTGAATCCACACTTGCCTGTTTGGGGAAGAAAAACACTCAAAGAGCCGCCTTTTTTCCTTCAAACTCGATCATTCCATCCAGCACATCTGCGTATTAGATTTGAATGATTAACCTGATTTTTTCAATACCAATAAGACAGATTGATCATGTGATGACGATTCACTGATCAGGCGGATATATTATCGTCCAAAAACATGAACAGAAGATGTAAAACTAAAGTAACGTGGTAAACCCATTATCCGGTGAAAATTAACCAGGAAATTCCCTTAAAAATCCGATGAATTTACAGAAATCATACCTATCATAACACTGAAAAAAGTGTATAAAAAAGTGCCAATTTATTTTTAACCAAAATCAGTTAATAGCTTGCTGTTTAAAAAGAGATAAACAAAAAGTAGTGAATTTATTTAATAAATCTAATGAAAATATACCTTTTTTTAAAATTTTTTCAGGTTACAAATTAATGAAGGAGTTTGGTTTATTCTTTTTGGTTTGGTGTTATATTCTCTGTTAAAGTTTGTTAACCGGGCTGAGCAATCGGCTTTAAAAATGGCCTAAATATTCTATAAGAATGGATCTCGGATGAGGCAGATATGAAGTTGCAGTTGCTTGAAATAGGTTCAGAAACTGAACAGCTGAGTGCATGCAGGTTGTCTCTGTTATTGGGGGTATTTACTGCCACCAATCAGATTGAGCGTTTTTTATCATCTGCCCGTAAAATTTTAGGGGTAGAGCGTTCCGCACTGGCCTTCGAGGGCGAACCCTATTTATGGTATGCCCATCAGGACTGTTTTAAAGCCTTTATTGCACCCGATCATATCCAGATTGTCGAACTGTTTGATGGTCAGGACTGCATTCATACCGAGCATCCTCACTATATACAACTGGTTGAGCGTATTAGCTCTTTAGGTGTAGAAGCAAAACGCTTTATGGCCTTTGATCTGAAAATGTCCGATGGTCGCTCTATTGGACAGATCCTGTTTTTCGACCAGAACGAGCAGCCTTTTTCGCTGCAGGCGATTGAAATTCTCAGTGATCTGGCCACCAATTTGGTGAATTATCTGGAGTTAAAAGCCGACCATGCCGAGCTGAAAGAAATGTATGAGCAGCAGGCCGCACTGAATTTCAGTAAAACCAAATTTTTCCAGATTATTGCGCATGACTTAAGAGCGCCGTTTCATGGCTTGCTCGGTTTTTCCGAAGTTCTGGCGCAAGAACGCGAAACGCTGGATGATTCCAGTGTGCAAAATATTGCCGACTATTTATATGATACTGCGCAATCGACCTATAACCTGCTGGAAAGCTTGTTGAACTGGGCCATGGCAGAAGGCGGCCGCTTTATCTATCATCCAATTAACTTCAAGCTGCAACAGTCGTCGCAAATTGTCTGCGATGTCCTGAACAGTCTGGCGGCGAAAAAGAATATTCAGCTGATTAACCAGATTGATGATGATATTAAAGTCTATGCCGACATTAATATGATTACTTCGGTTATCCAGAACCTGGTGTCGAATGCGCTAAAATTCACCCCGACAGATGGTACTGGCAAGGTGACTTTACGCGCCGAACAGGCAGACGATGGCGTGCACATCTATATTCAGGATACCGGTCTGGGCATGAGCCAGTCGCAAATAGAGCAGCTATTCCAGGCTGCGGTCACGGCCAGTAGCAAAGGTACAGCCGGTGAAAAAGGTACTGGTTTGGGCTTGGTACTGTGTAAGCGTTTTGTTGACCTGAACAAAGGTGAAATTGTAGTGGAATCTAATGAAGGCGAAGGAACCACCTTTATTGTGACCTTGCCGCAGGCCACCAGCGCGCATCAGGCTTTAATGCCGGAAGATATACAGTTCGAAAAAGTAAAAATGTAGAAAACGCAATTTTCTTTTCCTCTATAGCCAGACTCCTGATATAACTAGAAAAAACAGTCAGCTTTGGGTGTGTGAATGAATACGGAACAATTGCGCAAAACCTTAGGTGCCAGCCAATATGCAGAACAGGTATTGGCCAAGCACCAACCCCTCTTAGAACAAGATTATGCAGTTGACCGGTTTTTAACCCCTTTAAGCACCCAGCAGATTCAGCACACCGTGCAAACGACCTTGCAGGATATTCAGGATGAAACCGAGTGGATGCGTAGTCTGCGGATTTTACGTGCCCGGCTGATGTTTCGCTGGATCTGGCAAGATGCCAACCAGTTAACCGATGTGGTCACCCTGACCCGTGAACTGTCCGATTTCGCCGATGTCTGTGTAACAGCAGCCAAAGATTTTGCCCGGGCTCCCTTGGTGGCCAAGCATGGCGAGCCGGTGGGCTATAACGGTAAAGTACAGGACCTGATTGTGATTGCCATGGGTAAACATGGCGCGCAGGAACTGAATTTATCCAGCGATATTGACCTGATTTTTGCCTTCGATGAGCAGGGCGAAACCAACGGTCGTAAATGTATTGATGTGCAGCAGTTCTGTATTTTATGGGGACAGAAACTGATTTATCTGCTCGACCATATCACCGCCGATGGCTTTGTGTTCCGGGTCGATATGCGCCTGCGTCCCTGGGGCGATGGTTCGGCACTGGCGATTAGCCATGTGGCGCTGGAAAAATATTTAAGCCAGCATGGTCGTGAATGGGAGCGCTATGCCTGGATCAAGGCACGGATTATTACCGGTGGTAAAGAGGGGGATGAGCTGCTGGAGATGACCCGGCCGTTCGTGTTCCGCAAATATGTCGATTACACCGCCTTTGAAGCCATGCGTGAAATGAAGGCCATGATTGAGCGCGAAGTGCAGCGCCGTCATCTGGAAGATGATATTAAACTCGGTGCTGGCGGGATTCGTGAAGTTGAATTTATTGTGCAGGTGTTCCAGCTGATTTATGGCGGGTCCAAGCTGGAGCTGCAAGACCGGCAATGTCTGGTCAGCCTGAATCATCTGGATGAAGCTGAATTGCTGGACAGCAAAGCCGTGGCTGAGCTGGAAGATGCCTACTTATTCCTGCGCCGGGTTGAACATGCGATTCAGGCGCTGAATGACCAGCAAACCCAGTCCTTACCGACCGAGCCGGAATTACGTCAGCGTTTGATCAGCACTTTAGGCTTTGCGAGCTGGCCGGATTTTATGGCTTTTCTGGATGAAAAACGTGCCAAGGTTATCTACCAGTTTGAGCATCTGATTAAAGAAAAAGAACCAGACCCGCTGGTCGAAAGTTTTAGCCAGCTGGAACAGCGCCTGAATGAAGTGCTGGATGATCAGGCCAAAAATCTGGTGCATGAATTCTGGTATGGACATGCGCTGAAAAAACTACCGGCCAAAGCGGTGCAGCGCCTGAAAACCTTCTGGCCGCATCTGGTTGAAGCGGTGTTGCAGTCAGATATGCCACAAGTCGCGCTGGTGCGACTGATGCCGCTGGTGGAATCGGTGATGCGCCGTACCGTGTATCTGGTGATGCTGATTGAAAGCAAAGGTGCGCTGCAACGTCTGGTGAAAATGGCTACCGTCAGTCCGTGGATTTGTGAAGAGCTGACCCATTATCCGGTGCTGCTGGATGAATTTCTGTCGATGGATTTTGAATTGCCGAAACGTCAGGATTTGGAAGATTCCTTGCGTCAGCAATTGCTGCGGATTGAGGTCGATCAGGTCGAAGACCAGATGCGGGTACTGCGCCTGTTTAAAAAATCCAATGTACTGGCAGTGGCAGCCAGTGATGTACTGGCAGAAAGTCCGCTGATGAAAGTTTCTGATGCGCTCACCGATATTGCTGAAGTGTCAGTCAATGCAGCCTTGCATCTGGCTTATCAGATTACCGCAAAAAAACATGGTTTCCCGCTGGATGCCGAAGGTCAGCGCTGTACGCTGGATCATGTGGCTTTTACCGTGATTGGTTATGGCAAGGTAGGCGGGATTGAACTCGGTTATGGCTCAGATCTGGATCTGGTCTTTATTCATTATATGGATGAACAGGCCGATACCGACGGGCTCAAACCCATCAGCGGTTTTGAGTTTGCGATGCGGGTGGGGCAAAAGTTTGTGTCATTGATGACCACTCAGACTTTAGATGGCCGCGTTTATGAAGTCGATACCCGGTTACGTCCGTCTGGGGAAGCGGGATTACTGGTCACCAGCCTGAAAGCGTTTGAGCATTATCAGCTAAAAAGTGCCTGGTTGTGGGAGCATCAGGCGCTGGTGCGCGCGCGCAGTATTGCCGGTGAACGCTGCCTTCGGGACAAGTTTGAGCAGCTACGCTGCCGGATTCTGACCCAGCCACGTGAACAGGCGCATGTGCGTGCCGAAGTGCTGAAAATGCGCCAGAAGATGAAAGACCATCTCGGTTCATCAAATGAGCAAAAAAAAGATGGAATTTTTCATTTAAAACAGGATGCAGGTGGTATCGTTGATATCGAATTTATGGCACAGTATGCGGTGTTAGCGTGGAGTGGGACGAATAAAGATCTCGCCCATTACTCCGACAATGTACGAATCCTTGAGGATGCCGCAAAGACAGGTTGCTTATCCAGCAACGATGCGACTGCTCTGATTCAAGCTTATCTCCGTGAACGCGCAGAGAGCCACCGCTTAGCCCTTGCAAATCAATCCATGCAAGTGTCTGCAAGCGACTGGCACGATACCCGAATGACCGTTTGCAAGTTATGGCAAAGACTGATTGATCCAGCTGCAGCATTTGCACTGGAGAGTGAATAATTGTGAAAAATTGGAGTTTATGGCATGAATTTGGCTGATCGTGATGGTTTTATTTGGCAAGATGGACAACTGGTTGACTGGCGTGAGGCCAAAACTCACGTGTTGACCCATACCCTGCATTACAGCATGGGTGTGTTTGAAGGTGTCCGTGCCTATGAAACCCCGAATGGAACGGCTATTTTCCGTCTAAAAGAGCACACAAAGCGTTTGTTAAATTCTGCAAAAATTTATCAAATGAAAGTGCCGTTTGATCAGGCAACTTTAGAGCAAGCACAAATTGATGTGGTGCGTGAAAATAAACTGGCATCTTGCTATTTACGTCCAATCATCTTTATTGGTTCTGAAAAACTCGGTATTGCGGCAACAGACAACACTATTCATGCCGTGGTTGCAGCGTGGAGCTGGGGTGCTTACCTGGGTGAAGAGGCAATGGCGAAGGGTATTCGCGTAAAAACCTCATCATTTACCCACCATCATCCAAACGTGACCATGTGTAAAGCCAAAGCGTCTGGTAACTATACGCTGTCGATTCTGGCACACCAAGAAGTGGCGCATTCAGGTTATGACGAAGCGATGCTGCTGGATCCACAAGGTTATGTGTGTCAAGGTTCGGGCGAAAACGTATTCCTGGTTAAAGATGGCGTAATTCATACACCGGATATCGCTGGTGGTGCGCTGGATGGGATTACCCGTCAATCGATTATTACCATTGCTAAAGACTTGGGTTATGACGTGGTTGAGCGCCGTATTACACGTGACGAATTCTATATTGCCGATGAAGCCTTCTTTACGGGTACGGCTGCAGAAGTGACCCCGATTCGTGAATACGATGATCGTCAGATTGGTGAAGGTGTTCGTGGTCCAATCACTACGCAAATCCAGAAAGCCTACTTTGATGCAGTGCAGGGCAAAGACCCGAAATATGCACACTGGTTAACTTACGTAAAATAAGTGCAAACTGTAAAAAAGGACTCAGATGAGTCCTTTTTTATGGGTTGGAAAAATGTTCTTAATCATCCATACCAAAAATATCGCGGCTATAGACTTTTTCCAGTACATCCGCCAGCTCATCGGATTGACGGTTGGCAACAATCACATCGCTATAGTGTTTAAATTCATTCAGATCCTGCATAACTTTGGAGTGAAAGAATTCATCTTCCTGCAAGGTCGGCTCGTAAATCACCACTTCCACGCCGCGGCCTTTGATGCGTTTCATCACCCCCTGAATGGCCGATGCTCTGAAGTTGTCTGAACCACTTTTCATGACCAGACGGTAAATACCGACCACTTTCGGGTTGCGTTGCAGGACGGACTGGGCAATAAAATCTTTACGGGTGACATTGGCATCGACAATGGCCTGAATTAAATTGCTCGGTACATTGTGATAGTTGGCCAACAGCTGCTTGGTGTCCTTGGGTAAGCAGTAGCCGCCATAGCCAAAGGACGGATTGTTATAATATTTGCCAATCCGCTGATCCAGACAGACGCCGTCAATAATCTGTCGGGTATCCAGCTGAAACAGCTGCGCATAGGTGTCCAGCTCATTGAAATAGGCCACGCGCATAGCCAGATAGGTGTTGGCAAACAGTTTGATCGCTTCGGCTTCGGTGGAACCGGTAAAGAGTACCGGGCAGTCTTTTTTGATGGCACCTTCGAGTAGCATATCGGCAAAGAGTCGGGCACGCTCCGACTGTTCTCCGACAATAATCCGTGAGGGATACAGGTTGTCGTGTAGGGCTTTGCCTTCACGTAAAAACTCCGGTGAAAAAATAATATTCCCACTGCGATATTTCTGTTTGATTTTTTCAGTAAATCCGACCGGAACGGTGGATTTGATGATCATGGTGGTGCAGGGATTAATCGACAGTACATCCTTTATCACACTTTCAACACTGTCAGTATTAAAATAATTGGTCTGCGGGTCGTAATCGGTAGGCGTGGCGATAATCACATAATCGGCATCCTGATAGGCATCGGCCTGATGCAGGGTGGCTTTAAAATTCAGGTCTTTATTTTTCAGGAAGTCGCTAATTTCAGGGTCTTGCAGGGGAGAAATGCCATAATTCAGCAGTTCGACTTTTTCAGGAATGATATCGAGCGCCACCACTTCATGCTGCTGCGCAAAAATCATGGCATTGGAAAGGCCAACATAGCCGGTACCGACAATACTAATTTTCATAATCTATTGTTGTTCTGCGATGAGTTCTAATCTGCATCTTGAATGTGCAAGTTCGATGACGTTTTTCTGACAGTTATTTTGCAGTGGCTTTTCTTTGCAGCCATTCTGCTAATTTGTAACTCTGTGATATGATGGCGCCATTGCTCAGGTGGATCATGCGGCATGGCTTTACATGAAACAGAGATGAACTCTCAATCTTCTTTAATGCAGGAACAGAATGTTGTTCTGTGCATGAAATGGGGAACCAAATACGGTTCGGAATACGTTAACCGTTTGTACAATATGGTCAAACGCCATACCACAGTCGACTTTAAAATGGTCTGCCTGACTGACCGTACTGAAGGCATTAATCCGGAAGTGGAATGTTTCCCGATCCCGCCTTTAGCTTTGCCAGAAGGGGCGCCTGAGCGTGGCTGGAACAAGCTGTCGACGTTTGAGCCAGATTTATATGGCTTGACAGGCAATGCGCTATTTCTGGATTTAGATGTGGTCATTGTCGATAATATCGATGCATTTTTTACCCATCCGGGTGATTTTCTGATTATTCATGACTGGAAACGTCCATGGCGAATTACCGGCAACAGTTCGGTCTATCGTTTTAAACTTGGTGCTTTTCCGGGATTATTGCCGTATTTCCGTGAGCATTTTGATGAGATCCGTCAGAAGTTCCGTAATGAGCAGGCGTATTTGTCTTGGTATGTCGATCAGGAGAAAAAATTAAGCTACTGGCCAGAGAGCTGGTGTAAAAGCTATAAATATCATTGTCTGCAAAAGATTCCGATGGCCTATTTCAAGGCGCCGGTGAAACCGGAAGGTGCCAAAATTATTATTTTCCATGGGGAAATTAATCCACCAGATGCAATTCATGGCGGTGGGGGAAAATGGTATCGCTATGTGTTGCCGTCGGATTGGATTAAAGAGGCTTGGCAGTAATTGAAGCAACATCCTGCATTAAATCATACAGCGCGACCATATCGCTTAAGTGTGGTCATGATTGTTAAGAACGAAGCAAAAAACTTAGAATTATCGTTACCCGCATTAAAAGGCTGGATTGATGAGTTAATTGTACTGGATTCTGGAAGCACAGATCATAGTCGACAACTGGTGGAAGACGCTGGGGGACAATGGTTTGAAAATCTAAATTGGCCAGGGTTTGGAAAACAGCGTCAACTTGCACAGTCTTATGCTACAGGTGAATGGATTCTTGCTTTGGATGCAGATGAAGTGGTTACACAGCAGCTACAGCAGAGTATTTTAAAAGCAATTCAACAGCCGCCTTTAGATACGGTCTTTGGAATTAAGCGTTTGGATTGCATATTTGGTCATCAAATTGATAATGCTTATTGGCCAGTGAAGGCGCATTGGCGCTTATTTCCAAAAGACTATCAGTATGATGATAATCTTGTTCATGAGTCAGTTGTTTTAAATGGGGCTAAAACAGAGAAGCTGCAAGGTTTTCTTTTGCATCAAACCGCACCTACACCTAAATTTTGGCTAGAAAAGCGTTTAGATTATGCGAAAGCATGGGCTGTCGATCGTGAGCAACGAGGGAAAACAGTTGGTATTTGGGGGGTGTTTTTTCATACGTTCTGGGCGTTTATTAAACAATACCTGATTGATGGCCGCTTCTTAATGGGTCAGTATGGATTCATTTACTCTCTGTTATTTACACAGTATACCTTTAATAAATATGCAATTTTATATGATTTGAAGAATAATCATGCTTTGGCAACTTTTAATCAGTCACTAGAAAATATTAAAAAGCTTCAGTCAGTTGACCAATCTGAGAAAAAATCGACTGTTTCATTGGTGATGATTGCAAAGAATGAGTCGAAACATTTAGCTGCATGTTTAGCGACAGTGCATGACCTTGTTGATGAGATTATTATTCTTGATTCTGGCAGTACAGATCAGACCGAAGAGATTGCCAAGCGATTCGGGGTAAAATGGTATGTTAACTGTGAGTGGAAAGGATTTGGTATTCAGCGCCAGATAGCACAAAGTTATGCTACTCAGGACTATGTACTTGTTCTGGATCCAGATGAGCGACTTGATCAGGCCCTTCGGGAGTCGATTGTTGAGGTGCTAAAGCATCCACTTCAAACGGATAAAGTTTTTAGCTTGGCGCGTGTTAATCAGTTCTGTGGTGTTGAAGTGCAAAAACGTTTTTGGTATGCAGACAGGTTAGCACGGTTATATGCCAATAAGTCTTTCCAATACTCATCTTTGGAAGTTCATGAATCTTTAGATCAGAAGAATGTGCCTGCTGTAAAATTAAATGGTTATTTAGAGCATTTAACCAATGATGATTTACACCATTTCCTAGTGAAAAATATTCGCTATAGTCATGATTGGGCATCGGATAAATTTAAGCATGGTAAAAAAATAGGTTTATTTGCAGCTATATTGCGTGGCATTTTCTCTTTTATACGAGAATATATCATCCGTGGTGACTTTTTGGGCGGGGCGTATGGTTATCTGCTAGCAATGGCATCCATGGGCTATACTTTAGATAAGTATTTGATGCTGTGGCAAATGAATAAAGAGAGCAATAAAAAATGAAGATTTTAATTGCCAATATGTCTTCTATACCAGTGTATGCCTATGGCGGGACAGAGCGTGTAATTTGGGATTTGGCAAAACAACTGGTTGAGCAGGGGCATCAGGTCATATTCCTTGTGCCGAAAGGTTCACACTGTAGTTTTGCGAAAGTAATTGAAATGGATCCTGATCGACCGATTTCTGCACAGATTCCAGATGATATTGATGTGGTTCATTTCCAGTTCCAGCCCAACGTTACCGGTTTAGAGGTGCCCTATGTAGTGACTGAGCATGGAAATGCTCAGCTTGAAGAGCGTTTGAATCAAAACACCATTTTTGTTTCTCGTGATCATGCGCAAAGACACAACTCAGACTCTTATGTGTTAAATGGTCTGGATTGGTCGAATTATGGTGAAGTCGACTGGAAGCGAGAGCGGAATTACTATCACTTTTTGGGTAAAGCAGCTTGGCGTTTGAAAAATGTCAAAGGTGCAATTCATATTGCAAAAAAAGCGAAACAGCAGTTACATGTGCTAGGAGGCGATCGTTTTAATTTTAAACGTGGTTTGCGTTTAACTTTTTCTCCTCAAATTAAATTTCATGGGATGGTCGGCGGCCAAGAAAAGCTTTCATTATTAAATGGCTCGAAGGGATTGATCTTTCCTGTGCGTTGGCATGAACCTTTTGGGTTGGCTATTATTGAAAGTATGTATTTTGGTTGTCCTGTTTTTTCAACGCCTTATGGTGCTATTCCTGAACTGGTACCACATGAGTGCGGGGTACTTTCAAATAATGCTGATCTTTTAATTGATGCGATTAATACACAAAAATTTGATCCTTTATATTGTCAGCAACATGTTATAGATAACTTTAATGCTGAAAAAATGGCACAGGGTTATTTAGAAAAATATGCGCAGGTGATACAAGGAAAAGTATTAAATCAGCATCTACCTTATTTAATGAATGAATGCCAAAATCTTGAATGGCAACAATAACGCGTGTGTTTAGAAGAACAGAGGAACTATTCTTCTAAACTGAGGGCATTATCTAAATGACCTGAACAATATGGTGGTTGCTCATGTAAAGGATAGCCATTTAAAACTTGTTCATAATAGGATATGTATTCTTTACTCATTACGAGATGGTTAAATTGGTCTCTTGCATATTCATGACAAGCTTTTCGACTGAATTGATCAATATTTTTTAAAGCTTCAATCATTTGAGTTTTGCTTGAAGTACTGAGGTCAACTTCAGGAATAATAAGTTCGGGTACAGAACCGTGATGGCTACCAATAACAGGACAGCCTAAGTATAGACTTTCAATCATTGCTAGTCCAAAAGCTTCATGAATTAGAACTGGAAATATTAAAGCCTGCGAATTACGAAGAACTGCATTTTTTTCTTCACCGCCAATCATGCCATGGAAGCTAAGATCTTTCCCTGTATAAAAGTAAGGTTGATATTTACCATTGCGTTTCCATTTTAGGCTGAGACGATTGCTTCCAAGTATGTGTAAGGGTTTATTGGCTTTACGTGCAATTTCAACACTATCTTTCAGATTTTTGTCACGATATTTTGCATTGGCTAAAAAGTGGATATAGTTTTTAGGTTTGCCTAAGTTAGGTTGTCCGTAATCATCCCAAAATAATCCATTATAGACAAAGGCTTGGGCACCACTACGCTCAGCGTGTCTTTTTCTTAAGAAAATAGTATTTTGCGGGAATGTTTTTGGTGTTAATTGCTGATTATGTGTTGTACATACATAAGGAGTTTGAATATCACCTTCAAATAAAAAATGAAAATGAATAATGTCTGCCCAGCCTTCAACTTGCGCTTCTAGTTTTTTTGAAGGAGCGAATGTCAGTGCATCTGGATGAGTATTTGAGCTTTTGGTCATAAATTTTACTTCATGTCCAAGTTGCTTTTGTCCTAAATATAAGGCTCATAAGTCACGCTCAGCTCTTCCATATTTTGGTAGGGCAGCATAAGGGCTAATAGAATATGTAGGATTTTATTAATATAGAGGTTTATTCAAAACTGCTAAAATGGCAGGATAAGTTGTGAATTTCCAATAATATTTTTGCTATAATGACATCATAATTGGCAAGTTTTTTTGGTATTAATTTTGAAAAATTTTGTTATTAGTCTCTCTTCAGCATTAGAGCGTAGACATCACATTACACAGGTTTTTAATGAACAAGGTATTGATTTTGAATTTTTTGATGCGATAACACCAGAGAAAGCTTATGATTTAAAAGAAAAATATTTTCCAGAATGTTGCTCAGATAATATTAGTGCTGCAGAATTAGCATGTGCGATGAGTCATATAGCAGTTTGGTTGCATGCCAAAGAGCTAGGTTTGAAATATGTAGCAATATTTGAAGATGATATATATTTAGGGGGAAATGCAAATTTATTTCTAAATTGTAGTAATTGGATTCCTAAAAATATAGATGTTATTAAATTAGAGACATTTCTTACTAAAATTTTTTTAGGTGATTCTGCAGGTAATATACATAATAGAAGTTTATATCAATTAAAGCACTTTCATTTTGGCGGAGCGGGATATATTTTATCTTTAAAAGCTATTGATTGTTTACTTACTGAAATAAAAATGAAGAAAAATATTTTGCCTATTGATTGGGTGCTATTTTATAACCCTATTTATGATAATTGCATTAAAGTTTACCAACTAAGCCCAGCTTTATGTATCCAAGATAAAGTAAAAAATAAGGAGATAACTTTTGAGAGTTCTTTGGAAGAGGGCCGAGTTCAATTTGAGGCACCAAAAATTAAGGTGAAGTTTATAAATAAAATTAAAAGAGAACTGATACGCTTAATTAAGCAAGTAAAAGGTTTGTTTTTCTCGAGAATTGTTTATTTTAAATGATAGCGTGGGAAAAACTAAAATTTTAAATAAGTGGTCGAAAATTTGTATATAAAAAATTTCATTGAGAATGAATGGTGAGGTCAAAATTTTATTAAAAGTTAGTATTGAGCTAAAGCATATTATATAAATTCCTGCCACCCTCAATCTTCCTAAACCTCTTATACCCCCACAAATACTGTTCTGGAGCGGCATTAATCATACGCTCCATTTCTTTATTCAGCGTATCGACTGAAAGCTGCAAATCTTTCGCATTAATCTCTGCTGATAAGGTCTGTACATGCAGCTCAAAGCCACTTAAATCTTCACGGCGTAAACAGCTTAAGCCAATCACTGAACACTGGGTCTTGGCTGCCAGTTTAGAGAGCAAGGTAGAGGAAAGTGCATTCTGACCAAAGAAAGGTGAATAAATGCCACCCGACTCTTTAGGCACATGATCTGGTAAAATTGCGGCAAATCCACCTTGTTTTAAATGCTTAAATAAGGCACGTACGCCTGTTTCATCGGTGGGTACCAGTGTGGCATTAAGACGCTGCCGTGCTTCCAGCATAAACCGGTCTACATCCGGATTTTTGCTCGGTTTATACATAATGACCGGTGCAGTATGTAAATTCACCCAGGCATTCATCAATTCCCAGGTACCAAAATGCGGCACCACTGCCAAGGTCCCATTCGGGTTTTGCAGGGCGTCTAAAAAAATATCTTCCCCATGCACGACCTTGATCTGTTCAAGGGCAAACTCCGGCGCAGAACCCCAAATCT
Source organism: Acinetobacter sp. CIP 53.82 (assembly GCF_000369465.1). Lineage (NCBI taxonomy): Bacteria > Pseudomonadati > Pseudomonadota > Gammaproteobacteria > Moraxellales > Moraxellaceae > Acinetobacter > Acinetobacter sp. CIP 53.82. Next base: position 786,326 of record NZ_KB850046.1, on the reverse strand, counting down.
TGACCGATTCTGCATAGGTCATACATTGGCTTTTCAGGCTGCGCCGCGTGAGTTGCTCCCGTTCTGATTCAGATAACTCCGGATAAGCAGACTTTAAATTAATTTCGGTCACGCGTCGAGCAGAGGAATTGCTCACATACAATAACCAGCCCACAGATCGGGCAGTGACCTGAATCAAACGCAGGGGGAGTTTGGAGAAATTTTTAAGAAGGGAATACATGAATCAAGCAAGAGTCCGCGCAATTATGGTCGATCTGCATTGCCTTTTAAGACCATATAAATCAGTCCGACAAAAATCAGCAAGGCGCCGATAATACTACTCAGGCTGAAATACACAATACGGTCATTGGTATCAAGCGCAAACAGGTTATTCGCCAAGATATAACGCATGAACAGCCATTGTACAATCGAAAAGACAATGAGCATGATGCCGCGGTTACGTACTGCAGGACGCATTGCCATCGCTGAATCACCTAAGAATGAAAACTGCAGTTATTATGCCATTGCTCGGCAGTGATCTCAATGTAATAAAAAAGCCCCGCAAGTGCAGGGCTTCTTTAGAATGACAAGCTATTATTCTTGAGATTCCGCTTTTGGTTTTTCACGTAAGCGAATACCCAAATCACGCAGTTGAGTGGCTTCAACTGGTGCTGGTGCTTGAGTCAATGGACATTCAGCAGTCTTGGTTTTCGGGAAGGCAATCACATCACGAATAGACGCACCGCCAGTCATCAGCATCACTAAACGGTCCAGACCGAATGCTAAACCACCGTGTGGAGGTGCACCGTAACGTAAAGCATTCAGTAAGAAGCTGAATTTTTCTTCAGCTTCTTCTTCACCAATACCTAAAGCTTCAAAGATGGCTTTTTGCATTTCCAGGTTGTGAATACGCAGTGAACCACCACCGATTTCAGTGCCGTTCAATACCATATCGTAAGCGACAGACAGCGCAGCACCCGGGTTGTTCTTCACGTCTTCAACGCTTGATTTTGGCAGCGTGAATGGGTGATGCACAGAAGTCCATTTGCCATCATCAGTTTCTTCGAACATTGGGAAGTCAACTACCCAAAGCGGAGCCCATTCGCACGTCGAAAGATTCATGTCGTGACCAATCTTGACACGAAGCGCGCCCATCGCATCGTTTACAACTTTGGCTTTATCTGCACCGAAGAAGACGATGTCACCATTTTCAGCACCAACGCGTTTTAAGAGATCCAGCACGATTGGCTCGATGAATTTCACGATTGGCGATTGCAGGCCTTCGATACCTTTTTCAAGTTCGTTGACTTTGATGTAAGCCAGACCTTTGGCACCGTAGATACCCACGAATTTGGTGTATTCATCAATTGCACTACGTGGCAGTGAACCTGCACCCGGAACGCGAAGTGCCACAATACGGCCTTTCGGATCTTTGGCAGGGCCAGCGAATACCTTGAACTCAACGTCTTGCATTAAATCTGCAACATCAATCAGTTTCAACGGAATACGCAGGTCCGGTTTGTCGGATGCATAGTCACGTATCGCATCGGCATAGGTCATACGCGGGAATTTATCGAATTCAACGTTCAGAAGCTCTTTGAACATCTTCACGGTCAAACGTTCCATCAGATCCATGATGTCATCATCGCTCATGAACGATGTTTCAACGTCGATCTGGGTAAATTCTGGCTGACGGTCCGCACGTAAGTCTTCGTCACGGAAACATTTGGCGATTTGGTAATAACGGTCAATACCACCTACCATCAATAACTGTTTGAACAGCTGTGGTGATTGTGGCAGTGCGTAGAAGCTACCGTTAGACACACGACTTGGAACCAGGTAGTCACGTGCACCTTCAGGCGTTGCACGAGTCAAAATTGGAGTTTCAACGTCTAGGAAACCATTGTCTTCGAAGTAGTTACGAATCAGGTTGGTCAGTTTAGAACGGAAACGTAAGCGCTCTAACATTTCTGGACGACGGATGTCCAGGAAGCGGTATTTCAGACGGATTTCTTCAGAAATATTGGTGTTTTCATCATTCAGTGGGAATGGAGGCGTTTCAGATTGAGCCAGCACTTCAATTTCTTTGCCCAATACTTCAATCTGGCCACTGACCATATTGGCATTTTCAGTACCCGCATAACGGCGGCGTACACGGCCTGTAATTTTTAATACGAATTCAGAACGAGCTTTATCTGCTGTGGCAAATGCTTCTGGGGTATCCGGGTCGATAACCACTTGTACCAGACCGTCACGGTCACGCATATCCAGGAAGATCACCCCACCGTGGTCACGGCGACGATGTACCCAACCACACAAGGTTACGGTTTGGTCGATTTGAGCTTCGGTTAAAGAACCGCAGTAATGAGTTCGCATCATAGCGTAAAAAATCCAACTATATGGGTTAATGACAGCGCATACGTAAACAGCGTACCGCTTGAAGTAAATGTTGGATTATGCCTCTTTGCAGGTTTTGTCACAAGAACTTCACTATGAAAAAACATAAACCACTGATTTTTTAAAGTTGAATCTTAGAAAAAAAAGCAAGATATGAAATAATAATGAATAATTTTTAGAATTTTGATCTGGGGTGGATGTGGAGTTGGTTTTAAGGAATAAGTCTTTCTATCTTATTCTATTGATATTTTGTGCGTTATTAATTCAAGCTGTATTCGATAAAGGGGCTGATGTTTACTACTATTCGGTTCTTATCCTTATCTTGGGGTTTCTTTCAACTAAGTATCAGAAAATTAAGATAGATTTACATATATTGGTTTTTTGTTTATCTGGTTTTATTTTTCTTACTTTAAGTTATTGGCTGTTGGGACGATTTGATGAAATTCCTGTTAGATTGATAGAAACCTATACAAAAATAGCAAATCAATATTTTTGGGTTATCCCTCTTCTTTTCCTTCCTTACCTTATTGTCTTTTTCAATCAAGGGGAAAAGTATATTTTTGAACCTTTAATTTTCTTTATCAGCTTTATATTTATTTATACTTTCTATAATAGTTTTATTTTAGATTTTAATAGAGGTTTATTAAGTCAATTTTTTAATCCTATTATTATTTTTGATATAACTTTTATATCATTAGCTTTTTTTGCTTTGTTTTATTCTTTTCTTAAGGAAGGGGTTGTTAGTTACTTTTATTTAGTTTTATGCTTGTTGTTAATTTTTGTTTTGATTTTGCATGGTACACGAGGAACTTGGATTGGATTACCGCTTGTATTAATTGCTTATACTTTGCATTTTTATAAATATAAGATAAAGAAAGTTATACTAATGCTTAGCTTAAGTCTCTCATTTATTTTAATAAATATAGTGTGGGATAACTCTCCTATCAAAAATAGATTACAGCAGTTTTCTGCGGATACGGTTCAATTGGCTGAGAATAATTATAAAACAAGTAGTGGTGTCAGAATTTTCCTATGGAAAGAGTCTTTAGAAATTTTTGAAAATAACCAAATTATTGGAGTTGGTAGCTATGGAATTGAGGCGCATAATTGTGAGCTAAAAGAAAGTGGTCAGCTACCGACATGCTTTCAACATATGCATAATATTTTTTTTCATGAATTGGCTGCACATGGCATCTTAGGGTTATTGGGTCTGGTGCTTATTTATGGATCAATTTTACTATTCTTTATTAAGAAATTCCTACGCTACTTTTCTAATTTTGAGTTAAGAGGATATGCTCTTTTAGGTATTATTTATGTGGTTTATTATCTGATTTGTGGTTTAACAGAGTATTACTTATTTTTTGTTCTACCTGTTTATATTCACTACTTTATTATTTTACTGATTGTTGGGTTTATCTTTAGAAAAGAAGCAATCTTGACGAAATAACTGTAAAGAATGGCCTAGATTTTAAAGTTAGGCCATTAATTTTTATCCAATGCTAAAAATAAAATACAACCTAGGGTTAAAGTTATGAGTGCACCCTGACTAAACTCATTAAAAGCCCGGCCCAGAAAATAATAACGATGGCTATACCACAGTTCATCACTGAAATAGCGGGCATAATCCCAGACCGAATAAGCACCTAGCAAAATAGCCAGGCCAATCAGGATGGCTGCCGCTTGTTTGACCCGTCGGCTCACTGGCCAATGCTGACGATAGCGCTGATAATAACGCCAGCACATCCACAGCAAAAACGGCAGGGCCAGAAGCGAACTGCCAATCTGCAAGATAAAATGTAGTGGATAGGTCTGGGAGAACCAGGACACCGGCTGGTTTAAAAAATCATGAAAGGCGAAAGTGCGAAAGTCGACGTGAGTTAAACCATCCCAAATTAAATGGGTAGCATTGCCCAGCAATAGTCCCAGCACCATCGCAAGTAAAAAACCAAGGGCCGACTTGAACGAATCCAGATTGAGCTCATGTTGTATGCCTAGCGCCCGATACAGCACCGGACGATAAATCAGATACCACGCCGCACAAAAAGCCAGACCCAGCCATAAATTTGGATGAACAATTGAACTCCATAAATGATTCAAGCCGCCCTGATCGGTGGTAAATAATCGGCTTAAATCGGGCAGCATACAGCCAATGGCAAGGGCTGCAACGGGAAGACGATGGCCTGTCAGCTGGGCAATGGGTGGTGCTAAAACCGCATGAGATAAGGTAAAGGGCATACAGGCGTAGACAATAAAAACGGAAAAATCCGCGAGGCCCTATAGCTTAACCAAGCAAAGATGAATTTTATGTTTTTTATTGCAAAACAGTTGAAATGTTATATTATAACATTATTCAAATTTGTTACTCTGAGCCTGAGTCATGTCCTTCCATAAGAATTTAATAACACTGTCTATTTTTGCTGTTGTGGCCCCTGCGGTTTTTGCAGATGAGGCGAATCTATCCAATTCACAGCAACTTGAAACCATCCAGCTAAAAGCCCATCCTTTGGTTCAGACTGCAGCGGACTTTGCTGTAGCAGATCAGGTGGTTGAACAGAAAGTATTGGCTGAACGCCCAACAACCATTGGTGATGCACTGGCTGATGAACTGGGTGTATATTCAAATCAGTACGGCACAGGTTCAAGCCGCCCCGTGATTCGTGGTCAAGATGGTCCGCGTGTCAAAGTCTTACAACACGCATCTGAAACTGCCGATGTATCGACTTTATCTCCAGACCATACAGTTACGGTAGATCCAATTCTGGCAAAACAGGTTGAAGTGATTCGTGGTCCATCAACTTTACTCTATGGTGCCGGTACCGTGGGTGGCTTGGTCAATGTAACCGATCAGAAAATTCCAACCCAAATGCCAGCAGATGGCTTAGAGGGCACCGTCGGCGTGCGCTATAACTCGGGTAGCGATGAGAAGCTGGCCAGTGTGGGGGTGACGGCGGCAATTGGTGACAACTTTGCCTTACGTGTAGAAGGCTCCAAACGTAAAGCGAATAACTATATTACGCCGGATTACTGGGTAGAACATCATAATGATGAAGCTGGCCATGAAGATCATGGACATGATGATGCACATGAGGGTGATGAAGAGCATGAAACACATTTTGATAAAGCCCGTCGTGTAGACAATACCTTTGCTGAAGGCCAAACCGTGAATATTGGCGGTTCATGGATTCATGAACGTGGTTTTGTCGGGGTGTCTTATAGCAACCGTCAGGACAAATACGGTTTACCAGGGCATAGTCATGAATATCATGGTTGTGGGCCAGATCATGACAATCCGAATATAATTGAATGTCCTCCTCACGATGATCATGGTGATGACCATGCGCATCATGGTGGTCCATGGGTCGATCTGGAATCACACCGTTATGACGTCCGTGCTGAGCTGGACCAGCCATTTGCCGGCTTTGACAAGTTACGTGCCCATGCCAGCTATACCGATTATGAACATGACGAGCTGGAAGAAAATGAAGTCATCAGTAACTTTAAAAATAAAGGTTATGATGCCCGTTTAGAATTGGTACATAAACCAGTCGCCGGTTGGGAAGGGGTCTTTGGTACCCAATATAGTCAACAAAATATTGATTTATCCGGTGAGATGGTTCCACATGATGATCATTTTCATGAATCAGTCTTAATGCCAGATACTAAAACGGAAAAATATAGCCTGTTTGGTTTAGAACATAAGCAGTTTGGTGATGTGCATGTGGAATTGGGTGCACGTGTAGAACATCAAAAAATTGATGTAGATTCAACTCAAAAAGACTATTCAGATACCGGTGTGTCAGGTTCAGCAGCAGCCAATTGGGAATTTGCTCCAAACTATAAGCTTTCTGTGGTTGGCTCACATCAGCAACGTTTACCACTGGCACAAGAGTTATATGCGGACGGTATTCACTTTGCCACCAATACCTATGAGCGTGGAAATGAGGATCTGGATGTTGAAAAGTCAAATAACCTTGAGTTAGGTCTGCATTATGAAGGTGAGAAACTCGACTATCATGTGCATGTTTATCACAACTGGTTTGATAACTATATTTATGGCTCAACAACCGACAGCGAAGGAACATTCCGTCTAGTTGATTATAAACAAGACAAAGCCCGTTTCTACGGTACAGAAGTGCAGTTAGGCTATGCCATTAACGATGCTTATAAAGTCAGCCTGTTTGGTGACTATGTGCGTGGCAAAATTGATGGTGAAAACGCACCGCGTGTACCAGCAGGCCGTTTAGGTACCAAAGTAGAAGCCGATTTTGCTGATGGCTGGTCAGGTCTGGCAGAGTACTATCATGTCTTTAAACAGGACCAGATTGCCAGCTATGAACAGGAAACCCAAGGCTATAACATGGTCAATGTCGGTCTGGCGTATGCAGGTGCCATGGCGAATAACCAGGACTACCGCGTGTTCTTTAAAGCCAATAACCTGCTGGATGATCAGGTTTATTCACACACCTCATTCCTGTCCAATATTCCGCAAGTGGGCCGTAATTTTACCGTTGGTTTAGAATATAACTTCTAAGCAGAACTTAAATTTATTGCCAAAATCAAGAGGATGTCACGGAAATCCTCTTGAAAAAAGCCTGAAGAAAACCTAGCCTGAGTTGATTGGGTTAGGTTTTTTCTTATGCGTATCTTTCAACGAATTCACAATAAACTGAACTGGTCACCACGGCGTTATCTGGGCGTGATGATGGGCCTGCTGGCGTTAAGCTATTTATCCTCGGCACTGTATCACACCTATAAGCCCTTACCGGATGGTTTGAATTATGCGGGACCGCTACGTCATGCCGAAGTCAAATTTCTGGCCGATCAGACCTATCTGGATGCACAGGGCCAGCAGCATTATGATCATCAGATTTTTAATGAAATGCTGCGCCTGATTGATGAAGCACAAAGTTTAATTGTGCTGGATATGTTCCTGTTTAATCCGCAAACCGGGGCATCACAGGCCCAGCATCAACCGCTCAGCCAGCAATTGACTGATGCGCTGATTCAAAAACGCCGTACCCAGCCGGATATTGAAATCAAGCTGATTACCGATCCGATTAATTCGGTTTATGGCGGGCTTGCGCCAGAGCATTATCGGCAACTGCGCCAGGCCGGAATTGATGTGATCGAAACCAATTTAACCCCGCTACGCGCTTCCAATCCGATGTGGTCCGGGTTCTGGTACATCTGCTGTCAGGGCATCCGCAATAATCCGGAGGCTGGCTGGCTGGCCAATCCGTTTGGTGAGGGCAAAATCACCCTGCGTAGTTATTCCGAGCTGCTAAATTTTAAGGCCAACCACCGTAAAACCATTGTGGTTGATACCCCGGACGGCTGGGAAGCTCTGGTGACCTCAATGAATCCGCATGATGCCAGTTCCCATCACTCCAATGTGGCGCTGGTGGTCAAAGGCAACACCGCGGTAGATATTCTAAAAACCGAGCAGTCGGTGGCGCTCATGTCTGGCAGCAATATTCCCGGAGTGATTGTCGGTGAGTTTCAGGCCGCTGCTACTGAACCGCAGGTGCAGGTGCTGACTGAAAAAGCCATTTATGATGCGACTTTAAACCTGATCAATAGCGCCAAAGCCAATGAACAGGTCGATCTGGTGATGTTCTATCTGTCCGAGCGCCAGATTATCAAAAGCCTGCTTGCAGCCCATGAGCGTGGGGTGAAATTGCGGGTGCTGCTGGATGCCAATAAAGATGCGTTTGGTCTGGAAAAGAATGGCGTACCGAACCGGCCAGTGGCAGCAGAATTACATCAGGCCGGCATTCCACTGCGCTGGTGTAATACCCAAGGCGAGCAATGTCATAGCAAAATGCTGATCAAGCGCAATGCCCAGCAACAGGAGATGATTTTAGGTTCGGCCAATTTCACCGCACGGAATTTAAAAAATTATAATCTGGAAACCAATTTACGCGTGTTAGGCCCGGCTCAAGCTCAGGTGTTTCAAGATGCTCAGCAGTATTTTGATACCGCCTGGTCAAACTTAAATGGCCGTCAGATGAGTGTGGATTATGCCCAGTATGCCGATGAATCGACGCTGAAATATGGGCTATATCGTTTGATGGAATGGAGTGGCTGGTCGACGTTCTAATCTCCCTTATTCCACGCTTCTGTTTGGGAGCCGTGGCTTCTGCTTATAAGAGATGTTTGGAAGAATGAGTTTTCTTCCATCCTGTAAAGAGAGGGTTGGAGAGAAGCGATTTTCCCCTTCCTTGCAAGAGAGTTAGGAACAATAGCTTTTTCTCCTCCTCGTAAGAGAAGGTTAGGGAGACACGCTTTTCCTTAACCTTCTAGGAGAGAGTCAGGGAGAGGTCAGTACTAAGGTTTAACGCTTAGTTTTGCCCCGGATTCGGTGGTACCAGTTCATCCAGATCTTTATCAGACAGCTCATCCAGCTCGCTCAGGTCGGTTTTAATTTTCCACTGGCTTTCATCTTCAACCGGATTCGGCAAACGCGCTTCCAGCCAGTCGCAGACCACATCGGGCGGGAAATCGGCATGATTACACTGGATCACCCAAGACAGGAAATCTTTGGCTTCACCATTCATATAAGGTGGTGGCGATACCGGTAAAAACTGCGTTGGCAAACGTTCATTCTTGGAAATATAGTTCAGCACATGACCCAGTTCCTGTACGGTTTGCCAGGCCAGTGGGTGTGCTACATTAATCTGAAATTTAAACCACCATGCCTGAGCACCATCTGTGCCATAGGCATCGATCAAGTTTTTTTGAACACTGGGTACTTTGCAGAAATATTCATAAAGACGATCAAAACTTAAATCAGACACAAGCATGAACCTAGTATGAAAAAAAGCGAGTGTAGCATAAAAGTAGGCCATTATTTTCACTGAGAAATACGGCCGATCTACCGCCATTCATCTAAAAAACTTGTATAAAGCATGCATGTTCATTTTTTATCCTTAATCCTGTTTTATAGTAAAATCAATAGGCTGATGTTTGGGAGTCGGGTAGTGAAAAGAATACAAGCAGGTTTATGGTTAGGCATTGGATTGTCTGCCATCTCGACATTATCGCTGGCCGATACCAATCGCTGGGCCAGTTATCAGGGTGTGGAGCGAAAATCGCATGCGCAGCATTATCCACAGCATCGCCCGTCTTATCCGCAGCACAGGCCACCACAATATTATCCGCCCCGTCCGCAATGGGGCCATCAACCGGTACGTCCGGGCATCAGTATTCAATATCAGGCGCCCACCACCATTTACCAGAATTCGCAAAGTTATAGCTGGGTCAATGGTGACCCGAATGTGGCCCGGATTGAAAGCAGTACGCAGACCATCATTACTGACTGGCGCCGTTTAGGTTTGCCGGCTCCGCCAAATGGCAGCTACTGGATTTATGAAAATGGTCGTTATATTTTGGTGCCAAACCGTTAGATCATCCGGAGCGCTCCAGCGCTAAGGAAAACTATTTGAACCAAACTGATGATCCGGTGAATCTTCACTCAAAAATCAGCGCGCCGTAGTGGTATCCAGGCGCGCTTTTTGTTCTTCAGATTTGAATGATGGATGTGATTTTGGTGTTTAGGCCAGTTCATCATCTTCCGGGCGTGGGGTCTTGCCTTGTGGCAACGGTTTTTCACTGTGTTTATCCCGAATTACCGATGGATAATTCCAGGAGGCAAAACGTACCACCAGAATCGCAAAGGCTAGAATCAGAATCGAACCGGTAATAATTACTAGGTCAATATCCGCTTTATGGTCGTGCTGGATATCGGAAATCAGCAGCCGGGTCAGGGCGGTAATGGCAATATAAATCAGGAAGCGTACTGGCATGTGGTTGGTTTTAAAGTAAATACCCACCATGGCACCGAGCTCCAAATAAATGAACAGCAGTAAAATATCATCAATCGTGGCATATTGTTTGACGGTCAGAATATCGACCACGGTATGGCCGGCCGACCAGATCACCATACAGCCAATCACGAACAGGGCAATATAGTGAAAACTTTCAACGGCCAGATTACCCAGCCGGTCGAGGAGGGTTTCTATTTTTTCTACTTTGGGATGCCGTGCTGTCATATGCTCGTCCTGATGATCATGCTGAATGAATGAGAAAAACTCATGCAAAAACTGTGCACAACTACAGGAAAAGTGGTGTAAAAACAGCAGGAAAACATGGATGCTATAAAAAAACGCCTGACAGTGCAGGCGTTTTTGAGAGATAAAAGGCTTAAGCCTGATGAGTGAAATAATCTTCCGAGAATTTCATGATCACATCAGAACCGGCTTTGATACGGGTAATCCGCATTTCCAGCTCTGGCAGAATACGTTGTACAAAGTACAGACCCAGCGCCAGTTTGTTCTGATAGAACTCACCCTGTTTGGCCTGCGCTGCTTGGGTAATACGGGCAAACATATAGGCAAAGCTGAGCAGACCAACCGCGTGTAAATAATCGACTGCTGCTGCATTCGGGAATTCCGCATTTTCAGACGCCGCATTCAGAATGTATTGTGTTACTGATTCGACTTCTGTAGCTGCATCTAAGGTCGCATCTTTAATGAAGTTCAGATCGGCATCTAACTGGTTGGCAAAGTCACGGATTTCAGAAATATATTCTGCAATATAGGCACCCTGACATTTAATGGTTTTGCGGCCAATTAAATCTTGTGACTGGACGCCATTGGTACCTTCGTAAATTTGCGCAATACGTAAATCACGTAAACATTGCTCCATGCCCCATTCACGGATATAGCCATGACCACCGAAGCACATTTGCGCATCCAAGGTTGCCTGGAAGGCGGTATCGGTTAAATAGGCTTTGGCAATTGGCGTTAGCAGCGCCACACGGTCATTGGCTTTTTTCACCGCGTCTGCATCAGTCGAGAATTTGGTGATGTCCAGCTGTTGGCCGACATAGACTGCAAAGGCACGTGATGCTTCGTTGTTGGCACGTACATTCAAGAGCATACGACGTACATCGCCATGCACTAAAATGCTGTCAGCCGGTTTATTTGGTGACTGTACACCGGAAGCGCTGCGGCCCTGTAAACGGTCAGTCGCATATTGCGCTGCATTCTGGTAAGCAAATTCAGAGGCACCTAAGCCCTGAATACCCATTGACAGACGTTCGTAGTTCATCATCACGAACATGGCTGCCAGGCCTTCATTTTCTTTACCAACCAGGTAACCTTTGGCACCATCAAAGTTCATGACACATGTGGCAGAGGCTTTAATCCCCATTTTGTGTTCGATAGAGCCTGGGCCAACGGGGTTACGTTCACCGAGTGAACCATCGGCATTGACCAGGAATTTCGGCACGATAAACAGCGAAATACCGCGTGAACCGGCAGGTGCATCTGGGGTTTTGGCCAGTACCAGGTGAATGATGTTTTCAGCCAGGTCATGATCACCACCGGTAATAAAGATTTTGGTCCCGGTAATGTTATAGCTGCCATCTTCGTTGCGTTCCGCTTTGGTTTTAATAATCCCCAAATCGGTACCGGCATGTGGTTCAGTCAGACACATGGTGCCAGACCATTCACCTGAATAAATTTTTGGTAAATAGGTTTCTTTTTGTTCCTGAGAAGCATAGCTGCTCAGCGCCATACCCGCACCAACTGACAGCAGTGGATACAGCATGAATGACGGGTTAGTAGCAAAAATCATTTCATCTGACAGAACGGTCAGCATTTTTGGCATGCCTTGACCGCCCCATTCTTCATCGGCACCCAGGCCAATCCAGCCGCCTTCAGCATATTGCTTGAATGCTTCTTTAAAACCGGCCGGGGTAGTTACGCTGCCATTGTTATATTGGGCACCTTCTTCATCACCAGTACGGTTTAAGGGCAGGGTAACGTTCTGGGTAAATTTGGCCATTTCTTCAAGAATGGCTTCTGCGGTTGCAGCATCGAGGTGGGCGAGATTTTCGTTATTTTGCCAGAATTGTTCTGCTTGGAAGACATCATTCAGGATGAATTTCATATCGGCAAGCGGTGCGTTATAAATTGGCATAGTTCATTTCACCTGTTTCTTGTTTATTCATAGTGATCAGGTCAGTCTAAACGATGAGATTTCAATTGATTAGACGACGAAAGGTTAATATAGCGCGATAAATAGAGAAAAAGGACCGCCAACAGCTGGCCGTCCTTTTTACATCCATTACAAGTTACTACACATCACGTGCATTAGAAGGCAAAGTGTTCAGCATCAAGTGCCATCAATGGATCCAGGCCAGTCGCAATCACGTCAACATGCGAGCGTACACGTGGCAAGATTTTCTTGAAGTAGAAACGTGCAGTCGTCACTTTAGCATTGTAGAAGTCTACATCGGTGGTGCCCGCTGCAAGTGCTTCTTGTGCGACCAATGCCATACGAGCCCATAGGTAAGCAAGCGTTACATAGCCAGAGAAATACATGTAATCAACTGCAGCTGCACCCACTTCATCAGGGTTTTGCATTGCGCGCATACCAATTTGCATGGTCAGGTCGCCCCACTCTTTGTTTAGAGCAGCAAGAGGTTCAACAAACTCTTTTATTGCAGCATTGTCTTTGTTTGCTTCAACAAACTTATGGATGATTTTGGTGAAGTCTTTCAACATTGCACCTTGTGTACCCAACACTTTACGGCCTAAAAGGTCAAGTGCTTGAATCTCAGTGGTTCCTTCATAAATGGTAGAGATGCGTGTATCACGCACAATTTGTTCCATGCCATGCTCAGAAATGAAGCCATGACCACCGAAGACTTGCACACCATGTTTTGCAGATTCAGAACCTGTTTCAGTTAAGAATGCTTTTGCAATTGGCGTCAATAAAGACAAGATATTGTCAGAGAATTTACGATCTTCTTCAGTTGCACCTTGTTCAACAATATCAGCGTGTAGACACAACAAATACACTAGTGCGCGACCACCTTCTGCAAATGCTTTCTGCGTCAACAGCATGTTACGTACCGCAGGATGCACAATGATTGGATCTGCTTCTTTTTCAGGGGCTTTTGGGCCAGAAAGTGAACGCATTGCCACACGGTCTTTGGCATAAGCCAATGCACCTTGGAAAGAACCTTCAGATGCTGCGAGACCTTGAATTGCAGTACCAATACGCGCAGTGTTCATGAACGTGAACATGCAGTTTAGACCACGGTTTTCAGGTCCAATCAAGTAACCTTTGGCGTTGTCAAAGTTAATCACGCAAGTTGCGTTACCATGAATCCCCATTTTGTGTTCGATTGAACCACAACGAACTGCGTTACGCTCGCCTAAAGAGCCATCTGCATTAACATTGAACTTTGGTACGATAAATAGTGAAATACCTTTGGTGCCTTTAGGTGCGCCAGGAAGACGAGCAAGAACAATATGGACAATGTTCTCAGCCATGTCATGTTCACCTGCTGAGATAAAGATTTTCTCGCCTGTGATGGCATAGCTACCGTCTGATTGAGGCTCAGCTTTGGTGCGAATGATACCTAAATCAGAACCAGCATGTGATTCAGTAAGACACATGGTGCCGGTCCAAACACCTGAAACCAAGTTAGGTAGATAGGTGGATTTTTGTTCGTCTGAACCGTGATGTTCTAAAGTACGTACAGCACCATGAGAAAGACCCGGATACATGCCCCATGCCCAGTTCGCAGTACCCACCATTTCAGAAATCACGTTACCTAAAGATACAGGTAGACCTTGACCGCCATATTGCTCTTCAGCAGACAACGATGGGAAGCCAAGTTCGATAAATTTTTGATACGCTTCTTTAAAGCCTGTAGGCGTAGTAACAACACCATCGTTCCAAGTACAACCTTCACGATCGCCTGATTGGTTGATAGGAGAAAGTTCATTCTCACAGAAATCAGCTGCTGCTTCCAAATATTGGTCAACCAATTCACGGCTTACGTTTTCTTGGAATGCAGGTAACTTTGCATAGTGATCTTCGGCATTTAATAATTCATGCAAAACAAATTGCATATCACGTAGTGGCGCTTTGTATTGTGGCATATCGGGTTCCTCAATACTGGTTTAACCAGCGGTTATAATCCTAAATCAGTGAGTTCACGCGCCTTCACAGGCGCATCTTGAATGTTTTAATCGTGCAACATCTTCTAATTGGGTACAAGCATTTCAATGGCTTTTCTTGGTGACTGTAAAGTCAAAGATTTTTAACTTGAAATAGCTAAGTGTATTGAGTGTAAACAGATTTATCGGTATAGGAAGTGGACAAATAGTCAAAAACGTAAACAGATATGTCCAATAAAAAAGGCGCACCATGCGCCTTTTTTATTTGCTGACTTCGCTTAAGCCACTTTGGCCGGAATGGTCACAGCGGTATTCGGTTTAAAACGCAGGCTGCATTGACCATTGACCGATTTATCCCCCAGTTTAATCTGGACAGTCTGACCGGCTGTTTTGCCGTTACAGGCATTGGCCATAGCCTGTTGACGGGCCTGACGCTGTGCCAGGCGCTGATCATACTGTTTCACCAGTTCGGCACGTTTGGCATCGGTTAAGGCACCCGTCTGAGCAGCATGCTGTTTAAACTGGCGTACATCGCCACGCATTGGACGATGTTCACGGCTGTGTTTAAGCTGCTGGCGTTCCGGCGTAAATATTAGGGTACAGGTCCCATTCACGGTTTTTTCACCGGCTTTGACCTGAACCACCTGTCCGGCAGCTTTGCCTTTACAGGCCGTTTTGATCTGCTGCATCATCTGGCGGCGTTCAGTACGCAGCTGCTGCCATTGTTCACGCTGTTCCGGGCTTAGGCGTGCATGTTTGCCGTGCATGGAATGAGCCATACGGCCTTCACGTTCCGGCGTTGCTGTACTATTGGTTGACTGACAGGCTGTCAGTGTCCCGACACTGAGTAAACCCACTGAAACAAGCGCAATTTTTGTCATCGTTTTCATGATTATTGTCTCCACGCAGAACCGCGATACAGTTATCTTTAACTGTGACAAGAATAAATAATAAAGATGAAGAAACAATGGAGAGTTTTTTCAGACACTGTTCGCTACAATAGTGAAATAAAAGAAAAATTGAGATGAGTGTTTTGAAAATACGCCGGATTCCAATCGCCCTGCGCCTGTTTTTGACTGTGCTATTGACCGCGCTGGTCATTTCCACGGTCAGCCTGTGGGTGCTGCACTGGAATATGCAACGCAATTTCACCAAATACGTGGCCGATGTCGAAATGCAGAAGCTGGATCATGTGATTCATAATCTGGCCGGTGTGTATGGTGTCTATCATGATTGGGGCAATGCCATTCAGGCGCAAATCCTGCAAATTGAAGGACAGGCCGGCCCGGAAGATTATGACCGCCTGTCGCGCTGGTGGTTGCGCCGTCAGTACGATATTGCCTTGCAGCAGCGTTATTTTGAAGAACATACCTTAATGAATGTGGCGCCAACGCTGGCTGAACCAGATCCGCAGAAACGCCAGGCCTCGCAGGAGGAACTAAAATGGCTGGAAATGAATCTGCCTTCCGAGTACCGTCCCTTTGAAGGCCTGAAATTTCCTTTAAGCGCGCAGCAGAATACCACCCGGGTTAATCAGGGCAGTGCCCAGAATCCGCGTCCGAATCAGCCACAATCGGATGGCAAAAAACAGTTTATTTCCATGCCGGACCGTTTGGGTCTTAGCTCGCGTCTGGCTTTATATGATGCCAAACGCCAGTTTGTGGTCGGTGAGCCAGCAGAAGGACAAATGTCGTATCGCCCGATTTTAATGAACAATCAGGTGGTCGGCTATCTGGGTTTAAAACCGGTGCTGGATCAGGATGATGCGCTCAGCATTAATTTCTTTAGCGAACAAAAGCGTTATCTGCTGCTGATTTATGGTCTGTCCTTTATTGCCAGTTTACTGGTGGCCTGGTTATTGGCGACCTATTTTAAAAAGCCGATTCAGCGTCTGCTCAATGGGACCCGTGAACTGACCAAAGGCAATTATCAGTATCAGGTGAAAGTAAACCGTAATGATGAACTCGGTGATTTATCTACAGAGCTGAATCAGCTGGCAGTCATTTTAGATCAGCATGAAACCTCACGCCGGCAGTGGGTGGCTGATACCTCACACGAATTAAAAACCCCGCTGGCAGTGTTACAGGCCCAAATTGAGGCTATGCAGGATGGTATCCGTAAAGCCACACCGGAACACTTAGATGCGATGATGCGTCAGGTCAGCAGCCTGAAAAAACTGACTCAGGACCTGGCTGATTTAGCCCAGGCCGAAGCCATGCAGCTGAAATTCTATCTGGCCTCAATCAACCCTTGGCAGGTGATTGAACAGGAAGTCGAGAATTTCCGGCCGAAGTTTGAACAGGCCGAGTTAAGTGTGCGTCTAGAAGGTGAAGCTGTGCCTTTACAATTAGATATAGACCGCTTTAAACAAATTATGGTGAACTTGATTGCGAACAGTATTCGTTATACTGAGGCCGGTGGGCAGGTTCATATTCATAGTGAGCAGACGGCAACAGAATGGAGTGTCTATGTCGATGACAGTCCATTTGGCCTGACCGATGAACAGCTAGCCCGTTTAGGCGAGCGTTTTTACCGGGTGGATGATTCGCGTACGCGGAGCACTGGCGGTACCGGTTTAGGTCTGGCGCTGTCTGCTAAAATTGCGCAGGCCATGGGTGGCCAGCTGAGTTTTGCGCATTCGCCATTGGGTGGCTTGCGCTGCAAACTGACTTTCCCGATTCCGACCAAACAATAAAAGGAAAAGATATTCATGAAACATGTCATGCTGGTTGAAGATGAAGTTGAACTCGCTCAATTGGTCCGCGACTATCTTGAAGCTGCTGGGTTTGAGGTCAGTATGTTTCATGATGGACAAGAAGCCTATAACAGCTTTTTGCAGCGTAAACCGAGCCTGATGATTCTGGATCTGATGGTGCCACGTATGGATGGTCTGACCATTTGCCGTAAAGTACGTGAGCAGTCTGATTTACCCATTATTATGGTTACGGCGCGTACCGAAGAAATTGACCGGGTATTAGGCCTGAATATGGGTGCAGATGACTATATTTGTAAGCCATTTAGTCCGAAAGAACTGGTGGCACGTGTGCAGGCAGTGCTGCGCCGCTTAGACCGCAAGGCTGAACCGGAAACCAATGATTTATTCCGGATGGATAAAGCCCAGCAACGGATCTGGTATCAGCAAAAAGCACTGAACCTGACCCCGACCGAATTTCGTTTACTGGAACTGTTTTTAGAGCATGTTGGGCAGGTTTATTCCCGTGCTCAGTTGCTGGACCATATTAACCCGGACAGTTTTGATGTTGCAGATCGGGTGATTGACAGTCATATCAAAAACCTGCGCCGCAAGATTTCCGAAGCGGCAGAAACCGGTAATCGTCATGAGTGGATTCAGGCAGTCTATGGGGTTGGCTACCGTTTTGAATATCCGGAAGATTAATTTCATGCGGAGTGAAAAAGCGAATAGATATGTGCCTATTCGCTTTTTTTATGAGAGTAGGTTGTGCAGTATTTAGGGGTAGGATGGTGATAAATCAACAGACTGATCAAGCATAAGACCAAGATAAAAGGGGGGGATTTCTAATATTATAATTTTTAAATGAATTTAATTTTTAACAAGAATATTTTGTAAATTTTAATAAGCCTGAAAATTGAAGTAAATAAAATTCCGGTATAATCCGCAGCCTGCCTTTGGGAATTTTTCTATGCACGTCAATAATGAGCTTGTCGCACGCCTAATTCAGCGCAATATCACCCCCGCGATACACTATTTTGAACAAACCAAGGATAGTTCCCGCCTGGAACATCAGATCAACTTCTGTGTACAGCAGATTATTGTCTGTTTAAATTCTGATACAGTGGCCACCATCAAAGCACTATTGCAGTATTTAATTGCAAAAAGCCAGCACAGCAGTGAACATTCAGGGTGGCGCAAAGCCTTTGAGTTGTTCAATGATAAATATAAAGTTTAATCGCTGATTTTACATACGAGAGACAGGATTAAACTGTGGGCACGATTTATCTCTGTGTTTTTGCCCGAGCTAAACACGCGAGCCTACAGTTTTGAGTAACGCTATACGTTGTCGATCCAGTTTCTTGAGTTTGGACACCACCAACGCATAAGAATTCAGCACTAAATCTTCGATTAAAGCTTCATCCAGCTCTTCATCTTCATACACTGAAATCCAGTGCTGTTTATTCATATGCCAGCCGCTACGAATATACGGATAAATATCACGCAGCATGGCGCCATGATCTGGTGCTACTTTTAAATTAATGGCCGCCTGTCCGTGCAGATGAAACTGCAACATAAAGACTTTATCCAGCACTTTAAACACATCACAACCCTCACCAAAGGGTTGGGTCACTGTGACTTCAGGCAGGGTAGCAGCGGCTGCTGCCGCAAGTGGATGTAAAGCCATACGCAATTTAGGTTGAAGGGCACTTTGTGGATAATGCTGAAATTATCCACAATTTACCAGGCCAATGTGGATAATTTAAGACGAGCAGCTGACCATCACTTCAGGCACATCGCTTGACAATGGCGCTAAATCTTCCGGTTTTTCCAGCGCGGTCTGTCGGGTATAGGGTTGACTGAGCAGGCTAAATAAACGCTCGACTTCAGAAAAATCATCCTGCTCGGCCAGTTCAATCGCTTTTTGCGCCATATGGTTGCGCAGGATGTAATGCGGATTGACGGCGGTCATGGCGGCATCCAGTTCATCCGTATCCTGATGTTCACGAATACGCTCATATTGCGTCAGGAAGGCTTCAAACTGACGGCGGTCCAGGCAGTCATCTTTAATCGTTTCATACTCTTTATTTTGCAGGCGAATAAAGCTCTGGGCGTAATCCAGCTGCTCGCTTTGCAAGATTCTTAGAAAGACCATCGCGCAGTCAAAGCTGTCTTTATGGAAGCTGGGTAAGCCCATTTTCTGGTTTAAGCCATGCTTGTAGTGTTCCAGGAAGGTCGGTTCAAAATGAGTCAAACATTGAGCCAGCTCTGTTTTCCATTGTTCCTGCTCATAGTCTGCCGGACAAAGTGGAATCAGGTTGTTCAGCCAGGTCCACAAGTTCCAGTGTCCAATACTCGGTTGCTGCTGATAGGTATAACGTCCCTGATAATCGGAATGGTTGTTGATCCAGTTCGGGCGAAAGCGCTCCATAAAACCGTAAGGACCAAAATCCAGGGTAGAACCGGTGATATTTAAATTATCGGTATTCATCACTCCATGGGCAAAGCCGACCAGCTGCCATTGGGCAATCATCACTGCGGTACGCTGCACCACCTGGGTGGCAAAAGCTAAAACAGGCTGCTCGGCCTTCAGACATTCCGGATAATGCCACTCGATACATTTCTGGGTAAATTCAGGCAGTAAATCTGGCTGATATTGATTGATCCATTCAAAATGCCCCAGTCGGATATGACAGTCCGAGGTACGTAACATCATCGCGCCCGGTTCCAGTTTTTCACGCTGTACCCCTTGGGTCGATGAAGTAAATCCCACGGCATTACTGGAAGGTACGCCCAAGGCATTTAAGGCATGACCGGCCAGATATTCACGAATCACCGAGCGTAACACCGCGCGGCCATCGCCCATCCGTGAATAAGGGGTAGCACCGGCACCTTTTAAATGCATATCAATGGTCTGCTGATGCTGGTCGATAATCTGGGCGATCAGCAATCCCCGGCCATCGCCGAGCTGACCGGCCCATTGCCCGAATTGATGCCCCGCATAAACCATAGCCAACGCCGGGAATTCGGCAAATGTTTTCTGGCCGCTACAGATTTCGACCCACTGTGCTTTGTCTTCATCTGACCATTGCAGTTCATCGGCCAGTGCTGCATTAAAATGCCCGGCTTTGGCGCCTTTTAAAGGCAGCGGTTGTTGCTGGTGATACAGACGGGAAGGCAGGGTAGGATAGCGCGAGTTAAATTGCATTGCAGAACAGCCATTCAGAACAGGCCTTCACTATAACAAACTTGGCTGGAGAAAAGTGTCGTGTTTCCGAATAGAAAAAGCCTCCATCAGGAGGCTTTTTGCAGGGCTTTGGTATTATTGTGAAACCGGATTCTTTTTCAGGTTACGCATCAGAATGTTCAGGGTTTCCCGATGATGGGTTAGACGCTGTTCTACCAGCTGGAATTCAACTTTTAGCTTGTCATCCATTTGATGGATTTTTTCTGCCACCGCCGATTTCTTGGCCTGAATTTCCTGCTCTTTTAATTTGGCCCAGTCATTTAAGGTGTGGGTAAAGGCTTCATATTCTTGTGCCAGACGCTGTTTGACGCTGCTGATGTCGTCATTGACATTATGGCCATATACTGCCAGGTCCTGCTCGGCATATTTGAACTTCATCGCCAGTTCCGCTTTTTTAATATTAAAGCTTGGAATACGGCGCAGGTTTTTTGCCAGACCCAGTTTCGAACAGCTCCAGATTAACCATTTGGTCGGGTCATATTGCCACCATTTCACGCCATTACGGTAATCGTACTGGAAGATATGGTGATAGTTATGATAACCCTCGCCCCAAGTGGCAATAGCCAGCCAGAAGTTGTCACGCGCCGTATTTTCGTCGGTATATGGACGTTTGCCCCACATATGACACAGCGAGTTAATAAAGAAGGTGACGTGGTGGCTCAGAATCAGACGCATTAAGCCGCCTAAAAGTAAAACACCCCAGATGTCGCCCACAGCCCAGCCAATTGGTAGCAAGATGCCAACATGTACCAGAATCACTAACGGTACATAGTATTTATGCTGGAACATCACCAGTTTGTCATTCAGCAAATCTGGCGCATTTTTATAGTTTGGTTCGGCTGCCGGATAGTCACGCAGCATCCAGCCTAAATGGGCGTACCAGAAACCGTTATTGATCGAATACGGATCTTTATCGACATCATCGACATGACGGTGATGGGTACGGTGACCTGAGGCCCAGAACAGGATACTGTTCTGTACGGCAAAGGTGCCCATAATCATTAAAATGATTTTCAAAGGTAAAGTGGCTTCATAGGCACGGTGCGCCCATAAACGGTGATAACCTGCTGTAATACCCAAGCTGCTAACGCCAAGTAAAACAAACATGCTGATCCAAGCTGCGAGGCTAAAATCATGGTGGTAAGCATATAACGGGATGGCAATGATTGCGACAATTGGCAAGAACACCAGAGCAAAAACGGCAACCCAGTTAATTGGGGCTTTGGGTAGGGGAGCATTCATCTCCAACAGTACTCCTGAAAGCTGGGGAGGTGTAAAGAAGTGCTTAATCCATTACTTTTTGTATGGAATAAGATTTGAGCATATTAGCATGCGCGTTTCGGCGTCACTAGCATTATTGTACAGATGTATTGTACTAAACAGTAACAGAATAAGATTGAAGCTTCATTGATTTTATCGAAGGCTGCGGCATGATAAAGATAAATCCTTGATCAATGCGAAATCAATCACATGAGATACCGTAAAATTAGTTTAATTTTGCCGTATTTGATCGCGGTGGTTTTCATTACGGCCTGTCAAAGCACACCGCCGTCTTCTACAGCCTCCAAAGTCCAGTCACAGCCACGTGCGGTAAAAGCACCGGCAGCGGTTAAACGCAGTAGCGATGGTCTGCAGGATATTCGCTGGGAAATTCAAACCATTCAGGGGAAAAAGGCACGTTATTTTCATGCCAGCCCGTATTTAATGCTCAATTCCCGTTTTCAGAATCTGCAGGGCAATACCGGCTGTAATTCTCTTTTCGGCCGCTATCAGCTGCAGTTCAGTCAGGGCCGTTTAAGCCTGAACAGCCGTGCCACGCATAATAGTTGTGATCATGCGCTGGCGCAGGAAGCCGACTTGATGGATGCCTTGCAACGGGTCAAACGCTTCCAGTTACAGGGTAAAACCTTATATTTGCTGGATGAGCGCGGGCTAATGCTGATTCAGGCCAATCAACGCTAAATAGAAGTTCAATCAATATAAAATCAGCCTGTAACATGCAGGCTGATTGAGCGTCTATTTTTATTAAATATGCTGCATCATTAGTTTTGGAAAATCGGTAATTAATCCGTTAATGCCTAAATCTTTCAGCTGTTTGGCACGTTCTACTTCATTCACCGTCCAGACACTGACCCCCAGTTGTGCTTGCTGGGTGGCCTGAATCATACGCGGGGTCGCCAGTTCATTCATCCAGCCAATCTGGCAGCAGCCAAAGTGCAATGCCTGTTCAATGGCCTGTTCCTGAATATCTTCTTCAATCAGTAAACCGCGCTTAAAGGTCGATTGCTGCGCCTGTAAGGCCTGATGAATTTTCAGGTCAAAACTGGTAATCACAGCAGAATGTTCAAAGCCTTTGAGCTGCTGGTGCAAGGCCAGGGTCAGCTGTTCAGCCTGTGCCTGGGTTTCTACCGCTTTAATTTCAACTTCAATATGTTCAAAGTTCTGGATTAGGGCCAGGGTCTGGTTTAAATACGGGGTGATTTCAAAATTCGACCAGTTTTTCCAACCATAGGCCTGATTATAATGATGTAAATCTTGCGTGCTGCATTCATACAGCGGACGGTCCTGACCGGTGGTCCGGATCAAATGATCATCATGCATAATGACCAGTTGCTGATCTTTGAGCTGACGTACGTCAAACTCGACGGCGCGTACGCCTAAATCCTGAATATACTGAAAACCGCCCAGGGTATTTTCCGGGGCTTCGCCGCGGGCACCACGATGTCCAATTATACGCATAACAGGCTCAGCGTTTGGGGAGGAAGTTTCATTGTGAGCCTTTAAGATGACCGGGATGTGACAGCGCTATTGTGCGCTGATCTTAAATTTATACAAGTCAGATCAGCGCATATTTTCATCAATTTTTTCTATGAAAATGACGGCTTTATTCAATCGTTTCGTTAATATTTTTTTGCCACAGCACTTCAGCGCCGCCTTCACTGCGTTGCAGGGTGCGTGAAGCCACAAATAACCAGTCAGATAAACGGTTTAAGAGCTGCAAAGACGTGGCCTGAATATTCTGGTCACGGCTATGCACTGACATCACGCTACGCTCAGCACGGCGGCAGACAGCACGGGCCTGATGGGCATAGCTACACGCCAAGGTGCCGGCAGGCAGAATAAAGTCCTTAAGCATGGGCAGGGTTTCATTCATCCGATCGATGTCGTTTTCTAGAAACTCGATTGATACCGGTTGTACCAGAGTAAAGCCCGGAATGCAGACTTCACCGCCTAAATTAAATAGCCAGTGCTGAATCAGGCTTAAAGATTTATCCCAGCTGGCTTTGTCCTGAATGGTGCTGGCGGCAATCTGTGCGCGCAGTACGCCAATGGTGGCATTCAGTTCATCGACATCGCCGAGTGCGGTAATACGTAAATCATCTTTGGCAACACGTGAACCATCACCCAGACCGGTGGTGCCTGAGTCGCCAGTACGGGTATAGATTTTACTTAAACGGTGGCCCATAGCTGTTCCTTGAATTTTTAATCATGTGAATATAAAAAGGATCATGCCACAGTCACGACATGATCCTCAAAATTTATATGTCCTTTGGGGCGTTTAGTATTTAACCGTTACGCCGACAGAGGCGAGGCGGCCGCCGTTGATGTAGTAACTACCACTACCATAGGCTGTACGATATTTACTATCACTAACATTTTGAATATTGGTAAATAATTTGATGGCTGGATGAAGTTGGTAATAGCCACTCATATCTACATTGAAATGGCCTGGAATTCTGACATCATCATAAGCACTGTTATCTGAAGATGAGTTCGCTGTTAAAGTGGTAGATAAGCCAAACTGTTCTTCAGCCCATCCTAGGGTAAGGGTTGCTTTCTGGCGTGGTCTACGGCTTAAGTCTTCACCGGTAGTATCATCTTTGGCCCGTACATAATGGTAGCCTGTTTTAATAAAAGCATGTGGGGCTTGCCAATTCAGATACAGTTCACTACCTTCAAAAATTGCACGATCCAGGTTTCTAAAACTGTAGCCTGTCGCTTCTGTGGCATCAATTAGATGATCTACCTGATTTCGATACAGGGTAATGCCTGTTGTCAAGCCATGATTGAGCTGTTGATCTAGGCCAATTTCGAAAGAAAGACTTTCTTCAGGTTTTAAATTCGGATTGCCGGATGAGCTATAAAGTTCGTTTAGGTTTGGTGATCGGAAAGCCGTTCCAACATTGGTATAAAGGCTGGTTTGAGGCAGAAGTTGGTATCGGGCTGCAGCCTGGCCGATAGTATGTGTACCATATTTTTCATGATCTTCAACACGGATACCTACTTGGGTATTCAGTGTATTGGTCTGATATTGATGCTGGAAATAATAGCCCAGTGAATCTAGATCAGTTTCATATTTTTGACCATAAGACAGCACATTACCCTGAATATTTTGATGTTGTGTACCAATTAGAATTTGCTGGGCAGAGTTAAGCTGTAATTTTGCATATAATTCTGCTTCTCGAGTTTGACTGGAAGCAAAGTCAAACTGTCCCATAAAATTAGGATCATTTTGATATAAGTCATCTTGGAACTGGGAAAGGCGAGCATTCAGTTCAAGTTGTGGCTTTAATTTTACATGACCTTTTAGATTAATAATTTCTGTTTCAAAGTCCTGATTATTTAGAGCACCAAAATTATCATATTTAATATTTCCCTCATTTTGCTGATAATCCAGAGAAACAGCATAGTTTTGTTGATCTACACCAAGTTTGGCGCTATAGCCTTTCTGATCAAAAGCAGCAGTTTCATGACTGGTTTCTTTAATTTTTGTCCCATCTGTTTCTAAACGCTGGCCACGAATTTGAGCATAAAATCCCTGTTCTGCCAGATCAGCACCGATAACAGTTTTATAGGTAGAATTTTCACCCACTTCAGTTGTTAGCAAGGCTTGGTTTTTTTCAGGTGTTTTTGAAACCATTTGAATGACACCACCAATTGCATCTGTGCCGTATAGAACAGATGCAGGGCCTTTTAGAACTTCAATTTGTTGAATATCGGTGGTATCTAAGAAAGATAAAGAGGCCATACCTGAAGAGGCTGTATTTAGACGGATGCCGTCACGAAGTACGAGTGTATGGTTAGAGTTGGTTCCGCGGGTAAAAATTGAAGACACTTGCCCAAAACCGCCCGATTGCACCATATTGATGGATGCATCGGACATTAAAAGATGGGGGAGTTCGGCAATTGGAGATTGCTCTAATATGTGTGGCTCAATAATTGAAATCCGCGCAGGCACATTGCCAATCTTCTCTTCAGAACGAGTAGCTGTAACCACCAAGGTATCCAGGGCCGCATTGACGGCAGGTTGCTCTTGAGACTCCGTAGCAAAGACAGAAGTTGAAAACCCCATCGCAAGAGCGATTGCACCTACCAAGGCAGTAGGTTGAAATTGAATAGACATGATATGTGCTCCATACATTCACCCCACGTGAATGATTGAGTTAAAGGGCACAACAAGCAGGTATCCGGACTTCAATGTGGCGCCAAGCATCTTGATGATGACCTGGACCTATATATCCACCTTCCCATATCTGAATACAGTGGTGTAAATCGCATGATTTAAACTGATATATGTTTCATTGTTACCGTTGCGGGGGCAGTGTTGGATTTTCACCAATTTCCCTAAAGCCAAGGCTTAAACTTGCTGTGAAACGGGCGCAGTATAAGTGCCGTATGCATTTTAAACAACTTGTGCAAGAATTATCAGGCTGAACTTTACTCAAGTGAAAAAATTTGCATTACAATGAGCCGGCCCCATATTTATAGATAGGCTATAAAGCGGGCATTACGAGAGCCAAACAAGTTATGCGAACCCGTGCCAAAATTTGCGGCATCACCCGGGTTGAAGATGTACATGCCGTCGTCAACAGTGGTGCAGATGCAATTGGTTTTGTATTTTATCCTCCAAGTCCGCGCAGTGTGAGCGCAGAACAGGCCAGCGTTCTGGTACAGGCCATTGCGCCTTATGTGCAGGTGGTGGGTTTATTTGTAAATAGCTCAGCCGGTGAGATTCAGGCCATTCTCAATACAGTCGCGCTGGACATCCTGCAATTTCATGGCGATGAAAGCCCGGAACAGTGCCAGTCGATTGCGCAGCAGGTTGGACGTCGCTGGTACAAGGCGATTCAGGTTAAACCGGGGCTAGATGTGGTGGCTGAAATTCAAAAATATCAGCAGGCCGGTGCCAGCGCTGTACTTTTAGATGCCTGGCATCCTGAATTAAAGGGCGGAACCGGGCACAGCTTTGACTGGAGCAGCTTTCCCCAACTGGATATTCCACTGATTTTGGCCGGTGGATTAAACCCTGACAATATTGAAGACGCCATTCACACCACAGCCGCGTTTGCTGTAGATGTGAGCGGAGGCGTAGAATCCGCAAAAGGTATTAAAGACCAACAACTCATAGAACGCTTTATGCAAGGAGTCCATCGTGGATCAGCAAACTGTTAATACAGAAAAACAGGCAATTGACTATACCCAGTTCCCTGATGCAAAAGGGCACTTCGGTATCCATGGCGGACGTTTTGTGTCAGAAACCCTGATGGCGGCTTTAGAAGACTTGGAAAAGCTCTATTTTCGCATGAAGAATGATGAACAGTTTCTGGCAGAATTCGACCGTGATCTCGCTTATTACGTCGGTCGTCCAAGTCCACTGTATTATGCTGAGCGATGGTCGAAAGAGTTGGGTGGTGCACAGATTTACTTAAAACGCGAAGACCTGAACCATACCGGCTCGCATAAAGTGAACAACACCATTGGTCAGGCGTTATTGGCCAAACTTTCAGGTAAAAAACGTATTATTGCCGAAACTGGTGCCGGTCAGCATGGTGTGGCGACAGCAACCATCGCGGCGCGTTTAGGTCTTGAATGTGTAGTGTTCATGGGTGCGGAAGATGTGAAGCGCCAGGCCATGAACGTGTATCGTATGCGTTTGCTGGGTGCCAAAGTCGTCGCGGTAGAAAGTGGCTCTAAAACTTTAAAAGATGCCATGAATGAAGCGATGCGTGACTGGGTCACCAATGTCGATTCAACCTATTATGTGATCGGAACTGTGGCGGGTCCACATCCCTATCCGCAACTGGTGCGTGATTTCCAGTCCATTATTGGCCGTGAAGCACGCCGTCAGATTCAGGAACAAGCCGGCCGTCTGCCGGATGCACTTGTGGCCTGTGTGGGAGGTGGTTCTAATGCTATGGGCCTGTTCTATCCATTCCTGAATGATCAGGAGGTGAAAATGTACGGTGTTGAAGCGGCGGGCTTAGGCATTGAAACGGGGAAACACTCTGCGCCATTGAATGCCGGTCATGTCGGTGTCCTTCACGGCAACCGTACTTACCTGATGTCAGATGAACAAGGTCAGATTATTGAAACCCATTCGATTTCTGCTGGTCTGGATTATCCGGGTGTGGGTCCTGAGCACAGCTTCCTGAAAGATATGCATCGTGTGGATTATGTGCCAATTAATGACCAGGAAGCTTTACAAGGTTTCCGTGACCTGACCAAGATTGAAGGCATCATTCCGGCATTAGAAAGTTCACATGCGATGGCGTATGTAACCAAGCTGGCGCCAACCATGTCGAAAGATCAAATTATTATTGCAACGGTTTCAGGCCGTGGTGATAAAGACTTGATGACGGTAGCGCGTATTGATGGCGTGGAAATGGTGGATATGTAAAAAATCTCCCTAACCCTCTTTAAGAAAGAGGGAATAGCCCTCCTTAGTAAAAGAGGGTTGGGAGGATTTAAATCGCATTCAAGCAATTGGGTGCGATTTTTTTATTGTTGTAATGAAAGTTCCCCACTTTTTTAAAGGAGGGACGAGGGGAGGATTATTATTCAGATCCGATTTTTGACACAAATTCAGGCAATTATAATTCATCCAGATTTTCCCTTACTTTGGAAAAGCCCAAAGTAAGCAAAGACTTTTGTTGAGCAGATCTGACGTCCCTGTCATGCTGCTCAACAGGCGACATCCCGATCGCCAACGCGTATCATATTGCTGATTTATCTTCTACCTGGTTAAAACCATCTTCTGGAGTCTCCCATGCCAAGTCTGTTTATCGTCATGTTAGGCGGTCGTCATGCCCGCGCCAATACCGAAGTGCACGATGTGGTTCTTACCGTGGCTGATACGCTAGAAGAGACTTTCCCTCAGCTAAGACAGGCCTGGTTTGGCGAACAACAAGGCTTACATATTGATGCCTGGGCGCAAATCAATGGGGTGGAATTTGAAGGCAAACAATATCAGCTGCAATTTAGCAATGCGGCCCCGAATCAGGCACATGAAAAACTCTGGCTAATCAATTTAGGCGGCTACGATGCGCGTGAATTTGGCGAATTGCATCGCTATGTTCTGGTGGTTGCACAAAATGCCATGGTGGCCAAACAGCGTGGCAAGGCATATTTTGCTGCACACTGGCAAAAGCAGCATACCGACCGGGTACTGGATGTCGATGACTGCATCGCCATTGATCAGGTGCATGGCCGTTATGTACAACTGGTGGCCGGGGAATTTGCCGGAAACCGCTGGGAAAATACCTATTTGCCTATTGCCGAGTCCTGACTGTAGCAGACTTAAGCAATCAGCTTGACTCCAATATTGTGAAAGAAAGCAATCTATGTTTTTGTTATTGTTTAGATAAAATAATCTTATTTTTATTTTTCTGGCCAGATTTTATAGGCATAATAAAGCGGTAGCTACAGTGTCTCAAACCACATGGAATGTCGTACATGGATTTAATACAACAGAATGGACAGCCACGTTACGGACGTTTTAAGCAATTACCGACCAGTATCCAATACCATCATTATCAATATAAAAGCCCTTATGGTGATGTGCTGTCTGGGTGGCGTAAACGATTAAAATATAAAAAGTTTAAATTTTGTTGTATTCAGCATGAGCACTACACCATCGGCCTGGCCATTGTTGATATTGCTTGGGCCGGGCATGGTTTTGTTTATATCTACAATCATTTGACTGGTGAAGTGCTGGAGTGGGATGCGATCAGTTTTCTGGCCCGGCATACGGTGCTGGACGAGCAGCCGCTGTTTAACCATAGTCATTTTCATAAAGCCGGTTATCAGCTGGATATTCAGCATGCCAATGGAGTGCGTTATATCCGGGTGACTAAATACGGCGAACTGCGTCTGAGTGCGCGAATTTTCTGTGCCGGCACCGATCCATTAAGCATGTGCAGTCCGAATGGGATTAATGGCTGGACCTATACCCAAAAGCTGACCACGCTCGGCTGTGAAGGTTTTTTTATCAACAAGCAGGGACAAACCATCCAGTTTCATGACAAAACTTTTGTTTCTCTGGATGATACTTGTGGTTTTTTACGACCGGAAACGGCCTGGTTCTGGCTGTCTTGTAATTTCTGGGATGCCCAGAACAAGCGGGTCGGCATTAATCTGGCTTCTGGTGTCAATGAAAGCTTTGGCAATGAAAACTGCCTGTGGGTCAATGGCCGCCTGTATCCGCTGGCAGATGTGTTATTTGAGCAGCAGTCAGATAACCAGTGGAATATTGTCTCGCTGGACCAAAGCCTGAATTTAACCGTGACCACCGGCTGGCGCCGTTATGAAAATCTGAATTTGCGCCTGGTGGGCAGCCAGTTTAGCCAGTGGCAGGCCAAAGTCAGCGGTACCATTGTGCAGGATGATCAGGAAATTGTGTTCCTGAATGAATATGCCTTGCTGGAACAGCATTATGCCAAATGGTAATTGTTAGTCGCTGATCCTGATCATCAAAAAGCTACGGCTCATCCATCGAATAAAAAAGCTGAACCTGACATTCAGCTTTTTTAATCCACCATAACTTCTTTAATCTTTAGCCGCCTGCCAGAAGGCTTCACCGGCCTGAATCGGATCGTTGGTTTGTTCCAGGGTGTTAATCCAGACCTCATACTGGGCAATAATCGGATGCTGGCTGGGATGAAAATCTTTTTTAAACCAGTCCTTATATAGCCGGCCCATCCGGGTCAAGGTGCCTTTTTTGCCAAAGAACCACGGCAAACCTTTGGCATTCAGTTGCAGGCGTTGCCACAGGCTAAAGCCATCCTGTTTTAACATGATATTGGCCCGATAAATGGTAAAACCAAACATCAGGAACGTGGTCCAGACCAGGGCAAAATGCCGCATCGCTTTAGAAACTTGGGCCACATCGCGCATTACATCAAAGGCCACATCGCGGTGTTCCATTTCTTCAATCGCATGCCAGGCAAACAAGGCACGCACATACGGATGTGCCTCAGCTAACGTCGAGCGATGGGCATAAAAGGTTTCAGCCATGAGGGCGGTCAGATGCTCGGCTGCTGCCGTGGTGGCAATATTATATTCCGGGGAGCGTTTTTCCAGTTCAAATTTAAAAATCCGGTTGAGCTGGCGGATAAACTGATCCACCGGCATACCCTGATTTTTCATTAGCTGGTTCATTTTGTCATGCGCGATGCCATGCTGGGCTTCCTGGCGGATAAAGTCGGCCACGCGTTGCTGCAGTTCTGGCTGCTGAATCTGCTCGCGGTATAAGCGTACCGACTGAATAAAATAGCGTTCCCCATCGGGAAAGGTCAGGCTTAAGGCATCAAACATGCGGGTCAGAAAAGGATCTCCACCAAACCAGAAGCGTGGAATCTGTTCCAGCTTAAAGTCGAGATTGCTGCGCACCACTGGTTGCGCCTGATATTGGACTATGGCATTCATCTTGTTTTACTTCATCTAGTCGTTCATATCTGCAGTATGTCGGGCTTTAGCGGCTTTGTTTTGACAAGTCTTGCCAGTTTTTATACATTTTACGCCATAGTGAAAATAAGAAATGTCAGGATGACAACTTACCTGAGTGATATTCAGATTCCAAACGGCTATGTGCATTTGTGGCAGTCCTATCTGCAGGCACAAGGTGTGCAGCCGCAACAGCTCGAGCTGTCAGACAGCTTGCAGCAATATGTGCAGCATGTGCTCAGTTTGCCGATTGATGGCCAATCTTCCTGTCAGGCTTTTATTGCGCTGCTGGAACAGACCCGGCAGCAGCTGAACACAGCCTATCTGGTGTTTGAGCTGGCGCGTTTTATCCGTCCGGAGCATTTTGGTGTGCTCGGCTATATGGCCTCGCGCAGTAATAGCGTGGCCGAAGCCTTGCAGTATATTGCCCAGTTTAGCCGGCTGGTGATTGATGCCAACGAAGCGGTCCCCATGCAGATTCAGCAGCAGGATGATTTGCTGATTGTGTCTTGGCCGAATCCGCAGGATCAGAGCACGCTGATTCACGAAATCACCTTTGCCTGTATGCTGCAACTGGCCCGGCAGATGTTTGCGGCCGAGCACTTTCCCTTGCGCCGGGTTCATTTTGCCCATGCTCCGCAAACGGCGCTGTATCAATATCAAAAGTTTTATGGCTGCGAAGTGCTGTTTGATCAGCCAGATTATCAGCTGGTGCTGAGCATCGACAGCCTGCAGCTGCAACCACAGCAGCCTGATCCAACTTTAATCGGGATTTTAAAAAAACAGGCTGAAGAAGCGATGGCGGCCAAACCTTTGCTGGAAGGGCTGGACCAGAAACTGCGTCATTTGATTGCCGATTATTTAAGGCTGCAGCAACAGGCACCCAAGCTGGATGAGCTGGCTGTCGAGCTGTGTATGTCCAGTCGCACTTTGCAGCGTCAACTGAGTGAACTGGGGACCTCATTTAAACAGCTGCTGGACATGGAAAGGATCAAACGCTGTGAGTTGCTATTACCGCAAAAGCTGAGTCTGACCGAGATTGCCAGCCAGCTCGGTTATTCCGATCAGTCGGCTTTGGCGCGTGCCTATAAAGCGCATTGCGGCCAGACCTTAACCGAGCGGCGCCGGGTACTGCGTCAGCAACAGACCACCAATAAAAAGCGGCTGAATAGCCGCTTGGAAAATTAAAAAGTACAGTCTTAAGCCGTGCGCAGTTTAGGGAAACGCAAGGCAATAGCGGCAATCGCAAAAATCGCCAGCACCCAGCAATAATAGACACTGCCAATCAGCTCTACCGGTGACATTTTGGCAATCGAGCAGGCCAGCAATAACTGGGCGCCATAAGGAATCAGGCCCTGTACCACGCAGGAGAAAATATCCAGCAGGGCGGCAGCGCGTTTCGGATCGACGCCATATTCCTGCGCCACTTCCCGCGCCATATCTCCAGACAGGATAATCGCCACGGTATTGTTGGCCACAAACAGGTTGGAAAACACCACCAGAAAGCTAATCCCCAACTCACCAGCACGTTGCGCGCCAACCTTAAACAGGCGAGTCAGCTTGTAGATGCGTTGAATCAGCCATTCCAGGCCACCTTCTTTTTGCATAATGGCCGATAAGCCACCCAGGAACATCGACAGCAACGCCACTTCAAACATGCCGACAAAACCGTCATAAATAGCACCATTCAGCTTGAGCAGATCAAACTCAGGCAGCATCAACAGTCCCATCAGTGCCGAGAGTGAAATCCCAATGGTTAACACTGCCAGTACATGCAGGCGGGAAAAGGCCAGCACAAACACCGCCACATAAGGCAAGATGAGCCAGGCGTTATACTCCTGATAGGCAATGGCCTGGGTATTCTGGTTGATCAGCATATAAATCAGCACTGTGATCAGCGCGGCCGGTACGGCAATCCAGACATTGACCTTGAATTTGTCACGCAGCTGTACTTTCTGGCTGCTGGTGGCGGCAATGGTGGTGTCGGAAATCATCGACAGGTTGTCGCCAAACATGGCACCGCCAACCACCGCACCAATGGTATAGACCGTGGCAATTTGCGTGGCTTCGGAAAAACCAAAGGCAATGGGTGCACAGGCTGCAATGGTGCCCATTGAGGTGCCCATGGCAGTGGCAACAAAGGCTGAAATCAGAAACAGCATCGGCAGTACAAATTCCGGCGGAATAATCGACAGGCCCAGCTGTACCGTGGCATTGACACTGCCAATGGCGCCACTGGTGCTGGCAAAGGCACCGGCCAGCATAAACACCATAAACATCAGGATCAGATTGGGATGGCTGGCGCCCTGCAAAAATTCTTCAATGGCCCGGTTCAGCTGACCACGATAGAGCAATAATGCCAGGATAATGGCTGGAATGGCCGCCACCGGCGCCTTGACCTGATAGAAGGCAAACTCGGTCCCAATCAGGGAATGGTAAATGCCACTGCCTAAAAAAATGGCTAAAAATACAATAAGTGGCAACAGCGCAAGCCCGCGAGCGTGCACTTTTGCCTGGGAGTCGGAAATCATAGAAATAAGAAAAAGTCTGAAAACGGCGCTAGTATAAAGCAGCTTTTGCTATTTCTGAAAACTTTAAATGTAAATGCTAACTGTCCTATTTTTATCATCTTTTTTGCTCAGTCATTGGGTTTTTCTAACTGCTTGAGATTGCTGGGAATAGCGAAATTAGGCATCTTTGATCATTGAGAAAAAAACCGAAATATCGGTAAATGTAGCTTTCGGGTTGTTCTGGAATTCGCGCTTTGCTGATGAAATCGGGCATCGACCAGCTGTGCTCTGTTCAATGAGCAAAAAATAGCGTTACAATGCGATGTCCTGTATTTCGACAATAGCAACTTATCAGTTTTGAATTATTCAAGGAAAGCACAGCCCTATGTCACGTTTAGCCACCCGATTTGCACAGTTGAAATCTCAACAACGTAAGGCCCTCGTATCTTATGTCATGGCAGGTGACCCACAGCCACAGGTAACGGTACCGCTGTTACATCAAATGGTTGAGGCGGGTGTAGATGTGATTGAGCTTGGACTGCCATTCTCTGACCCGATGGCCGATGGTCCAGTCATTGCCTTGGCTGCAGAACGTGCATTGGCAGGGGGAACCAATACCCTCGATGCACTGAATATGGTCAAGGAATTCCGCCAAAAAGACACGGAAACACCAGTGGTGCTCATGGGTTATTTAAACCCGGTTGAGGTCATTGGCTACCAGAAGTTTGTCGCCTATGCGCATGAATGTGGGGTAGATGGTGTCTTGCTGGTGGATCTGCCGCCAGAAGAAGCTGCCGATTTGGACCAGATCTTACAGCAGTATGATATGGACCAGATTTTCCTGCTGGCACCAACCTCTACCGATGAGCGTATCCAGCATGTAGTGAAACAGGCCAGCGGCTTTATTTACTACGTGTCGCTCAAAGGCGTGACCGGTGCAGCCACTTTAGATGTCTCTGAAGCGGCGCAGCGGATTGAGAAAATCAAGGCAGTCACCGATGTACCGGTTGGTGTCGGTTTCGGTATCAGTGATGCGGCATCTGCCAAAGTCATGGGTGCCGTGGCAGATGCAGTCATCGTCGGCAGTGCTTTCGTAAAACAGTTTGCCAACCTCGAACCAGAACAAGCCGTGGTTGAAACGGTTAATAAAGTCAAGGAGCTTCGAGCCGCGCTCGATGAGTTAGTATGAGTCAAGAAGTCAAGCCAGGGAAAATCTTAAGCCCAACTACGCCGTGGACAGAACGCGGCGTACCGGGAATTCATGTACCGGATGAGCAGCAAGCCTTAAAGGCGACATTCACCGAACCAACCATCGAATGTCCGGAATGTCATGCACTGGTGACTCGTACAGCCATGTCTTTCAATGCCTATGTCTGCCCGCAATGTGACGAGCATTTACGCATGAAAGCGCGTGACCGTTTAACCTGGTTCCTCGATCAGGTCGATGCCGAACTGGGTCAGGAATTTTCTGCTAAAGATCCACTGAAATTTGTGGACAGCAAGCCGTATCCGGACCGTATGGCCGAAGCACAAAAGAAAACCGGTGAAACTGAAGCTTTACTGGTCATGCAAGGTTTATTAAAAGGCGTGCCGGTAACCACCTGTGCCTTTGAATTTGACTTTATGGGCGGCTCTATGGGCACGGTGGTCGGTGACCGTTTTGTGCTTGCAGCGGAACGTGCCATTCAGCAACGTCAGCCGTTAATCTGCTTTGCCGCCTCAGGCGGTGCGCGTATGCAGGAAGGCATGCTGTCTTTAATGCAGATGGCGCGTACTTCAGCAGCCATCCAGCGTTTAAAAGAAGCGGGCTTACCATATATCGTGGTCTTAACCCATCCGGTATATGGTGGCGTAACGGCATCGTTGGCAATGTTGGGTGATGTTCATCTGGCAGAACCAAAAGCCATGATTGGCTTTGCCGGTAAGCGTGTAATTGAGCAAACCGTACGTGAAAAACTGGATGAACCGTTCCAGCGCGCGGAATACCTGCTTGATCATGGTGTGGTCGATCAGATTGTTCATCGTCATGCATTACGTGATACTGTATATCGCATTGTCACGAAACTGATGAATTTGTCTTGAATACAGCACCACTTGCAACCGACTCTTTAGAAACATGGCTCAATTATTGGAGCCATGTTCACGTTACAGGGATTGATTTAGGTCTGGAACGGGTGATTCCTGTGGCTGAAAAGCTGGGCGTCACTCACCCGGACGCAAAAGTGTTTACCGTCGCGGGCACCAATGGCAAAGGTTCCACCACCACCACCTTGGCCGCGATTTTAAATGCTCAGGGTTATCAGGTGGGGCTGTATCAGTCGCCGCATATTTACCGTTTTAATGAACGGGTCAAACTGGGCGGCGTCGAGGTCGATGACCAGCAACTGATTGAGGCCTTTGTACAGGTCGATCAGGCGCGTCGTGACTGTAATTTAAGTTTATCGTTTTTTGAAGCCACCACGCTGGCGGCTTTTGTCATTTTTAAGCAGCAGGCTTGTGATGTCTGGGTGCTAGAAGTTGGTCTCGGCGGCCGTCTGGATGTGGTCAATGTGGTACATCCCGATGTGGCCGTGATTACCAATATCGGGCTGGATCATACCGACTGGCTGGGCGATACCATTGAAAAAATTGCCTTTGAAAAAGCCGGCATCATCCGCCCGAATATTCCGGTGATCTTTGGCGGCGTGCAGGAATTACCGCAAGCCATTCAGGACAAGGCTGCGCAGTGTCAGGCCCCGCTATATGTGGCCAATCGTGATTATTTTTACCGCACTGCTGCAGATGGCCAGTCCTGGTCATTTGCCAGCAGTGGCAGCACCTTGAAATTACCGCTTGGCACGCTGGCGCTGGAAAATATATCGACCGCAGTTGCCGCCGTGTTACTTAGCGGTCTAAACATCCAGCAGCAGGCGATTGCCAAAGGCATCCAACAGGCCCAGCTCCCGGGCCGTTTTGAAATTCGCCAGATTGCCGGCAAGACCGTAATCTTTGACGCCGGGCACAATCCGCACGGTGTAGAGTTTTTGTTAAAGCAATTGCGAAATTATTTAAATTACAATAAACAGTACACCGAAGTGATCAGTGTGTTTTCCATGCTGGCCGATAAAGATGTGAATTCTGTCGTTGCCTTATTGAAAGAACATGTTTTAATGTGGAAAATTGCACAATTAAATGTTCCTCGTGCGGCAGACATCACACAACTGGATGCGGCCCTCGAGGGCGAAACAGTACAGCACTTTGATAGTGTTCAATTAGCTTTTA
Source organism: Acinetobacter sp. CIP 53.82 (assembly GCF_000369465.1). NCBI lineage: Bacteria > Pseudomonadati > Pseudomonadota > Gammaproteobacteria > Moraxellales > Moraxellaceae > Acinetobacter > Acinetobacter sp. CIP 53.82. Next base: position 749,540 of record NZ_KB850046.1, on the reverse strand, counting down.
AATCAGCGCTGGATGAAACAAACAATAATCAGCTGATTTTGGTATGTGGATCATTTCATACCTTAGAAGCGGTATGGGAGTATTTGGAAGAATGTCAATGAATAACAAACAGCGCTGGATGGGCGGCGTTGTTTTATTGGGTGGTGGTGTGTTATTGGCAGCATTACTCCTGAAAGGCCAAGAAGAAATACATCAAAATAATGTCAAAACGCCAGAACGGGTCGAACAGTTACAGCAAAATACTGCGCCTGAAGCCGAAATGATTCAGCTACAACCGTTAACGGTAGATGTAGAAACTGAAAAACGTCTGCTGGAAGAGCAGCGCCGTGCCCGTGAAAAAGCCGTGGCTGAACAGGAAGCGCGTGCAGCTGAATTCCTGGCCATGCAGCAGCAGGCAGAAGCTGAAGCCGCCCGTAAGGCTGCAGAAGAATATGCGGCCTTAAATGCACTACGTAATGGCCAGCAGCAAAGTTCCGACAATATTCCGCCAGAGCTGGTTGAAGATGAGCAGGCCAAACAAAAACGTCTGGCTGAAGAAAAACTGGCTGCCCAGAAAAAGCTGGAACAGCAAAAAGCAGCTGAAGCCAAAAAAGTCGCTGAACAGAAAGCGGCCCAGGAACGTACTGCTGCCGAGAAAAAAGCAGCAGAACAAAAAGCTGCGGAAGAAAAACGCTTAGCCGAAGAAAAGCGTCAGGCAGAAGCCAAACGCAAGGCCGAGCAGGAACGCAAGGCTGCTGAACAGAAAGCTGCAGAAGAGAAGCGCAAAGCTGAGGAAAAACGTCAGGCAGAAGCCAAACGTAAAGCCGAAGAAGAAGCCAAAAAGAAAGCTGAAGCCGAGAAAGCACGTAAACTGCTGGAAGGCGAAGATGATGGCAAGCAGTGGATGGTGCAGGTGGCACTGGCTGCCAATGAGGCCAATGCCGATGCACTGGCCGCGCGCTTAAAAGCCAAAGGCTATAAAGTCACCAAGAGTCCAACCTCTAAAGGGATCCGGATTATGGTGGGGCCATCCAAAGACCGTGAAAGTGCCGATGCAGCGCGCAAGAAAATTGCGGCGGATGCCAGCCTGAACATGAAATCGGCCTGGGTGATTGACTGGGTGCCGTTAGACAAGCGGAACTAGTTGTCCAGTCTATCGGTATCTTGCCGTGAGTTTTCATTCGATGGATTCGACAGCTGCTGTCGAATCCATTTTATATTTTCAGGACGAAATAAGGCGTCAATATTGACCCAGATCGGATGAAAGCCAAAGCCACCATATTTCATTTCTGCCAGCGCCTGTTCCACCGGCCAGTGTTCAAATATAATCCGGTACATGGCCACACTGGCCCCGGTCCGGTCTGCACCATGATAACAATGAATCAGCACTTTTTGCTGTTGGGCTTGGGCGGTTTGAATCTGCTGCATCACCTGCAATAAATCTTCCCGGTCAATGGCCCAGGTATGAATCGGTAGATGCACCGATTGTAGTCCATGCTGCTGTAGCGGTTCAGCCTCTGTCGCTTTGGGGCGCAGGTTGATGACCACATCAATATCATGCTGTTGTAACAATGCTGCCAGCTGTTGATCGGGCTGTTCGCTGCGAAACAGCATCGGGCTGACCTGATAAAAATTGTGCTGCGCATCCAGCGGTTGAGCCCAGACACTCGGGCGTTGCTGTTCAGGCAAGGCAGGTGTAGTCATACAGCCCGTGCAACAAATACAGGTCAGGACCAGGGCAAGCAGATTTTTGGGCATAGTGTTCTAATCGGTTGTGCTGGACCATCCCAGTGTAGCACGGCTGAGGTGCTGACCTTGTACCATGAAAAAATGCCCGTCTGAAGACAGGCATACAGGAAGATGAACGGATATTGATTATTTAGTCACGATTCGGCTGCGGGGTTAAACGCAGGTACGGTTTTACTGCAGTATAGCCTTTCGGGAAACGCTGTTTTAATTCGGCTTCATCTTGCAGTGAAGGCACAATCACCACATCTTCACCCTCTTGCCAGTTGGCCGGGGTGGCCACTTTATAGTTGTCGGTCAGTTGCAGGGAATCGACCACGCGTAAAATTTCATGGAAATTACGTCCGGTAGAGGCCGGATAGGTAATAATTAAACGCACTTTTTTATTCGGGTCGATAATTACCAGGGAGCGTACCGTCAGGGTTTCGCTGGCATTGGGATGGATAAAATCATATAGCGTCGATACTTTACGGTCCTGATCGGCAATAATCGGAAAATTCACGCTGGTGTTCTGGGTTTCGTTAATGTCATTAATCCAGCCTTTGTGTGACTCGACATCATCGACCGACAGGGCAATGGCCTTGACGCCACGTTTTTCAAATTCCTGTTTGAGTTTTGCGGTATAGCCCAGTTCGGTGGTGCAGACCGGGGTGTAGTCGGCAGGATGTGAAAACAGGATGCCCCAGCTGTCGCCCAGAAATTCATAAAAGTTCAGGGTGCCTTCGCTTGATTCCTGAGTAAAGTCGGGTGCGGTATCGCCTAATCGTAAACTCATTTTAACTGCCTCATATCGTTGTTGTATTGGGGGATGGAATTGACTATGGCGCAATTCTTTTAGCATTGAAAATACTTTTTTTGTAATTCTTTATGAATATATGGAATAAGTAGTTGCATGAAATGCTGAAAAAACATGCAGTCATATTGTCATGCTTTGACTATATCATCCGATTAAAATTTGCTACATTATTTTGCCTTAGCTTCGCTGTACGGATAGAAATCATCAGAATTTTTTGATGGGTTGTGTGCAAAACCCTTGTACTTCAAATTTCTAGCACCATAATAACGACTGAGAACAAATTATTCTTTTGACAAGCAAGATTTAGAGAGTCTATTCATGTTGGCAAGTCTGATCGGAGGAATCTTCGGTACCAAAAATGAGCGCGAACTCAAACGCATGCGTAAAATCGTAGACAAGATTAATGCGCTCGAGCCGACGATATCAGCCTTAAGCGATGCAGACTTATCTGCAAAAACCGAAGAATTCAAACAACGATATAACAAGGGCGAAAGTCTAGATAAGTTATTGCCAGAAGCGTTTGCAGTCTGCCGTGAAGCCGGGAAACGGGTCATGGGCATGCGCCATTATGATGTACAGCTGATTGGTGGTATTACCCTGCACGAAGGTAAAATTGCAGAAATGCGTACCGGTGAAGGTAAAACCTTAATGGGGACTTTGGCCTGTTACCTGAATGCCTTAAGTGGTGAAGGCGTACACGTGATTACCGTGAACGACTACCTGGCACAGCGTGATGCCGAGCTCAACCGTCCACTCTTTGAATTTCTGGGTTTAAGCATCGGCATTATTTATTCGATGCAGGACCCGACCGAAAAAGCGCAAGCTTACCGTGCCGATATTACTTACGGAACCAATAACGAATTTGGTTTCGACTATTTGCGTGACAACATGGTGTTCTCGCTGGCAGAGAAAAAGCAGCGTGGCCTGACCTATGCCATTATCGATGAGGTCGACTCGATCCTGATTGATGAAGCACGTACCCCGCTGATTATCTCGGGTCAGAGCGAAGACTCATCACAGCTGTATGCGGCGATTAATACCATTCCGCCTAAACTGCATCCGCAAAAAGAAGAGAAAGTGCCAGATGGCGGTCACTTCTGGATTGATGAAAAACAGCGTTCGGTTGAAATGACCGAAGTCGGTTATGAAACCGTAGAAAATGAGCTGATTCAGATGGGGCTGCTGGCAGAAGGGGAAAGCCTGTATTCTGCTTCCAACCTGAATCTGGTACATCATGTGTCTGCGGCCATTCGTGCCCATTTCCTGTATCAGCGCAATGTGCATTACATCATCCATGATGGTGAAGTGATTATTGTCGATGAAAACACCGGCCGTACCATGCCGGGTCGTCGCTGGTCTGAAGGTCTGCATCAGGCAGTTGAAGCCAAAGAAGGTCTGGAAATCCAGCCTGAAAACCAGACTCTGGCCACCACCACCTTCCAGAACTACTTCCGTCTGTACAAAAAACTGTCCGGTATGACCGGTACTGCCGATACTGAAGCGGCAGAAATGAAAGAAATTTATGGTCTGGATGTGGTAATTATTCCAACCCACCGTCCAATGATCCGTCAGGACCATAACGATTTAATCTATTTAAATCGTGAAGGCAAATACAATGCGATTATTCAGGAAATCCTGCGCGTGCAGGAATCCGGTGTCGCGCCGATCCTGATTGGTACTGCCACCATTGAAGCCTCAGAAATCCTTTCGGACAAACTGAAAGAGGCCGGTATTCATCACGAAGTTCTGAACGCCAAACAGCACGAACGTGAAGCCGATATTATTGCCCAAGCCGGTGCACCACGTGCGGTGACCATTGCCACCAACATGGCGGGTCGTGGTACCGATATTCTGCTCGGTGGTAACTGGAAAGCTCTGCTGGCCAAAATTGAAAACCCGACACCTGAAGATGAACAACGTCTGAAAGAAGAATGGGACCAGAACCACGAAGCGGTACTGGCCTCAGGCGGTTTGCATATTATTGGTTCTGAACGCCATGAATCACGCCGTATTGATAACCAGCTGCGTGGTCGTGCCGGTCGTCAGGGTGACCCGGGTGTGTCGCGTTTCTATCTGTCACTTGAAGATGACCTGATGCGTATTTTCGCCGGTGATCGTGTGGTGGCCATGATGCGTGCCATGGGCCTGAAAGAAGATGAAGCCATTGAACACAAAATGGTGTCGCGTTCGATTGAAAATGCCCAGCGCAAAGTTGAAGCACGTAACTTCGATATCCGTAAGAACCTGTTGAAATACGATGACGTCAACAATGAACAGCGTAAGATTATTTACTCACAGCGTGATGAAATTCTTGCCGCAAACTCATTGCAAGATTACATCGAAGAAATGCACCGTGAAGTGATTCAGGGCGTGATTGCCAACTATGTACCACCAGAGTCGATTCATGATCAGTGGGATATTGACGGTCTGGAGCAGGCGTTACGTGAAGATCTGGCTTTAGATCTGCCAATTAACCAATGGTTAGAAGAAGATCGCCGTCTGGATGAAGAAGGTCTGGTGGAGCGTATTTCTGATGAGCTGGTGGCTCGTTATAACAGCCGCCGTCAGCAAATGGGTGATGAATCTGCAGCCATGCTGGAGCGTCACTTTATGCTCAACTCGCTGGATCGTCACTGGAAAGACCATCTGGCGGCAATGGATTACTTGCGTCAAGGCATTCATTTACGTGGTTATGCGCAAAAGAATCCGGAGCAGGAATACAAGAAAGAAGCCTTTAACCTGTTTGTGAACATGCTCGCTGTGATCAAGTCTGATGTCGTGACTGACTTGTCTCGCGTACACGTACCAACAGCTGAAGAACTGGCTGAACTTGAAGCACAGAAACAGGCACAAGCCGAGGCGATGCAGCTGAATCTGTCTCATGCCGATGTGGACAGTCTGACCGGTGAAACTTTCGAAGCCGATGCGCAGCAGACAACCCCAACCGAAACGGTGTTTACGCCACCGGCAAGCCGTAATTCACCATGTCCATGTGGTTCAGGTCTGAAATACAAACAGTGCCACGGCAAAATCTAAGCCATTCAAAACATCTCGCAAAAAGCAGAATTTCGATTCTGCTTTTTTTATTCCGCTAAGTGTTTGAATAGTTTTGCAAGATGTGAATACAGATTGCAGTGCAGGAAATTAAATGGTATTTAGTTGCACATTGCACACCGAAAAGTGGAAAACACAATGAAAAAAGTATTACAACCTTTACTGATTGTTGCTTTAGCAACGCCTGCTTTGGCTTTTGCCAATACCCAAACCACCACGCCGGCAAAAGTTCAGGCCGCAGTCGGTGTAAGCACCACCCAAGCAGTGGTCAATAATGACCAGGTGACGGTTGCAAGCCCACGTACCGGTATCCGTTATACCTTTGCCAACCCGAATAAACGTCCGATTGTGCTCCAGACTGCAGCCATTGCTCCGGCCAATGCTGCCAATGCCGACCGCATTGTTGCTTCTAACCCGGCCCTGTCTGCAGAAAGCCAGCAAAAAGCCAAACAGGCTTTATTAAATGAAGCTGCGCAACTGGCCAAAAACTAAGGGTCAAGCACACAACACTAACCAGCCTGCGGGCTGGTTTTTTATTGCACGGCAGTTGAGTCCGGTCACAATTTTGTGGATGACGGGTTCTGCTCGATTTTTTCCTGATTTTGTTCTAAGCTGTGCACACTGAATTATTAACTGGTTGGACGTTTTAAAAATGGCAGTAGGTGACGTTTCTATGCCACAGATGCATGTGGTCAAAGGGGTGAGAATTGGGACAGCAGAAGCCTATGTTCGTTATAAGAACCGACGTGACCTTGTTATTTTTGAACTGGCCGAAGGTGCCAATGTCGCCGGTGTATTTACCCAAAACGCCTTTTGTGCAGCGCCTGTGCATATCTGTAAAGCGCATCTGCAGGCGGGTAATCCACGTTATTTAGTGATTAACACCGGCAATGCCAATGCCGGAACCGGTAAAACCGGTATGCAAAATGCAGCAGCAACCTGTGCCAAGCTGGCTGAACTGGCAGGTGTACAGACCGCCGAAGTATTGCCGTTTTCTACCGGTGTGATTGGCGAGCAGTTACCAATTGAGCGTTTAACTGCGGGTTTACAACCGGCCCTAGACAGCTTGCGTGCTGATGCCTGGGACGATGCTGCTCGCGGTATTATGACCACAGACACCACACCGAAAGGTGCATCTGAACAGTTTGAACTGGATGGCATCACCTATACCATGACCGGTATTTCCAAAGGTGCCGGCATGATCCGTCCAAATATGGCGACTATGCTCGGTTATGTGGCTACCGATGCTCCAATCAGCCATGAACTGGTACAGCAACTGCTGAGCAGCACGGTTAATGTCTCGTTTAACCGCATCACTGTCGATGGTGATACCTCGACCAATGATTCCTGCATTTTCATTGCAACTGGCCAAGCCGGTGGTACAGAAATCAGCTCGACCGAAGATCCGCGTTATGCCGTAGTATTAGAGGTTTTAACCCGGGTGATGACACGTCTGGCGCAGCTGATTGTGCGTGATGGTGAAGGCGCGACCAAATTTATTACTGTTGCAGTCGAAGGTGGACAAAATACCCAGGAATGTTGCGATATTGCTTATAGTATTGCTCATTCGCCATTGGTCAAAACCGCTATTTTTGCCTCAGATCCAAACTGGGGCCGTATTTTGGCGGCCATTGGTTATGCGGGCGTGCCAAATTTAGACGTTGAAAAAATTCAGGTTTGGTTAGATGATGTACAAATCTGTAAAGATGGCGGCGCCGCAGCGGACTACACCGAAGAAGCTGGCGCACGTGTCATGGCGCAGCAGGAAATGACCATTCGTGTAGATTTAGGTCGTGGCCAGGCTCAAGATACCGTCTATACCTGCGATTTATCTTATGATTATGTCAAGATTAATGCAGACTACCGTTCTTAAGTCCCTGATGTATTTCTGAAAAAGCCTCCGTTGTGAGGCTTTTTTACAACGCTGTATTTTTAATGATTGGTCAAGCACTGACACTGACCAATTGCTGATGTAACTGCTTGTGCAAACAAGCATTTCGATAGAGAAGACGCTGTTATGAATGATGCGACCAATTTAATTGCCAATGAAGCAAAGTCGATTGTGCAGGCGCATTTAGACCGTTTGGGTGAACCGAAAGAAAATCATTTAACTGAAGAAGCCAAGCAGGCCAAATTTGCCTTAATTCAGGCCGAACTTAAAAAACGTGATGCAGTACTGGTGGCACACTATTATTGCGATCCTGAAGTGCAAGAGCTGGCAGAGCTGACGGGTGGTTGTGTATCGGATTCACTGGAAATGGCACGTTTTGGTCGTGATCATGCAGCGTCAACCTTGGTGGTGGCCGGGGTGAAATTTATGGGCGAAACCGCCAAAATCCTGTCACCTGAGAAAACAGTGCTGATGCCGACGCTGGAAGCCACCTGTTCACTCGACCTGGGCTGCCCGGTAGATGAATTTACCCAATTCTGCGATGCCCATCCTGATCATACCGTAGTGGTGTATGCCAACACCTCGGCTGCTGTGAAAGCCCGTGCCGACTGGGTGGTAACCTCAAGCTGTGCGGTTGAAATTGTCGAGCATCTCGATAGCCTGGGTGAAAAAATTATCTGGGCACCGGATCAGCATTTGGGGCGTTATATCCAGAAAAAAACGGGCGCAGATATGCTACTCTGGGATGGTGCCTGTATCGTGCATGAAGAATTCCGTGCCCGCGGGATTGCACAAATGAAAGCGCTTTATCCGGATGCAGCGGTGCTGGTGCATCCAGAATCACCAGAATCGGTGGTGGATATTGCTGATGCAGTCGGCAGTACCTCACAACTAATCAAGGCTGCCCAGACTTTGCCACATGAGCGTTTAATTGTGGCGACCGACCGCGGGATTTTCTACAAAATGCAGCAGGCGGTACCGAACAAGATTCTGGTAGAAGCGCCGACCGCCGGTGAAGGCGCGACCTGTCGCTCATGCGCGCATTGCCCGTGGATGGCCATGAACGAACTGGATGGCATTTTGCAGGTTTTACAGCAGGGGGATCAGGAAATTTTTGTTGATCCGGCGCTGGCAGAACGCGCTAAATTACCGCTTGATCGCATGTTAAACTTCAGTGCGCAGCTAAAACGCTAAAAATTGATTGAAAAATGTCTAAAATGCTTGATAAATAAGCGGTTGAAGAGATTTTTCATATTTTTTTAAAGATAGGTGTTGACGTCCACGGGCGTCGCGCCTAGAATGCACACCGTACCGCACGATGTGCGATACACGAAAAGCTGAGATGAAACGGAGCATAGCACAGCCTGGTAGTGCACCTGGTTTGGGACCAGGGGGTCGTAGGTTCGAATCCTACTGCTCCGACCAATTTCTCAAGGCAACGATGTGTTTTTGGTATCATCGGTTAAGCGCTTGTAGCTCAGTTGGATAGAGCATCCGCCTTCTAAGCGGATGGTCACAGGTTCGAATCCTGTCAGGCGCGCCATTTTGGTGGCTTGGTATTGTAGAACTAATTGATGGTGGATGTAGCTCAGTTGGTAGAGCCCTGGATTGTGATTCCAGTTGTCGCGGGTTCGAATCCCGTCATTCACCCCAACTTTTAAAGTTGAAAATCGGAGCATAGCACAGCCTGGTAGTGCACCTGGTTTGGGACCAGGGGGTCGTAGGTTCGAATCCTACTGCTCCGACCAATTTCCCTAAAGTTGAAAGATAAAAGATGCCGCGTTAAGCGGTTTTTTTATGCCTGAAATTTAAGTCTGCTGATAGAATCTCCCCATAAAAAAAGCCTCTGCAAGAGGCTGATTCTACAAAGTAGCAAAATACTTAAGGCACAATCACCACATTTACACGACGGTTCATCGCCCGGTTTTCAGGAGAGGTGTTTGGTACCAGCGGCTGTTCTGCACCGCGAGGAATTACCTGTAAATTCACTGGTCGAAAACCTTGTTGCATAAAAATTTGTGCGACATTTTCGGCACGTTCTCCGGACAGCTTAAGGTTATAGGCCAGGTCACCGACATTGTCGCTATGTCCAATAATTTTGACTTTATCCAGTTTATATTTCAGCAACTTGCTTGAGAGTTGCTGTAAAGCTTGCTGGTTGTGTGCCTGGATCTCGGCCTGATCAAAACCGAACAGCAGTTTTTCTGGTAGGCTTAAGCTCCAGCCCTCGCTGGTCAGGCTAAAACCTTCCTGCTTGAGCATGCGGGCCTGTTTGTAATTGAGCTGCCCCAGACTCATGCAGGCACTAAGGGTAGTCAGTGCAAGCAGCAGACAAGCAGTTTTAAAAATATGTTTTAACATGAATAAACTAACCTTTGGCCATGCGCCCGTGCTCTGCAAAAATGTACCAGTGTTGTGCGAGCTGCTTGGCCTTATACATGGCCATATCTGCATTATTGATCAGCATTTCAGGAGATGATGCTGACTGCGCGAGTGCGATAACAATACTAAAACTGAAATAAATAGGATGATGATTAAAAATTAAAGGCTGGCGACAGCAGTGGAGTAAATTTTAACTTATTCTAATTAAATCATGATGATCTTCAATATTTTTTACAATAATTGCGAACTCATCACCACCGAGGCGGGACATAAAATCATGCTGGTTTAACGCTTGGCGCAAGCGTTTGGCCATTTCCAGCAGCACGGCATCACCGGCGGCATGGCCGTGGCGATCATTAATTTCTTTAAAGTTATCGTTATCAATAAACAGCAGGGCAATGCTGTCTTGCGTACCTTGGGCAAAACTCTGTGCCAGCATTTGATGGAAATATTCACGATTAGGAAGTTGGGTCAGTCCATCATGACGGGCCTGATGCGACAATTGATGATTTTCATGTTGCAGGGCCCGGGTTGAGGCTTCAATTTTGTCCAGCAGTTCATTTACCACGTGATTAATTTCCTGAAACTCAGAAATTTCAGACGAGGGCAGGCGTAGCTGATAATTTTTATTGGTGCTGATGGTCTGGGTGGTCTGTACCAGTGGATTGACCGCTTTCATCAAATGTCGGTAAACCGCATTTGCCGACCAGAACAGTAAGGCCAGCAGTAAAATAAAGCTAATGGTCAGCGCCAGTAGAATGGTATAGAAAAAACTGACATGGGTGGAGGCATTGCCATAGACCACCAGTTGTCCAAAATTTTGCTGCTGATGCTGAATCTCGACTGTCACTGGCTCACGAAAATACAGCCAGTCCAGTAAATACTGAATAAACGGTAACGCATTTTGATGATGATGAATGGTCGACAGGACTTCACCATTGGTTGCGATGACTTGAATTGAGTGAATTGGATATTGCTCGGCATATTCAGCCAGAATCTTCTGAATTGTATAAGTATCATGAAAGACCACAGCGGGCTGAATCCGCTCTGCCAGAGAACCGGATAAAATACTCAAACTCTGTTTGGCATAACTTCCAGGGTGTAATTAGACACCACACAAAAAATACCTAGGCATAAACCAAAGGTCAGAATAAAAATCACCAGCTGGTACGAACGGAAAATAGGTCGTAGCGATACTGCTTTGGGCTTATTCATGCTTTAGGCCCCCGTTTTTACCCAGTAATAATACCCGGGGGTCAATATGTACCTGCGATTGCGTCAGACTTTGCATATTCACCCTAAATGAATACTGCTGATTTTTCTTCTGGTAAAGGCAAAAGACGCTGCCCAGCTCACAGGCTGAATTGGTGGTGCTAATGCTTAAGGCGGGATAACGCACTGTACTGTTCAGAATATTCTGTTCTTCACGTGGGCTTAGGTTGGAAAAGACAATGGCCTGACAACTGGTCTGTTTTAAATCGTCTAATTGTAGTGGGCTGATTTTATAAACATGCTGTGTGCTACGCTGGCTTTTAAATTGTTGTGCTAGCGCTGGATTATTCACAATACAAATATTCGGCGTGTTTTGCTCCCATTTGGCATAACTTAAAATGGCATACACCATTTGCGGTACACCAGTGGTTGGGCTATTGGCATGGGCAGGGTGCAAAAATAAACACAGCAAAAAACACAGTGTTTTGTGTAAGGGGAGAGAAGGCATTTTTATAAAAAATTAAAAATAAAATTATGGCCGCAGTCTAACTAAAATAAAAATGAAAGAAAAGGATAAAAAATAAACTGAAAAACCTGAAATTGGTCATAAAAAATACAGTTAAGATATATTTCCCAAAATAATTAAAAATAGGGGTTGCGTCAGGTTTTATTTGCTCTATAATGCACATCCATCGGCGGTGATGTTGATAAAAACTTGTTGATAAACAAGGATTTAGCTAAAATGGTTGA
>NZ_KB850046.1:536445-732345 GCF_000369465.1 Acinetobacter sp. CIP 53.82 | reverse complement strand
TGCAAAAGCATCAAGCTTAAGCAAAGTAACTAAGACCCGAACAAGTCCATAACAGTTGTGCTGGCGACAATAGCAAGAGTGAACCACCTGATCCCTTCCCGAACTCAGAAGTGAAACCTCTTAGCGCTGATGGTAGTGTGGGGTTACCCATGTGAGAGTAAGTCATCGCCAGCTCATTAATTCAAAATCCCCCGAGCTTAAACAGCAGGGGGATTTTTTTATGCTTTTAATAAAGCTAAAGAATTATAAGTCCCAGAAAAGTATCTAAGCATCATGATCAAATAAATAGAAAGACAAGTATTCGGTCGCAAAAACCGGTCTTTAAATTGTCACTGAATCATCCCAGCACTGTCATTTTTTCCTGTTTGAATAGTTTTCCCCAATTGCTATTTTTAAACTTTATGAAAAAAAGATCTCTTGGCCTTGTTATGGCCGCTGTGTTGGGTTTGAACGGATGTAATGAGTCTGATGAAAAGGCGCAGGTGACGCCTATACCCTTGATCACTGAGCCAACTTTGGTGGCTTTTGCAAAACTGGATGTGGCCACCTATGCAGAAGGACCAGATTCCGGTGCGTATGTGACTGGTGCAAATGGGATTTTGCCGCCATTTCCAGGGCAGCCTGTGCAAGGTTTTTCGGCTGCCTTAAAAAATAATGATGGGACTTATCTGGTGATGTCTGACAATGGTTTTGGCACACAAGATAACTCGGCTGACTATCTGCTGCGTTTGCATCTGATTCAACCGACCTTTAGAACAAAAACAGCAACTAACACTGAAGTGAAGCATTTAAGTTATGTGCAGCTGCGTGATCCGAATAAACTGATTCCCTTTCCTATTGTTCATCAAGACACGGCCGAACGTTTGTTAACCGGAGCGGATTTTGACCCGGAATCGATGCAACGCGCACCGAATGGCGAGATCTGGATTGGAGATGAGTTTGGACCTTATTTACTGCATTTTTCTGCCGACGGTATATTGCTGAGTCCACCAATTCCATTACCGAATCCACTGAATCCGGCGCAAGAGCTGCGTTCACCTCAAAATCAGTTCAATAAAGAACAGCTGAATTTTGTTGAGCCGCTGGTACAACGTAGTGGTGGCTTTGAGGGTATGGCGATTTCTCAAGATGGAAAATATCTGTATCCGCTGTTGGAAAAGCCATTACTGAACGATAGTTCTAATCGTTTAATCGTGTCTGAATTTGATTTGACAAAAAAAGCCTATACCGGCAAATATTATTATTTTCCGTTACATGCCAGCGCTACAGCAATTGGTGATTTTCAGCTGTATAGCCCGACTGAAGGAATTATTATTGAACGAGATGATAGTGAAAACGATCTGCTGGGCTATAAAAAGCTGATTAAAGTCACGCTCAGCACCGCTGGTCAGAATATGCAGAGAGAAGATCTGGTCAATTTGATGGATATTGCCAATCCGGATTTACTTTATGGCACTGCGCGAGCGGGCGATATTGCGACCGGTGAGCGTTTTGGTTTTCCGTTTCAGACCATTGAAGATATTGTCATTGAAGGTCCAGACCTGATTACTGTGCTGAATGATAATAACTTTCCAGGTTCAAGCGGGCGAAATGCCAATCTGGCCGATGATAATGAAATTATTCAGATCCGTTTGCCAAAAGCATTGTTCTAAATTTATCAGCAATTACAGAAGGTCACCTCGGGTGGCCTTTCTTTATGAAAATTTTTTTGTATATTTTTTAATAAAATCATGCTATAAAAATTAAAACAGGCATAAAAATTGCTTATAAAATGCGGTATTAAAAAAGGTGGGTAGTATGAAGTTATCAGTGGGATTAAAAGTTGCCAACTCCCTGTCATTGACACCCCAGTTGCAACAGGCCATTCGTTTACTTCAATTATCAAGTTTAGAACTTGAGCAAGAAATTCAATTACAGCTCGATAGTAATCCATTATTAGAGAAAGTTGAAGAACAGGCCGATGTTGAGAGTCTGTCAGCGGCAGATACAGATCGTGATCAAAAAGATTTAACCAATGAATTAAATGCCGATCATCTGCCAGATGATTTACCGGTCGATACCGACTGGGATGATGTCTATACCCATCAGCCGACTAGTTTAGGTACGCCAGAATATGAAGAGCGTGAAGATAACCGTCAGGGTGTACTGGGTTTAAAAGAGCATATGCTGGAGCAGATTAACCTGCTGCATTTTTCTAAAATTGACCAGCTGATTGCTTACTGCATTATTGATTCTCTGGATGATAAGGGCTTTCTGGAAAGCGATATCAGCGAGATTACTGCTTCGGTCCAGCATCTGCTCGATTCGATGGAGTATGAAGACAGCATCGAAGACGATGAAGTGCTGGTGGTGTTGAAACATATTCAACGGCTGGAGCCGGTGGGGGTTGGCTCGCGTCATCTGGCGGAATGTCTGTTGATCCAGCTGGAAAGTCTGCCGGCGAATACCCCATGCCGTCAGGATGCTATGCAGCTGATGATGCATTATGAGTTATTAATCAGCAATGAAATTCCAAAACTACTCAAGCAGACTGGTTTAAACACCGATCAGCTGAAATGTGCGGTCGAGTTGCTGAAAACCTTGAAACCGCATCCGGGTATGGAGTTTGAAGATAAAGAGTCGGATTATCAGATTCCAGATGTGGTGGTGATGAAGAAAAATGACAGCTGGCAGGTACAGCTGAATCCGGATGTCATGCCAAAGCTCCGGGTTAACTCGTTTTATGCCAATATGATTCGTCGTGCCGATCAGAGTGATGACAATCAGTATTTGCGTAACCAGATGCTGGAAGCCAAAAACTTTATCAAGAGTATTGATGAGCGGCATAAAACCTTACTCAAAGTGGCAACCTGTATTGTTGAGCATCAGCGTACTTTTCTGGAAATTGGCGCAGAAGGCATGAAACCTTTGGTGCTACGCGATATTGCCGAAGAGGTCGAGCTGCATGAATCTACGGTATCCCGCGTGACCACCAATAAATATATGCTGACCCCGCGTGGCCTGTTTGAGTTGAAATATTTCTTTTCAAGTCATGTTGGCACTACATCGGGCGGTGAAGCATCGTCAACTGCGATTCGTGCCAAGATCAAAAAACTGATTGCTGAAGAGAACCTGCGTAAGCCTTTGTCTGATAACGCAATTGCCAATATTTTAAAAGAAGAGGGAATTGATGTGGCGCGACGTACGGTTGCAAAATATCGCGAATCTTTACATATTCCATCTTCTTCTGAAAGAAAAGTCTTGATCTAGTTTTGAAAATCTGCCTATTCTAGAGATTCATTATGACAACATAATGAATCTTTTTTTCTATGAGGATGAGTCAAAATGATTGCATGAAGGTATCACTGAGCAGCAGTTCTGGTCCTGTACGTGAATCATTTTGATGATGACTCGTCTAATCCTAACGAAGGTGAGGGATAGAATTATGCAAATAACAATTCGTGGCCATCATTTATCAATTACACCTGCAATTGAAGAAAATATAAAAGCAAAGTTCGCGCAAATGACCAAACATCTGGATCAGGTCAATAGTATGCAGGTGAAGCTCAGTAAAGATCATCAGATCGATAAGCATTCTAAAAAAGGCAGTGCCAACCATATCGCAGAAGCGATTATCCGTTTACCTGGAACGGAGCTGTTTGCCCAGGCCTGTGCTGATGATATGTATACATCGATTAAGAAAATGTCAGAAAAATTAAAACGCCAATTAGACAAGCATCGCAAAATGCAGCTGGTTTATCAGCCTGTCGCGATTTAGCTGAAACAATCGGCAAAAAGAGGTTTTTAAAAAACCTCTTTTTTTATATATATAATGTATGTGACTAATGAATTATTTTTTTCATTTATAGTAAAATGACCGGTTTTACACCGTTGGTCCTATAAGAGGTCTTGTGATGAATAATGAACAGCTCGCTGAAATTTTAAAAGCTGCTTTTCCAGAGGCAGATGTAGTCGTTAGTGGGCAGGGTGGTAAATTTGATCTTCGTATTGTCGATGATCAGTTTGAAGGCAAACGTCTTGTTGCACGCCAACAGGCAGTGTATGCGCCGATTAATGCCTTGATCGCCAGCGGTGAAGTTCATGCGGTAACAATTAAAGCAATGACCAAAGAAGAATGGCGTAAAGCAAGCTTATTCGGAGCTTAATAAATTAATGGATAAATTTTTAATTCAGGGCGGTATTAAGCTCGAAGGTGAAGTGCGCATTTCTGGTGCAAAGAATGCAGCATTGCCATTACTGGCTGCCATGATTCTGGCCGACTCACCTATTACCCTGACCAATGTGCCTAATCTGAAAGATGTAAACACACTGGTTAAACTCATTGCGGGCCTCGGTATCACCATGTCTTATGAAGGCGATACTGTGGTGGCCGATACCTCAACCCTGAACAACCAGTTTGCACCGTATGAGCTCGTTAAAACCATGCGTGCGTCTATTTTGGTGCTTGGACCGCTATTGGCGCGCTATGGCAGTGCACAAGTATCACTCCCGGGCGGCTGTGCGATTGGTTCGCGTCCGGTCGATCAGCATTTAAAAGCTTTAGAAGCTTTAGGTGCAGAAATCCAGGTCGAAAATGGCTATGTACATGCCAAAGTCGATGGCCGCTTAAAAGGCGGCGAAGTGGTTTTTGATATGGTAACCGTAGGCGGCACTGAAAATATCTTGATGGCTGCCGTGCTGGCGGATGGTGTCACCACCATCCGGAATGCTGCGCGTGAACCGGAAATCACCGATCTGGCACAAATGCTGATTAAGATGGGTGCCAAAATCGAAGGCCTGGATACCGATACTTTGGTGGTAACTGGTGTAGAAAGTCTGCACGGCTGTGAATATGCGGTAGTGGCGGACCGGATTGAAACCGGTTCCTATCTGGCGGCGGCAGCCATTACTGGTGGCAAGATTAAAACCACGCATACCGATCCGGCCCTGCTGGAATCGGTGCTAGACAAATTTGAAGAGATGGGCGCAGAAGTCACCCGTGGGGATGACTGGATTGAACTGGATATGATGGGTAAACGTCCGAAAGCGGTCAGCTTCCGTACTTTGCCACATCCAGATTTCCCGACCGATATGCAGGCCCAGTTGATGGCAGTGAATGCCGTTGGTCGTGGTTTTGCCACCATCTCTGAAACGATTTTTGAAAACCGTTTTATGCATGTTCCTGAATTGGCACGTATGGGCGCCAATATTCAGGTTGAAGGCAATGATGCTGTGGTAACCGGTGTAGAAAAATTATCTGCAGCACCTGTCATGGCTACAGATTTACGTGCTTCGTTCTCTTTAGTGTTAGCAGCTCTGGCGGCTGAAGGGGAAACACTGATTGACCGTATTTATCATATTGATCGCGGTTATGAAAATGTCGAAGCAAAATTACAAGGTTTAGGTGCCCAAATTAAGCGAGTAAGTTAATGAGCGATATGAGAAACGATGATCCAAACTTTGACGTAATGGGCAATTTTGATCATGGTTTAACTTTAGCATTAAGTAAGGGACGTATTTTAAAAGAGACACTGCCGCTGCTGGAAACAGCGGGCATTAACTTGCTGGAAGATCCTGAAAAATCCCGTAAGTTAATTTTTCCAACCACCCATAAACAGGTGCGTATTCTGATTTTACGTGCTTCTGATGTGCCGACCTATGTGGAAAATGGCGCAGCAGATTTAGGTGTGGCAGGTAAAGATGTCTTGATGGAACATGGCGCACAAAATGTCTATGAACCATTAGATTTAAAAATTGCCAACTGTAAACTGATGACAGCGGGTAAAGTCGGTATGGTTCGTCCAAAAGGCCGCTTAAAAATTGCGACCAAATATGTGAACCTGACCCGTCAATACTATGCCAGCCTGGGTGAACAGGTTGATGTGATCAAGCTTTACGGTTCGATGGAACTGGCACCGCTGGTCGGCCTGGGTGATTACATTGTCGATGTGGTCGATACCGGAAATACGTTACGTGCCAATGGTTTAGAACCACTGGAAGAAATCTGTAAAGTATCTTCCCGTTTAATCGTCAACAAAGCCAGTTTTAAACGTAAACAGGCGTTGTTAAATCCGATTATTGCCCAGCTAGAACAGGCTGTGGCTGATCGTGAACAGGCCAAACAGGCGTAAGTTGTTCAAATAAAAGACCGCTCTTGAGAGCGGTTTTTTATGGCGGTCTATGAGAACAGTCCTGTTAATACTTTTCTTCAATTTGAGCAAAAGTAATTTTCCATAAAAGTCCGTGGCCCAATGCGCGATTGATACCCACAAAAGCCTTGAAAACAGGTAAACTAATCTTTTCCATATCAACCTTGTGGGTAAATTGATGCGACGTTTATCGACTCAAGATCAGAACTTCAAGCAGGTGTTTGCTGACTTGTTGGCTTTTGAAACAGTGAGTGATCCAGAACTGTTAAAAACCGTAGACCAAATCATTGCTGATGTCCGTCAGCATGGTGATGCTCATGTTCTTAAATTAACTCAGCAGTTCGATAGACATCCCGCGCATCAATTTTCAGATCTAGAACTGACCCAGGAACAGCTTAAAGCCGCTTTTGATGGATTGAATCGTGAGGTGCGTGAGGCACTGGAGCTGGCTGCAGCACGTATCCGTGAATTCCACCAGGCGCAAAAGCAGGATGGCTGGACCTATGTTGATGCCTTGGGCAATACCTTGGGTCAGAAAGTCACGCCACTGGACCGCGTGGGCATTTACGTGCCGGGTGGTCTGGCATCTTATCCATCTTCAGTACTCATGAATGCTGTTCCTGCGCATGTGGCGGGTGTGCCTGAAATTATTATGGTAGTTCCGGCGCCGAATGGTGAGTTGAATCCACTGGTGCTGGCGGCGGCCTATTTAGCGGGCGTGACACGTCTGTTTACCATTGGTGGTGCACAAGCGGTCGCGGCGCTGGCCTATGGAACAGAAACCATTCCATCGGTCGACAAAATCACCGGCCCGGGTAACCGTTTTGTCGCAGCAGCAAAACGTGCGGTATTTGGTCAAGTCGGTATTGATATGATTGCCGGCCCATCGGAAATTCTGGTCTATGCCGAAGGTGAGAATAATGCAGAGTGGCTGGCGATGGACTTATTGTCACAAGCCGAGCACGATACCGTCGCACAAGCAGTATTCATTACACCGGATGAGGAATTATTGAATGCTGTTGATGGCTGGATTGAAAAGCACTTAGAAGCATTGCCAAAAGCAGAGATCGCCCGTACCTCGATTGAAAACCGTGGTGCATTGGTATTGGTGAAGGACCGTCAGGAAGCGATTGAGCTGATCAATCAGGTGGCACCTGAACACCTGGAATTATGCATGGATGATCCGCAAGTGATGGCAGAAGATATTCGTCATGCCGGGGCAATCTTTATGGGACGTTATACCCCTGAAGCGATTGGGGATTACTGTGCTGGTCCAAACCACGTGCTGCCAACCTCAGGTACTGCGCGTTTCTCCTCACCGCTGGGTGTGTATGATTTCCAGAAACGTTCTAGCCTGATCATGTGTTCGCAAGAAGGGGTGAAAACTCTGGCCAAAACTGCGGATGTATTGGCGCAGCAAGAGAACCTGGATGCACATGCGAGATCAGCACGTTATCGTTATCAGTAATTAAAGAAATAGAAAACCTCTCCCTAGCCCTCACTTGCGCTTCATTTTAAAGCAGTGCTTTAAAACTTGCTCAGGAGAGGGAACTTTGAGAATTTAAAAATGAATATCACCACCGAACAAATGCGCTTCTGGAGTCCGGCAGTACGTGAATTAGAACCGTACGTACCGGGCGAACAACCGAAAATCCAGAATTTACTCAAATTGAATACCAATGAAAACCCATATCCGCCATCGCCAAAAGTGGTGGAAGCGGTGCAGAAGGTACTGGCAAACTCGGCGGATGCGTTACGTTTGTATCCAGATCCGGATGCCTCCGAGTTAAAACAGGCCATTGCCAAACAGCAGCAGGTGCCGGTCGAGCAGGTCTTTGTCGGCAATGGTTCTGATGAAGTGCTGGCGCATATTTTTAAAGCCTTCTTTGTTCAGGATCTGCCGCTGTTGTATCCGGATATTACCTATAGTTTCTACCCGGTCTATAGCCAGTTTTTTGGGGTCAATACCCAGGTCATCCCTCTAAATGACAATTTTGAAATTGTGGTGGATGATTATAAGCAGCCAAATGGCGGCATTATTATTACCAATCCGAATGCACCAACCAGTATTGATATGGGCCTGGCTGCCATTGAGGAAGTGCTTCAAGCCAATCCAAACTCAGTTGTGGTGATTGATGAGGCCTATGTGGACTTTGGTGCCGAATCTGCGGTCAGCCTGGTAGAAAAATACGAGAATTTAGTGGTATGTCAAACCACATCTAAATCGCGTTCTTTGGCTGGTTTACGGGTCGGTTTTGCGATTGCCCAGCCACATTTAATTGCTGCGCTGGAAGCGGTGAAAAACAGCTTTAACTCTTATCCAATGGATCGTTTCGCGATTGCAGCAGCTGTCGCATCGTTTGAAGATCAGGAATACTTTGAAGCGCAGAACCAGAAAGTGATTGCGAGTCGCGAAACACTGGTAGCTCAGCTGGCTGAGCTGGGTTTTAAGGTATTGCCATCGAGTGCCAACTTTATTTTTGCTTCACTGCCAAGTAAAGACGCGGGTGAATTGGCAGCTGAATTGCGTGAACGTGGCATCATTGTGCGTTATTTTAACAAGCCACGGATTAACCAATTCCTTCGGATCACCATCGGTACCGATGAACAAAACCAGCGTTTAGTGGATACTTTGAAAAACGAGATTTTGGCTTAAGTGAATCCACCCTAACCCTCCTTTGATAAAGGAGGGAACTCTTCCCTCTAGAAAAGGTGAGAAACAATGGTTCTCAAGGGGAGGGATTCATAAAAAAGCGACTCAATTGAGTCGCTTTTTTATTTATTCAGGTGTGTACCAGGTATTGAGTAAATCCAGCATCGCCGAAACCTTATCAAAACATTCCTGATATTCTGCATCACAATCAGAGGCAATGGTAATACCACCACCGGCCCATAACGAAACTTCGTGTTGATATTTTTGAATTGAGCGAATCAGAATATTCCAGGAACCGGTACCATCAAAATTAAAATAACCCATTGATCCGCAATAGGCCCCGCGTGGTGTGCCTTCCAGCTCTTCAATAATCTGCATGGCGCGAATTTTAGGGGCGCCAGTAATCGAGCCGCCCGGAAGTGCAGACAGCAATACATCTAGTGGATTGATCTCTGCTTTTAACGTCGCGGTGATTTCACTCACCATATGATGTACTTGTTTAAATGATTCAATATTGAATAACTTCGGCGTTTTTACTGAACCGGTTTCGGCATAGACACTCAGATCATTACGCAGTAAATCGACGATCATCACATTTTCAGCTTGATCTTTTTCAGAATTTTTTAAGGTCTGTTTAGATTGTTCATCTAATCGTGGATCTGTATAGCGTGGCATGGTGCCTTTAATCGGTTTGGTGAGGAGTTGCCGATGAGGCAGAAAATCAATAAATAATTCAGGTGAACAGCTAAGTAATTCAAAGTCATTTATTTTTAAATAACCAGCATAAGGAGCATGGGTTAGCGCCCAAAAATCTGCAGCGGTATTTAATAATAATCCTTCCGCAGAACCTTTAAATTCCTGGGTTAAATTAATCTGATAACAATCACCTGCAACAATATAATCCTGGACTTGATTAAAGGCCTGTTGATATTCAGTTTTATTCCAGCGTGCGGTACAGGCCTGAGTTAATTTAAATGAATTCTCCTGTTTTTGAGCCAACAAATTTTGAATATAAGTCAATAAAAATTCGGCTTGCTGCTCATCGCTGGTGAAATACCAGTGCCCATTTTCCAGAGTTAGAAAACTGTGAAATTGTCCTAGAAATAAACACGGTTGAGCTTTGCTTTGAGTATGAATGTGCTGTTGGGCGGCATAATCGTAGCTGATAAAACCGATCAGCCCGCCTTTAAAATAACTGTCGCCAATACAACCAGTTGGCTGCAAAAAGTCATCTAAAGAAGGCGCTGCTGTTTCTTCAAGATAATGATTAAAACTGTGTTGCTTAAAATACTGCCATTTATTTTGTTGAATAAGGTAGTAATGTTTTGCCGATAAGCCAATAATCGGTTGGCCATTATTTTCTAAATAAACAAGATGTGAGAGTGAACCCAGCGCCTTTAAAATTTCTGCTGGGGTATAGGAGGATTCACAAAGTACTTGTTTGTAGAAAGATGAGGTGGCCATAAATTTGGAGAAAATCAACAATAAATATCTATTTTACCTGATTCTGCGCCAAGAAAATGCTTATGACCGTTTATCGGCAAGCTGAAAAATATGATCAATAGCAGTTGAACAAAATTTGACAGGGGGATAACTTTGTTAGTGCTATCCAGCCGCTCAAGGAAATACGTAGCAGGTTGCTAAAAACAAATAATCAGCCTGCTGCACAAGAGTGGTAACAATCAAAAAAATAATACTCTTGGGAGAGTAAATATGAAAACATTTACTAAACTAGCTTTAGTATCTTCAATGGCATTAAGTGCAAATGCATTTGCAATGCAGGCAATGGATGATTCAGCACTTAGCGCAACCACAGGTCAAGATGGTTTATCGATTGGTATCGGTATTTCAAAAATTGAAATTGAAAAGCTCTTTATCCATGATAATGATGGTTTAGATGTTAATGGTACTGCAGGTGCTGCTGGTGCGATTGTTATTCAAGGGAATGGCATTGCTGGTGATGCGAATGAAAACTTTGGTATCGTCGTTGGTGCTAACTATGATGATGCAGGTGCTTATCTACTTGACTCTCGTAACTTGGCAGATTTAAAAATTGACTCTGATGCCGGTGCAGGTGGTGGTAACACAGCCTTTATTAACATCGCAGCTGATGTGTCTGGTCTGGATATTAAAATTGGTGAAATTGGTGTAACTGCTTCGGGTGTACAAGGTAGCGCAAGCACAACCTCGACACTTCGCCGTGGTGGTGTAGATTCGAATTATAATGCCATTATTTCAGGCTTATCGCTTAAGACAGGCCCAATGTCAGCCAATATCCAGTTAGGTGCTGCGCCACAAGGGGCGATGATTAAACTGAATACTAAGATGATTGGTGGTCTTGAAATTAATAATTTGGGTATTCTGGATAACTCAACGGCAAGTGCTGAGCGTGCAGCAGGTGAGATCTTTATTGAAAGTATTAAAATTGCCGATGCAGATGCTAGTGACTTAACCATTACACAAGATGTGCGTGTTATGGGGGCAAGTGTCAGCAACTCGGATGACAAAGGTTATATCCAGATGATTAGCCATGGTGGTGCTAAAGATCACTATGTACAAGGTGTTCATTTAGGTAGCCGAGATGCTGCATCTATCGGTGATGTTGAAATTCAAGGTATGCAAACCTATTTCAGCCCAGCGGCTGGTCAATATCTTCCGGGGGCGGTTATCACTATTCGTGGTCACTAAGTCTTCTATTGAAAAAGCGCGTGTTTTCACGCGCTTTTTTTTACACAAAAACTGTAAAAGTTGGCAAAAATATAAAAAAATACTGTTTTTTTTCTAAAAAAAAGGTATCTTGCTAAATACATGGAAGTAGAGTTCTTACTCTAAAAATAAAAAATGAACTGGCAGAGCTGCCTGGAACTTGAAAAGTAAAAAATTATGTTAGAGATCGCATTAGGCTCGGCATTGATGTATTACGCTGCCACACAAGCCTTCGACTTAAAGGAACAACATCCGGAAACCGTACGCTATACGGAGACACTGGATTCCCGCAATTCTTCTTTTACCCGTATGCATCGTGAGCCTGTACGTATTCAACCTGCTTTACAAGATCAATTCCGGGGCATTGTACGTCAGGCTTATGACTATAGCTGTGGATCGGCCGCTTTAACCACGCTGTTAAATGGTTATGTCGGAACCCGATTGACAGAGCAGCAGACCATGAGTGGTTTGCTACGTTATGGGGAATATGAGCGCATTATTGAACGGCGTAGTTTCTCTTTGCTGGATATGAAACGTTTTGTTGCTGCATTGGGCATGGAAAGTGGCGGCTATCGTGGGGAATTTTCAGATCTGGTCAAGCAGGGCCAGCCCGCAATTGTGCCGATTTCCTATGCCGGTTTTAAGCATTTTGTGGTGTATAAGGCCTATAAGGATGGCCGGGTCTATGTGGCCGACCCGGCACTGGGGAATATCAGTTTTGATGAGCAGCGTTTTAAAGAGGTGTGGGAAAACAATACCTTGTTCCTGATTAATGTGGCGCCTGAATATCATAAAGACTTCTTGGCTTTACAGGATAGTGATATGCGCCATGTTGAAGATGCCACTGTTAACCATCATGCCTTTGTCAATATTCAATATCCACAATTCTATATGGACAAAATTGCCGATAAAGCCTCGACCATTCGTTTAGAACGAAACATGAATCCTGAGTCAGAGAATTTCGGCGAACATCAGTACAACTTTTTAAGACTCTATTATAAAAGTAAGTAAATATTTACTTTAAAAACGAAAAAAAATTAAAAATTGGAAGGGAAGAAGATGAAATCTAAATGGATGAATAAAACCGTATTGGCCATCAGTATCCAAATGGTCTGGGGCGCAGCTGCTTATGCTGCAGAAGAGCCACAATTAGGACAATATGAAACAGTAGAAGAGCAGCAGCTTGCGTCAGAAGCCACAGCTCCAGCAGAAAACTCAAGCCCTGAAGAAGTTAGCACTGAAGCAGTTGCTGAGGCCAATATTGAAACAGCAACAGCGACTGCACCGAGTGCTGAGCAGGCTGCATCAACTGCGTTACAGCAGCAGGAAGGGGATGCCACCAAAGAAGCCAATCTGGAAGAAGTCTTTACCTCCAATGAACGCCAATATTCCTTAATCAAAAAAGGCAATATCTCATCTTATTACGATATTGATTATACCTATTATCGTGATACGCAAATTGATATGGAAATGGCGCAAGGCCAAATCTATCAGTTGCGTGTTCAGGAAAATGCATCGCATGCATTGACCAACACCTTCACCGTTCAATATGGATTATTGGATAACCTGACCTTAACCGCCTCTTTACCTTTGGTGGCCAAGACCGATCAATTAAAAGATGCGAATACCGCGGGTCTGGGAGATATTTCTTTAGGCGCACGCTGGGAACCTTTCCCTTTAAAAGCCGGCCGTTTGCCACTAATTTTATTCGGAAATCTTTCGACCAAAACCGGTGATAGCCCGTATGAAATTAATAGCACTACCGAACTTGCGACCGGTAAGGGCTATTATTCTGCAGGGATTGGAGCCAGTACGCGTAAATATATCGACCCAGTGGTGTTATTCGCTTCGGTCTCCGCCAATTATGGTTTTAAAGAGTCGGGCTTAAACCAAGTTCGTGGCCCACGTATTATTGAGGAATTTGAGCCGGGCATTAGTGGTGGTTTCGCCTTTGGTTTTGCCTATTCCTTTAACTACGATGTTTCAATGACCATGTCGTATCAGCAGAGTTTTAATACTGGCGCTGAATTCCTCTATCACACCGGCGAAAGCTATTCTCCGGCCGATCAGACCAGTTCTACCCTGGCCATTTCTTTAGGGGTGCGCGTTTCTCCTGAAACGATTGTCAATGGTACTGTTGGTATTGGTTTGACAGAAGATGCACCGGATGTGTCTTTAGGTCTGTCTTTCCCACTCGATATTCTGGGCTTTGGTAAGAAACTTCGCTAAGAGGCTGGTCGTATGAAAATAATTCGACTTCGCCCGTTAGTGTCTGCGCTGATCTTATCGGGCTGTTCGAGTGCTGCTTTTGCACAATAGGGACAAAACCTGTCTGTCGATATCCGTTCCTTGACCATGGGCAACGCGGTCACGGCAGATCCACCGGGCATTAGTGCCATTCATTTTAACCCGGCAGCCTTAACTAAAATTGAAGGCTTGCAAACCGATGTACAAGGGGTGCTGGCGCACTTTGATGTACAGCGTGAGTTTTCTGCGCCAGCCGACTATAACGTATTTGGTTATTCCGATGATCCACTGGTCTGTCATGATGGACCGGAAATTCTGGCTGACTTTTGTACCGACTTTAAAGGTGAAGTATCGGGTGATGTGGAATATGCATCGCTGTATGTGCCGGTACTGAAAAAGTTTGTTGATCTGGGTGAAGGCATGCCACTGGCCGCACCAACAGCAGGGATTGCCTACAATCCGCCGGGGTCTAAAACCACTTTTGCTACTGCGATGTATGCGCCGTTAATTGCCGGTTTTGGTGCTGAAGATGGCAACCCAGGTAACTTCATGGGGCAGCAGGTGGCACTGGAACGGATTACCTATCTGTCACCGTCAATTGCCTATCAGGTCAATGATGAGCTATCAGTCGGGGCATCGGTGGGAATGTCCTACCAGGCCATTGCCATGAATACCGACTTGCGTTTCCCGAATGACCTGATCGGGATGCTGCGGATGATTGATGAAGTCGTCTGTACCCCGTTTAAAGAAAACTCCGATATTATTACCGATATTCTGTTGCTGGGGATTTGTAACGCACAGGAAGGCATGAATCCGTTTGGTCGTTTTGGACAAATGGATCTGGCCGTCGAGCAAAGTCTGAGCCCAAGCTATAACCTCGGGGTGTTATGGGAGCCACGTGAAGATTTCAGCTTTGGTATGGTCTATCAAAGCTCCGCCAAAATGCGGCTCAAAGGTAAATATCATATTGATAATGCCAAGGCGCCGAGTGAGCTGATTAAAGGCTTGATGTCTTCCCCAACCGGGCAAATTTTGGCGGCAATTTTAGGCTTCCCGAACTATATTCCGGCCAGTGAGTCAGGGCTGGTGGCGATGGATTTTGAATATCCAGCGCATTTCCAGGCCGGGATTAAATACAAGGTAATGCCAGATTTACAGGTGAACTTTGATGTCGGCTGGACCGATTATGCTGCTTGGGACAAGTTCAAGTTTGAATTTGACCGCCAGATTTCTGCCCTGAAAATTGCCAAATTATTGTCTGAACATGTCTCTGACAGCTCACTGGCCTTGCCGATGGGCTTCCAGTCACCATGGAGTTGGGGCATCGGGATTGAATATTCTGCTACCGACCGTTTAAAGCTGCGTGCCGGTTATGAACCACGAACCAGTGCGATTCCAGATGACAAGCGTAATACCATGGTACCCATTAATAATGCACGTCTGTTTGGTTTAGGTGTGGGCTATCGTTTTGATGCCGATACTGACCTGGATTTATCGATCGGCTTTCTGCAAAGCCGGGACAAAATTCCAGCCAATACCAGTAGCCTAGCCAACAAAGAAGGGGTGAATAACTTATTACTCAACCCGTATGCGGGACTGAATGTCAAAACCGCTAGCAACATTACAATTTTAGGTCTGAGCTATAGAACACGATGGTAAAAGTGACAAAGCGTTTATCTGGCTTGATTTGCCTGTCTTCACTCTGGGCGCTGTCTTTGGGCTCGGCCAGTGTAAGTTATGCCAATGAGTTTTATACCATTATTGGCCCGGATGGCCGGCCGATGGTGGTACAGCGTAAGGCCGAAACCCGGCCGGCCGCGAAAAAAGAAGCTGTGCCGGTAAACAAAACGCAGGCACAAAGTAGAGCATCCTCTGCTTTGAATCCGGCGCAGCCGCAAGCGCAAATTCCCGTTTCTGAACCTGTCAGAGCTCCTGCTGTTGCAGTCGTACCCACAGTTAGTACTGTACCGACTCAACCAGTCACTACGGTAAAACTCACAGAAAGTATCCCACAAAAAACACCAGATACAGCAGTTGTGGAACAGCCTGTCGTCACACCAGTTGTATCGGCAACCACAAAACCGGTATCAGCTTCATCATCTCCAACGATTACATCTGTCATCCCGCAAACTGAATCTCAGAAAGTATTGAAGACTGTGCAAGCTGATCAACCAGACCGTACTTCATCTTCCGGTTTTACCGAAATGGAAGGGGAGCAGTACGTCAATAATGAATACCTGGAACACAGTGAATTTAACCTGGAGGGGAAAAAGCGTTTTTATATGATGCCGGAAGGCGTAGTTGACAGTAAATTGGGTGGTGGTGCGACCCGGGTGCAGGTGGTAGAACGTGAAAAAGGAGTCGGACAATCGGTGCTGGATCGCCTGTTCAAGAAACGCCAGCCAGAAAGTGTCAAGCCAATGGTGCTGTCATCGACTTATTATCGTATTGCACAGGCCGATGCCATCAGCAGTTTAGGCCAGTCCTGTTTTAACAATAAAAAAATTAAACATGCTAAGACCCTGGCCGTACAGAAAGACGTCAATCTCTGGCCACGTGCACCATTAACAGATGAATTTGATTATGAGGTGGTGAAGCTGGAGGGAGATTTACGCCATCTTCAGGTGAATTCATACGCTTCTAAAACCCGGCAACCTACATTTTACTGGCCTTTTGCCGTTTTTCTGGATGCGCAAGGCTGTGTGATTGAAGGTGCAGGCGGCTACAAGAGCCAGGATACTCAATCCACCTTATTGCAACATGAGCAGGTGGAAGGGGTGATTCAATTGCCGGCTCAAACCCGTTATCTTCTTTTAACCCCGCTGGCATCGGCAATCGATATGGAAAACCGCCAGTTAAGTAATCAGGGCCAATTGAAAATTATTGCCTTAGATCAATAAAAAACATGAGACATCAGGATGAAGAAATCAAATATTTTAGCCTTGAGCAGTACCGCCTTGATGATGGCACTCAGTGGCTGTGGTGGTGAAAGTGCCAATGTCATTCCAGAGCCGAATATTGTGTCGGAAATTAATGGCAGTTGTGTTAGCGGGCAAAACTGTGTGGAGTTTGCCCTGGATTATCCGGTGGATGGCCTGAATTTCACCTGTAGCAGTGATCCAAGCAAAACCTATATTACCCTGATTGCGCCAACCACCAATGCCGCCACCGGTAAATGTAGTGCCGGTGATAAAGTCCATTTCTTTATTCAGGAAAAAACAGAAAAATCAATTAATCTGGGGACAGTAAGCCTGGCTGATATTGGTCTGGCCAATTCGGTCAGTGCCAGCTTGCCGCGTTTAACCCTGCTGGATATTGCCCGTGGCTTAACCGGACAGGCCGCAACCGAACTGACCCCATCGGATTCAACTGTTCAAGTGGCACAGGCAATTACACGTATTTTACAGGCTTTATCAATTGAAAGTTCCAAGAACCAAGAACGGCCGACCATTGCCGGTGATGTGCAGCCACTTTATATTTCTGCGCTAAAAAAAGAACAGCTGGATGATATTTTGGGTTCGGTGACGCTGGAGGATTACCGTTCCGGTGCCTATGTCAGCAAGTTAAGTCCTTGGGTTGACTTGAGCACCGTCAGTGATGCGCAGGCCTTTGACGCGCTGAAAACCCTGGTTTATATGACCAACTCTGCCTCTTATCAGGCCAACTATCCGGTACTGGCTGTGGAGGGTTCGACCTTACCACAAGGTTTATATGGCTGTAATCAGGATGATTGTAAACAGAACTCGAATACCTTAAGACACCTGATTGGCCAGTTCCAGTTGATGACCGATCGCTCGGGTTATACTTTCGGTTATGGCATGCAGTGGCGTGGAACCATGTCGACCAGTAATGAAAACCCGTTATTGACCATTACGGCCGATTTCTTGAAACGTGTCCGTCCGGAACTGATGACCGCAGCGGCACAAAATAACTGGATTAATCCACTGAATGAAACGATCCAGGGGCCTTATCGTTTTAGCATCAACAGTAACCGGACTGAAGATTTTACCGTGACCCAGGGGAAACTGTATAACGATTATATGATTGCCGGCACCGAAGGCATTTATAAAACCCTGACCAAGTTCCCGACAGGAAAGCCGGAAGAATATGGCCGCTGGACCCAGACTATTGGCACGGATCAGTTTAAGGGCTCACTGGATATCTATAAATATTTTCAGGTGAATTTCCTGGATAACCGGATTTTTACTTCGGCGAAAAATGTGGCCTTGGGTGAGCGTTATATTTTCCCGTTATATGCCACTCTGAATTTCAATTTTGCTAATAATGCCGCGCCAGCAATTAAGCTCGGGATTGTGCTGGATGAGCAGGGCAATATCCGTACCGATATTGGCCCAAATCCGACCGCAACCGATCTGTCGGGGACC
Organism: Acinetobacter sp. CIP 53.82; assembly: GCF_000369465.1. Taxonomy (NCBI): domain Bacteria; kingdom Pseudomonadati; phylum Pseudomonadota; class Gammaproteobacteria; order Moraxellales; family Moraxellaceae; genus Acinetobacter; species Acinetobacter sp. CIP 53.82. The sequence continues at coordinate 714,226 of NZ_KB850046.1, read as the reverse complement.
TGCGCAGTCGCTACAGATAGCAGCACGCCAGAGATTGTGGATAGTAATAATGTCACGCAATATCGTATTGGTGTGCTGGGAGCAACCGATCTGAGCAATCAGGCGATTACCCTGCGGATGATTCTGGCCAATCCGGTCTTTAACCAGCTGAATGGTGCCGTAATTGGTCTGAATACCCGGGTTGACAATACCCAGGGCGAGCAGGCCATGGTGGTGGGTGGTGCGCGGCTGAATATGGGTAATCTGGTCAATCATACCTCGACCCGGATTAGCCTGAGTGACTTCTCCGGCAACAATACCGTGTCATGGAGTAACCTGTATACCTTGCAGCTCAAGACTTTTACCAATCAGGATAGCAACAATGCTACGGATGCCGATAAAGAACTGGCTAAACTCACCGGTGGAACCGTGAGCATCGAAGTGGCGGACTGTTATAACCCGGAACAGGTGCGTATCCAGTAACAGCAATATATTCATTAAAATACAAAAGCCCATCTACGGATGGGCTTTTTCTTGGCGGGGATATTTATTGTTAACCAGTATGATCCAAACGCGTACCCAAGGTTTCCAGATGAGTCGGGAAATGCTGGTTTTTGCGGTCTTCAAAATAATGTCTTAAGGTATGTTCCACGCTTGGGAAGGCTAGTTCTGCCCATGGAATTTCATCTTCGCTAAACAGACGCGATTCAATGGTTTCTTCACCCGCCCCAAATTGCCCTTCAATCAGCTGCGCTTTAAACAGCACATAAATCTGGCCAATCCGTGGAATGTTGTACATGCAGTACAGCTGCTCAATCTCGATTTCCGCTTCTGCTTCTTCACGGGTTTCACGTGCCGCGCCTTGTTCCATGGTTTCAAACAGTTCCATATAACCGGCAGGTAGGGTCCAGAGTCCATAACGCGGTTCAATGGCACGGCGGCATAATAACACCTGATCTTCCCACAGCACCAAAGCACCGCAAATCACTTTCGGATTCACATAATGAATACTGCCACAATGGCTGCAAACACGGCGTAACTGATGATCGCCTAAAGGAATTTTTTCCGTTGTTTTATGTCCACACGTTCCGCAAAAGTTCATATTCAGCATCAACGATAAAGTTGCTGATCAGCATAACTGAAAAAATGAACTTTGGCATCATTTCTATCCTTTTGCCCAGAATTTCAGCTATGATGAAAGTCAGGCAATCAGGATAATAAAAGATGGTAGAGCATTCATTGACACAGGAATTGCAACAGCGCTTACGCTTCTCGCGAAGTATGCGTGAGGCGCATGCGGCCGTGTTGATTGCGATTACCGATGAAGCTCAGCCGAAAGTCCTGCTGACCCGCCGTTCGGCCTATTTAAACAGCCATGCTGGCGAGGTGTCTTTTCCGGGTGGCAAGCGTGATCCGCAGGATACCAGTAATATTGTGGTGGCACTGCGTGAAGCACAGGAAGAAACCGCGCTGAATCCTTTTGATGTGGAACTGATTGGCGATTTGCCAATGCAAAAATCGCGTAATGGCATGCTGGTCAAACCCATTGTCGGCCTGATTCCACCCGAGGTGCAGCTGTCAGCGCAACCGACCGAAATTGACCGTATTTTTTTCGCCTCTTTAAAAAATCTGATGGAAGCGCCGCCAGTGCCGTATGAGGTGCGCTATGCCCATCAGTCTTTATATTTTCCCAGCATGCGTGTTGAAAATGAGATTGTCTGGGGATTAACTGCACGGATGCTGGTGGCTTTATTTCAGTATGGGCTGGATTATCAAAAAGAATGGCCATTTTTACTGAATTCACCGACGTTTCGATTTAAATCATCTAAATAGGGAATTTTAATGTTGTATAAATTTCAGGGCATTGCCCCAAAAGCATTACATCAACCATGGGATGGTTGGGTCGCCGAAACCGCAACGGTTATTGGTCAGGTCGAGCTGGGTCGGCAGGTGAGTATCTGGTTTGGCGCGGTGGTGCGTGGCGATAACAGCCTGATTCGTCTTGGAGATTTTAGTAATGTCCAGGAAAATGCGGTGCTGCATACCGATGCGGGTATTGAGATGCAGATTGGTAACTATGTCACTATCGGTCATCAGGCCATGTTGCATGGCTGTACCATCGGCGATAACAGCCTGATTGGTATTAACGCGGTGGTGCTGAATCATGCCGTGATTGGGAAAAACTGTATTATTGGCGCCAATGCGCTGATTCCGGAAGGCAAAGTCATCCCGGATAATTCGGTGGTGATGGGTTCTCCCGGCAAGATTGTAAAAACCCTGGATGAAGCAGGGGCAGCCCGCCTGAAACTGAGCGCCTTACATTATGCCGAGCACTTCAAGCATTTCCAGCAACTGGAAAAAGTCGAACTTTAAGATACCTAAAGGCCAGTTTGAAACTGGCTTTTTTTCTGTGTGAAAGCCGGTGAAGTTCTCGCCTAGTGTCTAGGAGTGGAGTATGATAGCGGCCAGTTTTTAAAATTTAATTTTAAGGTTGTGCATGAAGTTACTGGCATTGGAAACTGCCAATGAGCAGTGTTCCGTTTCGATTGTAAATGACACGCAGGAACTGTTTTTTCAGTTGGATGAGCGCGCCAAGGCACAAACCCAAACCATTCTCCCGATGATTGAGCAAGGTTTTGCTCAGACCGAAACGGCCACTGCCGATTTAACCGCAGTGGCCTTTAGCCGTGGCCCGGGCTCGTTCAGTGGCGTGCGGATTAATGCCGCGGTGGCACAGGCACTGGCCTGGTCACATGATCTGCCGGTCATTCCGGTATCGACCTTGCAGGCACTGGCACAAGCGGCTTATCGGCTAGCAGGTTTAAGCGCGGTAACAGCAGTGCTGGATGCGCGGATGAATGAAGTCTATATCGCCAGTTTCCAGTTAGATGCAGAAGGCATTATGCAGCCGGTGAGCGAAGAACAGTTATTGGGCTATAGTGACGCAGCAGCCGTAGCGCAGTCCCCATTGGTAGGCTCAGGTTCAACCTTATTGCAACAAGAACAAACACAATACAAAGACTTAAGTGCAACGGCGCAAGATATTGCTACCATTGCACGCGTATTGGCTCAACGTGAAGCATGGGTCAGTGCGGAATACGCATTACCGGTGTATTTGCGGGATAATGCTTGGAAAAAAATTCCAGAACAAGGCAAATCATAACTAGGATTTTCTATGGATTTTTTACTGCTGCTGAAAGCGGCAATTATGGGAATTGTTGAAGGAATCACAGAATTCTTACCAATTTCCAGTACCGGCCATTTAATTTTGGCTTCAGAACTGATGAACTTCTGGACCAAAGAAAAAAGTAATGTTTTTGTAATTGCCATTCAAATGGGGGCAATTGCAGCAGTGATTTATGAATACTGGACCCGGCTTTGGGGCGCAGCCACCGGCATGTTCACCGGCGAAGAAACCGGACGCCGTCTGGGCTTTGGCCTGATTCTGGCCTCGCTGCCGATTATTCTGATTGGTTTGACTTTCGGGCAAACCGTGAAAGCGATGTTGTTTAATGATATCGCCGTGGCCATTGGTCTGATTATTGGTGGTCTGATCATTATCTGGATTGAGAAGCATCCACCTCAAGTACGGGCACAGGAAGTTGAAGACCTGACCTATAAAGATGCAATCTGGATTGGTCTGATTCAGGTACTGTCTTTAATTCCGGGCACTTCACGTTCGGGTGCGACCATTATTGGGGCGATGTTCCTGGGCGTATCACGTAAAGCGGCGACAGAATTCTCGTTCTTTCTGGGAATTCCGGTGATTATTGGCGCAGGCTTGCTGGATTTATATCAAAGTTATGATGTCTTCCAGACCACGCAGGACTGGACCGTACTGAGCGTCGGAATTATTGTTTCCTTTATCTCCGCATTAATCTTAATTCGCGCGCTGGTGGCGTATGTGGCCAAACGCGACTTTATGATTTTTGCCTGGTATCGTATTGTGTCAGGCCTTCTGATTTTACTCTTTGCATATACAGGCTGGACCTTATGGTAAGCGAACTTCGCTGCTATACCGAACCCGCATTTTTTGAGAAAGCACAGCACTATCAGGCTGTGCTTTCTTCACGTGGGGTTACCCTTCAAATTGATGTCATCGACAAACTGAATGCACGTTTTTTAAGACTGCATCCAGACATGGCGCTGTGCGTTGATGCCGATGGCCTGTGGCTGTGTGCGCTGGGCATGAAAATGCAGCCGGACTGGCAGGCTGAAATTCCGCGTTTAAAACGCGCGTCATTAAAGTCAGAAATGCTGGCCCGTGCCTGTAACCTGGCGGAAAAACCGCAGCTGATTGATGCAACTGCAGGTCTGGGCCATGACAGTTTGCTGATGGCGCATTTGGGGGCTGAAGTAACGCTAGTAGAACGGCATCCGATTCTGTTTAGTTTATTGGAAGACAGCTACCAGCGCGCCCTACAGGACCCGTTTTTAAGCAAGGTTGCCGCACGCATCCACTTGGTCTTTTCTGATTCGGCTGATTACTTAAAAGCGCAGGCAGAAGCAGGGCAGGCTGTTGATGTGGTGTATCTGGATCCGATGTTTCCACAGCGTGACCAGAACCAGCAGGCGGTAAAAAAACAGGCACAAGTCAAAAAGCAGATGCAGCTGCTGCATTTGTTATTGCCGGAACATGGTGAAATGGATTTGGGCGATGCCTTGCTACCGCTGGCGCAAAAAATCGCCAAACGTGTGGTGGTTAAGCGACCACGTCTGGCGGTATATCTGGCCGGGCAAACACCGGATCATCAATGGACGGGAGATGCCTGCCGCTTCGATGCCTACTTCCAGCAGGACGCGACCAAAGTAAACGGGTAATCGCTTCAAAACTGGGCAAAGATTTGTTATATAGTTAAAAAAGAGCATTGATAATTATGACATCAGGCATAAACTAAGTCTGCACAAAGCGAGCCACTGCTAACGACAATCTTATGATCGACTTTAAACCCTCCATCAATTTTTGGCATGATTTTAAAAGCAACCAAACAGCGGGGATGTGGTTATTTTTTGGTTCGCGCCGATCTTTACAGATTGTCCGTCCTTCCATTCTGCAACTGATTTTCTGGGGCATTTTAGGCGGTCTGGCCAACACTTTATTTAGCTGGCTCAGCGCCGGTGAAACCGGTGATTTTAACCCGCAAGGTCTGGTCAGTTATGCCTTGTGGCCGTTTATTGCCTTAATTGTCGGGATTTTCCTGTCCCAGCGCGTCAATAATCCACGCCTCATGCTGGTGCCGGCTTTACTGTGGCTGGTGTTAGATACTCACATCGCCTTATTGCAAAGCCTGATTCAATATCTGGGCATGATTGATGTGCTGCCCTATGTGTTCTATGACTATCTGCCGCTGATTTTCATGGTGCTGTTTGTCTGGCAGAGTCTGGCCGTGGTCTGGGTATTTTCCCGTGAACTGAAATGGCCGTGGTGGGAACGTGCGCTGATTGTTCTGGCCACGCTGTTTACCCTGGTGGTGTGGCAGATGTCGGTCAAGAGCCAGCCAATCTGGAAGGTGGAAGAGGTCCCGCCGACGTTTAGCGAAGAAGCCTTTTATGCACAAAGCAAGATACTGAATCAGGCGCTGGAGAAGATTCAGTATGGTGAATTTGCACAATCACACTGGTATTTTCTGGGCGTGGCCGGGGCCAGTTATCAGGATGTGTTTATGTCCGAAGTCGAGCGGATTCGGGAACAGTTCGATACCCGCTTTGGCACTTTTGGCCGCTCGATGATTCTGGTCAATAACCCGATGACACGCAATGTCACCCCGATTGCCTCACGCACCAGTATGGAACTGGCACTGCGCCGTATAGGCCAGCAGATGAATCCGGAAAGCGATGTGCTGTTTTTATACATGACTTCACATGGCTTGCCGAACCAGTTTGAAATGGAAAATGCGCCGCTGGAACTGCAACAGGTTGATCCAAAATGGCTGCGCGATGCGCTGGATAAATCCGGTATTCGCTGGCGCGTAATTGTGATCTCGGCCTGTTATTCGGGCAGTTTTGTTTCGGCCCTGCAAAATGACAATACTTTGGTAATTACCGCATCGGCCGCAGACCGCGCTTCATTCGGCTGTTCCAACGAAGCCGATTATACCTATTTTGGCCGAGCCTTCTTTGATCAGGCCATGCGTGAAAATAACAGCTTTGCCGAGGCTTTTGCACAGGCCAAGCTGACCGTGGCAAAATGGGAGCAGGCACAAGGTTTTGAACCGTCTGAACCGCAATGGTCGATGGGTAAGAATATGCAGCTGATGTTGCCGCAACTGGAGCAGCGTTTATTCCCACAAGCCGTGGTCGCGCAGCCAAATGAAATGCCTTTAACTTTAGACAGCCCTTAAAACAGGATAAGACGATGGAATTAATACAGAACAATCGATGCTTTGATGGCGAACAGCGAATTTACCGTTTTAATTCCAGCAGCTTAAACGGGGAAAGCCGTTTTGGTATTTTTCTGCCGGCACAAGCCTTGGCGGGTCAGGACTGTCCGGCGCTTTTTTACCTGGCGGGTTTAACCTGTACCGAAGAAACTTTTGCAATTAAAGCGCATGCCCAGCGTCTGGCGGCACAGTTGGGCTTTATTCTGATTAGCCCGGACACTTCACCTCGCGGTGAGCAGGTGGCGCAGGGCGATCACTGGGATATCGGGCAGGGGGCAGGTTTTTATATTAATGCAACCCAGGCACCCTGGGCAGCGCATTACCAGATGGAACAGTTTGTTGCAGAAGAGCTGTATAAGCTGGTGTGTGAACAGTTTGCGGTGCAAACCGACAGTATTGGTATTTTCGGCCACAGTATGGGCGGCCATGGTGCGTTAACGCTAGCTTTTAAATATCCGGAAAAATTTAAATCAGTTTCTGCCTTTGCGCCGATTTGTGCGCCAAGCCAATGCCCGTGGGGAGAGAAAGCTTTTAGTGCCTATTTAGGTGAGGATCGTCAAGGCTGGCAAGCACATGATGCCACCGCACTGGTCCAGCAAAAAGGCAAGCAATTTGCCGATATTTTAATTGATCAGGGCTTGCAGGATCAGTTCTATAGCCAGTTGAATCCGGCGCTGTTCCAGGCCGCTTGTGCGCAGGCCGGACAGCCGCTGAGCTTACGTGAACATGCTGGCTATGATCATGGTTATTACTTTATTCAAAGTTTTATTGATGACCATCTGCAATTTCATGCAGTCCAATTACAATCCTAATATAATCCATCACGCAGAACACCGCTTTTGACCTGTTGCAGGGTGAAGGCGGTCTGTGATTTTTTGTTTTTTAATTTTTAACCGTGTCTTTATTTTAAAAAATAATTATAAGGCCTGATATGCAAAACCAAGATATACATCCGACTTTTACCGCAGAGGAACAAACCCAGCTGCCGCCAGCGCTTGTCGTTGATTCACCTGAACCGCAGCTGCTTGGACAGCGCCACCCTTTTCATTTTTATGGCACTGCCATGGAATATTTCGGCATCTGGATTGTCAATATTCTGTTGATTATTGTCACGCTGGGACTGTATGCGCCGTGGGCCAAAGTACGCCGCTTGCGCTATTTTTATGGCAATACCGAATTTATCCAGCGCCGTTTTGACTTTACCGGTGTGCCGAGCAAGATCTTAATTGGCCGGCTGATTGCAATTGGCCTGTATCTGGCCATTTCGCTGTTATCCAACTACTCGGTGCGTGCTACCCTGATTGGGGTGCTGATTCTGTATCTGGCCGTGCCCTGGCTGATTCGGGCCACCATCCGCTTTAATGCACGTAACAGTAAATTTGGTAACAGCCGCTTTTTCTTTTCCGGCACTAGCAAGAAAGCCTATATCGAATTTTTAAAAGGGATTCTGGTGTATATCTTGACCCTGGGTATATTTTTCCCGGTGCTGATCTGGCTGTATAAGCGTTATTGCCTCGATCATCTTTATGCGGGGCAATTGCAGTTTAAATTACAGGCCGACTGGCCGGCCTATATGCGCGCCATGTATGTGCCGCTGTTTCTGTTTATCGGCTTGCTGGGGGCGGCAGCGCTGGTACTGGCCTTGCTGGCCGATTTTTCCAGTCTGAGTGCGGTGCAGTATGTCTGGATTTTTATGGGCATCTATCTGCTGGCGGCTTTATTCATCTGGCCGTTAATGCTGGCGCGGATTTTTATGACCAGCTGGAACAATACCACCCTCAGTCGTAGCCAGTTTCAGACCAGTTGCAACCAGTGGCGCTATGCCTGGATTGTGCTCAGCAACTGGATTGTGAAAATTTTAACCCTCGGCCTTATGACACCGTGGGCGGCAATCCGTTTATATCGCTATCAGGTGGAGTCTTTAAGCCTGCATTTAAACAATGATCCGGACCTGCTGATGAACCAGTTACAGGGTGATCCAAGCGCGATTGCGGAAGAAATTAGCGATATCTTTGATATTGATGTGTCTTTATAAGGAAAGCACTGATGCAACAGATGACGGTTGAAGCCGTGTTTTATGATGGTCAGAGTGCCAAGCCTTATACTGCTCAGGTGTTGGCAGCCGATGCGGACAGTATCTGGGTTCAGTATGGTGAAAACTTTGCCTTGCAGCGCCGTTATCGTTATCAGGACATGCTGCTGATAGGCGCATTGGGCCGTATCCAGCCGGTAATTGAACTCCAGGATGATGCACGTCTGGAGTTTCAGCAGCCTTTACCGGAGTGGTTTCAGCTGCAGCAAAAGAATATCTATCAGTCAATCTGGAAGCTGGAGCGTACCCCCAGCCTGATTCTGTTTAGCACCATTTTTATTGTGGCGCTGGCCTTTGCTACAGTGAAGTGGGGCATTCCGTGGGCAGCAAATGTGGTGGCCAATCAGTTACCGGAAACTACCCTGAACAGTGTTGGCAATGAAGCAGAACACTATGTGCTGGAGATGACGGATCCAAGTCGTTTAAGTGCGGCGCGCCAGCAGGCGATTTTACAGCAGTATCAGGCTCTGGTGGCAGAAGACCGGCCGGCGAAACTGCTGTTTCGAGAAGGGAATCGGTTGGGTGCCAATGCGGTGGCGATTCCCAACAATACTATTATTCTGACCGATGAACTGGTTGAACTGGCACAGGATGACCGGGAAATTCTGGGGGTGCTGGCACATGAACAGGGCCATCTGGTCGAGCGGCATAGTCTGCAACAGGCGCTGGCCAGTTTAGGCTTTGGGGTCATCCTGATTGCGATTACCGGTGATGGCTCCGATTTAATGACCAGTCTACCTCTGGCTTTGGTGGGTGCCAGTTATTCGCGTAATTTTGAAGCCGAGGCCGATCATTATGCCTTAACCACCATGCAGCACAAGCAGGTGCCAACCATCCATTATGCCAACCTGTTACAACGGCTGGCAGATGAAAGCGGCGAAAGCGAGCAGGGCACATCAGTCTGGGATTTCCTGCAAAGCCATCCGGCCACACAGGAACGTATTGAGGCGGTGAAGGCCTTTGAAGCCAAGCAATCTGCCGAAGTAAAATGAGCAGATCTAAGCAGGTTTAATCGACCTGCTGCCAGTCAGCACTTAACTGTTCCTGTCCCATGCGTTGCAGATGATCCAGCACCACCTGTTCCAGCCGGTTCAGGTCGGTGTGTTCATCTAAAGCAATAATTTCGGTATAGAGCGCATCAGGCTGAGGCTGTAACACAATGGTCGCGCTCGGCATCAAAATACGCAGTTCCTGTGCTGTTTCCTGTACTTCAAATTTGTGTTTCCAGTGGTTACCCAGGCGTTTGGCCAGACGGGCCGATTGTGTGGTGGCAATATGACTATAACGTTTCATGAAAAATCCTGTTCAGTAAGCCTTAAGTCTAAGAGAAAAGAGCGCCCAGACAAAGCCGCGTGTTACAACACAGCGTTGTAGATTTGCAATCTTGCCGCAGGTGGCCATCTGCCGCCCCAGAGCGGGAGACAATTTGTTATAATGGCGCAGTCACTCAAATACTTAGCCAGGGTCTCCCATGTCCAAGCCATATTTAATTGCGCCTTCTATTCTTTCTGCAGACTTTGCCCGTTTAGGCGAAGAAGTAGAAAAAGTGCTTAAAGCCGGTGCTGATGTTGTCCACTTTGATGTTATGGACAATCACTATGTACCCAACCTCACCTTTGGTGCAGGCGTATGTAAGGCCCTGAAAAACTATGGAATTCAAGCGCCAATTGATGTGCATTTAATGGTCTCTCCGGTGGACCGCATGATTGGCGACTTCTTGGAAGCCGGTGCCGATATTATTACCTTCCATCCGGAAGCTTCAGATCATATTGATCGTTCGCTGCAACTGATCAAGTCGGGCGGTGCTAAAGCGGGTTTGGTTTTTAACCCGGCAACGCCGCTGCATTATCTGGATTATGTGCTGGATAAAGTCGACCAGATTTTATTGATGAGTGTGAACCCGGGCTTTGGTGGCCAGAAATTTATTCCCATGACCCTGGAAAAATTACGTCAGGCGCGTCAGATCATTGATGCTTCAGGCCGTGATATTCGCCTTGAGGTTGATGGTGGTGTTGGCCCGGCCAATATCCGTGAAATTGCCGAAGCCGGTGCCGATATGTTTGTGGCCGGTTCAGCAATTTTTGGCAAACCGGATTATAAAGCTGTGATTGATGAGATGCGTGCCGAGCTGGCCAAAGTCGGTGCCGTGAACACCTAATAAAACTGGATAAGTTATCTGCATCCTGTGGATAACTTTGTGATTAACTCTATGGATATCTATGTTGATAACAGTATGGATAACCGGATTAATTTATAAACAGTTGTACATCAATCGTTTATCAATTAGACATAAAATGTATAAAAAGGACTCAAATGAGTCCTTTTTATTTGAGCAAAAGCCCTAAAATTCCTGCTTTTTTATTCAGCTCTGCTTAAGAGTTATACTGCACAATAAATAACTTTATTATTTTATTGATATGCAAAACAATCTTCCCCACAGCAGCAATTTAAAATTTAAAGTATTGTGTATAACTGTGAATTTCTCTATGCTGGTTTGCACAGGCGTTCAGCTGTTTTAAGCAGCTTCAACGCTGGGGTTTGGTCTTATGGGGTGAGGAAATCCTGTTGCATACACAGCGCAGACAACCGGTGTGGTTCAGCTATCTGATGGCATTTGTCATGGGATGGAGCAGTCTTGTGCTGGCTGTTGTACAACCAGCACATGCGGCCATGCAACTGTCCAACTCTGCCATGATCACCAGTGTGAAATCATCCCTTTCATCACCTGCTCCTTGTCATGCTGAAAAGGCAGATTCTCCTGTAGAACAACATCACCCAAGCCATCATAGCACCAGTCCATCTGCACAGTTACCCGACTGCGAGCAGGTACATCATCCAGAGCAGCATTTAAACTGTCAGGATTGTCCACCCCTACATTGCCAGCCGGGTCTGAGCTATCTCAAGATTGCGCTCCCTGTGCTGGAACAGGCAAGCCCGACCTTTGAGTCTGAGCCGCACTTTCATCTCTATCATGCCCAGCATTTACCCGGTTACTGGCAGGAAATCCTGCGTCCACCGAAAACCTTATCCTGACTTTAAAAACTTTTCTTTTTTTATTGTTTTAAGGATAAATCATGTCAATTCAATTGCGTCAGGCCATCGTGCTTGGCTTATGTCTGTGCGCATCGTCCTGGGCGATGGCCGCAGTCCGGGAATATCATCTGTATATTGATGAGCAGCCGGTCAAGCTGACCGGAAAAACTGTCAAAAAAATAAGTGTGAATGGCCAATTCACAGCCCCCTTGCTTGAATTTGAGGAAGGTGATGAAGCGGTGATTCATGTGCATAACCAGCTTCAAAATCGCGATTCTTCCATTCACTGGCATGGTCTGTTATTGCCGGGTGTAATGGATGGCGTGCCGGGCTTTAACGGCTTTCAGGGCATTGCGCCGAAGGGACATTTTACTTATCGCTTTCAGCTACGGCAGCAGGGCACCTACTGGTATCACGCCCATTCCAAAGGTCAGGAGCAGGATGGGCTATATGGCCCGCTAGTCATTTATCCCAAAGGCAAACAGCCTGTGGCTGCGCATGAGCAGGCCGAGCGGGATTATGTGGTGATGCTGTCCGATTTTCACGCATCTTCCAGCGACACGATTTTAAATAATCTGAAAAAGTCGGCCGAGTATTATCAGAACCAGCGTGAAACCCTGGCCGATGTGTTGCAGCAGGTGAAACAGCAGGGCCTGAAACAGACCTGGCAGCAACGTTCCATGTGGAACCAGATGCGTATGCTTAGAACCGATTTGTCGGATGTCACCGGTTATCAGTTTTTAATCAATGGCAAAACACCGGAACAGGCCTGGACCGGGCTGTTCCGACCGAATGAAAAAGTGCGTTTACGTTTTATTAATGCCTCGGCCATGTCGTTTTTTGATGTACGCATTCCGCAGCTCAAAATGACCGTCATCAGCGCTGATGGCCAGCCGGTCCAGCCGGTGCCTGTAGATGAGTTCCGAATCGGGACGGCTGAAACCTATGATGTACTGGTGGAACCAAAAGCCGGCCATTACCAGATTGAAGCAGAATCAATTGACCGTTCAGGCTTTGCCATTGGTAGTTTATTGCAACAGGGCATGCAACCACCGCCACTGCACATGCCAACCGCACGACCACGTGCGGTATTGACCATGGAAGATATGGGACATGCTGCTCATGGTGCAGAAAGTACTGCGCCACATGCGGTACATAGTGCGTCATCCACATCTTCGACCCTGCAGCATCCATCGATGACGCATGCTGCCATTAAAGAGACTGAATCTTTAACGGTAGCCGAAGATCATCCTGCAGTGCATTCATTGCATGCAACGCAGGCGCAGTCAAAATCTTCGGCCAGTTCGGTCCCTCAAGGTTGGGCCAATGCCTCAACACCCGCCGGACATAAAGCACTTCGCTATGCGGACTTAAAAGCCTTAAAGCCGCAGCCGGATACGCGCGCGCCGGTGCAAGAGCTGGTGATTCGTTTGGGCGGCACGATGGAACGTTATATCTGGACCATCAATGGCAAGAAATTTAGCGAGGCTGAACCGTTGCAGGTGGCCTATGGCGAACGGATTCGGCTGAAATTTATCAATGACAGCATGATGGCGCATCCGATGCATTTGCATGGCATGTTTATGCAGCTGGAAAATGGCCAGGCCGCTGCCGACCTGCCAAATAAACATACCCTGATTGTACCGCCTGGAAAAACCGTGAGCGCGTTATTGACCGCCGATGAGCTGGGGGAATGGGCAATCCATTGTCATCTGCTGTATCACATGAGTTCGGGCATGATGAATAAGTTAGTGGTGGCACAGGTGATGCCAGAGCAGACGGCTTCATTACCCGCAGCTCCATCTGCGCTGCCAGCTGCTGTTCAGTCTTCGGGAGATGCACATGCACATCACTAATTTTGCCCGTTTCAATTTGTTGGGAGCCATGCTGTTTGCGACACCGATGTTATCGGCGCAGACACAGCACCCATCTTCCCATGTTACAGAACATGAAGTTGTACCGCAGACGTCAGTAAAATCTGTCGATAAACATGCACAACACAAGCAGATGATGCAGGCTGAACATCAGCAACATCAGCAACATCAGCAACATCAGCAACATCAGCAACATCAGCAACATCAGCAACATCAGCCCATGAACATGCTTCATCCGGTGGAGAAGGCTGCAACGGCAACAACGCATGATCACCGGCAGGAGCATGGCGGGCAGTGGTATCAGTCCAGTATGCTGGAATCGAAATGGATGCAGCATGCGGGTGGACGCGGAGTATGGCAGTCCGAGCTGGAAAGCCGGATCGGAACTGATGAGAACAAGCTGTTTTTCAAACTGCATACCGAGCAGGCCGAGTCGCAACAAGCTGAATATGAGGCACAGGTTTTATATAGCCGGATGATTTCTGATTTTTGGGATATCCAGGCTGGTGTAGCCTACCAGCAGGAGGATCAGACTTCGGCACAGCAATGGCGTGGTGTGGTTGGCCTGCATGGGCTGGCGCCGTATTTCTTTGAAACCGAGGCCTATCTGTCCCTTGCCGAAGATCAGCAGGTGCAGCTGAGTCTGGATACTGAGCGGGATTTTTTGCTGACCCAGAAACTGATTCTGGCGCCTTATTTGCAGGCCAAGCTGGTACTTTCAGATGAATCGGAACAGGCGCAGAAAACTGGTTTAAACCAGCTGCAGACCGGACTACAGATGCGTTATGAAATCAGCAAAAAAGTCATGCCGTTTGTAGATGTGGCCTATGGCTATCACAAAGGGCTGGCCCAGACAGCTCAGCAGGATGCGACGGAGTCGGAACAGGGCTGGCAATATGGTGCCGGATTACGGTTGAAGTTTTAAAGCATTTATCCATACACTGGATGGGCTTTGGTTCATCCTTTTGCTTGCTGGAGAAACGACCTATGCTCCAGTAAGCAATTTATTCACTCAAGTGAAAAAGTTTGAATCGCCTTATCTGGGTTGTGATTTTCAGTCCCTCTTGAGCTGAAGCTTATTCCCCTTCAACGGCGTTCTACTGGCAGGCGGTGGATTTTTGCTATACTGATACCGTAATTTTGGAGGAACGACCTCCCTTAAAGACGTTGTCTTTAAGAAAAATCGTCAGGACGGCCTGACTCTATCTGAATAATGGAGGAGGGCGTGATGGCCTGGATCGTATTAATTTTTGCCGGTATTTTTGAAATTGTCTGGGCTTATTTTATGAAGCTTTCAGACGGTTTTACCAAGCTTACCCCAAGCATTCTGACCATTTTCTTTATGGTGCTCAGTTTTGGCCTGCTGGCCTATGCCATGCGTAGTTTGCCGCTGGGCACGGCCTATACCATCTGGACCGGAATTGGTGCGGTCGGTTCTTTTCTGGTGGGTATTTTTGTACTGGGCGAGCCGGCATCGGCCATGCGTATGCTGGCGGCAGTGTTAATTATTTCCGGTCTTGTGCTGATGAAACTTTCATCGGCATAATCAAGCTAGACTAAAACTGAACAGGAGAAGGAGATGAAACTTGCATTTATGTATATGCCTTCTCCGGTCGGGCGTTTAAAACTAGTGGCCACAGACAGCGCGCTGGTCGCCGTGATCTGGGACAATGAAAATCCCAAACGGGTCCGGCAGGCCGAGCTGGTAGAGCAGCTGGATCATCCGATTTTGCTCGATGCGCAACAACAGCTGAATGAATATTTTCAGGGCCAGCGTCAGACTTTTGAACTGCCTTTAGATTTTGAAGGCACAGAATTTCAGAAAAAAGTTTGGCAGGCACTGCTGAATATTCCTTTTGGCGAAACCCGCAGTTATCGGCAAATTGCCGAGCAGGTCGGCAGTCCGAAAGCGGTACGGGCTGTCGGCGCGGCCAATGGCCAAAATCCAATTTCAATTATTGCACCCTGTCATCGGGTGATTGGCAGCGGCGGTAAACTGGTTGGCTTTGCCGGCGGATTAGACAATAAAGAGATTCTGTTAAAACTGGAACAACAACAAAAATAAATATAGATATTTTATGGTGTTGCATCGCTTAGTGCAGGCCAATAAACAGCTTAAATCAGTAAGCATCCGTTGATTAAAAAAATAGATCACTATCCAGATTGAACATCTTCAGGTAGATGGGATCTTTCTGTATCCACCTGATAATGAAGATTAAACCAGCATTATCATTCCTGAATGGAACGCCGTTTTATGTTAGATTTGGGCCAAGATCATCACTATTAAAATAAAACCGAAATGCATGATGTAAATATTTTGAGTATGTTGATTTCACAGCTGTGGTGGCTGTTGCTGATTCTGCTGGGCTTGAGCCTGCTGCGGGTGTTTCTGCCGGATTTAAAAGGCAAAATTGGGGAGTGGGCTGTTCTGCGACAGGCCAAGCAACATCTGGATGAGCGTTATATTTTACTTAATGATTTGACCTTGCCCGATCAGGATGGTGGCACCACACAAATTGATCATGTGCTCTTAAGTCCTTTTGGCGTCTTTGTGATAGAAAGCAAAAACTATAAGGGCTGGATTTTTGGCAGTGCGCGGCAAAAAATGTGGACCCAGAAAATTTATAAAAAGAGTTATAAATTCCAGAATCCCTTGCATCAGAATTACAAACATACTCAGGTGTTGAGTCATTTGCTGGCTGATCTGCTGGAGCCGGAACATTTACATTCAATAGTGGTATTTATGCCGGGCTGCGAATTTAAAACAGAGATGCCAAAGCAGGTATTTCAAGGGACAGGCTGGGTAAATTACGTACAGGAGTTCCAGACCGAAGTCATCTCCGCCATGCGCTTAAAACGTTTGCAATTACGACTGGAAAAAGAAGTACTGGACCCGTCCTGGCAAACCCGGCGCGCGCATGTGGCGCAGCTTAAATCCAGACATCATCAAGACTGAACCCAAGTATCGTGTTGAGCTGAGTCGTCTACGCTTACCAAACTCTCCTGAACTGTTGAATAAGCACTATATTTTTCTGGCTCTCAGCTTGCTAGATTGGTGGATATTAGCCAATTTTTGCCAGATGTTCAGGCCGGAACAGGAGCGTTCACGATGTCAGAGCCGTATCTACTGTATACCCCGCAGGTTGAACAGGAACAGCCGAATGAAAGCCGCTTGATTGAAGATATTATCGAGCATATGGCCCAAGCCCGACAACAGGTGTTTGACAAGCATCGCCATGCAGTCCGCGATGCGCATGCCAAATCACATGCATTTCTGAAAGGTATTTTGACCGTGCCGGTGTTGCCGCCGCATTTGGCGCAGGGAATTTTTGCCGAGCCAGGACATTATGATGTGATGGTGCGTTTATCGGCTGCGCCGGGAGATTTACGCAGTGACCAGGTGCCAGTACCGCATGGCTTTGCCTTAAAAATCCTGAATGTGCCGGGCGCACGCTTACTGGCCGATGATCCGAGTGATGGTAAAAACCAGGATATTCTGATGGTGAATATTCCGGTGCTGGCCTTTGGCACGCTGCGTAAATACCAGCAGATGCTGCCCCTGGTGACACGCGCGGAACAGGCGCCCGATCCGATGTTAAAAGGCATGCGCAGTATGGCGCGCAGTTTAAATGCACTGGTAGATAAAGCCGGTTTAGAAGTGCCGGTGACTTTAAAAGGCTGGGCGCGCAGTCAGAACCATATTCTGGGCGAGACCTATCACACCATGGCCGCGCTGCGTTATGGCGACTATATGGCAAAACTCAGTGTGGCGCCGGAATCGACTTCGGTACGCCAGCTGACCAATATCCCGATGCAGATTAGTCATGACTCCAGCATCCGGGATCTGGTCCGCGATTTCTTTAAGCACCATAGCGCCGATTATGTATTGCGTGCGCAATTATGTACCAGCCTGGAGCGTATGCCCATTGAAGATGCTTCGGTATTATGGCCGGAAGAAGAATCTGCCCATCAGACCATTGGCACCTTACATTTTCCTAAACAGGACAGCTATAGTCCGGAGCGGCGAGTCTATGCCGATGATGTGCTATCGTTTAACCCGTGGCATGGTGTGCAGGCGCATCAACCTTTGGGTTCGATTATGCGGGTACGTAAACAGGCTTATGAACGTTCCGCTTCGTTCCGGCACCGGATGAACACCCAGCCGCGGGCCGAGCCACAGCAGCTGGATGATATGCCGGATTAAAGGGCTTCAGATTCAGGTTGAAAAAATACCTGCCATGGGGCAGGTATTATTTATAGCAGGTATTTTTATATTAAGGATTAAAAGCGTTTTGGAATCTTCTGACCATTCCGTACCGGACTTTCAGCCTGTTTTAGTACCCCAAACAGCCAGGTTTCAGCATGATTCACGGCGGCTTGCAGTTCATCACCTAATGCCAGACGCCCGGCAATAAAGCTGGCCAGTGAGCAGCCCGAACCGTGATATTCACCTTCTAAACGCGGGCAACAGGTTTCAGAAATCAGTTCACCATCTATATATAAAGCATTGCGGATGTGATCCGGGGTATCTTCATGGCCGCCTTTAACCAAAACTGCCTTGGCGCCCATCGTAAACAGTTTCTGGGTGGCCAGTTCTAGATCATCTTCACCGGTCAGGGCACGCAGTTCTACCGTATTCGGGGTCAGCAAGGTTGCCAGTGGAATCAGCTCGACAAAGGCCTTGACCAAAGTCGCCTGATCACCCAGAGAGCCACCACTGTTGGCGACCAGAACCGGGTCCAGCACATAGTAATAGTCCGGATGTTCTCTCAAGAAATCTGCCAGCGCTGCAATATTGTCGGTGGTACCGAGCATCCCCGATTTAACACAGCGAATTGGCAGATCGTTCACCACGGCATTGGCCTGCGCCAGCAGCAATGCTTTGGAGGTGGCTTCAAAGCCAAACACCTGCTGCGAGTTTTGCACCGTGAGGGCGGTACAGGCAATGGCCGCATGTGCGCCACTTTGGCCAATCGCTTCAATATCAGCCTGTAAGCCCGCGCCCCCAGAGGGATCTAAACCAGAAAAGCAAAGTACCGTTGGACGCACATCCATATCCTTCAATCATGAATTTACGTTAGTATAGGCAACTTTGAATCAAGTCTCGAGTGTATTTCACGGTCGAAGGGGGAGAAAAATTCATGATTAAACATCTGCTGATTGATTTGGATGGCACCCTGACCGATCCAAAAGTGGGTATTACCACCTCGGCGCGTTATGGACTGGCAAAAATTGGTCATCCACTACCAGAATCTGAAAATATTGACTGGATTATTGGTCCGCCACTGAAAGCTTCACTGGCAAAAATTTTACAGGTTGAACCGAATGATGTGCTGGCGGAACAGGCACTGATGGGTTATCGCGAGCGTTTTGCCGTGACCGGTTTATATGAAAATAAGGTTTATCCGACTGTGGCGGAAACCTTGCAAACCTTGAAACTCCAGGGCTATCAGCTGTTTTTAGCCACGGCCAAGCCGACCATTTATGCACGGCAGATTCTGGAGCATTTTGAGCTGGAACAGTATTTTACCGGCATTTATGGCAGCGAGCTGAATGGTGACCGGACCCATAAAGATGAATTAATTGCCTATATTCTGGAGCAGGAACAGCTGCAGGCCAGCCAATGTCTTATGGTCGGCGACCGGGAATATGATGTGCTGGGGGCGCGACATAACGGCATCGAAGCGGTCGCGGTCGAATATGGTTATGGCACGCTGCAAGAGCTGGATCATGCTGCACCGAAAGCCCGTATTCAGCAGTTTTCCCAGTTGCCGAATGTGGTGGCTGACTTAAATAGTGCATTGGCATTCTGTCAGGCTTAACATAAAAAATCCATTCGGCTGATGCTGTATTCATCAGCCGGTGGCCGGATTTTCCATGCGCCTAATCACATCGACGGATCTATCGACTCTCTGAAACATCAGCCTTCAATATTTAAATACAGACTTTCTTTAACTTCTTCCATTACCACATAACTGTGTGAAGAGGCTGAGGCCGGCAATTTTTTCAGTAAATCGCCAAGTAAACGCCGGTAGGCGCTCATTTCTTTGAGCCGTGCTTTAACCAGATAATCAAACTCGCCGGAAATCAGATGACACTCGAGCACTTCCGGAATATCCACCAGATCTCGCGCCACCTGATCAAACACATCGCCCGATTTGGCCGACAGTTTAATCTCCAGAAATACCAGCAGTTTCTTGTCCACCAGTTCAGGATTCAGGCGGGCATAATAGCCCATAATAATGCCATCGCGTTCCAGCCGTTTAACCCGTTCCGAGCAGGGCGTGGTGGATAAATTGACCTTGGCCGCCAGCTCACTAATCGCAATCCGGCCATTGTTTTGCAGGATGTCCAAAATCATGCGATCAATCCGGTCTAATTTACGCATCTAAAAATTCCTTTATTCCAAAAAATATCCTGAAAAAATGGGCGGATTATCTGAAAATACCCACTAAAAATAGCAAAATTCACTATTGATCCGAAAATATACTAGTTAAATAAACTGGAATGTATTTGAGGTCAAGTCTATGCGTGTAATTGTGTTGGGAAGCGGTGTCATTGGGGTGACCAGCGCATATTATCTGGCGCAGCAGGGTGCAAGTGTGACGGTGCTGGATCGTCAAACCGGGCCGGCGGAAGAAACCAGCTTCGGGAATGCCGGACAGGTTTCACCGGGCTATTCAACGCCGTGGGCAGCGCCGGGGATTCCATTTAAAGCCGTGAAGTGGATGTTCCAGCATCATGCACCTTTGGCCGTGAATTTGGATGGCAGTATGTGGCAGTTACAGTGGATGGCGCAAATGCTGAAAAACTGTAATGCGCAGCACTATGCTATTAATAAAGAGCGGATGGTGCGGGTAGCCGAATATAGCCGCGATTGCCTGAGACAGTTACGCCAAGACACCGGAATCAGCTATGAAAACCGCTCTAAAGGCACGCTGCAGCTGTTCCGTAAAGATGCCCAGCTCGATGCCGTACAGCGTGACATTGAAGTATTAAAAGAAAGCGGTGTGGAATATGAGCTGTTAGACCGTGATGGTCTGGCCCGGGTTGAACCGGCTTTGGCTGCGGCCAAAGATAAACTGGTTGGTGGCTTGCACTTGCCTAATGATGAAACCGGTGATTGCTATCTGTTTACCAATGCGCTGGCCAAACTGGCACAGGAGATGGGTGTCGATTTCCAGTTTAACCAGAATGTAGAAAAACTGCTGGTTGAAGGCGATGAGATTAAAGGCGTGCTGGTCAATGGCAAAGTGCTGACCGCAGACCGTTATGTGCTGGCCTTTGGCAGTTATTCACGTGAATTCCTGAAACCGCTGCATCTGGACCTGCCGGTCTATCCGGTGAAAGGTTATTCGCTGACTGTGCCAATTGTCGATCCGGCCATGGCGCCACAATCAACAGTTCTGGATGAAACTTACAAGATTGCCATTACCCGTTTTGACCAGCGGATTCGTGTCGGTGGTATGGCTGAATTAAGCGGCTTTAACCTCGGTCTGAATCAGGATCGTCGTGCCACTTTAGAAATGGTCACCAAAGATTTATTCCCGGGTGGTGATTTACCGCAGGCCAGCTTCTGGACCGGTTTACGTCCAATGACGCCAGACAGCACCCCAATTATTGGCGGCACCCGCTATAAAAATCTGTTCCTGAATACTGGTCATGGGACTTTAGGCTGGACCATGGCCTGTGGCTCGGGCAAGTTAATCAGTGATCTGGTGATGCGGCAGCAACCGGAAATTAGTACTGAAGGCTTGTCGTTACAGCGTTACGCCGCTTAAGGTATTGATTCAAGGAAGAACGATGTCTAGACCAATTCAGGCAGTGGTGCATCTCGATGCACTGCGCCATAACCTGCAGATTGCTCGGCAGTATGCCGGGGATAGCCAAGTTTATGCCGTGGTCAAGGCCAATGCCTATGGTCATGGCATCGAGCGGGTCTATCCGGCTTTTCAGTCCGCCGATGGTTTTGCTTTGCTAGATCTGGCCGAGGCATTGAGATTACGCCAGCTGGGCTGGCAGGGTGATATTCTGTTGCTG
The DNA here is from genome assembly GCF_000369465.1 of Acinetobacter sp. CIP 53.82. Taxonomy (NCBI): domain Bacteria; kingdom Pseudomonadati; phylum Pseudomonadota; class Gammaproteobacteria; order Moraxellales; family Moraxellaceae; genus Acinetobacter; species Acinetobacter sp. CIP 53.82. Next base: position 692,828 of record NZ_KB850046.1, on the reverse strand, counting down.
GAAGGCATTTTCTGTCTGGAAGATTTATCAGTCTGTCAGCAACATCACTTAAGTTTTAGCATTCACAGTGCCCATCAAATTGACTGGTTACAGCAGTTCCAGCGCCAGCATCCGGAAGCACGTTTTCATGTCTATCTGAAAATGAACAGTGGCATGAACCGTCTGGGTTTTGCACCCGCCGCTTACCGGGGCGCCTTTGCCCAGTTACAGGCACTGGAAATTGTAAGCTCTATTACCCACATGATGCATTTCTCCGATGCCGATGGCGAACGTTTTGGTGCGCCGGGCATCGACTATCAGCAGCAGTGTTTTGAACTGACCATTGCCGGCCTGCCTGGCCAGCGTTCACTCTGTAATAGCGCGGCATTGCTGCGTCATGCGCCGGCCCTGCATAGTGATGTGATGCGTAGCGGCATCATGTTGTATGGCAGTTCGCCCGATTTTCCACACCATACGATTCAGGACTGGAATCTGAAACCGAGCATGAGCCTGCGCAGTGAAATTATTGCTGTCCAGCAGCTGAAGGCTGGAGAAAGTATTGGCTATGGCTCCAGCTTTGTTGCTGAACAAGCCATGCGGATTGGCGTAGTGGCCTGTGGCTATGCCGATGGCTATCAGCGAATTTCTCCAAGCGGTACACCGGTACTGGTCAATTCGCAGCGCAGCCAGACGCTGGGTCGGGTCAGTATGGATATGCTGGCGGTCGATCTCAGCCATCTTCCTGACGCCGATATTGGCGCTGAAGTGGTGCTGTGGGGCTATTCCAGCAGTGGTGCCATCTTGCCGGTCGATGAGGTCAGTCAGGCAGCCGGTACCGTTGGCTATGAGCTGATGTGCGCCATCACCGCCCGGGTGCCGTTTGTGGTGCAGGCATAAAATTTTATTCAACAGGATCACAACATGAGTTCTCAAGATATTCAACGTATTCACAGCACTGAAGTGATGAGTGCGGCAACGGTATTTAATCAGGTGGTCTATCTGTCGGGTCAGATTCCGAAAACCACTGCCGGGCAGGACATCACTGCGCAAACGCAAGAAGTGCTGCAGACCATTGATACGCTGCTGGCCGAAACCAATAGCGATAAAAGCCGGATTTTATCTGCGCAACTCTTTTTAAAGAATCTGTCCGATTTCCAGACCGTGAATGCGCTCTGGATTGAATGGTTGCAGGGCCATGCCACACCGGCACGCGCCACCATTCAGGCGGAACTGGTCAACCCGGACTGGCTGATTGAAATTGCAGTGACCGCTGCACAGAAATAAGCCGTCTGGTTTGGTTTTCTCTCCCAGCCACTGACGCTGCGTACAGCCCAAGATAGGATTTGTTGGGATGTACAGGACCATCATTGCAGGATGACGTATGCACAGCCTGCGCTGATGGCAGGGTCAGGGCACAATAAGGATATTGAACATGACTTCCTCTCGTCACGATGACGTTCATTCGTCGCCACATGAATTACAACGCAAACTCTCCAACCGGCATCTGCAGTTAATTGCCATTGGCGGCGCTATTGGCACCGGACTGTTTATGGGCTCCGGCAAAACCATTGCCTTGGCTGGCCCGTCCATCCTGTTTATTTATATGATTATTGGCCTGATGTTTTTCTTCCTGATGCGCGCATTGGGTGAAATCCTGCTGTCCAATCTGCACTATAAATCCTTTATTGATATGGCGTATGAGCTGATCGGGCCGGGTGCGGGCTACTATATTGGCTGGTCCTACTGGCTGGGCTGGATTCTGGTCGGAATTGCCGATCTGGCAGCCATCATCAATTATCTCGGTTTCTGGCTGCCACCAGATACCACGTTTACTCCCATGGGGCAGGCGCTGATCAGTGTTGGTTGTGTGCTGTTTGTACTAGGACTGAATTTACTGACGGTCAAGCTGTTTGGTGAAATCGAGTTCTGGTTTGCCCTGATCAAGATTCTGGCCATCTTAGGCCTGATTGGTATTGGTGGCTATATGGTCTTTAACCAGTTTGCCGCGCCAGATGGCACCACTGCCAGTTTTCAGCATGTCTGGTCACATGGTGGTATGTTTCCACAAGGCGGTAACGGTTTTCTGGCCGGTTTCCAGATTGCGCTGTTTGCCTTTGTCGGGGTGGAGCTGCTGGGCACCATGGCGGCTGAAACCAAAGATCCGGAAAAGAATTTACCCAAAGCAGTCAATGCAATTCCGACCCGGATTATCCTGTTTTATGTGCTGTCTTTATTTGTGGTGATGTCGGTGACGCCGTGGAACCAGATTCCGGCAGACCGTAGTCCGTTTGTGTCGTTGTTTTTACATGTCGGTATTCCCACCTCTGCGATTATTATGAATCTGGTGGTGTTATCTTCGGTGATGTCTTCCATGAACAGCGGTGTGTTTTCGACCAGCCGCATGCTGTTTGGCCTGGCGCGTGGCCGGCAGGCGCCACAGGCGTTGGCGACCTTGTCAAAACGGGCAGTACCGGCCAAAGGTCTGCTGTTCTCCTGTCTGTTTATTATGGCCGGTGCAGCCTTGCAGTATTTTGTGCCGAATACCGTTGAAGCCTTTACCTTGGCCAGCTCGCTGTGCGTGATTCTGTTTATTAGCATCTGGGGCATTATTATGGTGTGTTACCTGCGCTATCGTAAACTGCAGCCGCAGTTACACGCTGCTTCACGCTTTAAAATGCCGGGCGGGGTGCTGATGAGCTATGTGGTGTTGGCCTTCCTGCTGTTTGCACTGGTGATTCTCAGTCTGGAGCCGGATACGCTGAAAGCACTGCTGGTCAGTCCGTTGTGGCTGGTGATTTTAACCGTGACTTACTATGGTCTATATAAACCGCGGCTGCGTAAATACCAGCAATATGCCCAGACCGAGCAATATGCCAAGTCAGAAACCCTTCGCTAGCCCACAAAAAAGCCTCGTATCAAACGAGGCTTTTTTTATCTGTTCTTCGATGGAGCTAGAACACAGGTTTCACCACCACCAGAATCACAATTGCAAATAACAGCACTGTCGGCATTTCATTGAAAAAGCGCCAGAACTTGTGTGACTTGTAATGGGCATTGCCAATCAGTTTCAGACGGTAATAACCGCAAACCAGATGGTAAATCACCAATAATCCGACCAGTGCCACTTTCAGGTAAAACCACAAGGCATCGTGGTAGTTCCGGGTGGCATCACCCCAATCTACCAGAAAGTGGGCGGTAATTAGGGTGGCAATCATGGAAGGCCACATAATTCCGCGGTACAACTTGCGTTCCATGACTTCAAAACGCTGATGACTGACCGCATCTTCACTCATGGCATGGTAAACATATAACCGTGGCAGATAGAACAGTGCAGCGAACCAGCACACCACGGCAATAATATGTAATGCTTTTACCCATAAAAAAGCATCAGAAGGTGCATCCATCGAAAATCCTATTTAGGGATTATGCATCCCATTTCTTGAAAATCAGACAAGCGTTTACGCCGCCAAAACCAAAACTGTTACTCATCACAGTATTCAATTTTGCGTCACGTTTTTCAAGTACGATATCAAAGCCTTTCGCGCCTTCATCCAGCTCGGTCACGTTGATGTTTGGCGCAATAAAGTCGTTTTGCATCATCAGGACAGAGTAGATCGCTTCCTGTACACCGGCAGCACCCAGGCTGTGACCGGTCATAGATTTGGTCGAGCTCAGGGCTGGTACCTGGCCTTCACCAAAGGCACGTTCCATGGCTTTCAGTTCAGTCACGTCACCTGCAGGGGTAGATGTACCGTGTGTGTTCACATAGTCAATCGATTCAACACCATGCTGTTTGGCTTCATCCAGCGCCATCAGGATACAGCGTGTTGCACCTTCACCGCTTGGCGCAACCATGTCAGCACCATCCGAGTTGGCTGCATACGCGACCACTTCTGCCAGAATGTTGGCACCACGTGCTTGTGCATGTTCCAGCGATTCCAGTACCAGGAAGCCACCGCCGCCGGCAATCACGAAACCATCACGGTCTGCTGAATATGGACGAGAAGCAGTTTCTGGAGTGTCATTGTATTTGGCACACAGCGCACCCATCGCATCAAACAGCAGGCTTTGTGACCAGTGATCTTCTTCACCACCGCCAGCCAGCATAAGATCCTGTTTACCCAGTTGAATCAGGTTGTAGGCATAACCAATCGCATCGGCAGAAGTTGCACACGCGCTGGTAATCGAGTGCGCAACGCCTTGCAGTTTAAAGGCAACGCCCAGGTTGGCCGTAATGGTGTTTGACATGTTACGTGGTACAAAGAATGGGCCAATTTTACGCGCGCCTTTTTCTTCCAGTAATTCCACCATTTCAACCACAGATGCAGTCGAGTTGCCGCCTGAACCACCGGCAATACCGTAACGCGGGTTACCAGCTAAATCTTCAACTTTCAGGCCGGCATGTTCAATGGCTGCTGCCGCTGCGTTATAGGCATACATTGCACACACGCCCATGAAGCGTTTTAAACGACGGTCGATATTGTCAAAATTCTGTTCTGCAGCTGCACTGACATGGCTCTTAAAATTCAGTTCAGCATAAGTCTGGTTAAAACGTGTGCCTGAAATACCATTTTGCAAAGAGTGGGTTACATCTTCTAATGTATTACCAATGCACGAATTAATGCCCATGCCAGTGATTACAACACGTTTCATCTACAGTTCCCTTATGGTGATATTATCGGGTCCAACCCTGGAGACTGTCGGCGCAAATGCCGGTGTCCAGTGCATTTCCCAAGTTTTTCAATTGGATTCATAATAACAGAAAGAATTTTGAATTCTTATGGCAAATCCTATGCCTCTTTGGGAATGACCAGATTTGGGGAGCAGACTACGTGAACATAACCAAAAGAAACACAATAAGGTTGAGATAAACGCAGACTATACCTAGTATTTAGCAATAAATCTTAAGAAAGAAAATGAGGAGCAAGAATGACAGATTCTAATAATAAGCAATCAGGCGGATTCCTCTCGAGTGCGTTTGGAGTGGCTAAAAAGCTCAGTCATACCGGCATTGACCTGGTTCAGCATGTGGCGCCCGGTTCGACCAGTAAAGAAGAGGCGGGTAGCAGTCAGGGGCGGGTGGTGGAAGGCAGTTCTAGCCCGGTATTCGGCCGCCATTCATCGCGTTATGACAATCCGCAGCAGGTACTGAAGGCACATTTGCCGCAGGTCTCACGTCAATTGCTAGGTCGTCATTATAATAAGGTCAATAATCTTGCCCATTTTGTGGCGCCTCAGTTTTCCGATAAGGTGTCGGATTACTTCTTTCACCAGCTAAATACCTTCACCTCCAATATCAGTTCGGTCGATGCAGTTTTAGATGAAGCCGGAGTACGTGACTTAGAGGAACTGACCCAGGATGTGAACCGTTCCAAACGCATCAGCCAGGCGCTGGCAGAGCAGAATAAATGGCTGGCCTCGATTCAGGGCGCGATCACTGGGGCTACCGGCGTGATTGGAACCGCGGTAGATGTGCCGGTTTCGATGATCATGTCGTTACGTACCATCTATCAGGTTGGGCGTTCGTATGGCTTTGAGCTGAATAAAGAAGAAGGCCAGGCCATTGTGCAATATATTTTCAAACAGGTTGATCTGGGCCTGATTGCCGAAAAGCAGGCGGTCTTGCTGGGTATTAAAAGCGTGCTGAACATGCTGCAAACCCATGATGTGCATCAGTTACAGCAGCTGGTCGGTTCCAGTAATGATATGGAAGCGCTACGTAAATATCTGGTCAATGAGCAGGGCGAAATGAAGTGGCAGTGGATGAACTCGATGCCGAAGTTCTCGCTGTTAAGCAAATTAACCCCGGTGGCGACAGCCTCGGTCAGTGCCGCCTATAGCTGGAAGCTGGTCGAACATGTGCACCAGAAAGCGCAGGAAGTGTTCTCGCATGCCCGTGAATATCTCATCCAGCATAAGGGCAGTCAGCTATCCCCGGTCGATGCCTATGAAAAAGCCGCAGCCTTACTGGCACAAGCTGCACCGAAATTACTGGAACAGCCAGCTACAGCTACACCGGCCGTCGAGGAGCTAAAGCTGGATCAGGATATTGACCTGCAGCAAAACAGCACCATCTCCAAGGTGAAAATCCAGAAAAAATCGGCAGAGGAAAAGCCGGAGCCGGAACAGATCGATCAGGATATCCAGCAGGGCCTAGAGCAACTGGCCGATAAAATGGTTGAACCGAATGCTGCGGTAGAGCCGCAAAAACCGGCAATTCCACCGGAATCGATTGAGCCGGAACCTGCAGAGGATGACGAGTTTGACGACACGCCACCGGCAGTGGAAGAGCCACCTGAAACGGAGGCTGAACCGCAAAAAGCAGACGCTGAGAAACCGGTAGCGAAGAAGGTTACAAAAAAGCAAAAAGCGCAATAAGGTGCTAATACCTTAAAAAGCAGTAAAATCAGCCTTTAATGCGGGAATGGTCAATATTTGCCGGTCTGTCGAATATTGACCATTTTAGTATCTTGACTTACAATTGCATGCCCTCAAAAAGTAGTATGTTTTTGGGGCTTTTTATTAACGGGAGAATTGCCACATGGCAACAACAAATCAGTTGATCCGTAAGGGTCGTACGACTTTAGTTGAAAAATCTAAAGTTCCTGCGTTGAAGGCTTGTCCACAACGTCGTGGTGTTTGTACACGTGTTTACACAACTACACCTAAAAAACCTAACTCAGCAATGCGTAAAGTTTGCCGTGTTCGCTTAACTTCAGGTTTCGAAGTTTCTAGCTATATCGGTGGTGAAGGCCATAACCTGCAAGAGCACAGTGTTGTTCTGATCCGTGGTGGTCGTGTTAGAGACTTACCAGGTGTACGTTACCATACCGTTCGTGGTTCTTTAGACTGTGCTGGCGTGAAAGATCGTAACCAGTCACGTTCTAAATACGGTACTAAACGTCCTAAGAAATAATCTTTCAAGATTAAGCTCTTAGTTCGCTAGAACTGCAATCCTTTATCGTCTCGCTTGTCTGATTTCTGCATTTATTTTGTGAATATTCAAGCGACGTATAGTAAGGCCAGCGAATGCATACGACACTTTATGCTACTGCTGGATTAACCTGAAGTGTCATATTTATAGGTAGTTTTAAAATGCCAAGACGTCGCGTAGTCGCTGCTCGTGAAATCCTTCCGGATCCTAAGTTCAGCAGCCAAACAATCGCTAAATTCATGAACCACGTAATGCAAGATGGTAAAAAATCTATTGCTGAAAGTATCGTTTACGGTGCTTTAGACCGCGTTCAAGAAAAAAACAAAGTAGACCCAGTTGAATTTTTTGAAGCTACGCTTGAAAAAGTTCGTCCTATGGTTGAAGTAAAAGCACGCCGTGTTGGTGGTGCTACTTATCAAGTTCCTATGGAAGTACGCCCATCCCGTCGTACTGCTCTAGCGATGCGTTGGTTAGTAGATGCTGCTGCTAAGCGTTCTGAAAAAACTATGGCTTTACGTCTTGCTGGTGAGTTGCTTGATGCAGCTGAAGGTAAAGGCGCAGCGGTTAAAAAACGTGAAGATGTGCACCGTATGGCTGAAGCCAACAAAGCCTTCTCTCACTACCGTTTCTAAGCGGATAAAACAGGACCTAATCAGGAGGGTGATGAATTTAGTTGTCACTAGTTTGTCATCAAAGCGCTTTAAGTTGCTATGCAGCTTAAAGCGTCCTGTTTTAAACAACAAAATTTAGGAATGCTAGAAATCATGGCACGTCAAACCCCAATTTCTCGTTACCGTAACATTGGTATCTCTGCGCACATTGACGCAGGTAAAACAACCACTTCTGAACGTATTTTGTTCTACACAGGTGAGAGCCACAAACTAGGTGAAACTCACGAAGGTTCAGCAACAACTGACTGGATGGAACAAGAGCAGGAACGTGGTATTACCATTACTTCAGCAGCTGTAACATGCTTCTGGAAAGGTATGGCTAACCAGTTCGACCAACACCGTATTAACGTAATTGACACCCCGGGACACGTTGACTTCACAATCGAAGTTGAGCGTTCTATGCGTGTTCTTGACGGTGCGTGTATGGTTTATTGTGCTGTAGGTGGTGTACAGCCTCAGTCTGAAACTGTATGGCGTCAAGCAAACAAATATAAAGTGCCTCGTATTGCGTTCGTAAACAAAATGGACCGTACTGGTGCGAACTTCTTCCGCGTTGTTGAGCAAATGAAAACACGTCTTGGTGCGAACCCAGTGCCAATCGTTGTTCCAGTGGGCGCAGAAGACACATTCACAGGTGTTGTTGACTTAATCGAAATGAAGTCAATCATCTGGGACGAAGCTTCTCAAGGTATGAAGTTTGAATACGGCGACATTCCTGCTGATCTGCAAGATACAGCTGAAGAATGGCGTACAAACATGGTTGAAGCTGCTGCTGAAGCATCAGAAGAACTCATGGACAAATACCTGGAAGAAGGCGACCTTTCTAAAGAAGAAATCGTAGCTGGTCTTCGTCAACGTACTTTGGCTGGTGAAATCCAACCAATGATGTGTGGTTCGGCGTTCAAAAACAAAGGTGTTCAACGTATGTTGGACGCAGTGATTGAATTCCTTCCAGCGCCTACAGACGTAGAAGCGATCAAAGGTATCCTAGACGACAAAGATGAAACCGAAGGTTCTCGTGAAGCGTCTGACGATGCTCCGTTCTCTGCGCTTGCGTTCAAAATCATGAACGACAAATTCGTAGGTAACTTAACGTTCGTACGTGTTTACTCAGGTGTTCTGAAAGCAGGTAGCCCTGTTTACAACCCAGTGAAAATGAAACGTGAACGTATTGGCCGTATTGTACAGATGCACGCAAACGACCGTCACGACATCGAAGAAATTCGTGCGGGCGACATCGCGGCGTGTGTAGGTCTTAAAGACACGACTACGGGTGATACACTGTGTGACGAAAACAACGTAATCACACTTGAGCGTATGGAATTCCCAGAGCCAGTAATTCAATTGGCTGTTGAACCTAAGACCAAAGCTGACCAAGAAAAAATGTCAGTTGCGCTTGGCCGTTTAGCGAAAGAAGATCCATCGTTCCGCGTATTCACAGACGAAGAATCTGGTCAGACTATCATCGCTGGTATGGGTGAGCTTCACCTTGACATCATCGTTGACCGTATGAAGCGTGAATTCAACGTTGAAGCGAACATTGGTAAACCAATGGTTGCTTACCGTGAAACGATCAAGAAATCAATCGAACAAGAAGGTAAATTCGTTCGTCAAACTGGTGGTAAAGGTAAATTCGGTCACGTATACGTACGTTTAGAACCGCTTGATCCTGAAACTGGTAAAGACTACGAGTTCGCTGAAGAAGTTGTTGGTGGTGTAGTACCTAAAGAATTCTTCGGTGCGGTTGACAAAGGTATCCAAGAACGTATGAAGAATGGTGTCCTTGCTGGTTATCCAGTCGTTGGCATCAAAGCGACATTGTTCGACGGTTCTTACCACGATGTCGACTCTGACGAATTGTCGTTCAAAATGGCGGGTTCTTACGCATTCCGTGACGGTTTCATGAAAGCAGATCCTGTTCTTCTTGAACCAATCATGAAAGTTGAAGTAGAAACTCCAGAAGACTACATGGGCGATATCATGGGTGACTTAAACCGTCGTCGTGGTATGGTTCAAGGTATGGACGATTTACCTGGCGGTACTAAAGCAATCCGTGCTGAAGTTCCACTGGCTGAGATGTTCGGTTACGCGACTCAAATGCGTTCTATGTCTCAAGGTCGTGCGACTTACTCTATGGAATTTGCTAAATACGCTGAAACTCCACGTAACGTGGCGGAAGGCATCATCGCTAAGTTCCAAGCTGGCGGTAAAAAAGGTGACGACGAGTAATCTTTCGATTACTATATTGCCTAACTAATTTTATAGTTAAAATCTAATGCTCATGCAGTGATCCTGCATGAGTAATCTACAAAGGAAGATGAACATGGCTAAGGCTAAGTTTGAACGTAATAAGCCACACGTTAACGTGGGCACAATCGGTCACGTTGACCATGGTAAAACAACTTTAACAGCTGCAATTGCAACTGTATGTGCGAAGAAATTCGGTGGTGAAGCGAAAGATTACGCTGCAATCGACTCTGCTCCAGAAGAAAAAGCACGTGGTATTACAATTAACACTTCTCACGTAGAATACGATTCTCCAACTCGTCACTACGCTCACGTTGACTGCCCAGGCCACGCCGACTATGTTAAAAACATGATCACTGGTGCTGCTCAGATGGACGGTGCGATCCTTGTATGTGCTGCGACTGACGGTCCAATGCCACAAACTCGTGAACACATCCTTCTTTCTCGTCAGGTAGGTGTACCTTACATCGTTGTATTCTTAAACAAATGCGACCTTGTTGACGACGAAGAGCTGCTTGAGCTGGTTGAAATGGAAGTTCGTGAACTTCTTTCTACTTATGACTTCCCAGGCGACGACACTCCAGTAATCCGTGGTTCAGCGCTTGCTGCACTTAACGGTGAAGCTGGTCAATACGGCGAAGACGCTGTTGTTGCTCTTGTTGAAGCACTTGACTCTTACATTCCAGAGCCAGTACGTGCAATCGATCAAGCATTCTTGATGCCAATCGAAGACGTATTCTCTATTTCTGGTCGTGGTACAGTTGTAACTGGCCGTGTAGAAACTGGTATCGTTAAAGTTGGTGAAGAAGTTGAAATCGTTGGTATCAAAGATACAGCGAAAACAACTGTTACTGGCGTTGAAATGTTCCGTAAGCTTCTTGACGAAGGTCGTGCTGGCGAGAACTGTGGTGTTCTTCTACGTGGTACTAAGCGTGAAGAAGTTCAACGTGGTCAAGTACTTGCTAAACCAGGTTCAATCAAGCCGCACACTAAATTCGACGCAGAAGTATACGTACTTTCTAAAGACGAAGGTGGCCGTCACACTCCATTCTTAAATGGTTACCGTCCACAGTTCTACTTCCGTACTACGGACGTAACTGGTGCGATCCAGCTGAAAGAAGGCGTTGAAATGGTTATGCCAGGCGACAACGTTGAAATGTCAGTAGAATTAATCCACCCAATCGCAATGGACGCTGGCTTACGCTTCGCGATCCGTGAAGGTGGTCGTACTGTAGGTGCTGGTGTAGTTTCTAAAGTAACTGCATAATCACTTCTATAGTGTGAAAAAAGCGTCCCAAAGGGACGCTTTTTTTATCTTTGCAGATTAAATTGTCTGACAATTTAACTGCAAGCTGTCCTAAACTGATATTCGCCTGACCTTAACTGCACTTATCTCCATATCAGAACCACGTAAGATAAAGCTGAAGAAAATAAATAAAAGTTTCAGGTGAGACGCTTCACTTGAAAGGAGTTGAGGTCATGAATGCTAAAGTAAATATTACCAACCGCGCAGGTGCCAGTTTCCCGGTACGTCGTATGGCGTTTGAGTTTGATCAGGTTCCAGAATACTGGATGCGAGATTCGGCAGGCCTGACACATTTTATGACCGCTTTATCCGCCCTGTTTCCAGCCGGTGAAAAATTCTTTATTGATAGTGTACGTGCAGTGCGTTACCACCCGGCAATTAAAGATAATCAGGAGCTGCAAAAAGAAATTTCAGCCTTTATTGGCCAGGAAGCCATGCATACCCAGGAGCATGTTGGCTTTAATGCCTCGGCACAAAAATATGGCCATGATGTAGAACGTTTAGATCGTTATACCGATAAAGTGATTCAAGGTGCGCGTAAGGTATTTGCCGGTGTCGGTAAACCCTTTGGCATTACCCAAGAAATGGTTGATTTGACTGCAACCACCGCACTGGAACATTTTACCGCGACCATTGCCACCCAGTTGCTGCGTAATTCGCATATTCAGGAACTGATGAGCGATGACACCATGAAAACCATGTGGCTGTGGCATGCGATTGAAGAAAACGAGCATAAAGCGGTAGCTTATGATGTGTTTGAGGGTGTATTCGGCCAAGGCACCAAAGCCTATTTACTGCGCACCAGCTCACTGGTGGCCGCCATGCTGACCTTATTTGTGGTGCAAAACTATTTCCTGTTCCGTCTGTTAAAAGAAGACAAACAGCTAAATCTGGAGGCGTTCAAGGCCATTTATACCTATGCTTATAGTCCCTCTAAGGGCATTATTACCGGTATGGGCCGTGAGATGCTGGCATATTTCCGCCCGGGCTTTCATCCGAACGATTTAGATACCTTCAGTCTGCTGGACACATGGAAAGCCAAATTGGGCTTCTAACGGTGTTGACTCTTGGGGCAATGAAAATTGCCCTTTTTTTTGCTCGATTTTTTATCCAGAGCTCTTATAATGCGAACTTTGTTTTGACCGATGATGAACGAAGATGATTCGTTTAATGCAACACGCTGATATCCATAGTGTATTTAACATTGAGCAACAGGTACAAAGCCATCCCTGGAGCTTGAAACAGTTTGCTGAAGCGGTAGACAGCTATCAATGTACCGTAATCGAGCAGCAAGGACAGCTGGTCGGGTTCTGTATTTTGCAACCGGTGCTGGATGAAGCCAACCTGTTGCTGATGGCGGTTGCGCCTGACCAGCAAGGGAAGGGGTTGGGTTATCAGCTGCTGGAGCATTCGATTGCGCAGTTGCCGAATCAGCCGGTACAAATTTTTCTGGAAGTGCGTGAAAGCAATACCGCGGCTATCCGTCTGTATGAAAAAGCTGGCTTTCATCAGATTGATGTGCGCAAAAATTATTATCCAAATCCGGATGGCACACGTGAACATGCGGTTATTATGGTTAAAGCCTGTAGTGATGATTTTGCCGCGCTCTTCTCATCACCTTAATTTTTAAAATTATTGGGTTTTATTTGATAATCGAATTATTCCAACCACTGGGCAGGGTGGTCATGAGAGAGTTTCCCAATTGCCGGATTTCTTCGCTGCTTAAGCTGCGGTTGAGCCGGCGCCATTGGCCATCAATCAGCAATTCCAGCGGTACATACTGCGATTTATAATTCATTTTATTGGAATGCGGCACCCAATAGCCTAAATAAACATAAGGCAGTCCGAGTTTCTGGGTGTGTTCAATCTGCTTTAAGATCGCAAATACGCCCAAGGAGCGGCGGTTTTCATCCGGATCAAAGAAGGTATACACCGCAGACAGGCCATCATCGAGCAGGTCGCAGGTCGAGACCGCAATTAGCCGGTCTTGGTGCCAAAGCTCTAAAAAGAAACTGTCGGTGCAGCTGTGCACCAGAAATTTTTCAAACTGATCCTGACTTGGCGGATACATATCGCCATCGGCATGGCGTTCATTAATATAACGCTCATACAGCGCATAATGCTGTTCATTGGCTTCTTGGGTAGAGCGGATGGTGACGTGCAGGTCCTGATTGCGTTTCCAGGCTTTTTTCTGGGTGCTGTTCATTTGAAATTCGTGTACCGGCACGCGCGAAGACAGACATTGACGGCATAAATGGCATTCCGGCCGATAGACAAAGTCACCGCTACGACGAAAGCCCATGCGTGACAGTTCAGACAGGGTCACCACATCAATCCGGTGCGCCGGATCTAAAAACACCATGCGAGCAGATTTATCATCCAGATAACTGCAGTTATGCGGCGGCGTAATATAATATTGTAATTCGTTGAGCAGGGATTTCGGTTGATATGAATTCATGGCAATCCCTCTTTATTTATTCATCCAGTGAGTCGTTTTGCGCTATTGTTTTACTTGAAAATACACCCTCCTGGTATTTTTTCCAATCTATCGCCGGCTGTTTTACAACATCTTGTAACGATTTTAAGTATGCTTGGCGAGTTATTGTACAGGCGCCCAGACTTAATAGATGGTCATTGACCAGCTGGCAGTCAATCCAGGGCAGGGCGTTGTCGCGGCCAATCAGCATTAAGGTATAAAACGCCATTTTAGAGACATCTGTGCGCTGGCTAAACATTGACTCGCCAAAGCAGCCGCGGCCAATGGTGACGCCATACAAACCACCGACCAGCGCATCCTGCTCCCAGACTTCGACACTATAGCCATAACCGGCCTCAAACAGGTCAATATAGCCCTGAATGATGTCTTCGGAAATCCAGGTGTCATTGGCATAGGCCCGTGGCAGCGAACAACAGCGAATCACCCGTTCAAAGGCCTGATTGATGCTAATCCGGTAATCACCTTTTTTCATGTTACGCAGCAGTGACTTGCTTGGATGATAATCCTGAGGGCGGATAATGCAGCGCGGCTCGGGACTCCACCAGCAAATCGGATCACCGTCGGAAAACCACGGAAACAGGCCGTGGGTATAAGCTTCAAACAGGGTCGAGGGGGACAGGTCTGCACCAATACAAATCAGTCCTTCACCCTGTGGATCAGCTTCATCAGGATGGGGGAAAATAAATTGTGAGGGTGCAAGTGCGGTCATACAGCTACTCTGAATCGAAACAGATCTCTATCATACATAAAAAAGCCGCCCGGATTGGGCGGCTCGTGCTTTAGGCAAAATTATTCACCTAGGGCATCCAGATATTTTTCAGCATCTAGGGCTGCCATACAGCCTGAACCAGCTGATGTAATCGCTTGACGATAGACGCTGTCTGCCACGTCACCGGCTGCGAATACGCCCGGTACAGAGGTTTGGGTTGCGTTACCGGCAGTACCACTTTGAACCTGAATATAACCATCACGCAGGTTTAACTGGCCTTCGAACATGCTCGTATTTGGCTTGTGACCAATCGCCACGAACATACCAGATACATCTACATTCTGGGTTGAACCATCGACAGTAGATTTCAAACGTACGGCAGTCACACCAGATTGTGCATCACCCAGGACTTCATCGACCTGGTTGTTCCAGAGAATGCTGATTTTGCCTTCTTTTTCTTTGGCAAAAATATGATCTTGCAGAATTTTCTCTGAACGCAGGCTGTCACGGCGGTGTACCAGGGTCACGTGAGAGGCGATATTGGAAAGATACAGCGCTTCTTCAACTGCGGTATTACCACCACCGACTACCATCACGTTCTGGTTTTTGTAGAAGAAACCATCACAGGTAGCACAGGCACTAACGCCTTGGCCCATGAATTTGGCTTCAGATTCCAGACCGAGGTATTGAGCCGTAGCACCGGTGGCAATAATTAAGGCATCACAGGTGAACTCTTCCATATCGCCTTTAAGGACGAATGGACGCACACTTAAATCGACTTCATTGATATGGTCATAGACAATTTCGGTCCCGAAACGTTCTGCATGGGCCTGCATACGTTCCATGAGCGCTGGTCCTGTCAGACCTTCCGGATCGCCCGGCCAGTTATCTACTTCTGTTGTCGTCGTAAGTTGACCACCGAGTTGTAAACCTGCAATTAAGGTTGGTTTTAAATTGGCACGTGCAGCATAAACGGCAGCACTATAACCTGCAGGTCCTGAACCTAAAATAATCAAACGTGAATGACGAGCACCCATCTGTAGCATCCTTTTATTATTGAGCAATTTATGGAATTATACGTGAAACTGTATAACAGTTGTGTGAGATTCAGTGGATATTATTGATCATAGAAATCGATTTAAGCTATATAGAAAAAGTTAACAACTGACTTCAATAATCTTGCATCTTTTTTGCTGCAACAGGTGCATAATATCTATTTTATGGCCATGCCAAACTGGCGGGTTGCACAAGAACATTTATGAAAAATTGGTTACAGGACAGTATATGACTGCGGTGTCGGGTGCTTATGCACAGCGCTTAATAATGACATTATTTTTGGTTTCATTCGGGATTTATCTGTTCCTTGCGACAGTCACCTATACCCCTTTTGATCCGGGCTGGATGCATTTGTCTAGTGATACCCAGCAGGTGTCCAATGCCAGCGGGGTCGCCGGCGCATGGATTGCCGACCTGTTGTTCGGCTTTTTGGGCTGGGCCTGTCTGCTGATTCCGCTGTACCTGTTTATTGAAGCCATTCAGGTGTGGTGGCCGCGTAGTTTCCTGAACCGTCCTTTCCGTTATGCGGCGCAGTTCTTTATTTTGCTGGCCACTGCCAGTCTATTGTATTTGTTCTGGCAAGTGCCGGCCGATACACTGGAAAATGCTTCTGGCGGGATTATTGGGTATGAACTGGGGCAGAGCCTGTCGCAGCTGCTCACTATTTATGGTGCAGCTTTTTTCCTGCTGGTGTTCTGGGGTGTTCTGTTTACACTGGCCTTTGGGATTAAATGGAACCGGACCTGGGTGACTTTAAAAGCCACGCCAGCTTATTTACAAGACCTGTTTTACCGTGATGTGCCTAAAGCTGATCAACCGGCACCGGTCGTTAAAAAAACAGTGGTGGCCACTGCGCCAGCCGCAGCTGAAGTGGTTACACCGGCACCAGAACATCGTGAAGTCGAAGAAGCTCCGGTGGCACCAGCGGTGTCCCGTCATGAACAGGTGGCTGAGCGTCTGTTTGATGATATGGTCGAGCGTGAACAGCAGCGTTCTGCAGAGCAGGATCTGCTAGATGAAGAAGAGCAGGCCTTTGAGCAGACGGTCGAAAAAGCCCATCGCCTGACCCAGGACAGTCAGCGTGTGGTGGCAACCGGTGAAGTCTGGCGCGCCCTGAATGATGATGCTGACCAGAAGCACAGTCAGGATATTCATGAATTGTTGCGCGCCTCTCAGGACCAGATTCCGCACGCACCGAAAGATCATTTTAATGCAGTGGTCCAGCCCGTGCATGATGCACCGCCTGCATCGAATACGCCGCAGTCTAATATTGACTGGGATGATGATGAAATCTTTGATGAATTACTGGCTGCTGTACCGAATGGGAAAGCTGCTCAGGATCTGCACAGTCCGTTTAATAGTCAGTCGCAGCCTGAACCCGCGCCGCACATTCAGCCGGTGCCAGACGCACAAGCAGTTGAAATGCCATCGGCTGCCACAGCGCAGTATGCAAGCCCGAAAAACCGTCTGAGTGATGAAGAATTTGAAGGGCTGGATGATCTGCTGGTTGATGATCTGGAGCCAGAAGCACCTGCTCCAAGAACCACCAGTACTTATGCGCAGTCTTCGGCCTTTGTACAGGCGCCAATCCAGCATCAGCCTGCGACGACCGCAACAGCGGCTGCACCAGTGGTCAATGACGCGGTGAAAGAAGCCTTATCGAAAGAAGAATTCATTGAGGCGTGGCATGAAACTGCCGGCAAACCGCAAGAAGAAGATGAATTTGACTTTGATGCGCCATTAACCGATGCCATGGGCCGTCCAATGTCGCGTGCCATGCAGGTCGCAGAGAAACGTCGTGATTTATCACCATTGCCGGGTCTGGAGCTACTGGATAAGGTCGATCCAAATAAAAAGGTCAACTTCACCGCAGAGCAGCTGGAGCGTTTATCTGAACTGCTGGAAATCAAGCTGCAGGAATTTAATGTCAAAGCCAAAGTGGTGGAAGCGCAGCCGGGACCGGTAGTTACACGTTTTGAGCTGGATCTGGCGCCGGGGGTAAAAGCCTCGAAAGTCACCAATATTTCCCGTGACCTGGCCCGTTCCATGTCGATGGCTTCGGTGCGTGTGGTCGAGGTGATTCCGGGCAAACCGTATATCGGTATTGAGGTGCCAAACAGTACCCGCGAAATGGTGCGTCTGATTGAGCTGGTGCAAACCCCGAAATTTGAAGATCAGGATGGCATCCTGTCGATGGCGATGGGTAAAGATATTTCTGGTAATCCGGTGATTACCGAACTGGGCAAAGCGCCGCATATGCTGGTTGCGGGGACCACCGGTTCGGGTAAATCGGTGGCGGTGAACTCGATGATTCTGTCGATGTTGCTTAAATACAAGCCGGATCAACTGCGTTTAATTCTGATTGACCCGAAACAGCTGGAACTGGCCAACTATAACGATATTCCACATTTGTTAACGCCGGTGGTAACTGACATGAAAGATGCGGTCAGCGCCCTGAACTGGTGTGTCAATGAAATGGAACGCCGTTATAAGCTGATGTCATTCCTGAAAATCCGTAAACTCAGCGACTATAATCGCAAGGTTGAAGAAGCACTGGCTAATGGCGAGGACCTGATTGATCCGACCTGGAAACCGGGCGATTCAGCAACCCAGGAACGTGCACCGCGCTTGACGCCGTTACCATCAATTGTGATTGTGGCGGATGAGTTTGCCGACATGATTATGCAGGTCGGTAAAAAAGCCGAAGAAATGATTACCCGTCTGGCGCAGAAATCACGTGCAGCTGGGATTCACTTATTGCTGGCTACCCAGCGTCCATCGGTGGATGTCATTACCGGTCTGATCAAGGCCAACATCCCGACTCGCGTGGCCTTGCGCGTGAACTCAAAAATTGACTCACGGACTATTCTGGATGCTGGCGGGGCAGAAGACCTGCTCGGTCATGGTGACATGCTGTTCCTTGGACCAGGTAAAATTGAACCGGAACGTGTGCATGGTGCCTTTATTTCCGATGATGAAGTCAACCGGATTTGTGATGCCTGGCGTGAACGGGGTTCACCGGATTATGTCGATGAAATTCTGACTCCATTTGATGAAGAACCAGCGTCACGTGGTTTTGAAGATGGTGGTGATGGCGGCTCAGACCGTGATGCGCTGTATGACCAGTGTGTGGCCTTTGTGCTGGAAACCCGTAAAGTATCGGTATCGTCTTTACAGCGTAAGTTTAGCCTCGGTTATAACCGTGCGGCGCGTATTGTCGATCAGATGCAGGAGCAGGGTATTGTCAGTGAACAGGGTCCGAACGGCAAGCGTGAAATTCTGGTTTAAGCTGTTCTCGATCTTTATAAACAAAGCCCACCAATAGGTGGGCTTTTTATCGGCAGTGCGACTTAAGCAAATTTTGCCAGTACTGCCAAGAATTCTGCGCTTTGGCGCGGGAATTCTGCAATCACGTCATGAATGCGCTGTCCTTCAGGATTGGTGGCATTTACATCACGGCCATCGGCAACAAACTGGGTCAGTAAGCGCTCATAGTCTGTTGGGCGCATATGTTTAAATGCATGGTAAAGCACATGGAAATCAGCATTCACACCATGAGGAGGAAGCTGATTCAGGTAGGCAAATACACGCTCATCTGACCATTCTTCATTGAATGTTGCTGGTTGAGACAATGCCATCGCAATCTCCTGGAATAGTTTTTCGAAATGAAAAAAAGGCAAAATATGAGTTCGCAAGAGGCAAAGTGTCTTTGTGCACTTTATCTTGAAGCACAGCTTCTCGTCTTGCGGCTGGGCAAATCCTTAAAGCAATGCTTTAAGTTTGCTATTTCCGCCTCATATTCTGCCTTGATTCAATTTGCTTGACTAATCAAAAATCAGATTATCGCTCTTCAGGCAAATTGATATTCATTTCAAGCATTTCAATGTTGGCTTCAGAACGTACCGACATTTGAATGTGCTGTTCATCGACACCGCGGACATAGCGGTTCACGACCTGCATGATTTCTTTTTTCATCTGGTCAATTTTGTCCTGGCTCAGGCGGCGGCCTAAACCATTTTCAGAAGCAACAATGACTTTTAAACGATCCTTGGCGGTTTGAGCACTTGATGCTTTTTCTTCGCTGCTAAATAATTTACTCCAGAATCCTGCCATAATTACGCTCCAAATAATCGTGCTAACCAGCCTTTAGGTTTAGCAGTAATGTGACGGTATGGACGCTCTTCACCCAAGAAACGTGCCACCAGGTCATCATACGCCTGACCCGCTTCAGTTTCGCTATACAGAATGACTGGCTTACCTTCGTTAGATGCTTGCAGAACGCTTTTACATTCTGGAATTACACCTAAAGTTGGTACACGTAAAATATCTTTTGAAATATCGTCAATGGTGAGCATTTCCTGTTTATCGGCACGTTCCGGATTGAAACGTGTGATACATAAATGCTTACGGATACGTCCTTCGTTTTGTTCTACTTTTTTGGTTTTGCTGTCGAGCATGCCAATAATACGATCCGAGTCACGTACTGAAGAAATTTCAGGGTTGGTCACAATAATCGCTTCATCGGCATGGTACATGGCTAAAATGGCGCCACGCTCAATCCCTGCTGGTGAGTCACAGATAATGTAATCAAACTCTTGAGCAAGCTCATCCATGACACGTGCCACACCTTCATCGGTCAGGGCATCTTTATCACGAGTTTGAGAAGCAGGTAAAATATAAAGGTTTTCAATATCTTTATCGCGAATTAATGCTTGTTGTAAACGCGCTTCATTATTTAAAACATTCACAAAATCATAAACAACGCGACGTTCACAACCCATGATCAAGTCCAGGTTACGCAAACCCACGTCAAAATCGATAACAACAGTTTTGTGGCCACGTAGGGCTAAACCTGTTGCAAAAGATGCACTCGTTGTAGTTTTACCTACGCCACCTTTGCCTGATGTTACGACAACAATTTTCGCCACCGAATCCACTCCTGTTATGGTTTAAATCCCCCTTTTGTGTATGGGGTTTTTTGGTGTTTATTTATACATTAAAATTCCAGAGCTTCAAATACAAGCTCTTGGTTGTCATTTAGGTAAATATGTACCGGTTTTTTCGTTACGTGCGGGGGAATATCGTCCGCCACACAGTAAGTGCCTGCAATAGATACCAATTCTGCTTCTAGGGAATGACAGAAAATTCGTGCTGAACTGTTCCCACCTGCGCCGGCAATGACTCTACCACGAACGCTACCATAAATATGTATATTTCCTGAAGCAATCACTTCCGAACCGCTGTTAATACCAGCTTTCAAGATAATATCGCCCTGGTTCTGGACCAGACATTGACCGGTACGCAGAATTTCATCGTGATAAGAGGTCACATGCGAAATTCGTGCCGCTGCAGCTTCTACCACCGCGGCTTCTGCGGCAGGTGCTTCAGGTTCTGCCGGAGTTTCAATGACTTGTTCCTGGGTGGCTTTGATCTGCTGTAACTGACGATCCTGCGGAATTACCGGGAACTGGATGGCACGCGCCTGTTCCGACAGAATGCCTTCAACCACGGCCAGTGGCTGTACATTCAGATCAATCAGCAGTTGAATCAGGGCAATTAATTCCTGATCTACCGAACTTTCAATCACCGCCGGAATTTGGGGGGGAAACCCTTTTTGTAACATTGGGCTCAATTGCTGGCGGATCGCATCATGATCATCTGTATCTAAGCTAATGCGAATCGCATTGACCATTCTGCCTTTTATCCGTATGTCAGCCATAATGATTCCTTAAGACTTCTGACCTGTTCATTGTTGTCGAAGTAAATGTTGTAAATAGAGCAAATCCTAGAACAATTCGGCCGAATACTCTAGCCGAAGGTTTAAATATTTTTATTGCTGGCTATTCTTTGTCAGTTTCCTGCTCATTCAGGATCTGTTGCCACTTTTTCACTTTGACCTGTTTGCGAATGGCTTCCAGGGTTTCAAATACCGCAGATTCTACCAACGCATCAATATGCGGATTATGTTCAATCTCGATCTGGCTGACTTTGTCAGCAATATGCGCATAGGCCACATTATCTGGCAAGCTGTCATGATGGGCAAAAGGCTGAATCAGCCCTTGGGTAATATTTTCGCCCAAACGTTGGCCAATGCTTTGAATCTGCCGTTCCATACGTCCGCCGACAATTGGCAGCAGGCGCAGTAACTGGGTCAGCTCCGGGGTATCTTCAATGGCCTGACTCACCACCTGACCGACATTTTCGGCAATGCTCTGACGCTGGCTCTGCAATTCTTTACCCAAAGATTGCTGCAAGATGTCGGCCAGTGCTGCGGCCAGCAGTTTGCGGTGCTGCTCGACCAGATCATCAATAAACTGGCGATGACCAGTGCTGCTGCTCAGTTCACGTTGCAGGTTATTGACAATGGTCAGCACAATCCGGCTCGACAGTTCTTCCATCACCAGGTTGTAATAAAAGTTGGCGCGTCGGAAGATGCTGTCCGGGATGACCTTGTAGCCATGACTATACAGGTTGTAGCCAATCGCCACGGCGCGTAATAAACGCAGAAAACGCAGCTGTGGCAGAATCGACAGCACTTCATACCAGTGCACGAAGGGGAAGAACCACCAGCGGGCATGATGCCGGAAAATAATCGCCAGGCCCCAGCGCACCAGCAACTCGATAATCAGGAAGGTGGTAAACCAGCCTTCGGTAATAATGACCCAGGGACGCAGTTCACTACGATAAAACTGCAGTACCTCCGGTAGCTGAATAAAGTTGAAAAGCCAGTCACCAAAATCACTCATCAAAATGGCATTGGCACTCAGGCAGAACAGGTTGATGAGAATTAACGCCATCATAAAGATGTCGTATACCAGCACCAATTTCCAGCTCCAAGAGTCCTTTCTGACAAAGTGAAAGGAAGATTTGATCACCGGCTCTTCGCGTTTCTTCATAATGCTTTTGGTACTCGCTTACTGCTCAGCAAATTTCTGTTTCATCTCATGAATGAGCTGATCTTTCTCTGTCCAGAGTTGATGCACCCAGTCCTGAAAACGTTCCCGATATGCGGCATCTTCTTCATAGTCACCACCCAAGACCCAGTCTGGAATGTCAATTTTTCGCAGATTGACCGCAATACGTGGCACTTCACCCAGCCAGAATTCACCATAACCCGGTGCGCCGTCCGGATACACAATGGTCATATCTACCAGCGCATCAATTTCATTGCCGAGAATATTCAGCGCCAGCGCCAGACCGCCAGCTTTGGGTTTCAGCAGATGCTGATACGGTGATTGTTGCTGATCATGCTTTTCCTGGGTAAAGCGCGTGCCTTCCAGATAGTTGAGCAGGGTAAATGGCTGGCTGAGCAGTTGCTCGCAAGATTTACGCGCTTCCAGCATATCGCGATCTTTTAGCGCCGGATTTTTGGCAATCTGTTCTTTGGTGTGCCGTTT
Source organism: Acinetobacter sp. CIP 53.82 (assembly GCF_000369465.1). Lineage (NCBI taxonomy): Bacteria > Pseudomonadati > Pseudomonadota > Gammaproteobacteria > Moraxellales > Moraxellaceae > Acinetobacter > Acinetobacter sp. CIP 53.82. The sequence continues at coordinate 670,032 of NZ_KB850046.1, read as the reverse complement.
CATCATTGGAAAACCCAGAATTTTAAAGGCCTGTCCGACAAAAGGAATGAAGATCAGTTCCCATTTGGTAAAGAAACGGGTCAGTGGCATACGGGTTAAACCGAAATACTGGTTGACGGTGGTATCGACCCAGCTCTGGTGGTTACAGGTCATTAAATAACGGCCCTGCATGCTCAGTTCCAGACCATCTTCAATACTGATGTCCCAGTGGGTATTCGGTAATACATGGTCAATCAGCCAGTTGTTGACACTCAGCCAGCTGTTGGTAATCTGGATATTGGTCTGGTCGACCTTGGCCGATTTCTTGAACAATTTGGTCAGGCCCAAAGCCAGTACCGGCGGTCCATGTAAAAAAGTGCTGCCGGTGATCACTGAGCTGACCGTAAGCCCTTTTGTGATTTTTTTTAAGAGCGGTTGCTTATTGGTTTTAGATGACATAAACAGTCCTGAATATAAAAACAACTTATACGAAGTTCTGCCCAATATAATTGTTGTTTTTAAAATAAAAAAGTGTTGAAGTGAAACTGTGTAGGAATTATGGTGAACTTATGCGTAGAACAACATGAGATTATTGCAAATTGTAAATAAAAGTTTATTTATTAACAAAAAATCAATGGTCTAAGCACTTTATTTCATCCAAACTTTCCCATATACGAAAAACACAAGTAAGGAGGCATGCGATGCGTGCACTAGCAATTTCAGCAGTAGTCGGGGCAATGGTATTAACAGGTTGTCAAACCACTGGTAATAACCTGGGCGGCGTAGAATATGACAAAACCGCATTAGGAACCATTATTGGTGCGGCAGCAGGTTATGGTGTTTCTAAAGGGAATGCCAATACCAGCGCACAAAACAACCGTGCAGCAGCAATTGGTGCGGTACTCGGTGGGGCTGCAGGTATCTACTTGGACAATAAAGAGAAAAAATTACGTCAACAAATGGCTGGTACCGGTGTAGATGTTAACCGTAACCCAGATGGTTCTGTTGGCCTGATCATGCCAGGTAACATTACTTTTGATACCAACAAGTCAAACATCAAGCCAAACTTCTATGCAACTCTAGATAAAGTGGCGCAAGTCCTGACTGAAGATAACAAGAGCGGTATCTTGGTGACAGGTTATACTGACAGCACCGGTAATGACTCTATCAACATCCCGTTATCTCAGGCGCGTGCACAATCTGTAGCGAGCTACCTGGCATCTCGTGGTGTATCAACTGCACGTATTAATGCCCAAGGTCACGGTTCATCGAACCCGATCGCGTCTAACGCAACTGCAGAAGGCCGTGAACAAAACCGTCGTGTTGAGATCAGCATTTACGCGATCCAGTAATTCGGTCCAGAATTCAAAAAACCACCTTCGGGTGGTTTTTTTTATGACCAGAAAAGCAGCATTTTAGATTAGGCAACTGTGGTGGAGATGACTATAATCGAGCTCGAACCGAAATAGAGGAAACACTATGTCACTGGCAAGTCAACTCAATGACAAGCAACTTGAAGCCATGAAATATACTCAAGGACCCTTGTTAGTGCTTGCAGGTGCAGGTTCAGGTAAAACCTCGGTGATTACCCGGAAAATTGCCTATCTGGTGCAGCAATGCCGTATTCCGGCGCACCGGATTACCGCCATGACCTTTACCAACAAGGCTGCGCGTGAAATGAAAGAGCGGGTTGGTAAGTTGCTGTCGCGTGAAGAAGCCAAAGGTCTTTCGGTCTCGACCTTCCATACGTTCGGTTTAAATTTACTGCGTTTAGAGCTGAAACATACCCCGCTTAAAGCCAACTTTTCGATTCTGGATGCCGACGACTGCAAACGCATTCTGATGGATCTGATGCATCGCGACAATTTATCGGGTGCAGAAAGCAAAGAGCTGATTGCGCGGGCCATGAAAATGATTTCGGACTGGAAAAATGACCTGATTCCACCGGAGCAGGCACATACCACCTGTGAAACGCCAGAAGATATCCAGATGGCGCATTTATATCAGCTGTATGAGCGTAATTTACGTGCCTATAACGCAGTCGATTTTGATGACCTGATTGTGATGCCAACCCGGTTATTGCAGGAAAATGCTGAAGTCCGCGATAAATGGCAAAACCGGGTGCGTTATTTGCTCGTCGATGAGTATCAGGACACCAACACCGCGCAGTATATTCTGGTCAAACTTCTGGTCGGGGTAATGGGACAGTTCACCGCCGTAGGGGATGATGACCAGTCCATTTACGCCTGGCGCGGCGCCAAACCGGAAAATATGGCGCTCTTAAAAGAAGATTTCCCAAATTTAAAAGTGATCAAGCTGGAGCAGAACTACCGCTCCACCAGCCGGATTCTAAAAGCGGCCAATACTGTAATTGGCAATAACCCGCATATTTTTGACAAAAAACTCTGGTCGGACAAAGGCCATGGTGAAGTCATCCGGGTGATTACCTGCCGTAATGATGATGATGAAGCAGAGCGCGTGGTCAAAGACCTGATCACGCATAAACTGATGAACGGTAAAAACTGGAAAGATTATGCGATTTTGTATCGCGGTAACTTCCAGGCGCGTATTCTGGAAACCCAGCTGCGCCAGATGCAGATTCCGTACAAGCTGTCAGGAGGTCAGTCTTTCTTCGCCCGGGCAGAAATTAAAGATGTGATGAGCTATTTACGGCTGATTATTAACCCGGAAGATGACAGTGCTTTCCTGCGCATTATCAACACGCCAAAACGTGCCATCGGCCCGGTGACCTTGGAAAAACTGGGCTTATTTGCACAGGAAAACCATCTGTCCTTGCTGGCGGCAGCAGGTGATCAGCGTTTGACCATGGCCATTCCGAAAAAAGCCACGACTCAGCTGGCCGAGTTTGCCGACTTTATCCAGAACTTTACCCGTGAATTGCTGGAAGATGATGAACCGGTGCCAATCATCCGCCAGATGATGAACGAAGCTGGTTATATCGACTACGTCAAAGAAAGCGCCGCCACGCCTGCGCAGGAAAAAACCAAGCTGGACAATATTGAAGTGCTGTACAGCAGTATTCAAAGCCTGATTAACCGCGCTGAAGATGTGGACGAAAAAAATATTGAAAGCGTGATCCGTAAAATGGTGCTGCTGGATATGCTGGAGCAGCAACAGGAGGAAGAAGACACTGACAAGGTCAACTTATTAACCTTGCATGCCTCCAAAGGTCTGGAATTTCCGTATGTCTATTTAATTGGACTGGAAGAGGAAATTCTGCCGCATAAAAACTCGATTGTGGCTGAGACGGTCGAAGAAGAACGCCGTTTGATGTACGTGGGCATTACCCGTGCGCGTCAAGGCCTCACCATTACCCTGGCCGAGCAGCGTAAGGCTGGCGGGCAAATGAAACAGATGACCCCAAGCCGCTTCCTAGATGAAATGCCACAAGATGAGCTGGAATGGCTGGGTCGCAAGAAAAAGCTGGCTGGCGATATCGATCCGAAACTGCAGGCCCAGCATTATCTGGAAAATTTACGTGCGTTAATTAAACGCTAAACCATTCATTGATATAAACAGGAATTACTGATGAAAGTTCAGGTAAAAGTGCTTGATGCACGTTTGGGCCAAGAATGGCCAATGCCAACCTATGCCACCTCTGGTTCGGCAGGTTTGGATTTGCGTGCCTGCGTGCATGAGACCACTGTCATTGAGCCGGGTCAAACCGTATTGGTGAAAACCGGTCTGGCGATTTATATTGAAGATCCGCATTTTGCCGGTTTAATTCTGCCGCGTTCGGGTCTGGGCCATAAACACGGTATTGTGCTCGGCAACCTGGTTGGCCTGATTGATTCTGACTATCAGGGTGAGCTGATGGTGTCGGTATGGAACCGTGGTCAGACTGCATTTAGCCTGGAACCAGGTGAGCGTCTGGCGCAATATGTGCTGGTGCCGGTGGTACAAGCCCAGTTTGATCTGGTTGAGGAATTTGAAGCCACCGAACGTGGTGCTGGCGGTTTTGGCCATACCGGTAAAGCTTAAAATCTGCTTGAATGATAAAGCCTAAACATTAGGCTTTATCACAACACGCTAGAAAGTAACGCAACAAACACTTAAAATTACATTTTGTAGCGTGAATTCTGTTTTCGGCCGCATAGAATCAGTTCTTATATTAACTTATATTAAAAAGCCTAAAACAATCATTCTCCCTATTCATATATAAAGTAGTTCTGCCATGGATATTCAACAGTCCAGTTTCCCTTTTCAGGTTTTCCGTGCTTACGACATTCGTGGCAAGGTGACTTTGCTGACGCCTGAACTGGTGCAAGCGGTGGCGTTGGGTTTGGCCGTACAAATTAAAAACACGGGCAGCACACGTGTGGTGATTGGTTATGATGCCCGTCTCAGCAGTCCGGCCTATGCCGATCTGATCATGCAGGTGCTCCAGCAGCAGGGCTTAAGCCCGACCTTAATGGGCTGCTGTTCCAGTCCGATGCTGTATTACATCGCCCGCCAGTTTGATGGCAATGGTATTATGGTCACGGCCAGTCACAATGCCAAATCTGACAATGGCATTAAATGGATTCTGGGCGGTGAACCCCCGACGCCAGACAAGATCCAGCAGGTGGCGGCTCATGCCAGCAACTATTTTCTGGCGCATCGGCAGCAGCCTGTGGCTGAACAGCTGCATCAGATTTATCCGGAATTTTGCCTGCAGTATCAGCAGGCGCTACTCGATGATATTCAATTACAGCGCCGTTTTAAGGTGGTACTCGATGGTCTGCATGGTTCAGCGGGTCGCTGCGCTGCGCTGGTCTTGCAAAAACTGGGCTGCGAGCTGATCACAATCCGCTGTGAGGCCAATGGGCATTTCCCCGATCATGCCCCAGATCCCTCTCAGGAAAAACATTTAAGCAAGCTGAAACAGGCGGTACAGCAGCATCAGGCAGATTTAGGCATTGCACTGGATGGCGATGGCGACCGTCTGGTTCTGGTCGATGAACAGGCCAAAGTGATTGGTGCAGACCGTTTGCTGGCATTGTTTGCCGAAATGTGTTTACAGCAACATCCACAGCATGAAGTGGTGTTTGATGTGAAGTGTTCGACCATGGTGCGTAACACGGTACGCGCGCTGGGTGGCCATCCGGTAATGATTCGTACCGGCAGCACCTTCCTGCGTCAGTATCTGGCGCAATCAAAGGGACACGCAGTGTTTGGTGGTGAATATGCCGGGCATTATGTCTTTAATGACGGGCGCGGCTTTGGCTATGATGATGGCCTGTATGCCGCGCTGCGGGTGATGGAATATTTAAGCCAGCGCCCGGAGCGAAGCCTGTCTGAACTGCTGGCCAAATATCCTGAACGCTGTTGTACTGAAGATACTTATATCAGCACTCACAACATTGCTTCAGCGCATGTTTTACATGAGCTTGAAACCTTAAGTCAGCCATTGGCCGCACAATTAAGTAAAATTGATGGCGTTCGACTTGATTTTGAAGATGGTTTTGGCATTATTCGAGCATCGAATACAGGCGAATATTTTACAGTACGTTTTGATGCCGATAATCCGGCACGATTAGCGGATATTCGTCATACCTTTGTTTCCATGCTGAGCAACCGTTATCCGCAGATTGCTCAAGACATTTTAGATGCTCAATAAGGAGAGGCGCATGCCACAGCAACAGACTGGCATCGACAAAGCACAGATTCTGACAGAAGCTTTGCCGTATATTCAACGTTTTATGGGTAAAACGCTGGTCGTGAAATATGGTGGCAATGCCATGACCGATCCTGAGCTGGAAAGTTCATTTGCACGTGACATTGTGCTGCTTAAAACGGTCGGTTTAAACCCGATTGTGGTGCATGGCGGTGGTCCACAGGTCGATTCCTTCCTGAAACAGCTGGGCCGTGAATCTGACCGTATTGATGGCATGCGCGTGACTGATCCGGCGACCATGGAAGTGGTGGAAATGGTGCTCGGCGGTAGCGTGAATAAATCTATCGTCAATTTAATTAACCAGCATGGCGGTCGTGCCATTGGTTTGACCGGTAAAGATGGCAACCTGATTCGGGCCAAAAAACTGCTGATGGAAAAAACTGCAGAAGATGGCTCAGTACAGAAAATTGATTTAGGCTTGGTCGGTGAAGTGGTCGGCGTGAAAACCGACGTACTGGAAATGTTTACCCAAAGCGATTTTATTCCGGTGATTGCACCGTTGGGCGTCGATGAAGAGGGGAATACCTATAATATTAATGCCGATCTGGTCGCTGGTAAGGTCGCTGAAGCTTTGGGCGCAGAAAAACTGATTCTGTTGACCAACATTACGGGTGTACTGGATGCCAACAAGAACCTGCTGACCGGTTTAACCACTCAGGAAGTCGATCAGTTAATTGAAACTGGCGTAATTTATGGCGGTATGATTCCGAAAGTAGGCTGTGCGCTGGATGCTGTCAAAAATGGCGTGGTCAGTGCGCATATTGTCGATGGCCGTGTGCCACATGCCTCTTTGCTGGAAGTCTTTACTGACCATGGAGTGGGTACTTTAATTACCAACCGTGCCGCCAAACACTAAGAGTTAAAACAACTCAAGGTCTCTAAGGAGGCCTTTTTTTATGGCTGATTTTTGGTCATTGAATTGTCATCTGCATCGCCTAGTGTATAGGCAGAACATTAGGAGTGCTGATCGATGTTAGCCAAACTCAATCAATATCGACAAAATTTGAGTTTTCCTTTAAGCAAAAAAAATCATACCAAATATGATTTTAAAACCACAACAAAAACAGAATACAGCTTTGAATGGGTTGAAAATTTAAAACAGTTAAAAGAAGTACAGCAATTTCGTGCCGAGCAGTTTGCCAACCAGTTCGGTTTGCAGTTTGAGCATGGACTGGATCAGGATGTTTACGATTTTGGCTGCGAACATGCCGTATTAAGGGATAAGGCCAGTGGGGAAATTGTGGCCTATACCCGATTAAAACTGTTTCAAGGGCATGAGCTGGCGCAAAGTTATAGTGCCAGCGAATTTGCCATTGAAGAGCAATTAAAGCATCTCAACAATATTGTGGAAATTGGCCGTACCTGCGTGCATCCACGGCATCGGGCCGGTAAAGCTCTATCCATTTTATGGCTGAATCTGGTGCCGAAAGTACTCTGGAGCATGAAAGCCCGTTATTTGATTGGCTGTGTCAGTGTGCGTTTAGAAGGCAATGAAGCGCGTGCCTATCATACCCATCAGTATATCCAGCAGTTAAGCGAACAGCAGCGCTGTAGCATTGCCTCGAAACAGGCATATATTCCGCAGGCCTCTGAAATGACTTCGCTGAAACAGGGCCGGATTCCCAAGCTGTTTGATATTTACCTGAAAATGCAGGGCAAGCTGTCCACCGAAGCCTATTATGATCAGGAGTTTAACTGTCTGGATTATTTTGTCTTTGTCGAAATGAACCAGGTGCTAAAAAAGATGGTACTCAAGAAAAATACCCGTCACATTGTGGAATAAATAAAACTTTGCAGCGATTGTGATTTGCATGGCCTGACAGAGTCATGCACAATAAATGCAGTTTTAATCAGATGTTGAAGTCCTGTATGTGCCAGTTACTCGGAATGAATTGTGCAACACCTACTGATATTACCTTTTCATTTCGTGGTTTTTCACAACGTGCTGGCATAACTTCCGACCATAGTGATGGTTTTGGCATCGCCTTTTTTGAAGACAAGGCCTGCCGCTTATTTGTCGATAACCAGTCGGCAGTGGAATCACCGATTGCCGAGCTGGTACGCAACTATCCAATTAAATCACGCAATGTGATTGCGCATATTCGCAAAGCCACGCAAGGCAAAATTACCCTGGAAAATTCCCATCCCTTTATTCGGGAGCTGTGGGGACGCCACTGGATTTTTGCCCATAATGGCGATTTACACCATTTTGATCCAGCCTTAAGCGGTCATTTTACCCCGGTGGGCAATACCGATAGCGAGCGGGCATTCTGTTATTTGCTCGATCAGATGGTACTGAAATTCGGTTTTGTGGAACCGTCTTTAGAGCAGCTCTTTGAACTGCTGACCGAAATTTCCCCGAAAATTGCCGAGCATGGCACCTTTAACTTCTGTCTGTCTAATGGTCAGGCGCTGTTTAGCTATGCCACCACCAAACTGCACTGGCTGGTGCGTGAATACCCGTTTAAACCGGCACAATTAATTGATATTGATGTCGAGGTCGATTTTAGCCAGGTTACCACACCGGAAGATCGGGTGGCGGTGATTACCACTGAACCGTTGACTCAAAATGAAACCTGGCAGGCTTTTAGCCCCGGCGAAATGATTTTATTCCGGCAGGGACAGCCGATCAGAAAACAGCTGACTTATATTGAACGTTTGGAAAAAGAACGTCTGAATCCGGAATTAAAACGGATTACCCGCGCCGATCAATATTAATCTACTGTTGTATATTTTATTTTAAATAGTGCCGTATTTTATTTAAGTCTAAAAATACGGCAGAAAATAATAAAACGGTTAAATAATAACTGACTCTTTTGCTCAGGTTAAAATAATATAAACATTATAAAACAAGGGTTTGTGTGAATTTGTTGGCAGAAACAGGAATCCCAAGTAAATCACTTCATTTTTATTTTAAATTAAATATGGCTACTATGCTCAAAGCTTATAAATCATTTGATTCAGGGGTGGTCGTATGAAAATGAAGTGGATTCCAGAATATAATACTGGCATCGATGTGATTGATGACCAACATAAACGTATTCTTGATTATATTAACGAAATTGTCGAGATTGGTGAAAATACCGATCGTGCCCGTATTAAACAGATTCTCGATAATATTATTGACTATACCCAGTCTCATTTTACCTTTGAAGAATCTTTACAAGAAGAAGCCGGTTATAAATACCGCGTACCACATAAACGCGTACATGACTTATTTATTAAAAAAATCGAGTCGTATCGTGAACGCTTTGAAATGGGGCATTCCATTGAAGGAGAACTGCACGAAGTGTTGTCAAAATGGTTAATTAACCATATTCAGCATGATGATGCAGATTATGTTGGCGCTGTAAAAGAAAATATGATGGGTATTATTCAGGAAAAAGAAAAGAAAAAAGGTAAAAACTGGTTTGCCCGTTTCTTCTCATAAACAGAATAAATTACTGCACAATTAATAAAACCAGAGAACAACAATATTGGACTAAAAACTAGCGCAGCAAACCATTGATGGCAATGGTTTGCTTTTTCTTTTTTAGTTTTTGATTTTCCCGGGTGACAAGGGCAAAATAGCGATAGATTTTTATTAGGAAAGCATCATGCAGGACAATGCTATGTCACGATGGTTATCGCCGCTGATGGCATTTTGTTTATCATTTATTCTGATTGCCACACTGGCACCGGTCACTGGCATTCAGCTGGAACGTCAACTGGACTTCTGGCTGCTGTGGTTAGGTACCATGCTGGTGCTGGCCTTGCCATTGACCTATATGGAAATTGCGCTGGCCAAGCGTTCAAAAACTACAGCCTTGCAGGCCCTATCCAGTTTGACCCGTGATGCCGATGCCTCTGCACAGTGGCGTCTGGTGGGCTGGCTGGCCGCGGTGTTTATTCCATTTTTAGCAGGCGCGATGCTGTTTAATGTCAGCCAAATGCTGACCCAGCTGGCACTGCCAACGATTCTACCGTTGTGGATTTTTATTGGCTTGGCACTGGTTGCCATGGCATTGTCTTTTATTTCGCGTCTGGTGCTGCTTGGCCTGACTGCGGTCGGTGTGATTGCTGCCTTTATTCTGGCGCAAGTGATGGGTGCTCCGGTTGCTGAATGGCAAATGACCGCGCTTGAGTTTGGCGAGTGGGGCAATGCTACGGTCTTGGCGTTGGTGGCCAGTGGCCTAGGTCTGGGGCTGTACTGGCAAACCAGTTTGCCGGCGGTACAACAGCAACAGGTGGCGACCAAAACCGTGTTCCCGATCTGGCTGGCGCAATTACTGGCCGTGATTGCCTTTGCTTTCTTTGCCGCGACTGCTCAGCTACCCGCTTTTGCGCTGGCTTTTGCTGTGGTGATGGCTGCTGCGCTCATCCTGCAACTGGCACGTGAACAGTTGGCACAGCGTCAGATTGCAGTGGCAATTCAATGGATCATTCTGCTGGCAGCCACGTTGATCTGGGCCATTCCAGGTCTGGCCAGTGTGTTAAATCCGCTGCTGATGATCTGGGGCCTGGTGATTTGTCTGATTTATGCGATTTTCGCCGGTTGGATCATGAAAATCAGTCATTTGCGTAAATCCATGAACTTCAGCAGTGAAGCCTTTTATAACCTGTGGCGTATTGCCATCCGTATTGTCTTGCCACTGGCAATTATTGCTGCGCTGCTGGCCGTGATTGGACAAATGTTCTGATGACTGCGCAGTATGTCTGGGTGGCTTTTGCCTCAGCCGAACAGCAGTTTCATCTGGCAGTGCCGTATCAAAATGGCATGACTGCGCTGGATGCGATTCAGCAGAGCGGGATTAGCGAACAGGTCAGTTTGCCTGAACCGTTGCAACTGGGAATTTTTGGTAGCCGTTTAACCGATGCGCAGCAGCCACTGCAACCGGGTGACCGGGTCGAGATTTACCGGCCGCTGACCATTAATCCGAAAGATATCCGCCGCAAACGAGCAGCGAAAAACCCGGTGGGCCGCTATGCCAAAGGCAATCGCTTTAAGCAATTGAGTTCATAAGAAAAACCCCTCACTGAGGGGTTTCTTTTTATCTGAAAGGGGCTATAGTGGGGGCGCGGTTAAAATTGCTTCTTTTGAACCCGGTAAGCCTGGTTGCTGTTCAGGAATGGTTTCTAAACCTTCAATTTTCTGCACAATACCGGTTTGATCGAAGTAGATTTTTAAGTGTTGACCTTGTGCAGCGGGAATCTTGGCTTTTTTAGCATAGGTTCCTGGGATATAATGGTAAATATAGTCCCAACGTAAAGGATTCATTGGATCTGAAATGGTTGGGCTACCCAGCAAAAAGCGGACCTGTTGGTGGCTCATGCCGACCTGAATTTTTGCAGCTTGTGCTTGGGTTAAGGGGGTGCCTTGAGGAATATCTACTTTATAAACGCCCAAGGTCGAACAACCCATGAGCAATGAAGTGACGAATAACGTCAACATGACTTTTTGCATTTTGCTACACTATCCCAATTAATTATTGATGCATTCGATCCAAGCATAGATCATACTGCATCTTAACTTTGTTGCATATTCCAACTTTAATTTTGTTGAGAGACCTTTTTTCATGCCTATTTCAAATCAAGATCTACGCAAAGCTGGCCTTAAAGTTACACTTCCACGAATTAAAATATTGGAATTATTAGAAAATTCAAGACAACATCACTTAAGCGCGGAAGATATTTACAAGACTTTACTCGAACAGGGTGAAGATGTGGGTTTAGCAACTGTGTATCGCGTGTTAACACAGTTTGAAGCCGCGGGGATTATCGAGCGTCATAATTTTGAAAATAATCATTCGGTTTTTGAAATTATGCAGGAAGATCACCACGACCACCTGGTATGCCAGAACTGTAATAAAGTGGTGGAATTTACCAACGACGTGATTGAACACGAACAGCATGAAGTGGCGAAAAAGTTTGGTTTTGAACTGACCGGTCACTCACTGAATTTATATGGCTACTGCGATGCGCCGGAATGCCGCGAAGCGTTCCGTAAAAAATAAGCGCAAAACTGCCCATCAATAAATCAACCCATAAAAACAGGCTGAAGATCAGCCTGTTTTTTTGCCTAAAATTATTGCCCGTCGAAGGTAATATTCGAAGTGGCATGCATTAAACGCTCGCCGCCTTCTTCCGACAGCTTGATTTGCAGACGCAAATCGTTTGGCGAGTCGGCATGTTTCAGGGCATCTTTGTAGCTGATCTGCTTGGCTTTATACAGGTCATACAGGGCCTGGTCAAAGGTTTGCATACCCAACTCACGTGAACGCTTCATCAGGTCTTTAATTTCGTGCACATCGCCTTTACGGATTAAATCGGACACCAGTGGCGAGTTAATCAGCAGTTCAATCGCGGCACGACGTGAGTTGCCATCAATAGTAGGAATCAGCTGCTGTGCCACAATGGCTTTCAGGTTCAGTGATAAATCCATAAACAGCTGGCCATGACGGTCAGCCTCAAAGAAGTGGATAATCCGGTCAATGGCTTGGTTGGCGTTGTTGGCGTGCAGGGTGGCAAATACCAGGTGACCGGTTTCGGCAAAGGCAATTGCATAATCCATGGTTTCACGTGAACGGATCTCACCAATCAGGATCACATCTGGGGCCTGACGCAAGGTGTTTTTCAGTGCCACTTCAAACGAATCGGTATCAATGCCTACTTCACGCTGGGTAATAATACAGCCGGCGTGTTCGTGCACAAATTCAATCGGGTCTTCAATGGTGATGATATGACCTTTGGAATTCTGGTTACGATAACCAATAATTGACGCCAAAGAGGTCGATTTACCGGTACCGGTTGCCCCGACAAAGATGATGATGCCACGTTTGGTCATGGCCAGATCTTTTAAAATTGGCGGCAGTTTCAGTTCTTCCATGGTCGGAATTTTGGTTTCAATCCGACGCAGCACCATGCCCGGTTCATCACGCTGCTGAAAAGCGCTGACACGGAAACGTGCGCTTTTATCACGGTTGGTGATGGCAAAGTTACATTCACGGGTATCGGCAAATTCCTTGCGCTGCTTGTCGGTCATAATCGAGTTGAGCAGCTGGCCGACAATTTCCCCGGTCAGTTTGGATTTGGCCACTGGCACAATCTGGCCGTTAATTTTCATGGAAGGCTCAACATCGGCCGTAATAAACAGGTCCGATGCTTTTTGCTGAATCATTAAATTCAATAAATCATTAAAGTCCATAGCGCTGTCCTGGCTTCCTGCACACGATTAGAGGAACGATTCTGGCTGTTTCGCCACAGTACGCGCGGTCTGTGGACTGATCACGCCACGGCTGACCAGGGCTTTCAGGCTCTGGTCCAGCGTACTCATACCGTAGTTGGCACCGGTTTGAATGGCTGAGTACATCTGCGCAACCTTGTTTTCACGAATCAGGTTACGGATGGCCGGAATCCCGATCATGATTTCATGCGCCGCCACACGGCCACCGCCATTTTTCTTGAGCAGGGTTTGTGAAATGACCGCCTGTAAAGATTCAGACAGCATGGCACGCACCATATCTTTTTCTTCGGCCGGAAAGACGTCAATCACACGGTCAATGGTTTTTGCCGCCGAGGTGGTATGCAGGGTACCAAAGACCAGGTGACCGGTTTCTGCCGCGGTAAGTGCCAAACGGATGGTTTCCAGGTCACGCATCTCACCGACCAGAATAATATCCGGGTCTTCACGCAGCGCCGAACGTAGTGCTTCATTAAAGCCGTGGGTATCACGATGCACTTCACGCTGGTTGACCAGACATTTTTTAGACTGATGCACAAATTCAATCGGGTCTTCCACGGTCAAAATGTGGTCATAGCGATTGTCATTGATATAGTCAATCATTGCCGCCAGGGTGGTGGATTTACCCGAACCCGTCGGCCCTGTGACCAGCACCAGACCGCGTGGATAGTCACAGATATCTCTAAAGATTTGACCCATTCCCAAATCTTCAATGGTCAGTACTTTAGAGGGAATGGTACGAAACACCGCGCCCGCACCGCGGTTCTGGTTAAATGCGTTAACACGGAAACGTGCCACGCCCGGGACTTCAAACGAGAAGTCGGTTTCCAGGTTATCTTCATAATCACGGCGCTGTTTGTCGTTCATGATGTCATAGACCAGCTTGTGAACTTCTTTATGTTCCAAGGCGGGCAAATTGATGCGGCGTACTTCACCATCCACACGAATCAGTGGCGGCATGCCTGCCGACAGGTGTAAATCCGATGCCCCATTTTTTGCCGAAAAGGCCAATAGTTCTGTAATATCCATAAGTTCCCCGAGATCATATAAATCTTAATTATTTTGTTAGAATAATACGGCTTTCCCTCAGCTTAACCAACACCTAGCACGAGGGCAAAGTAAAAAAGATGAATGAAAATGAGAACCGCATCAATGAATAGCCTGCAAAAATCGCGTCAACATGTGTTAGAACAAATTCAGCATGCCTGTCAGCAGGCGCAGCGTGACCCGGCAGAGGTCCAGCTGCTGGCGGTTTCCAAAACCCATCCGAGTGCTGTGTTGCAGGAAATGTACCAGACCGGACAGCGAGCCTTTGGCGAAAACTATTTACAGGAAGCGCTGGAAAAAATTGAGGCGCTGCAGGATTTAGAGATTGAGTGGCATTTTATTGGCCATGTGCAGCGCAACAAAACCAAACATCTGGCTGAAAAATTTGCCTGGGTGCATGGGGTAGACCGGCTGATTATTGCTGAGCGCTTGTCCAATCAGCGCAGCGATCAGCAGGCGCCACTGAATATCTGCCTGCAGGTCAATATTGATGGACAGGATAGCAAAGATGGCTGTAGCCCTGGCGAAGTACCGGCGCTGGTCGAGCAGATCAGTCGGTTGCCGAATTTACGTTTACGTGGCCTGATGGTGATTCCGGCACCAAATAACACTGCCGCCTTTCAGGATGCCAAACAACTGTTTGATACGGTCAAGGCGCAACATGCACAGCCTGCAGATTGGGATACGTTAAGTATGGGCATGTCCGGTGATTTAAATGCAGCAATTGCCGCAGGTTCGACCATGGTGCGGATTGGTACGGCATTATTTGGTGCGCGTGATTATTCGAAATAATGCTGCATCACAATATTCAGCTTATTGTTTGACATCACAGTCCGCTTAGGACAAGTGTCGTTCAATCCGGCGTGGTGGCTCCAGTTTTTGCGCCACCAGCCAGGCAAAACCAATCAGCACTGCCATTGTGATAATCAGGCTGAGCAGAGCTACTCCTAAACCGTGCTGCAGCGTAAACGGAAAACAGCCCAGGATAAAAATCAGCAACGGGAAATGGGTGATATACAGGGTATAGGAAAACTGCGCGGAAGCCGGCCAGATCACCTGAATCTGCCGTTCACCACGCGCCAGTTGTAGCAGCCAGCAGGCCGCCGCAATTCCGATACACAGGTTAAACAGCCTGAAATTTTCGCCAGTATAGTACTGTGCCAGATAAACAGAGTGAAACTGGTAGGCATCAAACAGGGCAATCAGCAGCGCCAAGAGCAGAAAACCGGATTTAAAATAGTGCAGCTGAGTGGCTGGAATCTGTTTGCTCCATGCCGGACTGGCAAAAGTAAAAGCCAGCAGCCAGACCAGAAAATAAATCAGAAACTGGATATTGAGCAGGCTTAGGCCGAGCAGTAGGGTTAAAAACAGCAGGATGCTCCCAGGTCTGAATGTCACCAGACAACCGGCCAGAACATAAAACCAGACTTCATAACTCAGGCTCCAGAGGGCAGCATTGGCCGATACGGTCGGCGTTACAAAACCATTGACGAAAAACAGTGAACCGAGAAAATCGGCTGCACTAATGTCATAGCTGTGCCGGATCATAAAGCTTTGGCTCGCCTCAATGTTATGGGAGCCGGATGCAAAGAAATAGGGCGCCAGTGCATACAATAACAAGGTCAGCAACATGGCAAATAAAAATGGTCCCAGAATACGCTGGCAGCGTTGCCGGCTATAGGCCAAGCCTGAAAACTGTCGATGGCGATGGATATTGTGACGGATGGAATGTCCAATCAGATAGCCGCTTAGAACAAAGAACATCATCACTGCGGCTTGTCCGAGCAGACGCACACCCGAATAGAGGGTTTGATCCAGCGGACCAATAAAGGCCTGAAAACAGTGGCTGAACAGCACCAGAATGGCACTCCATCCGCGCAGGCTTTCCAGCTGCAGGCTGAGCTGCGGCGAGAGCGGACGATAGTGCCAGAACATGGTCTAGCCTACGATCTGCAGGGTACTGGCCCCAGCACCAATTGGTTTGACCTGAATTTGGACCGGAATCCGTTCGTGAATTTCCTGAATATGGGAAATCAGCACCACTTTACGGCCCTGGCTTTGCAGCCGGTCGAGCGCATTCATGACCATATGTAGCGAGGCCGGATCGAGCGTCCCAAAGCCTTCATCAATAAACAGCGATTCCAGTTTCATGGAGCCGGAGGCCATATTGGCAATGGCCAGTGCCAGCGCCAGTGATACCAGGAAGGTTTCACCCCCCGATAAAGACAGTACCGGCCGGATTTCGCCATTCATGTCATGATCCAGAATCGCGAGGCCCAGACTGTTGGGAATACGTTGTAGCTGATAACGCGGCGCCAGTGGCTGCAGTTGCTGGTTGGCATGTTCCACCAGAATATCCAGATGATGTTCCTGGGCAATTTTCTGGAATTTGGTGCCTTCCTTGCTGCCAATTAAATCGGCAATCCGGCCCCAGCGATATTCTTCAGCCTGAATTTTTTCAATCTGGCTCTGGAATTTGGACAGTTGTGCCTGCGCCTGTTGCTGCATGCGTAACTGGGTTTCCAGCTGGTTAAACTGCTCCTGCAAGCTGTTTTTTTCTTGTTCCAGCTGTTCCAGTTGGGTGGTCACCTCATCATAGCTGGCAGTTGGTTGCTGGGCCTGATGCTGCTGGAATTGCTCCTGCAATACATCCAGCGCACTTTGTGCACTGAGCATGGCTTGCTGCTGTTGCTGGATGGCCTGACGCATGGCCTGCCAGCTGGCCAGATCAATACCCAGACACTGCTCAATCTTCTCGGCAGTGAACTGTGGATGCTGGCTTTGCCACTGCTGAATGTTATGCTGTAGCTGCTGTACACTTTCCAGAAGCTGCTGCTGGCGTGTATGCAGGTCTTGCTGTTTCAGCTGCGCCTGCTGGAATTGCTGTTCCAGCTGACGGCAGTGCAGGTGTTGCTGTTCTACCTGCTGCTGGAGTTGTTGCTGCTGCTCTCGTAACAGCTGCTGCCAGGCTTTGCCGGTATCCAGCACCTGTCCAGCATGTTGCTGGCTGAGATCACGTACCTGCTGGCGCAACTGGCTGCCTTGAGTTTGTGCATGGGTAAGGTCATTGCTCAGCTGTTGCTGTTGCTGCTGATAGAACTGTAGTTGCTGTTCGCCGTCTTTGATCTGGCGCTGTAATTCCTGCTGCTGTTGCAGGCATTGCTCGCGCTGTTGCAGGTATTGAGTCCGGCTGCTCAGCAGGGCAATAAGAGTCTGACACATCTCGGCCTGGTTCGCCCATTGCACTTGCTGGGCCGGTTCCAGTGCCTGGGTAACCGGTTCAATCAGTTGTTCCAGCTGCTGGAATTGCTGACAGAGTAACTGCAGGGACTGAATCTGTTGCTGCAAATGTTGCAGCTGCTGGGTCTGGCTTTTCAGCTGTTGCTGGCGAGTTTTTAGCTGCTGTAACTGCTGTTGCTGCTGATTTAGCTTGTGTTGCAGTGTGGTCTGTAAGGCGGTCAGATCGTGTGCTGTATCATCCAGCTGTGTGCTTGGGCTGAGCTTTTGAACCTGCTGCAGTTTCTGTTGCACACTGTCTTGAAGCTGGCTAGAGCGTAGCTGTTTCTGTTCCAGCAGGGTTTGCTGTTTGGAATGTTGTAGTTGTAATTGCTGGAGCTGCTGCTGGCACTGCTGTTCCTGCTGCTGGGCCTGTTGTAACTGGGTGTCCTGCACCGACTGCATCGCAGATTCCAGCAAATCCTGATGACTGACAAATGGATGCTCAGTACTACCGCAGACCATACACGGCTGTTCTGCTTGCAGCTGCTGACGCAACTCCTGCACACTTTGTGCCTGCAATAAACGCTGCTGGGCAAAAATCTGTTCCAGCTGTTCACGTGCCGTCTGGGCATTCCGGTAGTGCTGCTGTGCTTCAGTTTGCGCCTGTTGCAAGCTGCTCAGCTCGGCCTGAAGCTGGGTCATGTGCTGCTGTAATTGCTGCTGTTCCTGCTGCTCGTTCAGCATGTGTTGTAACAGGAACAGGGCTTGTTCCAGCTGTTGGCTGTGTTGCTGGTGCTGTACCTGCTGCTGTTCCAGTTCTGTGGCTTGCTGTTCCAGTTCAGCCAGTGAGCCGGCCTGCTGGAGCGCATCGGCCTGTTGCTGTTTTACATCATCTAGCTGCTGTTGCAGTTGAGCCAGTGAACTGTGTGCATGTACCGGCGCCTGCTGCTGTAGCTGTTGTTGCAGTTTCTGGAATTGCTGCAAGCGTTGCAGAATACTGTGTGGCTCACGGTCAAATACTGCCAGAAAGGCATGCTGGGCCGATTGCTGTTCCAGATGTTCTAATTGCGTATGCAACTGCTGTAAGTGCTGTTGCTGGCCGTGCTGCTGGGTGGTTAGTGGTGTAATTTTTTCATGTTGAATCTGTTTCAGCTGGGCATCGGCTTCTTTATAGCGCTGAATCAGATGCTCAATCTGGCCATCCAGCTGTAGTGCCTGTTCTAACACGGGTTGTAACTGTAGCTGTTCTTTCTGCTGTTGTTGCGCGCTGTGCTGCAATTGTTCCAGCTGCTGCTGTGCCTGCTGATGCTGCTGTTCACAGTGTTGAAATTCCGGCTGGAATTGCTCAAGTTGCTGCGCTAGTTGTTGCTGTTGCAACTGTTGCTGGCGCTGCTGCAGATACTGTTCACGGATTTCCTGAAACTGGTCCAGCTGCGCCAGCAGGTCACGCTGCGGCTGCATTTTCTGGTTGGCATCGACCTGCACCAGATAAAATTCTTTTTTGGCCTGAATTTCACTGTGCAGACGATGTTGCTGCTTGTACCAGCTTAAATCATTCAACAGCAGTTTTTCGCTTTGCAGTTTTTCATGCAGACTCAGTTTGCTCTGGGCATGCTGTTGTTGCAGGGCTTGTAGCTGCTCATCACTAAGCAACTCAATATGCCCCATCAGTTGTTGTAACTGTTCTTTTTCGCTGCGAATCTGGCGGATTTTTTCAAAGGCTTTCTGACTGACCAGACTGAAAATATGGGAATTGGTCAGATATTCCAGCAAGTCGGCGCGGTCCTGATCTTTGGCCTTTAAAAAGGCACCCACTTCAGACTGGGCCAGCAAGACGGCGCGGGTAAACTGCTCAAAACTCAGCCCAATCAGCTTTTCAACAGTCGGGGTGCATTCCGAAATTTTCTGGGTCAGCACGCGCTGATCTTCCACAGCGGTAATCGCGCGTTCGACTTTTAAATTGCCATCGACCTTGTTACGGGCGCGGCGCACTTCCCAGCGTGCCAGATAACGCTTTTGATCCAGCGCAATAAATTCCAGTTCGGCAAAGCCTTGGGTACAGCCGCGGCGCAGAATATTTTTAGAATCTTTAATCGAGATGCCCTGACCGCTGGCATCTTTAAGCGCCCCGGCAGCGCCGTTTAAGCGCGGAATCTGGTCATACAGCGCCAGACACATGGCATCGAGCAGGGTCGATTTACCGGCCCCAGTTTTTCCGGTAATCGCAATCAGGCCGGCATGAGCCAGCGGTGCGCTTTCAAAGTTGATGTCCTGGGTGCCGGCAATAGAAGCCAGATTATTCAGACTTAAACGTAAAATTTTCATGTCTGATCCTTATGGCTGTTCTTGTTCAAGGCTATGCTGCGCTTCAATCAGCAGCTGCATAAAATCTCGCTCGACCGAGGCATCCGGCTGATAGCCCATTTTGCTCCACAACTGTTTGAATAAGCTGTCCGGTGTGGGCGGGGCCAGATCAATTTTGGACTGATCTGCGGCCTGATCTTCCTGTGGGGTGTAGACCCGGCAAATGCGTAACAGGCGATAGCGCTGTTCCGGTAAGGTCTGTTCAATCTGCTGGCGTAAATCGACCGGTGGTGGTACATCGGTGCTGTATTCAATTTCCAGATAATCACGCTGGCAGATGCGTTCCACCGTACCTTGCGGGAGGGCTTTCAGTTGCTGAAACACTTCATCCAGACTGCCGCGAATACGGTGCAGCTGTACACTGCGCGGAATCAGCAGTGAGCCCAGTTGCAGGCGCTGTTCGGGCGCAGCCTGCGGGTCAATCTTGACCTCGAGCACCTGATGCTTGTACTGGATTTCACTAAAAGACAGCGGAATTGGAGAGCCGCTATAGCGGATATGTGGATGCTGGACTTTTTGCGGTTTATGCAGATGCCCCAGCGCGACATAGTCAATCACATCATCAAATAGGGCAGTGGAAAGTGCTTCTTCATGACCAATAATGATCGGCCGTTCTGAATCTGAGGTTTCGCCACCTTGCATATGCGCATGTGACATCAGGATTAGTGCCTGATCTTCCGTTTTACGGCGTTTGGCTTCGGCAATCAACTGCTGATGTAAATAGGCAATCGCATTCTGGGCGTTCTGGGTCTGCTCATTCAGTCCGGTAATTTCCGCAGTGCGCAAAAACGGCAGGGTCAGACACCAGGCAATAACTTTGTTTTCGGCATCATAAATTGGCACCAGTAAACGGTCGAGATCCAGCTGGTTGTCGGTATTGCGCTGAATCACCCCAACCGCCTTGGCTTTAAACTTGGCCAGCAACGGTTCCACCTGTTCAATGCGGTAGCCGGAGTCATGGTTACCGGCAATCATCAGGGTTTGCATGTGTGGTGCAATGGCATGAGCATCGGCCAGAAACTGGTACAGCTGGCGCTGCGCGCTGGAGGCCGGGTTAATCACATCAAAAATATCCCCGGCAATAAACAGGGCATTCGGCTGTTTTTCCTGGATTTGTTCTAATAACCAGTCTAAAAAATGTGCATGTTCATATTCACGATCGTGGTTATGGAAAAATTGCCCCAAATGCCAATCTGACGTATGAAAAAAATGCACTGCCATGTCATCAACCTGTTTTGCTTTAGGCAAGCATACTATAGCTGAGGGCGAAATTTAAAATTCTGTACCGGTATAAAACGCTAAGGTTTAATCTTTATTGTCCTGAAGATGAGTGCTGCTCACCAGCAAAGGCCAGACAAATAAAAGCCGACGATTCGAGTGATGATAAATCGTCGGCCAAATAAAAAGTGCGATGAACAAAGCATTTGGCTGCTATACAAAAACTTGATTCACATTCGCTTATTGCTTTAGCAAAGCTTCCCGAAAAATTTGTGGATGCCGTTACAAATTCGCCGGAGATGAAGCTTGTGCCATATATAACGCCTGTTCGGGCACAACGGTTGACAGGATCATGCAAAAAAAATCAATTTTTTTTATACTAGTTGCTTATGGCTCAGGTAGACAGTTTAATGATTTCTCTAACACGTTATTTTCTCTGGTTTTTATTTTTCTGTCTGATCTTTACCTGTATCTGCGGGGTACTGGCTGCATTGTTACCGGCAGGTGTGGGCGGCATTTTAACCGCAGTGCCTTACTTGGTTGCCATGATCTGGGTGCTGTTTAAATTTTTAAAACAGCAGCAGCGCGCACCGTCTCAGGCCGAGCGTAAAAAGCTGACCTTGGGTTTTAGCCTGATTTTCTGGGGCTATAATCTGGCCTTTTTATTACTCGGCATCTGGATTTTTTCCCGTCAGAATCCAACCATCTGGCAGGATTTTCTGCTGTATTTACAGCAGCCGCAATTTTTAAGCGTGGTGGTGATTATGTGGTTATTAATTGCCATTCCGCTGTATCTGCTGACGTACTGGTTTTATGGCAAACAGGCGCAGCGGATGGCGGCGAAAATGTTTGGTTCATAGCATCAGGGCTAAATCATCTGACGTATTTTCCCTTCGCCTCATCTCGGGTAGGGGAATTGTTCCAATCTTAACTGGCCAGTGCAGCATGCTGTAAACGGGCGGGACTATAAGCCTCAGGAGATACATCCGGGGTCTGGCCCAATAGCAGTTGACGCAGCAAACGCGCAGAGGCTGGTGCCATACATAAGCCATTGCGGAAATGGCCAAAATTGGCCCACAGATTGTCAAACGCTGGCATCAAGCCAATATAGGGAATACCGCCGTCTGGTGAGCCCGGGCGTAAACCGGCCCATTGCTTGACGATGGGCAGGTCTTTTAAGGCTGGCACCATGGCATAGCTGGCCTCCAGAATATTGGCCGTGGTATCGGCATTCAAACGGGTATCAAAGCCCTGTTCTGCCATACTGGAACCACAGACAATATGGCCGTCCTGACGCGGAATCAGATACATGACTTGATTCATGCACATGGTGGGCAGCCAGTTTTCAGGAGTTTTAAACAGTACCATCTGTCCATGTACCGGACGTACCGGAATCTGTACATCAAGCTGCTCGGCCCAGCGCGCTGACCAGGCGCCGGTGGTCAAGACATAGTCATCGGCCTGATAACGCTGTCCGGTCTGATCAACAATGGCGCGTACTTGCTGACCGTGCAGTTCTAGGCGTTCAATCGGGCAGTGTTCAAACAGCTGCACCCGTGGATGCTGCTTTAAATAGCACAGAATTGACTGTAATAAACGCGGATTACGCACATTGGCCAGCTGCGGGAAATAGATGGCCTGCTGGAACTGGGCGGAAATATGCGGATTCAGCTGATGCAGTTCGGTACTGTGCAGATGCTCTGCCTGCTGCATCGGTTGCTGAAACTGCTCGGCAAAATTCAGACCGATATCAAAATCGCTTTCATCAAAAATCAGCATACCGGTTTCATGGATCTGAAAATCAATACCGGTGTCAGGCTGAAGTTTAGCATTCCAGCGCAGATATTCAGTCTTGGCTGATTGCGCCAGCACATTTACCGCAGCCGGATAACGCCACGGATACATTGGAGAGAGAATACCACCACCGGCCCAGGAGGCTGCCTGACCGGATTGCTGCTGATCAAAAATACTGACCGAGCAGCCCTGTTCTAATAGCTCCAGCGCCGACATCAGTCCACTAATGCCGGCGCCAATCATGGCAATGTGCTTCATTGCAGTGGCAATATCCTTATTTCATGTCTTTGAGTTTGAGTGCGGCTTCTTCTGCAAAGTAGGTCCAAATGCCATCGGCACCGGCACGGCGGCAGCTCATCAGCGATTCAATGATCACGCTGTCGGATAACCAGCCATTTTGAATGGCAGCAGCCAGCATCGCGTATTCGCCACTGACCTGATAGACAAAAGTCGGCACAGCGAAGGTATCTTTGACTTCACGGACAATATCTAGATATGGCATACCTGGTTTGACAATCACCATGTCGGCGCCTTCCTGAATATCCAGCGCGATTTCATGCAGCGCTTCTGCACGGTTGCCAATATCCATCTGGTAATTGTATTTATTGCCGCCTTTTAAATTGCTGGCCGAACCGACGGCATCCCGGAACGGGCCGTAAAAGCTGGAAGCATATTTGGCCGAGTAAGCCATAATATTGGTATAGATATGACCTTGTGCTTCCAGTGCCTGACGAATAGCACCAATACGGCCATCCATCATGTCGCTTGGCGCAACCACATCGGCACCGGCTTCGGCATGGCTTAAGCATTGCTTGATTAAGGCTGCTACGGTTTCATCATTCAGCACATAACCACTGTCATCAATAATGCCATCCTGACCATGGGTGGTGTACGGATCGAGGGCGCCGTCGGTAATCAACACCATCTCCGGGAGTTCTTTTTTCAGTAAACGGACCGTGCTTTGTACCAGGCCATCTTCGCGCCAGGCAGCTTCGGCGGTCAGACTTTTATCTTCTTGTGGGGTGACCGGAAACAGCGCCAGTTTAGACACACCCAGTTCCAGCAGGCGCTCGGCTTTTTTCAGCAGCAGATCGGCCGACAGGCGCTGAATGTTGGGCATGCTTGGAATATCTTGGGTCTGGTTCTGACCGGGTAAAACAAATACTGGATAAATGAGATGATCAACCGTGAGCTGGGTTTCTCGCACCATGGCACGTAGCTGGTCATTTTTACGGATACGACGCATACGAGTGGCAGGAAATGCGGGACGATTGAACGTATAAGTCATAACAATCTCACTGATCAGTATTAAACTAGGCAATATTGTAGACCCATAAACAGGATTGTGGGGCAAAATACATGCGTTTTTTCTCAATTTAAGGTAATTGGCCAATTTATGAGCGATATGGCAAAAAAGTGGACCGGAGGCATTCATTTGGGTTCGAAAGTAGATATTGATGTCGTCTTACAGCAATTGTGTCAGGCCTTTAACAGTTCACCATTTTTTAAGCATAACGGTATGCAGATGCGCGTGGTGGATCAGCAGATTGAAGCCTATATCGAGATGCAGCCGCAGCTGATTGGCAATGTGGCTTTCCAGATTTTACATGGTGGGGTGGCTGCGACAATTCTGGACAGTGTGGGCGGGATTGTGGCGATGGGCGAGCTGTATAAGCGCACCGAGCCGGAGCAGTTGCCTGATACCATCAAGAAAGTGACCCGATTGGCCACGGTGGATATGCGGGTGGATTATCTGGCGCCGGGGCGAGGCAAATATTTTACGGCCCGTGCTGAAACCCTGCGTTTGGGCCGTAAAGGCTGTACCATGCGCATGACTCTGGTCAATGATGAACATAAAGCCATTGCCACCGCAATTGCGTCTTATGCTTATTAATCCAAATGGATTGATTGGCAGATAAAAAAACAGGCTCAATCGGGCCTGTTTTTTATTTGGATCAGTCGCGGTGAATAGCGTAAAAATCAAGCTTGAGCGATTTCGCGGGTATTCGCCGTTTAATGATCGGAACGGGCACGTTTTAGCGCCTGTTGCCATTTTTGCAAATGTGCCTGACGCTGATCTTCTCCCATACCGGGTTCAAATGCGCGTTCCAGCTGCCAGTTATCGGCAATATCACTTAAGCTGTTAAACACCCCGGATTTAAGCCCGGCCATTGCCGCTGCGCCCCAGGCGGTGGATTCTCGCATTTGCGGCCTTAACACTGGCACATTGAGCAGATCGGCCTGAAACTGCATTAGCATATCATTACAGCTGGCGCCGCCATCGACCCGTAATTCTTTGAGCGGTTGCTGAATATCTGACTGCATCGCGCTGAGAACATCGGCCACCTGAAAGGCAATTGCTTCAAGCGCTGCCCGGGCGATATGGGCTTTGTGAGTGCCACGCGACATACCGCAGAGCAGGGCACGTGCATCACTGTCCCAATGCGGCGCACCTAGACCGGTAAAAGCCGGCACCAGCACCACGCCATCGGTATCGCGGACCTGACTGGCCAGCTGTTCGACCTCGGCACTCTGTTGAATGATGCTCAAACCATCGCGCAGCCATTGCACAATCGCGCCAGCCATAAACACACTGCCTTCAAGCGCATAATGGGTCTGGTTCTGGCATTGCCAGGCCAGGGTACTGAGCAGCTTATTCTGGCTGTATTGCAGTGTCGAACCGGTATTAAACAGCATAAAGCAACCGGTGCCATAGGTGTTTTTGGCCATGCCCGGCTCAAAGCAGGACTGGCCGAACAGGGCAGATTGCTGATCGCCCAGAATGCCGCTGATTGGAAGTCGGGCGCCGAGTAAGCCGGCAGCGGTATCGGCCACATAATGGTCGGAACTGATGATTTTTGGTAAGACCGAAGCGGGAATCTGAAAAAGTTGCAGCAGTTCTTCATCCCAGCTTTGGGTTTGTAAATTCATGAGCATGGTGCGTGAGGCATTGCTGACTTCAATTACATGCTCGGCGCCTTGGGTCAGGTTCCAGATTAGCCAGCTATCGACGGTACCAAAGGCAACATGACCTTGCGCTGCCAGTTCGGCCAGACCGGGAATATGCTTAAGCAACCAGACCAGCTTGCCGGCACTAAAATAAGGGTCAATTAATAATCCGGTGGTCTGCTGTATTTTTTGTTGCAGTCCCTGTTGCAGCAGCTGATTACACCAGTCGGCTGCGCGCCGGTCTTGCCAGATGATGGCCGGAGCCAAGGGCTGGCCATTGCGTTTGTCCCAGACGATGGTGGTTTCCCGCTGGTTAGTGAGGCCAATGGCATGAATATCTTTGGCCAGAATCCGTGCGGACGCCAGCGCCTGTTGCACCACAGCCATCTGGCTGCTCCAGATTTCCTGGGCATCCTGTTCCACCCAGCCGGATTGCGGGGTGTTGATTTGGGTTTCGCGTTGCGCGCTAGCCTGAACCTGTCCATGTTCATTAAAAATAATCGCGCGACTTGAGGTCGTGCCCTGATCCAGGGCGAGTAAATAAGTCATAATTTATACTGTTATCTGACTTGAAATTTAAAATATTAGCGCAATTATGTTATTAAGCGCAGATCTTGCGGTGAATAGTTGTGAAATGATCTCGTAATTTTCAACTTTTATGCTATGATGGCGCTGTAGTCTGGGGGTGTTATTGGCTTCGACGCTGATGATGAAACTCATAGATGCATGCCGAGAGCGCATTTTCTCTCGTAAATCAAATTTGCATTTAAATAGTCGCAAACGACGAAACTTACGCTCTAGCTGCCTAAGGGCCGCTTGTCCGCTTCACTGAATACTTGTGGTCAGTGAACCCGACCGAAGCGAACGCACACAAGTCCGTATAGAGCCAAGCCTCGGGGCTTTATACCAAACTTAGAGGATCGCACTTTGAACCCTGTTCGTCGGGTCTTAAAGTGTTAAAACAATAGACGATATCTAAGCATGTAGTATTCTCGAGCGTAGTGTTGGCGGACGCGGGTTCAACTCCCGCCACCTCCACCAGAATTTATTTTATAAATCAGCCACTTATGTAAGTGGCTTTTTTATTTGCCACATTTTTGCCACATTTTTATTTCAACAAGTAGAAATATCAGTGGCCTTATGCTGTGTGTGCCACGCTTAATTTTGCAATTTCTTGCTTGTTCTTATCCCCATGCAGCGGCTACTGGTATACATTTGCCAAAGAAAATTCACGTCAATATTTTAAACAGGGAGATATCTTTCCTGATTTTAAAAGTGATTGGGGGATTGTATTCTGGCAGTTTGATGGTGAAGAATAATAGAATGTACGACCGCTCTTTTAAGAGGAGATTTTTATTTCTTATTAATTTGATTTAAAAAAAACAATAAATTAGACCGTCATGAAAAATGTAAAGGACTAGATAAACCAAAGTGTACACGGACAGTGACTGCATACGATATTAAGTTAGAGTTTGTTTTACCTAATGAGGTGTTGGAGCGATAAGATAATGTTCATATCGGTGAATGATCAATAAATAGATTGGCAAAAATGATTGAGCTTGGACATAAAAGATACAAGTTTGTTTAGAGATAAAAAGCATAATAGAAGATTACAATCGACATATAAGCCCTATAAATTGAATCCGCGTACCATGCTTTTATAAAGCAGAATAAAAATTGTAACTCTATTTTAGAGTGATGGAGCCTGTAAATAATTTTGTGTAATTGCTTTTCATCAATTTAAAGGTGATTGCTTAAGCGGTCACCGAATTCAATAATAAAGCGGCTCATGGCTAAACGCCAGTCGCGAATCGCGCATATTCCACTTTTTAGATGCTGCATCAATTGCCAGGTAAATCACTTTACGTACAGAATCATCCGTTGGAAAGACTTTACGTTTTTTGATCGCTTGGCGTATTACGCTGTTTAATGACTCGATTGCGTTGGTAGTGTAGATGGCTTTGCGTATCTCGGCTGGATAAGCAAAGAAGGTATTCAGATTCTCCCAGTGCGTACGCCAGCTTTTGCTGATCTGTGGGTACTTGTCATCCCAAGTTTGGGCAAATTGATCCAGGGCCATCAAGGCTGCCTCTTCAGTGGGTGATTGATAAACGGCTTTTAAATCCTGAGTGACCGCCTTGTAATCTTTCCATGACACGTATTTCAAGCTGTTGCGCAGCATGTGGATAATGCACAGCTGGATGTGGGTTTGCGGGTATACGCTGTTAATGGCATCAGGAAAGCCTTTTAGTCCTGAGAAGCACTGCTTCGCAAGGCAGGCGATCAGAATATCCTGCAACCCTCGGTTTTTAAGCTCAGTCAGGACATTCAGCCAGAACTTGGCACCTTCATTCTCAGCCATCCACATGCCGAGCAGTTCTTTGTGTCCATCAAGATTAATGCCTAAGGCAAGGAATACAGCCTTGTTGATGACACTGCCATTATGACGGACTTTAACCACAATACAGTCCATATAAACGATGGGATAGATCACATCCAGCGGACGGTTTTGCCATTCAGCAACCTGCTCATTGACGGCATCCTCACAGCAGTGCTGTTCGCCTTGGAAATGAGCGTTGGAGATACATCGGCATCGTACATTTCCTTGAAGGTAGCAACGATTTCACGGGTGGTCATGCCTTTGGCATAAAGGGATAGAATCTGGCTATCCATTTGCGTGATACGGGTCTGATTTTTCTTAATCAACTGAGGTTCGAAAGTGCCATCACGATCACGTGGTGTGGTGATCTCAATCTCCCCATCATCGCTAAGTACAGTCTTACTAGAATAACCATTGCGTGAATTTGAGCCAGATTTACGGGCATTTTTTTTCATGTCCGAGATGTTCGGTAAGTTCGGCATTAAGAGCCGTTTCAACAGTGAGTTTGGTCAACAATCGGGTGAATTGGTTGAGGTCGTCTTCTGTTTTGATTCCTTTAGCAAATTCTGCTGCAAGGTCTTTTAGTTGTTGTTCGTTCATCATATTGCCTGACTCCGTTGTGAATATGAACATAGCAAATTCAGGCAATTACACAATTTAATTTACAGTCTCGAGTGATGAGTAATTGCACTTCTGGATTTTTTTAGTCAGCACGATAAACTCCAATTTCTCTTTAAAAATCCTCAAATTGGGGTAAGATGTGACAACAGATTCTACCGTTGAGATCACAATGAGCTTTTTAAAAAAGAAAAATAGCGCGAGTTTTGTCTTCTTTATTATTACGCTGTACTCATTGATTGGTTTTGGTCTAGGCTATGTGATCTGGGAATATCTGCTGTAACGTTTTCTTAGTCGCTTTATCCAATAATTATTGAATCATCAGCAAGTTATTAAACTTGCTGACTATCACTGTTTTTTATTCTTTCTCTAAAGCCGACCCATCATCCAGATGATCAGCTTTTATATGTAAGGATAAATTTTTTACGCTGTTTTCTGTGCCAATAATGTCGCAAAGCGCTGTTGAATACGCTTGCCCTGTTCATCGACACGGTGCAGTTCACCCACATTTTCATTGTATTTCAGCAAAGTCCAGCCTTCATAATAAGCTTTTAACTCACCGGCTTTAAAGCTAAAAGGGAAGTCCAGTTGAATCGGATAATCTTCACTATCCATCGCGCAAACAATCAGGTTAAGGCCACCAGCTTTGGTGGCCTGCTGCATCTGCTGAATTAGAGTCGGGATGGTGTCGGGTTGTAAAAACATCATCACCACCGTGCAATACACAAAATCGTATTGACCCTGAATCTGTGGATTAATATTTAAATCCCGCAGTGCGGTGTGAATGTTCTGAATCTGTTCCTGCTGAATAATCTCGTTCAGGCGCTCCAGACTTTGGGCATTGACATCCCAGGCATCGACCTGAAAACCGTGCTGACTTAAAAACAGCGCATTACGACCACTGCCACAGCCAACATCCAGCGCCGTGTTGCCCTGTAAAGATGGCTGTGCGGCCAGAATTTCTGAATGGGTCGGGGTCAGTTTATATTTTTTGGCAAAGTAGTCATCGGCTGTGCAGTAGAAGCTGAGCTGACATTCAATATCGGCACTGGCCGAAACAATCTTGTGCCACACTTGCGGCTCAAGCATGGGCGGTTGCTGTTCCGGGCTAAACAGATGTTCAGACAACAGCGTGCCTGCTTCATCGAGCAAGGCAAAACGCAATTCACCTTTTAAAACCTTCAGTTGGGCCCAAGTGCCGGCTTTGGTATTGTGCTGGCGTAAAAAGCCGGGCGGGATAGTGTCTTGTGTCCAGATCGGCAGCTGTTTATAGCATACGAGCGATTGCATCTTTTCTCCATGTGCACTTGGGGTAGATTTTATTAAACCCTAAGACTGCACAATATGCCAGAGAGGGGAGGGTAAAGGGCATGATTTCATCGGCCCACTTCCAATCATCTAGATGGCTCAATCCATACTATTTCAGCCATGAAGATTCAGCTCAAAATGATCTCCACATTTCCATTTTTGCAGATGTATTAGCTTTTTGAAAAATGCTTCAGTATCAAATAGTGAGAATTTAAAGGTGAAAACCAGGTCACATTTTGGGCCTGGAAAAGCATATACACTTTAGAAAATTATCAACTGACCCGTTGGCAGGTGGCTAAAAAATAAGTAAAACTAAGTGAATGATATAAAATGATAAATATTTTATTGCTTTATTTTGAAAGCAAGGGCAAAAAGAAAAAAAACGGGATTAATTAACAAATGTATACACAAATAATAATAAAATAATGGTTGAATCTGCGCAATTGCTCGAATGTAGCATCGTATCTTCTTGTCTGTACCATGAATTCCGCGCGCCTTATGTCTCCTCTATTTCAGTTTATTAAAGCGGTCCAGATTTTTGTTTTCTTTCTTTGTAGTATGCTCATGGGGTGGGCACAGGCGGGAAATGAAATGAAAAACTTGACGATCCTTGCCTACCACGAAGTTACTTCTGAACCACAACCGTTAATGCCTGAATATGCAATTGATCCTAAACAATTGCAGCAGCATCTGGACTGGCTGGTACAAAATGGCTTTCAGTTTATTGGCAGTCAGCAACTGTTAGAGGCACAGCAACACAACAAGGCGCTACCGGAAAAATCAGTCTTGTTGAGTTTTGATGATGGCTATCAAAGTTTTTATCAGCATGTCTATCCTGTTTTAAAACAGCGGAATATTCCGGCCGTGTTGTCGGTGGTTGGGCGCTGGTTAGAACCAGCAGAACAGCAACAGGTTAATTTTGGCGGGCAACTGGTGTCACGCCAGCATTTTTTAAGCTGGGCACAGTTAAAAGAATTACAGGCCAGCGGTCTGGTGGAAATTGCCAGCCACAGTTATGACCTGCATAAAGGCATTGTGGCCAATCCGCAGGGCAATGAATTGCCAGCCACCGTAGCACGCGCCTATTTTCCGCAGCAGCAGCGTTATGAAGATAACAACGCTTATCAGAAACGTATTCAGCAGGACTTAAAAGCCAATCAGCGCCTATTGCAAAAACATGGCCTGAAAGCGCCAAAAATTATGGTCTGGCCCTATGGTCGCTATAACTTGCATACGGTAAAAATTGCTGAAAAACTGAAGATGCCAATCAGCCTGACGCTAGATGATGCCGAGAATCAACCTGTAAACAGTTTTTCCAGATTGCCGCGAATTCTGATTCAAAAACACATGGATGCAGCGCTGCTGGCTAAAGAAATCCAGAAACATCAGCAGCAGCGCACGGACAATGACCGTCCGCAAAAGATCATGCATGTCGATATTGACTATATTTATGATCCGGACCCGCAGCAGCAGGAACGTAATTTAGGCTTATTGCTGGACCGGATTCAGCAGATTGGCGTCAATACCGTATATTTGCAGGCATTTTCTGATCCGGATGGCAATGGCTCGGCCGATCTGGTCTATTTCCCGAACCGTTATATTCCAATGCGTGCCGACCTGTTTAACCGTGTGGCCTGGCAAATACAGACCCGGACTCAGGTACGTCGTGTCTATGCCTGGATGCCGGTATTTGCCTGGGAATTACCGGTCTCGAATCCGGTGGCCCAAGATCTGGTGCAAACCGAGCAGCCGCATAGCGGTAAGCATCTGAACATGGGCTATCACCGTTTAAGCCCATTTTCGCCGCGCGCCCGCAACACCATTAAAGGCATTTATGAAGATCTGGCCAAATCGGCGCAGTTCAACGGCATTATTTTCCATGATGATGCCACCTTGTCCGATTATGAAGATGCCAGCAGCTGGGCCAAAAAGGCCTATCAGCAGCAGGGCTTAGCGACTGATCTGGCACAACTGCGTGCTGATGATGCCGCCTTACAGAAATGGACAGCTTATAAAGTCAAAGTAATTGATGATTTTGCCATGGAGTTGGCCGAGACCGTGCGTCAGTATCAGCCTTATTTGCAGACCTCGCGCAATCTGTATGCACAGGTGGCACTATCGGCCTATTCAGAAAACTGGTATGCCCAGTCGCTGGAACAGTCGCTAAACCGTTATGACTTCACCGCGATTATGGCCATGCCATATATGGAACAGGTCGATGATCCGGTGCAATTTTATCGGCAGCTATTGAGTCGGGTGCAGCAGTATCCGCAAGGGCTGCGTAAAACGGTATTTGAATTGCAGGCCGTCGACTGGCGCAGTGGCAATAAAATTCCATCTGCGGAAATTGCGGAAACAATTCAGAAACTCTATCAGGCCGGTGTGAAGCACATTGCCTATTATCCGGATGATCCAATCCAGAATCATCCTGATCCGGCTGTGCTGCGTCAGGCTTTCCAGTCTCAGCCCGCATCCGCACCGTAACAGGCTAGAGGAACAACCATGTTGCAAGAACTCTGGCAATCGGTGCTGAACTTTGTGTTTTATTATCCGCTGTTCATGTCCTATTTATGGATGATGGGCGCGCTGATTTTCTATGTCAAAGAACGCAAAGATCCGACCTTTACTCAGCCGCCAGCTTTACAGGAATATCCTTTGGTGGCGGTGCTCATTCCGTGTTTTAACGAAGGCGATAATGCCGAGGAAACCATCACCCAGGCACTGGCATTAAAGTACCCCAACTTTGAAGTCATTGCGATTAATGATGGCAGCTCGGACAATACTGGCGAGGTACTGAATCGTCTGGCGGCCCAGCATCCACGGTTAAGGGTGGTGCATCTGGCAGAAAATCAGGGCAAGGCCATGGGGCTGCAAGCTGGCAGTCTGGTCACCGATGCTGAATATCTGCTTGGAATTGATGGCGATGCCTTGCTCGATCCACATGCGGCCAGCTGGATGTTACGCCATTTTCAGCGTGATCCCGCGGTGGCCGCCGTTACGGGCAATCCGCGAATTCGCAATCGCTCGACCTTATTGGGCCGAGTCCAGGTCGGAGAATTCTCCTCGATTATTGGCATGATTAAACGTGCCCAGCGCACCTATGGCCGTATTTTTACTGTTTCCGGCGCGATTACCGCCTTTCGTAAAAGCGCGGTACATCAGGTCGGTTACTGGTCGCACGATATGCTGACCGAAGATATTGATATTTCCTGGAAACTGCAGCGTGCCGGCTGGAAAATTGAATTTGAACCGAATGCGCTGGTCTGGGTACTGATGCCGGAAACCCTGCAAGGCTTATGGAAACAGCGTTTGCGCTGGGCCATGGGTGGGGCGCAGGTGTTAAATAAAAATATTGATGTAATTTTTAAGCCCAAGCTGAATTATTTGTGGCCGCTGATTCTGGAAATGATGCTGACTCTGGTCTGGTCATATCTGCTGCTGTTGCTGTGTCTGCTCTGGATGTTAAGTTTCTGCCTGCCTATTTTACCGTTGCCGGAACTGCAATCGCCGTTTTTACCGCAAGGGGTGGGTATTGTGCTGGGCGCGACCTGTTTGTTCCAGTTTATGGTCAGCAAATGGATGGACAGCCGCTATGAAAAAAATCTGGCCAAAAACTATTTCTGGATGATCTGGTATCCGTTCATGTTCTGGCTGATTACCGTATCGGCCAGTATTGTGGCGTTTCCAAAAATGCTGCTGCGTGGGGAAGGGAAACGTGCACGCTGGATCAGTCCCGATCGTGGAATTAAACGTGACAGCTAACTGTCGCGATGTGATGTGTTGAGAGTAAAGTTGTGAAAGCCAATACTTTAATTATTGATTATCGCTATGAATTGCCGTGGCAAAAGCGTTATGCCTCGAACGTGTGTACCGCCGGCTTATGGCTGACCTGGGGCCTGTTGTGGCAGCCGGTTTTAAGCAGTCTGGGTTTACTGGATTTGGAACGGGATGCACTGATTCAGCAAGTGGCCCAGTTGATGCTAAGTATTCTGCAAAACGGTTTTAGTGCGCTGGTGGCTTGTGGCTTGAGTTTATGGCTGTGGACCAACTATATTCCGGCATATTCCCTCCAGACCATGCAACCGGCACCGCTAAACCAGTTTGCCGAGCATTTTCAGCTGGAACCGGTGATGTTAACGCAATCCCGTCAGGCCAAAATTGTCACGGTCTATCATGATCAGGAGGGTAAGATTGTCGATTTACAGGCACATTCCCAGCACACTGTATCTTAAAGGTTGGCTGGAATTCGGCTGCTCTGGTTTTATATCTGCAAAAAAAAACAGGCAGCCTGATAAGCTGCTTGAATGGAGATAAGAATCGCGCTTGGAATGAGGACTAAAGCTTGCGCCAGACCTTGTTTTCATCTTGAAATGAAATGGTGAAATTAAATTCAGTGTCGGCGGTGACCAGATACGCTGTTGGCGTGGTCATCAGAACTTTTAAAATAGTGCCTGTCTCAAAATGGATAGGTGGGCAGTTCTCTTTCTCAAGTACCAGAGGTTGAATAAGTTCAACAGCTTTCACTTCCATCATGATTTCCCTCAAAAATGTATTATGTATCACATATTTATCTTAGCATTGTCTGGTCGGGAATATGGGTTTTATTTGTCAGATTATAAATAAGTAATTGATATTTTAAAAAATAAAGTTAAATTTTTAGTCTAAAAATTGGTATTTTAAGCTCTTGATTTTTTATTGTTTTACTAAAAATAGTCAGGGGGAGTATTGGGGTTTTATATTGCTTTAAATACCGGTTAGTGGAAAAATCGGTACTGAAAAGTACATGCGCTGTCGGGGAAATCTTGTATATTGCTCATGTTGAAGTCATCGCGTGGCGCATTGCACGCTGCAATGTTGTAAACGCTGCTTTTCAACATCTTGAAAAGAATAAAGGAAATAGAACACTGCATGTTTAAGTCATTTTTTCCACATCCGAAATGGTTTTTTAGTTCGCTGTTACTCTGGTTCATTCTTAATCTGGTGCTGTGGTATTCCGGTGGACAAGGCTGGGGCACCATCATCGGTTTGCCTGAAGGCTATCATGAAGCAGAACTCCCGATTGGGGTCAGCCGTTTCTGGTCACCGGCATTTCTCTGGTTCTATCTCTGGTATTTTCTGGCCACAGCCATTTTTGCAATTTTCTGGCGGATTCAATCGGATAATCCCTGGCAGCGCTGGTCGGTATGGGGCTCATCCTTCATTCTGTTTAATATCTGGTTCTGGGTGCAGGTGAGCGTAGTCATTAACGCCTGGTACAGCCCGTTTTATGACCTGATCCAGCAAATGCTGAGCAATGGCGGTGGTGATGTGAATAACCTCTATGCCGAGATCATGACCTTTTTGTATGTGGCAATTGTGGCGGTGACGGTTTCGGTATTTAACCTGTTCTTTGTCAGCCACTATGTGTTCCGCTGGCGGACGGCAATGAACAATTATTACACCACCTACTGGGACCGCTTACGTCATATTGAAGGGGCATCGCAGCGTATTCAGGAAGATACCATGCGCTTTGCCCGTACCACCGAAGGTCTGGGCGTCAGTCTGATTGAAGCGCTCATTACCCTGATTGCCTTTTTACCGGTTTTGGTAACGCTATCGAGCCATGTGAAAACCCTGCCAATTCTGGGGGAAATTCCTTATGCGCTGGTGTGGGCGGCAATTGGTTGGGCGGTGTTTGGTACCGTACTGCTGATGGTGGTCGGTTATAAACTGCCAGGACTGGAGTTTAACAACCAGAAGGTGGAAGCGGCTTATCGTAAAGAACTGGTCTATGGGGAAGATCATGCCGAGCGTGCCGATCCGCTAACCTTGAAAGAGCTGTTTAGCAAGGTTCGTCTGAACTATTTTCGCCTGTATTTCCATTATGCCTATTTCAACCTGGTACGAATCTGGTACATGCAGCTGGACAATATTTACGGTCTGTTTGTGCTGTTCCCGAGTATTGCTGCGGGAGCGATTACCCTCGGCCTGATGATGCAGATTGGTAACGTGTTCGGGAAAGTGCGTGAATCGTTCCAGTATTTAATTGCCTCCTGGCCCACCATTATTGAACTACTGTCGATTTATAAACGTTTAAAAGCCTTTGAATCGACCCTGGATGATTAAGTCATTCCCAACTGACCCGCTGTTAAGGCGGGTTTTTTAATGATCGGATGAAAGTGTTAAGGCGTTCAGGTTTCGCTGTTAAAACTCTGGATATTTTGCATTTACCAGAGGATAGTGCGGGGCAGTAGTAATAAATAAACGAGAAATATCAAGTAAAATCAAGCGACTAGATTTGTTATTTGCGCCTATTTGAGCTATGTTTTGAGTGGGGAAAAATAGAGAATAAAGACGTGAATGTCAAAACCTTCATGATGTTGGCTGGGGTCGGTGTCGTCTTTTCGGGCTGTGTCAGTGTAGAGAGTTTTAGTCCAGATGCCTTGAAGCACTTTGCTTCGCCACAAGAGCTGATTGCGAAAAAAAATCTGAATCAGACCAATGGTTCAGCCAAAGCCTATGTGTATGACTGGGGACCGCAGCGTAAAGAGCTGGCGGCAGAATCGCTGATTCCGCGCAAATATATGGGCAGCTATTGTCAGTCGCAGCAAGGGCATTTAAAACTGGCCTATAAAAGCACGATGTCGATGCTGAAAAATAGCTGGTCCAAAAAACTGTTGGCGACTTATCGTGATGTTAATCAGGGCATTGGTGCCTATCGCTGTGTCAGAAAAAATGGCCCGGACTGGATTGTTTCAATCGAGCCGGTCAGCGAGCGTAAACGCGATGGCCAGGGTGAAGTCCGCATTGTGCATTTACTTACTCAAGTCATGACGGAAGATGAAGCACGGCGTTTTTATCGTTCGGCATCTTCCAGCAGCAAGAAGGCTAATACGAATACCAATCGGAATAATAAAAACACTAAAGCTGTTGCCAAAGAGCCCGAACCAAAAGAAACACCGGAACTTCCAGCCGAGAAAACCCCGGCACCCGTAAAAGCGGCGCCTGTGGTGGCTGCGACCCCACAACAGCAGCAGATGAAATATTATGTCGCTGCACGCCGTGATTTAAACAGCGGCCGCAATGAGTTAAATGCCTGTAACAGCGCACAGCGGGCCTATAATTATGGCCGGTTGCAGGGCACCAATGCGCGGAATGTCTATGCTGAATCGGGGATTTTGCTGGCGCGTTGCTTAAGCGCTGTGCCGAGTTTTAGTAACCGTTTTTCCCAGCCCAAAGCCCGAGCCAAACGGATTTTGCAGGAGCTGGCCAACCAGCATAATCATGCCGGTGCCAAGCGTATGCTCAGGCAAATGAAATAGTCAGTATAAGTAATAAGGAGAAGCACATCACTTCTCCTTTTTTATGCGCGTTACATAGTCATAACAGGTGAGATTGCTGCTTGCATGCTACAAATAGGCTATTTCTGGGATGAGTCGATGTTGGCGAGGTATAACATGATGCAGTTGAGTCTAAAGCAGCTACGAGGATGGGGCCTGGCGATTGCGCTCTTGGGCTGCTCACAAGTGAGTACGGCTGGTCCGGCCGTTGATCAGTTGAGTGACTGTCTGGTGAAGTCGACCACGGCAACTGATAAAACCGCGGTCTTACAGTGGACCTTTGTAGCGCTATCTGCACATCCGGATTTGAAACACTTGAGTCAGGTGACGCCAGAACAAAAACAGGCTTTAGATCAAAAGCTGGCAACCGTTTTGCAGCGGATACTGGTAGAGCAATGTTCTGCGCAGGCCAAAGCGGTGATTCAGACTGAAGGAATACAGGCGGTCGGCAGCAGTTTTCAGGAGCTGGGACAAATTACCGGTGAAGAACTTTTAAAGACGCCTGAAATTAAAAGTCAGCTGAGTGGTGTACTGCGTTATCTGGATTTAAACAAGTTGATGATGACCTTTTTGACGCCAGATGTGTGGAATAAGTTGGGGGTGATTCGGGGGCAGTGATGCGGGTTTTGTCTTCTCGCTTATACTTCGTTTTAAAATTTACCTCTCCCTAACCCCCACTAGTGCGTTAAAACTTGCTCAGGAGAGGGAAGCTTTTAATAATCCTCTCCCTAGCCATCATCCTTTCTTGCGCTTCGTTTTAAAAGCAGTGCTTTAAAATTTGCTCAGGAGAGGGAACTACGCGGTTCTAATGGATTACGTGACAAAGTCTCCCTTTTTAAAAGGTGAGAAGCGAAGCTTCGCAAGGAGGACTATTAAATAAGATCGGGATAAAACTGCTCAAATTCTTTATTCATCGCCTCACCACGTAATAAATAGCCTTTAGGCTGAATATAGCTATAAATTTCCCGAGTAGGTTGTTCATGCCAGCCAATATTAAATGCACAAAGTTTTGGGAAAAATTGTAGATGGTTGTAATTCAAATTATTATGAATCCAATAGGCGAGTTGTTGCCAATTGACTTGATCTTTTTCATACAGTGCTAAAAATGATGGAATGACAATACACGCCGTTGCACCGTAGCCTTTTTCATCTGGATAGTCCCAAATATGACTGGCAAAGTTTTTCTCGTTGCTGGCGCAATTATGTCCTTTTTCATTACCAAGTTGGTTTACGCTTGGTGAGCGATACGCCGAGCGAATCGCAATTCGTCCAAATTTTTCTTGGAGTGGTTCGAGCAGTTGTTGGCAGAGTTCTTTGCCTGTGCGAATGGCAATGTCAGGATGGTCGGGGAAGTTTGGTACACCGTACCAATTGGCGATTTCGCTATACAGAAAGTCACGCATAAAAAAGGACTTGGAGAGTTTGATGCGTCCTAAGTCTTCGAGTTTGGCGATGGAGGATACTTTTTTGATGGTCATGTTGTTTTTGGTGTGAAGTGCTTAGAAAGATTATATTGATAAAGTCGTTCTTTGAAAAAGGGGGTTCTGAAAATATACGCATCTATCTATTGGAGAAAAATATTTTTGTAACTGTCTAATTTTTTGATGTTTAATACTATTCTATATTTTCGAAGATAATTATTTTCATGGATAGAAAACTCTTAATTTTTGGCAATGGTCTAGGGATGGCTATTGATTCTAATCATTACTCTTTAAATAATGCTTTGAACACAGTTTGGAATGACACTTCAATGTGGAGTGATATTCAGCATAGAGGATTGATTCAGAATTGTATACCAACTGGAAACTGTCCTGTTTCGGAAGATGAGTTAGACAAACTGCACTTAGTGTCTACATCATGTGATTTTCTGAACGGTTTTCCAAATGCTGCTAATAATATTCATTGGTTATCAAGTTATGGCAAAGATTTTACTGAAGCAGTTCAAGAATATATTCATACTGTAGCGTCTCATTTGTTCGATTCGTCAAATATCTTACCTAGTAATTTTAAGAATTCATTAATTGATTTTATTAAAAATACAAAATCACATGTTGCTACCCTGAATTACGATAAACTTTTATATGATGAATTTATCAAGGAAAAGATTTGTAAAGGTTATTCAGGATATTTGGTTGATGGTTTTTATGATACTGGTTTCGCACCTAGTAACATGGAAAGACTTTTTGGAAGAGACTTTGGGTATTATATGCATTTACATGGCTGCCCATT
The DNA here is from genome assembly GCF_000369465.1 of Acinetobacter sp. CIP 53.82. NCBI lineage: Bacteria > Pseudomonadati > Pseudomonadota > Gammaproteobacteria > Moraxellales > Moraxellaceae > Acinetobacter > Acinetobacter sp. CIP 53.82. The sequence continues at coordinate 630,712 of NZ_KB850046.1, read as the reverse complement.
ATTTAAAGATATAAGCGGGATAACCTACAAATTAAAAACTTCACAGATTTCAACCAATAATATCTTTGGTAGTAAGCACATAGTATTAACGCATATTCCTCATAAGCCAAGTGTAATCACAGCTTCAGAGGTTTTATCAACTTATTGGAGCTATTTGATTCTATCTTTAAGTGAAGTAAAAGAGATAATTTTATTTGGATACTCAGGTTGTGATATTCATTTAAATAAAATTTTAAAGGTACATGCTAGTTCAAAAAATAAAAAAATTATTGAATGGGACGGTGATGGACAAACAACTCAACAGCGTCAACAGTTTTGGGATAGTGAGCTAGGTGCTAATGTCACGTTGCAGAGAATGCCCGATATTACTCAATTTACATCATGGTAATAGAAAACCCGCTCTAAAGCGGGTTTTCTATTAAAGAAAGATCAGATCAACCTATCAATTTCTTCATCAACTCATTTACTTGTGCAGGGTTGGCTTTGCCTTTCGCAGCTTTCATTACCTGACCAACAAGACCGTTAAAGGCTTTCTCTTTACCAGATTTATACTCTTCAACCATCTTCTCGTTCGCAGCAAGTACGTCTTTAATAATTGCTTCAATTGCGCCTGTATCTGTTTCCTGCTTTAAGCCTTTTTCAGCAATAATCTCGTCCGCAGATTTGCCTTCTTCCCACATAAAGCCGAATACTTGCTTCGCGATCTTACCGTTAATTGTGTTGTCCACAATACGCGCGATCATACCGCCAAGTTTTTCCGCAGATACAGGAGAATCAGCCAAATCTAAGCCTGCTTTATTTAAAGCACCTGAGAATTCACCCATTACCCAGTTTGCCGCAATCTTACCTTGTGCAGCACCGCCAGCAGCTTTCACCACTTCTTCATAAAACTCTGACATTTCACGAGTTAATGTAAGCACGTGAGCATCGTAATCAGTTACACCAAAGTCTGCTACGAAACGCGCACGGCGTGCAGCAGGAAGCTCAGGCATAGTCGCTTTAATGGCTTCAATTTGCGCGTCAGGAATAATCACAGGCAACAAGTCTGGATCAGGGAAGTAGCGGTAATCGTTCGCTTCTTCTTTCGAACGCATTGAACGCGTTTCCATCTTCACAGGGTCGAACAAACGTGTTTCTTGATCAATGGTGCCATCCCATTCCAAAATTTCCATTTGACGTTCAATTTCAACATTGATTGCTTGTTCAATGAAACGGAATGAGTTCAAGTTTTTAAGCTCACAACGTGTACCGAATGGCTGACCTGGACGACGTAGTGACACGTTACAGTCCGCACGGAATGAACCTTCTGCCATGTTGCCGTCAGAAATACCCAACCAACGTACCAAAGTGTGAATCGCTTTAATATAAGCAACCGCTTCTTCAACCGAACGCATATCTGGTTCAGATACGATTTCCAATAAAGGCGTGCCTGCACGGTTTAAGTCGATCCCAGACATGCCTTCAAATTGGTCATGGATTGATTTACCCGCATCTTCCTCAAGGTGCGCACGGGTCACGCCTATGCGTTTGGTTGTGCCATCTTCAAGTTGGATGTCAATATGACCCAAGCCCACAATCGGGTTATCCATCTGGCTAATTTGGTAGCCTTTAGGCGAGTCAGGGTAGAAGTAGTTTTTGCGCGCAAACACAGAAGCTTGGTCAATGTAAGCATCAATGCCCAAACCAAAACGGATTGCCAAGTCCACCACTTCTTTATTCAACACTGGCAAGACGCCTGGCATGGCTAAATCAACAAGGCTGGCTTGCGTATTTGGGTCTTGACCAAATTCGGTTGATGAACCTGAGAAAATTTTAGAATGGGTTGCAAGCTGAGTGTGAATCTCAATACCAATCACGACTTCCCAACCATCAATCAGGTTTGATTTTGGTTTAGCAGTATTCTTCGCCATTATGCGTTCTCCTCAGCAATTGCCGCACGTTGTGTATGCCAATTGGTGGCTTGTTGGTACTGGTGCACCACAGACAACAATTGAGATTCTGACCAGTAATTACCAATCAGCTGTAAGCCAACTGGCAGGTTGTTCTGGTCAAAACCAACAGGCGCACTAATTGCAGGTAAGCCCGCTAAGTTTACCGCGATGGTGTAAATATCACCCAAATACATTTCAACAGGGTCTAAAGACGCGCCAATTTTGTAGGCAGTTGTTGGTGCAGTTGGTGCTGCAATTACATCGACCTGTTCAAAGGCTTTTAAGAAGTCTTGCTGAATTAAACGACGTACTTTTTGCGCTTTTACGTAGTAAGCATCGTAATAACCCGCAGAAAGGGCATAAGTACCAATCAAGATACGACGTTGCACTTCAGCACCGAAACCTTCTGAACGCGAACGTTTGTACAGGTCCAGAATATCTTTTGGATCTTCACAGCGATAGCCATAACGTACGCCGTCATAACGTGACAGGTTAGAAGATGCTTCTGCTGGTGCAATCAGGTAATAGGTTGGTACATAGGCTTCCGTCATGTTGAGATCAACCTCAACCAGAATGGCACCCATCTCTTCTAATTTTTTCAGCGATTCTTCAACGCGCGCTTTTACATCTGTGGCCAGACCGGCAACATTAAAGTACTGTTTTGGAATGCCAATACGTAAACCTTTTAACGATGTACCGTTTAGATTTGCCACGTAATCATCGACATCTTTCTCGACCGACGTTGAATCTTTGGCATCATGACCCGCCATCACGTTCATCAGATACGCACAGTCTTCCGCAGAACGCGCCATAGGACCGCCTTGGTCTAAAGATGATGCGTATGCGATCATACCGAAACGTGAAACACGGCCATAGGTTGGTTTCAGACCGGTCAAGCCACAGAAAGAAGCTGGCTGACGAATCGAACCACCGGTATCGGTACCGGTTGCAAATGGCGCCAGATCAGCCGCGACCACCGCAGCCGAACCACCTGAAGAACCACCCGGTACACGATCCAGTGCCCACGGGTTTTTGGTTGCGCCAAAGTATGAGCTTTCCGAGGTCGAACCCATTGCGAATTCGTCCATGTTCACTTTACCTAAAGTGACTAAGCCAGCAGTTTTACCTTTGGCAACCACCGTAGCATCGTAAGGTGAAATAAAATTATCCAGCATTTTAGAACCAGCGGTGGTTTTAATGCCTTGGGTACAGAAAATATCTTTATGCGCAATAGGCACACCGGTCAGCACACCAGCGCCGCCAGCTTGACGCAACGCATCGGCAGCATCGGCTTGGGCCAGCGCCTGTTCCGCAGTTACGGTGACATAGGCATTGACCTGGGCATCAATTTTTTCGATGCGTTTTAAATAATGTTCGGTCAATTCGCGAGCAGAGAATTTTGCATTGGCTAAACCCTCAGTCAGTTCACGAATGGATAAGCGATGTAAATCTGTCATGAGAAATATTCTTTACCTGAATTCAACAAAAAGATGAGCGCTGAAAAAATTATTCAATTACGCGTGGTACCAGATACAAACCGTCCTGCACGGCAGGTGCAACGGCCTGATATTCCTCACGATGGTTATCTTCAGACACCACATCTTCACGTAGCGGTTGAGGGTGGTCAAATGGGCTTTTGAGTGGCTCAACGCCATCGGTATCGATGCCTTTTAAGGTTTCCATCATGCCTAAAATTTTATTTAGACTTTGAGCATATTCAGCAGATTGCGTATCATTGAGCGACAACCGAGCAAGATTGGCGATTGCTGAAACTGTTTGTGCATTTAAATCTGCAGAATGCTGTGCATCCGATGTAGACATAACATCACCTAATCAGTATTAAAAATTTTCAAAATATCGTGCGTTATAATAAGCGATTGACTTGTCCAAAGCATCACATTTAGTTAAAGTTGCCAACTTGCGTCCACATAAAGTTTAATCGAGAACGACTCCGTGATTCTAAAACGACTAATTGGCTTGTTTTCACCAGATCTAGCCATTGATTTAGGTACAGCAAATACACTTATTTATGCGCCAGGACGAGGCATTATATTAAATGAACCGACGGTTGTGGCAATTCGTCACAGCGGTTCACAGAAAATCGTTGCCGCAGTCGGTCTGGATGCTAAACAGATGCTGGGTCGTACACCTGCCAATATTTCTGCCATTCGTCCAATGAAAGACGGCGTCATTGCCGACTTTGAAGTGACTGAAACCATGCTGAACCAGTTCATCAGTAAAGTGCATGAAAAGCGCCTGTTTCCGCCTGCACCGCGCGTGGTGGTGTGTGTGCCATGCAAATCGACGCTGGTTGAACGTCGCGCCATTCGTGAGGCAGTGTTTAATGCCGGTGCGCGTGATGTCCGTTTAATTGAAGAACCGATGGCTGCAGCAATTGGTGCAGGTATGCCTGTCGAGCAAGCCTGTGGTTCGATGGTGGTCGATGTGGGCGGTGGTACAACTGAAATTGCGATTATTTCGCTACAAGGTTGTGTCTATGCAGATTCACTGCGTATTGGGGGCGATGTGTTTGATGAGCAGATCATCAACTATGTCCGTAAAGCGCATGGCTGTGTGATTGGTGAAACCACAGCAGAAACCATCAAGAAAGAAGTGGGCATGGCAGTTCCGGAAGAAGGTGCGAAGCCTCTGGAAATTGAAGTACGTGGCCGTAACCTGGCCGAAGGGGTGCCACGTGCCATTACCGTGACTTCTGATGAAATTACTCAGGCGATTTCTGACCCGTTACAAAATATTGTGTCCGCAGTAAAATCGGCGCTGGAACAAACACCACCAGAATTATCTTCAGATATCGCCGAGCGCGGTATTGTCCTGACCGGTGGTGGTGCCTTGCTGCGTAATCTGGACAAGCTGTTGGCCAAAGAAACCGGCTTGCCAGTGGTCGTGGCTGAAGAGCCTTTAACCTGTGTCACCCGTGGTGGTGGCAAGGTGCTGGAATTCTTTGATAATCCAAACCATGACATGTTATTTGTAGGCTAATCAAAAGGACCCGGCGGTGCAATCACATCTGTTTTCCAGACAACCGCCATCTTTTCGCTCCTTTATTATTGCGGTCATTACATGCCTGGTGGTGCTGTTTTTTAACTGGCGCATGCCGCATGTAATTCAACCGGCAAGGGATCTCTTGTACGCGGCATATAATCCGATTTATGCGCTGGCAAGTTATCCGGTGTTGTCGCGAGAATGGCTAAGTCAACAAAGTAAATCTGAAGCCCAGCTGCGTCGTGAAAATACCGCGATGCAGGCCGAGCTGCTTCAGGCACAGGTACGCCTGCAAAAACTCTCCGAACTGTCTGCCGAAAATACCCGTTTACGTGGCCTGCTCGATACGCCGCTGATCATTGACGGACGCATGGAAATTGCCGAAGTGATTGGGACCGATGCCGATCCGCTACGACATATTATTGTGATTAACCGCGGCGCCAACCGTCAGCTCAAAGTCGGGCAAACCGTGCTGGATGATCGTGGTATTATGGGCCAGATTGTTGATGTCTATCCGCACAGTAGCCGGGTGATGCTGCTGTCTGATAAAGAACATTCGCTGTCGGTACGTCTGGAACATACCGGTATGCGCGCGATTGTTTCGGGTACGGGTGACTTAGGTCGTTTAAAAATGGAATATGTGCCGACCAGCGCCAATATCAAAGTCGGTGAAAAAGTCTATAGCTCCGGACTCGGTGAACATTTCCCGGCAGGTTATCTGGTCGGAACCATTTCCAAGGTTAGCCGGCATAACTCGGGCGAGTTTGCGCAAATTGATGTGATTCCTGCTGCACAGCTGGCCGGTGGACATCATGTGGTGGTGTTATTCTCTGAATCCTTATCACGGGAGCAGCCACATGCCAATCGCTAAAATGGGCCAGCGCAAACCCAAAGATCCTTTATTCCCGATTATCTTCTCGGTCATTATTGCCTCGGTGCTGCTGGTTTATCCCTTGTCTTATGCCTTATCGGGCTGGCGTCCGGTATTTATGATAATGGTAATGCTGTTCTGGGTCATGAGCCAGCCGACCTGGTGCGGCGTCTGGTTTGCCTTTGGCACCGGCCTGTTTACAGATTTGCTGCTGGATGCACCGCTGGGCATGAATGCCTTAAGTTTTGTATTAATTACCTTCGTGGCGCGCTTTCTAACCCGCGAACGTCGGGTGATGACTTTTGCCAATTTATGGGTGATTGCCAGTATTGCCATTGTGGTCCATCTGGCGCTGATCTGGCTGTTACAGGTTATGGCCGGTATTGAATTTCCATTTGCCCGTCACTGGCAACCGGTGCTGTCCAGCATTCTGGTCTGGCCGGTGCTGTATTATCTGCTACGAAAATGGCGCAGCGTATAATTCTGGCCTCCAGCTCACCTCGACGCCGTGAGCTGCTTGCACAGTTGGGGCTGCAATTTGAGATTTACAGCCCGGACATCGACGAGTCTATTTTGCCAGATGAGCCAGTTGAGCAGTATGTTGAGCGGCTGGCCTGTGCCAAAGCTGATGCTGTGTTGGCACGTTTTCCAGAGGCGATTGTGATTGCCGCTGATACCAGTTTGGGCGTTGATGGGCAGATTTTAGGAAAACCAGAATCTAAGGCGCATGCCTTTGCCATGTGGCAGCAGATTTCCGGTCGAAAACATGATGTATTTTCAGGTGTTTGCGTACGCACAAAAGCAGAAAAATACAGTATAGTGGTACGTACCCAGGTTGAATTTCAAGCGCTGAGTCTGAGTGACATGGAGTGTTATTGGGCCAGTGGAGAGCCGCTGGGTAAGGCGGGAGCCTATGCTATACAGGGCATTGCAGCACGTTATATCCCGCGTATTGAAGGCAGTTATAGCAACGTGGTGGGATTGCCGCTGCATGAAACCGTACAGTTATTACAGACAGTTAAGGCACTAAATTAACTGCTGCTACAAGAATTTTTATAAGGCTTTGAGTTGTATTATGTCTGACGAGTTGTTGATTAACGTCACGCCTATGGAATGTCGTGTCGCGTTAATTCAAAACGGCACGGTCAATGAATTATTTGTTGAACGTACCGCCAAACGTGGTTTAGTAGGAAATATTTATAAAGGTAAAGTGGTACGGGTGCTGCCAGGTATGCAGGCCGCCTTTGTCGATATTGGGCTGTCACGTACCGCTTTTTTACATATCAATGACATGGTCTGGCCACGCAGCCAGCCGACCCCGAATGTTTTCGAGCTGTTACAGCCGGGACAAATCCTTACTGTGCAGGTCATGAAAGACATGCTCGGTACCAAAGGTGCGCGTCTGTCGACCGATCTGTCAATTCCTTCGCGTTATCTGGTATTGATGCCATTTGGCAGTCATATTGGCGTTTCACAGCGGATTGAATCGGATGAAGAGCGTGACCGTTTACGCTCGATGATTGAACGGATTCAGAAACAGCATAAACTGCCGGGCTCGGTGATTGTCCGTACCGCCGCAGAAGGGGTGGAAGAGGCCGCCATTGCCCAGGATATGGCCTATCTGGCCAAGCTGTGGGAGCATATTCAGCGTAAACAGAAAATTATTGCGGTGCCGTCTTTAATTTTTGAAGAGCTGCCTTTGCCGCAGCGCGTGATTCGTGATCTGGCCAATGAAGAAACTGCCAAAATCTATGTCGATTCACGTGAAATCTATGCCAAGCTAAAAGACTTTGTCGATGAGTTTGTGCCGAATATGCAAAACCGCTTGTTGCATTATCCGGGTGAGCGACCGCTGTTTGATTTATACAATGTCGAAGAAGATATCCAGAAGGCGCTTCAAACCCGCGTGGCGCTGAAATCGGGTGGCTATCTGATGATTGATCAGACCGAAGCCATGACCACCATTGATATCAATACCGGTTCTTATGTCGGCGGGCGTAGTCTGGAAGACACGGTCTTTAAAACCAATATGGAAGCCACACAGGTGATTGCACGTCAGTTGCGACTGCGTAATCTGGGCGGGATTATCATCATTGATTTTATTGACATGCAGGAAGCACAGCATCGTGAAGAAGTGATGTGCCAGTTCGAGAAAATGCTGGAACGCGATCATGCTAAAACCAAAATTACCCAGGTGTCTGAACTGGGTCTGGTGGAAATGACCCGTAAGCGTACCCGTGAATCTCTGGAACATTTGCTGTGTGAGTCTTGTCCAACCTGTCAGGGCCGCGGTTATGTGAAAACAGCCGAGTCAGTGTGTTACGAGATTTTTCGAGAAATTATGCGCTATGCACGTGCCTTTGAATCTCAGCGTGGCTTTACTGTCGTTGCCCATCCATCGGTGATTGACCGGCTGTTAACCGCAGAAGCACCAGCCGTCGCGGATCTGGAGCATTTCGTGAATCGTGTCATAAAATTCCAGGTTGAAAATTTATACACGCAAGAGCAATACGATATCATTTTAAGCTGAAATTGTAACAGGATATCGTTAAACAGTTGTTACATCTGAAATTTTACTTTTTTAGGTAGATTCACAATACTAAGCATACACCAAAGCCAAAGCCGTAATCTCCCTTACGGTTTCAGCAAAATGAGGTCTATCATGGGTATGAGCGAAGTCGTGATTAATAAAAGTCTTAAAGTTTTAGAACCAAAAACTGTACACAGTGCGGCGTATATCGTAGATGAGCAAGGTAAAGAAGTACAAATTACCACCGCCATGATTCGCACCGTCTGTCAGCAATTATTAAAACAATGTCGAACCATTAAAAGTTAAGGGGCCTTTTGAAAGCCCCTTAATTTTTTCTCTTATCATTACAACTTAAAAAAGAGATTCATACTTTTCGTCTGAATCTCGATGTTCTTCCGGCCTGGGCCGAGTCTTTTAACTGACTTTTTGTTCCACCTCGTCCAAGGTCACATCTACCGTTTCAATAATCCGTTCGAAACGCTGAATTTCATCTTCCAGATGCTGTAATAGGTTCTGCATTTTTGGCAGGGCATTGCGGCAGGCTGTTAAACCGACTTCCAGCTTGTCCTGATAACTGGTCATGGTGATGTTCAGCGCCTGACCATCCAGCACAATTGAAGCCGGATACAGCGCTTCGAGTTTGGCACCATTCCAGTACAGCGCTTCACGCGGTCCCGGCACATTGGAAATGACCAGGTTAAAGGCCTGACGTTTTGGCATTAAACCAGACACAATGTTTAGGCCGGCGGCGCTATAAACAAAGGCGCTATAGTTTAGAATCTGGTTGGCATTCATGCGTTTAAAGCGTTCTTTGGCATTTAGTACGCTGCGGCGAATAATGCTGAGACGTTCCAGCGGATTGTCCTTGTGCGTCGCCAGGTTGGCCAGAATCATGGTAATCCGGTTGGATACATCGGAATCATCGCTCCGGACTGACGCGGGTACCATGGCAATTAGTGGTTTTCTTGGCAGGGCATTCTGGCTGAGTAAATATTCACGTAAGGCACCTGAACAGATGGCCAGCACAATGTCATTAATAGTCACGCCCAGGGCCTTGGCAATTTTATGCAGACGGGCAAACTCATAGGACTGTGCAGCAAAGCGGCGTGAGGAACTAACGCGCTGATTCAGAATTGAACTTGGCGCCTGGAAGCTGGATACATAATCCGGATTACGGCCCATATCTTTCATTACGGTTTGTGATAACTCGTACATGACTCGCGGTGTGGCTTCCAGCTGGCTTTTCAGGCCTGCTGCAATATTTTTAAAGCGGCTGGCTTTTGGCTCTTTCAGGCGTTTGGCGCGGCGGCCTTCTACACACCAAGGCGGTACAATACTTTTGGCATCTGGATCGTGTGAGAGCGATTTTTCCAGTAAGCGCATGCCGGCAATGCCATCAACCATGGCATGATGGATTTTGAAGTACATAGCAAAGCGGTTGCCTTCAATGCCTTCAATAATATGACAGGTCCACAGCGGTTTGGCGCGGTCAATCAGCGCGCTGTGTTCTTGAGAAATATAGGTCAGTAATTCACGAATTCGTCCCGGATGAGGCAGGGCGATATGACGAAAATGGTGGTCCAGATCAAATTCAGGATCTTCATCCCAGAATAGTCCATTTAATTTATTATTAAATGGTGGAATCGGCATCGATTGAGAATTACGGATGTCTTCGACCAGATCTTGAATAAAGGTTTCAGGTGCGTTCTCTGGAATCTGAAATAGGAATAACCCCCCAACATGCATTGGTTGCTGGCGTTTTTCTAAAGACAGAAAGATAAAATCAATCGGATGTAATGGACGCATAGCGTTAATTGCCTCACTGCAATATGACCGACCCTCATTGGAACGGCTTTTTAGAATTATAGGTGAACTGACTTAGTATATAGTGTTTATCATATAAACGCGGAACTTTGTTTATTCTGTTGCGTAAAAAAATAAACCACTGCTGGGCAGTGGTCTAGCGTATTTATTTTTTCAGATTTCCGGCGTGAAGTCCACATTCTTTATGGGTTGCATCTTCCCACCACCAGCGGCCTTCGCGTTCATGCTGGTTTGGTAACACCGCACGGGTACACGGTTCACAGCCAATCGAAATAAAACCTTTTTCATGTAATGGATTATATGGAATTTCCATTAAACGGATGTAATTCCAGACATCACTGCTGGACCAGTTGGCCAGCGGATTGTACTTGATGAGCTGTTTGCCAGGACCAGAAAAACCCGGGTCAGCCTGAACCACTGGAATTTCATTGCGCGTGCCCGGACTCTGGTCTTTACGCTGACCGGTAATCCAGCCATCTAGCGTGGCCAGCTTTTTACGCAGCGGCTGAACCTTACGGATGCCGCAGCATTCCTGATGACCGTCGGCGTAGAAACTGAACAGGCCTTTTTCATTAACCAGTTGCTGAATCGCTTCAGTTTCCGGGAAACAGATTTCAATTGGAATATTATAGTGCTTGCGAACGGTTTCAATAAATTGATAGGTTTCGGCATGCAAACGGCCGGTATCCAGGCTAAAGACACGAAAAGGCAGACCCAGATTGGCCGCCATATCAATCAGCACCACATCTTCAGCGCCTGAAAAGGAAATCGCAATTTCACCTGGCTGGCTGAGTGCCAGTTTTAGAATTTCACTTGGAGATTTATCTGCATATTCGGCGGCAAGCGCGTCAACGAGATCAATAGTGGGAATGGTAGTCATAATATTCCTGGCTATAGGCTTGGAGATGACAAAACCTATATTAATTTATTTCGGCTGTATTTTAATAGAAATGCCAAAACCGACTTATCACTAAAAAATCAATGCTTATGAAAAAAATAGATTTAAAAAATAACAAGTCAAAAGCACGATCTTGGTCTATGATAGAGCAAATTTTTTTCAATGACAGATATGGGGAGCATTCATGGAAGTTGTATGTCTTGATCTTGAAGGTGTGTTGGTTCCAGAAATTTGGATTAACTTTGCAAAAAAAACTGGGATTAAAGAGCTAGAAGCGACAACCCGTGATATTCCTGACTATGATGTATTAATGACACAGCGTTTGAATATCTTAAAACAGCATGGTTTAGGTTTAAATGATATTCAGGAAGTGATTGCCGATATGGGTCCTTTTCCGGGTGCCAAAGAATTTGTGGAATGGTTGCGTACCCATTTCCAGCTAATTATTCTATCTGATACATTCTACGAGTTTGCCCATCCGCTAATGAAGCAACTGGGCTGGCCAACCATTTTCTGCCATAAACTGGAAACTGATGAAAATGGCATGATCACCGCGTACAAGCTGCGTCAACCTGACCAGAAGCGTCAGGCGGTAAAAGCATTACATGGTTTGAATTTCCGTGTGATTGCCGCAGGCGATTCTTATAATGACACCACTATGCTTGGCGAAGCCGATGCCGGTTTCCTGTTTGATGCACCTGAAAATGTGATTGCAGAATTTCCACAATTCCCTGCAATTCATGGTTATGCAGCATTAAAAGAAGCAATTCGTGGTGCTTCGGTACGTGATATTCCTGCTTAATCTGAAGTTGAATATAACAAAGGGCATCATTTGATGCCCTTTGTTATACTTGGTTTTGAAAATTTAGAAGCGGTAGCCAATTTTTAAGCCATAACCTAATGCGTAGTTATCGGTAAATTCACCCACGATATTGCCACCCGTTTGAGCATGAGCATCACCTAACCAAAAATATTTTACGCCAGCTTGAATAAAATAGTTTTCTGCTGGGCTATATTGACCACCTAAGCCAACACTCCAATAACCTTCTGTTGGACCTAAAGTGGTGACAGGGTTACCCGCACCAGAGTCATAACCTACAGAAGCAGAACCAGACCAATGACTATTAAACTTGCGACCCACGCCTACGGTTGCAGACCATTGATCATCTGAATAGTCAATAAGGTTATTGCCAGAAGCTGCATTTAAAAACTTTGGTGTGACCGCAAATTGATCCCAATGTGCCCAACGGATATTGGCAAAAGCTAAAGTGTTGGCTGCAACACCTGTTTGAAAATCAATGTTTACTGATTGCGGAGTTACAACTTCAGTGAGTGCATTTGGTCGTTGAATTGCACCAAACCCAAAAGTTTCAGTAGTATCAAGTTCATGTTTGATTTCTGAACGATAGGTAATCGCAGTTTTTAACGCGATTTCAGGAATTTGATAAGCAAAACCAGCAAGCCAACCGTATGCTTCATCTTCTTTTAAATTAATGTCGTAGCTGCCAAGTTTAGAAGCACCCCCGTACGCAAGTCCACGTAAAGATACTGTACCTTGTACGGTTTGATAAACAGGACCCACGTAGAAATTCCAGTTTTCTGTAGGTTGGTAACCAATTAAAGCTGAAAGATTGTGTGTTTCTACTTCTACTTGGGTTGCTTCACCATTCGCGCCAAAAACTGGATTATTTGAAGGGTAGAGAGATTCGGCGCCAAATGGTTGGTCATATAAAAGACCTATAGAAATGTGTTCAGTTGCTTGTACTTTAATCGCAGCAGAAGGGAAATAATAATCTTCTGCCATATCGTTAACTTTCAATTGATTAGATTGAACTTTGGGATCTAAAATTGAAATACCTGCTTCTGCATAATTACCCGGTTGTAAAAATGCAGCAATAGATTGACCAGAACGGTCTAAGCCAGCAGCAAGCGCAGGTGTAAGTGGGAGAGTGCTAAGTAAAATAGCCGAATAGATTTTATTGAGCTTCATGGTCGTTCCCTGATGCTTTATGTAACAAAAAGTTCAGGAAAAGTAACATATTTGAAAAAAGAGTAAATGCTCAACTTCGCAGAATAAATGAACTGAATAAGTTATAAATAGCAGTTGATTAGAGTGAAAGTACTATTTTCAGGTCTTAAGTAAATGAATTTTATTAAATAATTTTTTAGGGTAATGTTTGGGTAAATACGAGTTTAATTGCTTTAAATTTAAACATTTGGTTAACACTTGTATAAAAACTAGAAGTTTTTAGTGCAAAAAAACCACCCCGAAGGGTGGCTCTATTGAAAAATATTGAAATTAGAAGCGGTAACCGATTTTGAGGCCATACGCCCAAGCATCGTTATCTTCGAACTCTGCTACATACTCATTGCCGCCTGCTTGAGCACCGGTCTGTGCTTTAGCATCACCTAACATGAAATATTTAACGCCCCCAGCAATGAAGTAGTTTGGTGCAGGTGAATATTGAACACCTAAACCGACATTCCAATAACCTTCTGTTGGGCCAAGTGTTGATACAGGGTTACCTGCACCTGAATCCCAACCTACAGAAACGTTACCCGCCCATTGCTCACTTAGTTTGCGACCTACACCTACAGTTGCAGAAATTTGGTCATCTTCATACTCAACTAGATTGAAGCCATTAGGACGTTCAACGATAGGGCCAACTGCTTCGGAAATTAAACCGAACTTATTTGGGCGAATTGAGAAGTTAGACCAATCTACCCAACGTACATTTGCGAAGGCAACAGTATTGGCCATAATACCTGTTTGGAAATCTAGATTAACAGATTGAGGTGTAGTAATTTTAGTTTCACCACTTGCCGCTGCAATAGCTGCTGCTGCTTCAGCACCTCCATCTAAAAGTGCTAAAGCAGGAAGGGTAGGAATATTCTCATTAATATTAACGTTGTGATCAATCTCTGAGCGATACGTTAGGGATGCTTTTAATGCAATTTCTGGAATTTGATAAGCAATACCTGCTAACCAACCTACAGCGCTGTCTTCTGGAATGGAGGCATCATAGCCATTGTATAGGCTGTATGCCTGACCACGTAAAGATACATTACCTTTAATAGTTTGATAAACAGCACCACCATAAATATTCCAGTTCTCAGTCGGTTGATAACCCATTACAAACGATAGATTTTGAGTATCAACTTCAACTTTGGTGTTACCTGTACCAAGTGGTGCTGTAGCTAATACATCATCAACTTGTTGATTGCCTGCTTGTTTCGCTCCTTCAAGAATAATACCTTTAGCAGTTTCAGTACCGCCAGATGCGGTGATTAAGTTTTGTACTTGTGTTTGTAGCGTTGATCCAAATGCAGGATCGGTTGGAGCAAGACCAGCATTAATTAATTGGCTTGCAACACCTGCAGTAATGATTTGTGTATCTGTTAAATCACTGAAATTTTGTAGAGGTGTATTCTGACCTGTTAGTGCATCACTAATTTCTTTACTGCCTTGGGCAATAGCTGTTTCAACGTTAGATTGAATTAATCCATCAAGTACAGGTTGAGGTAATATTGTATTTGTAGCATCTGAAACAAATGCATTATTGCCAGTATATTCGGCTTCAGCACCAAATGGTTGGTCATATAAAATGCCAAATGAGAATTTGTTGGTTGGTTGAAGCTTTAAGGCTGCACTAGGGAAGTAATAATCGCCAGCCATATCACCAATATTACGGCGAGTAGGGGTTTCACCTGCTTCCTTACCAGAAACACTTGGATCTAATACAGAAATTCCTGCTTCAAAATAGTTACCTGGTTGTAAAAATGCAGCCATAGATTGACCAGAACGATCTAGAGCTGCGGCAAAAGCACCCGTCATTGGTACTGTTGCCAAAATCATTGCTGCGCTAAGCGTTTTTAATTTCATTCTTCATTTTCCCTTGATGCACAAAGTTTTAACAAAATTTTCTGATGCTTGTTTGTTTGTTGACTCTGGAGAGATCAGTGTTTTATCACTGAAATCCTTTGTTACTCCATGTGACAAAAATAGCACAATTAAAATAAGAGTAAATGCTCTACATGAACTATTGAGTATAAAATCCAACCTCATTAGAGCTTAAACTCTAAATTAATCTTATTTTTTTATTGTTATTTATTGATAAATAATAAAAAAATTATAAAAAGAGATGTTTTTTTAATATTTTCAACTGATTGAAATTTGATCAATTTTAATGGCTGAAAATTTGATGCTTATTTCTTTGAAACTATAATTTTTGAGATTTAATTCAAAATTTTAGAGACGGGCATGCTCTTAAAAATCAGGTGATTAGTGGGTTAAAAACAGAAGCAGCTATTTGGCTGCTCCTGATCTGTGGGATTTAAGCTGCATCTAGATCCGTTGTGATCAGCTTGGCACCTGTAGCAGCCTGAATCTGCGCAACAGTCACATCTTTGGCCAGTTCTACGAGCTTTAAGCCCTGTTCAGTCACATTAATCACGCCGAGATCACTAATAATCCGGTTGACGACGCCTTGACCGGTCAGGGGTAGACTACATTCGGAAAGTAGTTTTGGGCTGCCATCTTTGGCACAGTGTTCCATGAGCACCACGACTTTCTGTACCCCAACCACCAGATCCATGGCGCCGCCCATGCCTTTGACTTTTTTACTTGGAATCATCCAGTTAGCCAAATCGCCACGTTCCGACACCTCCATGGCACCTAAAATGGCAATGTTGACATGCCCACCGCGAATCATGGCGAAGGACTCTGCGCTCGAGAAAAATGATGCACCCGCTTGTGCGGTTACCGTCTGTTTCCCGGCATTAATCAGGTCAGGATCAACCGTGTCTTGAGTCGGAAACTCACCAATGCCCAGCAGGCCATTTTCAGACTGTAGCCAGACGTTGATATGTTCTGGAATATAGTTGGCGACCAGGGTGGGCAGACCAATCCCTAAATTGACATAAAAGCCATCTTGCAGCTCAAGTGCAGCACGCTGGGCCATTTCATTTCGCGTCCATGCCATGGTTTAAGCCTCCGCCTTTAAGGTCACCTGTTCAATCCGTTTTTCGGGTGTGCTGTTCAATACCACACGGTTGATATAAATTCCAGGCAGATGGATCTCATCCGGATCCAGCTCGCCAATTTCCACAATCTGCTCGACTTCCGCAATGGTAAATTTGCCGGCCATGGCACATTCAGGATTAAAGTTACGGGCAGTTTTGCGGAATATTAGATTTCCAGCTTTATCTGCCTTGTAAGCTTTAATTAATGCAACATCGGCAGTTAAGGCGTGTTCCAGAATATAGGGTTTTCCTTCAAATTCACGGACTTCTTTGCCTTCGGCAATCAGTGTGCCGACCCCGGTTTGCGTGTAAAAGGCCGGAATCCCCGCGCCGCCAGCACGTAATTTTTCTGCCAGTGTGCCCTGAGGGGTCAGTTTCACTTCCAGTTCACCGCTTAAATACTGGCGCTCAAATTCCTTGTTTTCACCAACATAGGAAGAGATCATCTTTTTAATCTGTTTGGTCTGTAGCAATTTACCCAAACCAAAATCATCGACTCCGGCATTGTTGGAAATACAGGTCAGTCCCATCACCCCGGTATTTTTTAGCGCTTCAATTAAGGCTTCAGGAATGCCACAGAGGCCAAAACCACCCACTGCGAGAGTTTGCTGATCGGCCACCACATCGGCCAACGCCAGCTCAGCAGTTGCTACTACTTTATTCATCTGTTTTAACCTGCTTGTTTAGCTGTCGACTTTGGCACTGCCAGCGTTGTTGTCTAACTCGGAGGCATGCAGGAAATGGGTATGATGCGGCGCGCGTTTGGTCTTGCTCCATTGCTCCAGCATTTCATGCTTCATGTCTTCGGTAATCAGGGCGATTTTTTCTGGCGCAGCTTCATCATCGTAGGCCAGTTCCAGACGATGGCCATTCGGATCAAAAAAGTAAATTGAATGGAAAATGCCATGATTGGTCACGCCTAAAACCTCGACACCATTGGCTTCCAGATGCGCTTTGGCTTCGAGCAGTGCAGCGCGGTCTTTGACTTTCAGGGCGATATGCTGCACCCATTTCGGGGTGTTTTCATCACGGCCCATTTCTGGCTGGGTCGGCAGTTCAAAAAAGGCCAGTACATTGCCATTGCCGGCATCCAGGAATAAATGCATGTATGGGTCAAAGGCTTTGGTCGACGGCACATAGTCTTCGGCAAAAGCCAGAATAAAGTCCATATTCAGGTTTTTTTTGTACCACTCGACGGTTTCTTTGGCATCTTTACAGCGATAGGCAACATGGTGAATTTTTTCAATTTGAATGGTCATGGTTCAATATCCTTATTGATGAATCTTAGGCGGCATCCGCTTGTGCTTCGGGGGCGGCCTGTTGAAATGCAGGCAGGGTGAGACAATGGCTATAAATCGCGGCAATTTTTGGAAAATAGGTTAAATCGACATGAAAGCGCTGGGCGTTATAGACCTGTGGAATCAGGCAGCAGTCTGCAAAAGTGGGCTGATCGCCAAAACAGAAGCGGCCATTGGAATCGGTCAATTGTGCTTCCAGACTCTGAAAGCCCAAAGTCACCCAATGCTGATACCATGCCGTTTTCTGTTCATCGCTGAGTTGGAGCGTGCCGCTTAAATATTGCAGCACGCGCAGGTTATTAATCGGATGAATATCGCAGGCAATGCTCTGGCAAAAAGCACGGATTTTGGCACGTTGCTGTAGATCAGCGGGTAACAGGGCTGGCTGCGGATATTTTTCTTGTAGATATTCCAGAATACTCAGCGACTGGCTCAGCTGAAAATCATCCTCCACCCAGGCCGGAATCAGGCCGCTTGGGTTGATTTGACGATAGGCAGGCTGATGCTGTTCGCCGCCATTGTTTAGCAAATGTACCGGAATAATCTCAGCTTTTAAGCCCTTCAGGTTCAGCGCAATCCGCACCCGGTAAGCAGCTGAACTGCGAAAATAACTATACAGTTTCATGGGCAGCATCCTGCGCTTCATCTGTGGCAAAGTTAAATTGCACTGCAGGCAAGACGGTGCCGCTGACTTCACCAAAGCCAATGCGCAGGCCATCTTTTTCACAGTAGCCTTTCATGATTAGCGTGTCGCCATCTTCTAGGAAACCACGCTGTTGACCGTTGGCCAAAGTTAACGGTTTGCTGGTGTTCCAGGTCAGTTCCAGCAAGGAGCCATAAGAATCCGGCGTTGGACCAGAAATGGTGCCGGAACCCATTAAATCGCCAACCTGAACATTACAGCCTGAAACAGTGTGATGGGTCAGTTGCTGTGCCATCGACCAGTACATATATTTAAAGTTGGTCTGGCAGATCACATCGCTCTGTTCCGATTGTGCGGCTTTGAGCTCAACCGACAAATGGATGTCATAGCTGTTATCGACCTGTTCTTCACGTAAATAGGCCAGGGGACGTGGCTCTTGCACCGGGGTACGGGTTTTAAACGGTTCCAGCGCCTCCATGGTCACAATCCATGGTGAAATGGATGAAGCAAAGGTCTTGGCATTAAACGGCCCTAAAGGCACATATTCCCATTGCTGGATATCACGTGCTGACCAGTCATTGAACAGCACCATGCCAAAAATATGCTCCCAAGCATTCTCAATTGAGATTGGTTCACCCAGTTTGTTGGGTTTGCCAACAATAAAGCCGGTTTCCAGTTCAAAATCGAGTTTACGGCAAGCCGAGAAAATTGGACGTTCGGCATTTGGTAACTTGATCTGGCCAGATGGGCGTACCACCGGTGTACCACTCACCACCACAGAACTGGCGCGGCCATTATAACCGACCGGTAATTCTGACCAGTTCGGTAATAGCGCATTTTTGGGATCGCGGAACATGCAGCCGACATTGGTGGCATGTTCTTTAGATGAATAGAAATCGGTATAGCCCGGAATATGTACCGGCAGATGCATATGCACTTCTGCCTGAGCGAAGAAAGCCTGTGCACGTAAACTGTCATTGTCACGTAATGTCGGGTTGTCGGCAGACAGCAGGCTTTGTAATTCCTGACGGATTTTGCGCCAGTTGTGTTGACCCGATTCAATAAATTTATTCAAGGTCGGCTGATTAAAATAACTTTCGCCGGCCTGAATGCTGAGAAAACCGTTCGCTTCCAGCATGGCCAAATCCACCACCCATTCACCTAAGGCTACACCAATACGGCGATGGCCCGTTGGGCTTTCGCTAAATACGCCATACGGCAGGTTCTGAATCGGGAAATCTGAATGTGCTGCAACGTCTACAAATGCTTGCTGAGTCATATGGGGTTCCTGCATATCTCGATGAAAACGGTCCAGTGTTTTCTATCTGGGGAGTGATCTGGATCACTTGATTTTTGTCATAAATCTCATCATACTCATTTTTATTAATTACGCAATAGTTAATTAAATTACGAATATCGTAAAAATGTAAATAAAAGAATTCTGCAGAGATGCATTTATAAATCAGAACAGCACGCTAAAATGCTCGGTGTTTACAGGAGAGTAAAATTCTTATGTCAGAAAAGAATCAGGTGGGCGTGCAATCTTTAGAGGTGGGTTTAACCGTGCTGGATGCGCTGATGACCTATCGTCATCCGGTCATGCTCAAAGATTTATCTGAAAAACTGGCCATGCATCCGGCCAAGGTGCACCGTTATATGGTCAGTCTGGTACGTATGAATTATGCCAAGCAGCTGGAAGATGGTCGTTATGCACTGGGCGATCAGGCTTATCGTTTTGGTCTGAGCTGTATCCAGCGCAGTGACAGTCTGCAGGCGGCACAGGCACAGATTAATGAACTGCACCGGCATTTGGATTGTGGATTGCAGATTAGCAAATGGACGACGCAAGGCCCACTGATTGTACAGTGGCTGGAGCCGAATCAGCCAGTTTCGGTAATTACCCGTGTCGGTTCGATCATGCCGATGCTGAATTCGGCCACCGGCCGGGCTTATGCTGCGTTTATGCCGGAAGCATTGGTGCGACCTTTGCTGGAAAAAGAATGGCAGCAGCATCAGGCACAGCAGAAAGTGGTCTATCCGCAGAACTGGGATGAATTTTTAACTTTAAAACAGCAGATTCTAAGTGAAGGTGTGGCCACGGTCGCAGGCGATTTGCTGGCCGGAATTCATGCGATTTGTGTGCCGGTATTAAATCAGCACCATGAAATTGAATATGCGATTTCGGTGTTGGGCACTGCTTCGGATTTGCCGCTGGATATGCAGCATCCAAAAATCCAGTATTTAAGAGAGATGGCAGCACGTTTAAGCGCACAGTTACAGCCGATTTAAAATGGTGGGGGAATTCGCCAAGGCAGCTACGCGAGTTGCTTCATCTCGGTGAAGTGCTGAAGATAAAAAAGGAAGGAGATGCGCCTCATTGCTGTCCCACAATTTTTCACAAGAGGAAGCTCATTTGAGCTTCCTCTTGTTTTATGGGTATTTTATCGGGTGAAAATAAAGCTTTTAAAGTTCTTCTTTCAAACAAATTCACTTGAATTATTCTGAGTAAACGTTGAACTGTCCAACCTGTTTTTCCTAAATGTCGAGCGAAACTCACCAATAAATAGGCGATCATCGCAATCCAGATTTGTGTCTGAATTGCGTTCCTGCTGCGGCCTAGAAACGCTTTTAATTTGAGATTCTGCTTAATCGCCTTAAAGAACAGCTCAACTTTCCAACGATCTTTATAAATCGCCGCAATGGTGGAGGCGGCTAAATGAAAGTTATTGCTGAGAAAGCTAAAGTGCTTGCCACTTTGCTGATCTCTATATTCAATTCTTCTTAACACTGGGGCTTTTCTTTTTAGGGCATGTGCGCTATTCAGCTGAATGGTTTCATCTTTTAGAATACCTTTGGATTCAAGCACTGGATGTTGCTGGATCACCTGATACACAGATTTAGGCCTAAAACGTGTGACAAATCCAATGTTTTGAGCAGTCAGATTTGCATACCATTGGTAATCGACATAGCCTTTATCAAAAACTACAATGCTGCCAGCAGGAAACTGGAATTTGCGGCCTTGTACCATGTCATTTTCTTTGCCATTTTCAACTGCAACAAACTCAGGAATATCATTGCTGTGATTCAATCCTATACTGAGTTTCATGCTGGCTTTTGAGTCGTGAACTTTGGCCCATTCACATAAGGAAAGCGACAGGTCAATATGACTGGCATCCAAGGAATACAAGGGATTCTTAAAGCGAAATTTATGAGCTACTTTTGAGTGTTCATAGTATTTAAGCAACTTGTAAAATAGCTGTTGATACAAGGCAGCAGGCTGCTGCTCATTGATTCGTGCCAGCGTGCTTCGGGGAATAGACTTTGCTCCGAGATGACTCAGCTTTTCCTGTTGGCACTCCAAATTGGATTGAATATCTCTCAGACTTTGCCTACAAGAGAATTGAGACATCAATATGGCAATAAACTGATCCCACCGGGAAGCCGCTCTAAATTTCTGTCCAACATGGTGTACTTTAGCAAGTTGTTCAAAATCCTGTCGCACAACAGGTTTAATTAGCTCATGAAATACGGTATTCTGATGTGACAAAACCTGAATCCTGGTCGTTAAAGTGTTTGTTTGCACTCATATTTTAACTGTTAGGACTCAGGTTTTTTTATTTAAAGCAAACTATGGGACAGCAGTGAGATGCGCCTTCCTTTTTTATAGATACGATGGTGTGCCCTGCGGGACTCGAACCCACGCCGGTCGCTTAGGAGGCAACTGCTCTATCCAGTTAAGCTAAGGGCACAAAACGCCCTTAATTTAGCTGAAAAAAAGCTGAAAAAAAAGTTATTACCGAAGTAATAACTTTTTCTTTTGTCAGTAAAAATAACTTAGCTGTTTTTTTGTTTTAGCAATTTAAACAGACCCCACATCAGCACAATCCAGACCGGAATCATATACACCGATTCGCTAAAGCCTTGGGTCCACATAATGTACAGGATGGTGGCAATAAACAGCAGCACAATCACGTTACCCACAGGTGACCACAGTGCAGGGAAAGAGGTGGTTTGACCTGAGTTTTTCATGGCCTGAATAAACTTCAGGTGAGTCAGGGTAATCATGGCCCAGTTCAGTACCAAGGCACCGACCACAATATAAATCAGGTGGCTTAAAGCATCTTCCGGTACAAAGTAGTTCAACAATACACAGCCAAAAATCAGCAGGGCAGAGAACAGCACCGCAGGAATTGGCACGCCTTGCTTGTTCACTTTCAGGAATACTTTTGGCGCATTGCCTTGTTGGGCCAGACCGAACAGCATCCGGCTATTGGCATACATACCACTGTTATAAACCGACAGCGCCGCCGTTAAAATAATAAAGTTCAGCAGATGTGCCGCCCAGCCAATGCCTAACTGGCTAAAGATCATCACGAATGGGCTTTTATCCAGACCGCCCAGTTCCAGCTGATTCCATGGCACTAACGACAGTAAAATCGTCAATGAACCAACATAGAAAATCAGGATACGGAACACCACCTGATTGATGGCTTTGGGAATGGTCTTTTTCGGATCCTGCGCTTCTGCTGCTGCCATACCAATTAGCTCGATCCCGCCAAAGGCAAACATCAGGAAGGCCAGCATGAAGAATAAGCCTTCAAAGCCGTGCGGGAAGAATCCGCCATGGCTCCAGAGGTTGCTAAATGAAGCAGTCGAGTTGGCATCTGCGGTCAACAGGAGGTACAGACCAAAAATGATCATCGATACTACTGCGGCCACTTTAATAATTGCCAGCCAGAATTCTGATTCCCCATAAAATTTTACATTGCCGAGGTTGATCAGGGTAATGACAATAAAGAAAAACAGGACCGAGGACCAGGCCGGAATATGCGGCCACCAGTAGTTAATATATTTGGCGACAGCGGTGAGTTCGGTCATGGCGACCAGAATATATAAAATCCAGTAATTCCAGCCGGCCAGGAAGCCAGGGAATTTCCCCCAATAGCGATAAGCAAAATGGCTGAAAGAACCTGCAACCGGTTCATGAACAATCATTTCGCCCAGTTGGCGCATAATTAAAAATGCAATTAAACCCCCAATCGCATAGCCTAAAATAATAGAGGGACCTGCGGATTGGATGACTTGAGCGGAACCTAAGAATAAGCCAGTACCAATCGCGCCGCCCATGGCGATGAGTTGGATATGACGGTTCTTTAAGCCACGCTGAAGTTGAGAAGACTCGTTGTTCAAAGTGTTCAGCCCGACAATGTATAATAAGTGGCTCGATTGTAATAGATAGTTGCAAATTAGCCTAGTAGATCACCAGTCGCTTCAGAACAGCTCATAAAATCGAAAAATGGTCATTTTTTTGAAACAATAATTGAATCAAGATATTAATTTTATTGGCTATATTTTTTTAGGCTTGAAAATTTCAAGTCTGCAGCCAAAGATTTGGGTAAATTTTATACTTAAGTCCAGTTCGCCTGATTTTTTAAGCAAAAGACGTTATCATTTAAAGCAAGCAAAAACCTTGCTTTGGATTATGTAATACAACGAAAAATCAAAGGATTAGATAAGAATGCGCTGCGCTCCACAAATTAAAATTGCAGCCACCTATATGCGTGGCGGTACTAGTAAAGGTGTCTTTTTCAAATTAGATGACTTACCAGTCGAAGCGCAAGTGCCTGGAAAAATTCGTGATCAGCTACTGCTACGGGTCATTGGCAGCCCGGACCCTTATGGCAAGCAGATTGATGGCATGGGCGGCGCCACTTCCAGTACCAGTAAAACCGTGATTCTGGCCAAAAGCAGCCAGCCGGAGCATGATGTCGATTATCTATTTGGTCAGGTGGCAATTGATCAGCCTTTTGTGGACTGGAGCGGTAACTGTGGCAACCTGACTGCGGCGGTGGGTGCTTTTGCCATCAGTCAGGGGCTAGTGGATGCCGATAAAATTCCGGAAAACGGTCTGTGTACCGTACGCATCTGGCAGAAAAATATTCAGAAAACCATTATCGCGCATGTGCCAATCACCAATGGTCAGGTGCAGGAAATCGGTGATTTTGAGCTGGATGGTGTGACTTTTCCGGCAGCAGAAGTACAAATTGAATTTTTAGATCCGGCCGATGATGGCGAAGAGGGCGGGGCCATGTTTCCGACTGGCAATGTGGTGGATACCTTTGTGGTACCAGATGTCGGGACTTTTCAGGCGACTTTTATTAATGCCGGTATTCCGACCATCTTTTTAAATGCCGATGAAATTGGCTATAGCGGTACCGAATTGCAGGATGACATTAATAGTAATCCGGAGGCGCTGGCGCGTTTTGAAAAAATCCGGGCCTATGGGGCCAAGCAGATGGGCTTGATTGATGATGTAGCGGAAGCGGCAAAACGTCAGCATACCCCGAAAATTGCTTTTGTCGCGCGTCCACAGAGCTATACCGCATCAAGTGGTAAAAATATTCAGGCTGAAGATGTCGATTTGCTGGTGCGTGCCTTGTCGATGGGTAAACTGCACCATGCCATGATGGGCACTGCTGCGGTGGCCATTGGGACAGCCGCTGCCGTGCCGGGGAGCTTGGTGAATCTGGCTGCTGGTGGTGGCGAGCGTGAAGCGGTGCGTTTTGGTCATCCTTCTGGGACTTTACGCGTCGGCGCGCAAGCGGTGCAGGAAAACGGTCAGTGGCAGGTGAAAAAAGCGGTGATGAGCCGTAGTGCGCGGGTGCTGATGGAGGGCTGGGTACGTGTACCGGCCGAGGTGCTGGAATAACGCTGACTTGATTTTGCCTGAATTAATGAATTCGTCTCTATGCTTAATAGGGGCGTTTTTTTATGGGTTGAGATTGAAAGCTGAAAAAAAACTGAAATATCCGCTTGTCTGTAGTTAAGGCTTAAAAAAACTTAAATTAGAGGTACAATGCGGACAGGGGGTTGGCCAGTGACGGCTAACAATCTTATAGAACAACCAATTCGAGGCAAATGTGTCATCTCTCACTGACGTCCCTGTAACCGTGTTGACTGAAGCGCAACAACGTATCCAACAAGATTTATTGACGGCCTTAGACGCTTTTGCCATTCCTGAGCCTTTAAAAGGGGCGGTCTATCATGCGGTGATGCTGGGTGGAAAACGCGTGCGTCCGGCCTTGTGTTATGCCACAGCAGCCTTAAAACCGAATACCAATATGGCGGCAGTGCGCCGTGCAGCGGTGGCGATTGAGCTGATTCACTGCTATTCGCTGGCGCATGATGATTTGCCTTGTATGGACAATGATTTGCTGCGCCGTGGCCAGCCGACCTGTCATGCCGCCTTTGGTGAAGATACTGCACTGTTGGCGGGTGATATTTTGCAGTCAATGGCCTTTGAGGTATTGGGCAGCCGTCTGTTTGATCAGGGGGCGGCAGTAGATGCGACAATTGTGCTAAAGCAGATGCAGATTCTGGCGACCGCGTCTTCCAAGATGGTGTGCGGACAGGTGCTGGATTTACAGGCCGAAGGCAAACAGGTTGATCAGGCTGCGTTAGAAACGATTCATCGCAATAAAACCGGTGCTTTAATTTCTGCGGCGATTATGATGGCTGCAGTAGCGATTTTTGAGGGTACCGATCGCGCGATTCCACAACTGCGTGAATATGGGCAGGTGATTGGTCTGGCCTTCCAGGTCCAGGACGATATTCTGGATATTATTTCTGATACTGAAGTGTTAGGAAAAACTGCCGGTAAGGATGAGCAGGTGGAGAAATCGACCTATCCGGCATTGATGGGGCTGGAGCAGGCACAGGCTTATGCCACAGATTTGCATGATCAGGCTTTGCAGGCGCTAGACTATTTTGCTGAAGATGCCGCCGCATTAAGAGCCATTTCACAATTTTTATGGCAACGTAAAAGTTAATTAAAAAAGCGTGTTGTCAAAACACGCTTTTTTGTTTTATTCCTGGATTTTGGCATCCGGAGCAATCAGGGCTTTGCCTTTTTTAAGGCCTTCCAGTGCAGCCTGATTAAAGTCAAACAGCAGCTTATTGTCTTTGGCATCAATACTGTAGCGGCTAATCAGTTTCTGGTCACCGTCCAGGGTATCCACCGTGTACTCATCAGCAATATTTAAAATACCATCGAGGTTAATACTGGCTGAGGCTTTGTCCTGACGGAACAGCTCGTAAATATCACGTAAATCGAAAATGGCATTGTTCGCGTCTGGATGTTTCTCAATATAATTTTCAATATGACGCATAATTAGCTGGGCAAAGAGAAAGTACTCAGGATGATGGGTAAATTTTAAGCTCATGTATGTACTCCTTATTATTGAAATTTATAGTTCTTCTTAGGAATACCATAAGCCTTCAGATTGATGAAGCCTTAAGCGCTTTAAATTGCAAAAATATACAAATCACGCCGGCATTCAGGCGCAGAATAAGATCATCATTTTAATTCAGTGTAAATGAAGCCGAATACGGCTGGCAGGATTGGCCATTGCAAATTTAGTGATCAATAGCAGCGACTCACGCAAAATTTTGGAAAAATTAATAAATAAACATATCTTGATTTAGTAAAGCGATTATGGCCTGTAGGGGCCAACAGAATGGTGCTCTGGCATTTGTTTCGCGGAAAAATCATCCGAAAGACTAAGGCTTATAAGCTAGCAAGTGAAATCATAAATCAGGTACAATTGGCGGGATTAATTTTGTGTTTGGTGTATTTGAAGGCCAATACATACATTCTTTGTTAATAAATAGGCCTGCCAGGAGTTATCCCCGCATGAGTGCCATTACTCCATACGAATGGGCAATTATTGCCTTCGTGATCGGCGTTACATTTTTATGCGTCTTTATGCTCACTGTCCCGTTACTCCTAGGGGGTAAATCATGGGGCCGTGCTAAGCAGGAGCAGTTTGAGTCAGGTGTTGTGAGTGCAGGTGGTGCACGCATTCGCTTGTCTGCCAAGTTCTATTTAGTTGCGATTTTCTTCGTTGTGTTCGACTTAGAAGCCCTCTATCTCTACGCATGGGCAGCTTCTGTTCGTGAAGTAGGCTGGGTTGGTTTTGCAACTGCTGCTGTATTTATTTTAGTTTTACTCGTTGGTTTGATTTACGAACTGTCAACCGGTGCACTGAACTGGGCTCCATCTGACAAACGTAAAGCTGCAGGGATTAAACCTAAAATCGGTTCACCAAATATGGATCTTGCAGAAATTACCCGCTTTAACTCAATTGAAGAGCTGGTAATCGACCCTACTGGTCAAATTCCTGCTCAATCTGCTGGTCATGTGAAAAAATCACAGGCTATATCATCTGATAAGGAGTAACTCGGGATGAAATATACCTTAACCCGTGCGAATCCGGATGCTGATCAATATCCACTTCAGGAGCGCCAGATCGTTACCGATCCGCTTGAAGAAGAAGTGAATAAAAATGTGTTCATGACTCGTTTAGAAGACTTGGCACATACAGCAGTAAACTGGGGGCGTAAGAACTCAGTTTGGCCGTTTAACTTTGGTACATCTTGCTGCTACGTAGAGTATGCAACGACTTTAACCGGCGTGCATGACTTGTCACGTTTTGGTGCCGAGGTTATTCGTGCTTCACCTCGTCAGGCCGACCTCATGATTGTCGCCGGTACCTGTTTCGTGAAAATGGCCCCAGTAATCCAGCGTTTGTACGAGCAAATGCTTGAGCCAAAATGGGTCATCTCAATGGGTGCATGTGCAAACTCAGGCGGTATGTACGATATTTATTCGGTTGTACAAGGTGTGGATAAAATCATTCCTGTCGATGTGTATATCCCAGGTTGCCCACCACGTCCTGAAGCCTTAATTCAGGCATTAATGTTGTTGCAAGACCAAATTCAATTAGAGCGCCGTCCGCTGTCTGCGGTGATTGGTGATGATCTTAAGCCAGTGTATAAGCCAAAGATGATGCCAGAACGTGACCGTAAGCAAGCACAACGTATTGCGGTGAAAAACCTGCGCTCTATGGATGAAATTAAATAATTTAAGCGACAAAATCGTGGTGCACCCGTTATGGGTGTAGTTGTCGTTTAGGTTGACTGAATTTGTATTAAATAGGAAGCCAAGCCAATGGCTGAAACTGACATTGCTATGCCAGAATCAACAGCAGTTGATTCCCGCCCAGCATTTGCAATTGTAGAAGAGCTCAAAACCAAATTTGGTGAGAACTTCTATGTGCAAACGACTTTTGAAGATTTTCCAACGGTCTGGGTTGAGCGCGCACGCGTACAAGAAGTCTTGATGTTCTTGCGTACAGTGTCACGTCCATACGTGATGCTGTTTGACCTGTCTGCGGTAGATGAGCGTTTACGTACGCACCGCGACGGATTGCCTGCATCTGACTTTACCGTGTTCTATCACCTGTTGTCGTTAGAACGTAACAGCGATATCCGTGTCAAAGTTGCGCTAAATGAGAACGATCTGAATATTCCGACTGCGACCAATATCTGGCCAAATGCCAACTGGTACGAGCGTGAAGCTTACGATATGTTCGGCATTAACTTCGAAGGGCATCCAATGCTCCGTCGTATCTTGCTGCCAACCTATTGGGAAGGTCACCCGCTGCGCAAGGAATATTCTGCACGTGCCACTGAATATACCCCGTATATGCAGAACCAGGCCAAGCAGGATTTTGAACAGGAACACTTACGTTTTGTACCGGAAGACTGGGGTCTGACCCGTGGTAACGAAGACGAAGACTTCATGTTCCTGAACTTAGGTCCTAACCACCCATCTGCGCACGGTGCGTTCCGTGTCATCTTGCAGCTGGATGGTGAAGAAGTAAAAGACTGTGTACCCGACATCGGCTATCACCACCGTGGTGTAGAGAAAATGGCTGAGCGTCAAACCTGGCACTCATTTATTCCGTATACCGACCGTGTCGACTACCTCGGTGGTTGTGCGCAAAACATGCCGTATGTGATGGGTGTGGAGCAGCTGGCCGGTATTCAGGTGCCAGAGCGTGCACAATGTATCCGTGTGATGATGTCGGAACTGTTCCGTATCAATAACCACTTGCTTTATATCGGTACAGCAATTCAGGATGCCGGCGGTATGACCCCAGTATTCTATATGTTCGCCGACCGTCAGAAGATTTATGACGCGATTGAAGCGATCACCGGTTACCGTATGCACCCAGCCTGGTTCCGTATTGGCGGTACCGCGCATGATCTTCCAAACAACTGGCAGCACCTGATCCGCGAGATTCTGGAGTGGATGCCAAAACGTCTGAAGGAATACCATACTGCAGCGCTGAAAAACTCGGTGTTTGAAGGCCGTACCCGCAATGTAGCGCAGTACGATGCAAAATCTGCATTGGCTTGGGGTGTGACAGGTACCGGTTTACGTGCAACAGGTATCGACTTTGACGTACGTAAATACCGTCCATACAGCGGCTATGAAAACTATGACTTCGAAGTGCCGGTGGAGTACGAAGGTGATGCCTATGCGCGTGTCATCGTTCACTACCGCGAAATCGAACAGTCTTTAAAAATCATCAAGCAGTGCTTGGATAACATGCCATCTGGTCCATATAAAGCGGATCATCCTCTGGCTGTTCCACCACCAAAAGACAAGACATTACAAGATATTGAAACCCTGATTACGCACTTCTTGAGCGTGTCTTGGGGTCCTGTCATGCCGGCAGGTGAAGCATCTGTAATGGCAGAAGTGGTGAAAGGGGCGTCGAACTACTACTTGACTTCAGACAAGTCAACCATGAGTTATCGTACCCGTATCCGTACACCAACCTTCACGCACTTACAGCAAATTCCTTCGGTGATTAACGGCAGTCTGGTCTCTGACTTGATCATTTATTTAGCGACAATTGATGTCGTAATGGCTGACGTGGATCGCTAAGGGGTAAACGCATTATGATGATTTTGACTGATAAAAAGCCACGTGTGAATGTTGAAGGGATTTTAACTGCAGATGAAATCCACGAAATCGAACATCACATTGGTCACTATCCGTACCCACGTGCGGCATCTCTGGATGCGCTAAAGTGTGTACAACGCCGTAATGGCTGGATTGATGACGCACAGCTCAATGCGATTGCTCAACTGCTTTCAATCAGTGTTGCTGATTTAGAAGGGGTAGCAACGTTCTATAACCGTATTTACCGTCAACCGGTAGGTCGTCACGTTATTCTTCTGTGTGACTCTATCGCGTGCTTCTTGATGGGGGCGGAAACTTTGGCAGAAGCGTTCCAGCGCGAGCTTGGCATTCAGTTTGGTCAAACGACTGCAGATGGTCGTTTCACTTTGCTGCCAATCTGCTGTCTGGGCAACTGTGACAAAGGTCCAACGTTAATGATTGATGAAGATACTCACGGTCTGGTTGAAGTGACATCAATTAAACAGTTATTGGAGAAGTATGTATGAATACCGAACCAAAACCAATTTATGGCGACGGTAACCCAGAAACTCATCCATTAACTTGGCGTTTGAGTAAACAAGAGCATGTTCGTAATGCAGATGATTACGAAGCGCTTGATGGTTATGCCGGCTTCAAAAAAGCCATTAGCATGACACCGGCTGAAGTGCTGGATGTGGTGAAAGCTGCAACCGTTAAAGGTCGTGGTGGTGCAGGCTTCCCGGCGGGCATCAAATGGTCGCTGATGGCGCCAAACGACAATTCAGGTCCACGTTACCTGATCTGTAATGCCGACGAAATGGAACCGGGTACCTTCAAAGACCGCTTGTTGATGGAAAAACTTCCACATCAATTGATTGAAGGCATGCTAATTGCGGCTTATACACTGGAAGCGACTCACGGCTATATCTTTATCCGTGGTGAGTACATCGAAGCTGCACAATACTTAAATGAAGCAATTGAGCAGATTCGTGCCAAAGGTTACCTGGGCGACAACATCCTGGGTTCTGGCTGGAACTTCGAGCTGTATGTACACACCGGCGCGGGCCGTTATATCTGTGGTGAAGAAACCGCACTGATTAACTCGCTGGAAGGTCGCCGTGCCAATCCGCGTACCAAACCGCCATTCCCGCAAGTTGCAGGGGCGTGGGGTCGTCCTACGATTGTCAACAACGTAGAAACCTACAACAACTTGCCAGCCATTTTGTTACGTGGTCCTGAGTGGTACATCAACCTGTCTGCGGGTAAATCTAAAGATCCAGGTACGAAAATTTACGGTGCATCAGGTAAGGTGAAATTCCCGGGTCTTTGGGAGCTGCCTTTTGGTACCACTGCACGTGAAGTGATTGAAGAACATGCCGGTGGTATGCGTGACGGCCTGAAGCTGAAAGCATGGTTACCGGGTGGTGCATCAACAGACTTCCTGGCTGCTGAGCACATTGACCTGCCAATGGATGCAGAAAGTATCATGAAAGCGGGTTCACGTTTAGGTACCTGTCTGCTGATGGTAGTCGATGAAACCCAATGTATGGTTTCAGCAACCCGTAACTTAGAAGAATTCTTTGCGCGTGAATCATGTGGCTGGTGTACACCTTGCCGTGATGGTTTACCGTGGGCGGTGAAAGCACTGAAAGCACTCGAAGATGGTACGGGTACGAAAGAAGACATCGATCACTTACAGGAACTGACCCGTAAGCTTTGGATTGGTAAAACTTTCTGTGCACACGCACCAGGTGCGATGGAACCGTTAATGGGCGCACTCAAATATTTCCGTGGCGAGTTTGAAGCGAAAGTGGTGAATGCCGCAGCTCAGACCAGCAACGTAGAACAAGCTTAAGGAATTCGACTATGGCTACAATTCATGTCGATGGAAAATCGTATGAAGTCAACGGCTCAGAAAACTTGCTGCAAGCTTGTTTAAGCCTTGGCATCGACATCCCATATTTTTGTTGGCATCCATCCTTAGGTTCTGTCGGTTCTTGCCGTCAATGTGCTGTGACGCAATACGCGAATCCTGAAGATACGCGTGGTCGTCTGGTCATGTCATGTATGACGCCTGCTGCTGACAATACCTACATCTCGATTGAAGACAAAGAAGCAAAAGATTTCCGAGCTTCTGTTGTTGAATTCTTGATGACCAACCACCCGCACGACTGTCCGGTCTGTGAAGAAGGTGGTCACTGTCATTTACAGGATATGACTGTAATGACGCAACACGACCGTCGTCGTTACCGTTTCACCAAGCGTACGCATTACAACCAGGAACTGGGTTCGTTTATTGCGCACGAGATGAACCGCTGTATCGCCTGTTACCGTTGTGTGCGTTACTACAAAGACTATGCTGGCGGTACCGACTTTGGCGTGTATGCCAACGCATCACGTGTGTACTTCGGTCGTCCAGAATCAGGGACTTTAGAATCTGAATTCTCGGGTAACCTGACTGAAGTCTGCCCAACAGGTGTATTCACCGACAAAACTCACTCTGCGCGCTACAACCGTAAGTGGGACATGCAGTATGCGCCTAGCGTATGCCAAGGCTGTTCTTCAGGCTGTAACATTTCTCCAGGTGAGCGTTATGGTGAACTGCGTCGTGTAGAAAACCGTTTCAACGGTGAAGTGAACCAGTACTTCCTGTGTGACAAAGGCCGTTTCGGTACCGGTTATGTGAACCGTGAAGATCGTCCGCGTCAGCCACAATTCCGTGATGGTCAAAATGTCACGACTGTGTCTGTCGATCAGGCATTAGACACCGTGATTGAGAATCTTCAAGGCAAAAAAGTGCTGGGTATTGGCTCACCACGTGCCTCGCTTGAATCGAACTTTGCACTGCGCGAACTGGTTGGTCAGGACAACTACTCAACCGGTATGTCGCAAAAAGAGCAAAGCCTAGTAGAACTGGCGGCATCAATCATGCAAACCGAAGGTGTTTACAACCCGGGCATGCGTGAAATTGAAAGCTATGACGCCGTGTTAATTCTGGGTGAAGATCTGACACAAACTGCACCACGTATGGCTTTATCTGTTCGTCAAGCAGCGAAAAACAAAGCCAAAGAAATGGCGGCAGAGCGTCGTACTCAAGAATGGCTGGCTGAACCGGTACAACGTATTGCGCAAGATGCAAAATCTCCGATTTACATTCTGGCTGCAACTCAAACCCGTCTTGCTGACGTGGCAACTGGTGAAGTGGTTGCATCTCCAAATGACATCGCGCGTTTAGGCTTTGCTATTGCAGCTGGCGTAAAAGGCGAAGTGATTACCGGTTTAGATGACGATGCCAAAGCATTTGCGCAAACCATCGCAGATACCTTAAAAGCGGCGAAGAAGCCTTTAATCATCTCTGGTACAAGCTTACAAGACGCTGCCATCATGGAAGCTGCTGCACAAGTGGCGCAGAATCTGGGTAATGCAGGCTTAACATTGACTGTTCCTGAAGTGAACTCAATGGGCTTGGCGATCTTTGGTGGTCAGAGCTTGGAGCAAGCCTTTGCACAAGACTATGACACCGTGATTGTGGTGGAAAATGACCTTTACCGTCGTTTACCAGCGGCTCAGGTCGATGCTGCACTTGCAGGCAAAGATATTATTGTGCTGGATCACTCTGAAACTGCGACTGTGGCGAAAGCAGACATCGTACTTTCAGCAGCAAGCTTCGCTGAAGGTGACGGTACTGTGGTATCGCAAGAAGGCCGTGCACAGCGTTTCTATCAAGTGTATGATCCAAGCTACTACAAGCCGGAACTGGCGATTAAAGAATCTTGGCGCTGGTTACATGCCCTTGAAACTGGCATGAAAGGTAAAGCGATTTCATGGACCTTGCTGGATGATGTGATCGAGTCTGTAGCGAAAAACGTACCGGCATTAGAAGGTATTTTAGACGTTGCACCAGATGCGGGCTTCCGTGTCCATGGTCTGAAAGTGGCACGTGAACCACGTCGTTACTCAGGCCGTACTGCCATTCGTGCACCGCTTTCGATTCACGAACCAAAACAGCCGACCGATGTCGATTCTGCATTAACTTTCTCGATGGAAGGTTATGTCGGTAATCAGACGCCATCTGCACTGGTGCCATTTGCGTGGTCTGCAGGCTGGAACTCGCCACAGGCCTGGAACAAATTCCAGGACAACGTGGGCGGTCACTTAAAAGGTGGTGATTCAGGCGTACGTTTATTCGACCGTTTACCAAAACGTCCAGCACGTAGCTTCGTAGCACCAAGCCCTGTATTGGCCAATCCGGACAGCTTCCGTTTGGTGCCAATGCATCATATTTTTGCGTCAGGTGAATTCACCATTAAAACACCAGCGATGGAATCACGTATTCCTGAAGCCATGTTTGCCGTGGGTGAACAGGATGCAAGCCGTTTGAACCTGAAAGATGGTCAGAAGATCACTGTGAAAGCAGGCGAGACTTCAATTGTTCTTCCAGTTCAAGTGATTGAATATTTACCTACAGGTTATATTGGTTACCCAATTGGTCTAGCACCGACGGTATCTCTTGCTGAGCCTGTGTCAGTCGCGGTAGGAGTATAATTCATGGAACAAGAATTAATGCGTCAAACACCGCTTTGGGCTGAGAACTGGCCAATTGCCTATTCAGTCATTCAAGCGATTGTGATCTTGCTGGTTGTGGTACTGGTTGCAGCATTAATGTCATTTATCGAGCGTCGTCTGCTCGGTTTATGGCAAGACCGTTATGGTCCGAACCGTGTAGGTCCGGGCGGTATGTTCCAGATTGTCGCCGACATGCTGAAAATCATGTTCAAAGAAGACTGGACACCAAAATTCGCTGACAAGCTGACTTTCCGTATGGCACCTGCAGTTGCAATGGCAACTGCGGTACTGTCGTTCATGGTTATTCCTGTATCACCGTATTTAGGTGTGGCAGACATGAGCATCGGCCTGCTGTTCTTTATGGCAATGGCGGGTATTGCAGTCTATGCGGTTCTGTTTGGTGGCTGGTCATCAAATAACAAATATGCATTGCTGGGTGGTCTACGTTCTGCAGCGCAAACCATTTCTTATGAAGTGTTCCTGGGTATTTCCCTGATGGGTGTGGTGGCAATTGCCGGCTCATTCAACATGCGTGAAATTGTAGAAGCACAGCAAGACGTCTGGTTTGTAATTCCTCAGTTCTTGGGCTTCTTGATTTTCGTGGTTGCAGGTGTTGCGGTAACGCACCGTCACCCGTTTGACCAACCAGAAGCAGAACAGGAATTGGCAGAAGGTTATCACGTCGAATACGGCGGTATGAAATGGGGGATGTTCTTCGTTGCGGAATACGTCAACGTGGTGCTGATCTCTGCGCTGATCGTGACGTTATTCTTCGGTGGCTGGTTAGCGCCATTCGGACTTGATTTCTTACCTCCAGCATTCTGGTTCATTATCAAAACAGCATTCTTTGTAATGATGTTCGTTCTGGCACGTGGTTCTTTAATGCGTCCACGTTATGACCAGGTAATGAACTTTGGCTGGAAAATTTGCTTGCCATTAGCGTTGGTGAACCTGCTGGTTACTGGCGCGGTTATCTTGTGGTAAGGGCAGGGAGAACAAAATGTATAAGTTTCTAGCTGGATTTGGGTCAATCGTGCGCTCGTTGTGGATGGTGTTCAGCCACGCAACCCGCAAACGTGACACCATTTTATATCCGGAAGTGCCAGCCGAAGAAATCGTACCACCGCGTTTCCGTGGTCGTATCGTGCTTACACGTGACCCAGATGGCGAAGAGCGCTGCGTTGCCTGTAACCTGTGTGCCGTTGCATGTCCAGTGGGTTGTATTTCACTGCAAAAAGCAGAGCAGGAAGATGGTCGTTGGTATCCGGAATTTTTCCGTATCAACTTCTCTCGCTGTATCTTCTGCGGTATGTGTGAAGAAGCCTGCCCGACAACCGCAATTCAGCTGACACCAGACTTTGAATTGGGTGAATATGTTCGTCAGGACCTGGTCTATGAAAAAGAACATTTGCTGATTTCAGGTCCGGGTAAATATCCTGACTATAACTTCTACCGTGTAACCGGTATGGCAGTTACAGGTAAAGACAAAGGTCAAGCACAAAAAGAAAGTGCACCTGTTGATGTACGGAGTCTATTACCATGATGTGGCCGTTTTATTTGATGGCACTCGTGGCCATTATCTCTACTGTTCGTGTTGTCACCAACACGAACCCAGTACATGCGTTACTGAGCTTGATCGTGTCATTACTTGCAGTTGCAGGGATGTTCATGATTGTGGGTGCACCGTTTGCCGGTGCCCTGGAAATTATTGTGTATGCCGGCGCGATCATGGTGTTATTCGTGTTCGTGGTGATGATGTTGAACTTGGGTCAGCAAACTGTTGAACAAGAGAGCAAATGGCTCAACTCATCTGCATGGGCATATCCAGCATTAATGAGCTTCCTGATGGGTCTGGTTCTGGTATGGATGCTTGCATCGGATTACTCCAGCACGCCAGCTGTCATGGGAACCGAAATTGTTGGTCCTAAAGAAGTCGGTCAAGCACTCTTTACTCACTATTTATTATTGGTTGAAGTTGCCGCGATGTTATTGCTAGCAGCCCTGGTTGCAGCATTCCACTTAGGTAAACGTGAACCAGGTGCAGAAGAGGAAAAACAATAATGGGCAACATCCCTTTAGAACATGGTTTGATCGTTGCAACCATTCTTTTTGCACTGGGTTTTTACGGTGTAATGGTGCGACGCAACCTGTTATTCATTTTAATGAGCCTTGAAATCATGATGAACGCAGCAGCACTTGCGTTCGTTCTGGCGGGTAGTGCCTGGGTACAACCAGATGGCCAGATCATGTTCATCTTGATTCTGACGCTGGCTGCGGCAGAGGCGTGTATCGGTCTTGCGATCGTCCTTCAGTTCTATCATCGCTTCCATCACCTGGATGTGGATGCTGCTAGTGAGATGCGCGGATGAGTTATTTATATTTAACAATTTTGTTCCCGCTAATCGGTTTTATTTTATTAGCGGCAGGGCGTCACAATCTTCCTGAGAAAGTTGCGGCGATTATCGGGGTAGGGGCAGTTGGTCTATCGGCATTATTTGCCCTGATTGCCGGCCTTGACTTTGTCAATAACGGTAAAGAACTTTACGTTCAGCATTTGTGGACGTGGTTTAGCGTGGGTGATTTTGCCCCAGGCATCAGTTTGCAGCTTGACGGCTTATCGTTGCTGATGATGGGCATGATTACCGGTGTTGGTTTCCTGATTCATATCTTCGCATCTTGGTATATGCGTGGTGAGGAAGACTTTGCACGTTTCTTCTCTTACTTCAACCTGTTCGTGGCCAGCATGTTACTGCTGGTACTGGGCGATAACCTAGCGTTATTGTTCCTGGGTTGGGAAGGTGTAGGTCTGTGTTCTTACCTGTTAATCGGTTATTACTACCAGAACCCGGCCAACGGTTTTGCTGCCATTAAAGCATTTACCGTAACGCGTGTGGGTGACGTATTCCTGCTGATTGCACTGTTCTTGCTGTACCAACAGTTCGGTACCCTGAATACACAGTATATCGTTGAGAATGCTGCTGCGGTTATGACCCAAAGCTCATCAATTACCATCTGGACTGCCTTAATGTTGTTCTTGGGTGCTGCTGGTAAATCTGCGCAAATCCCGTTACAAACCTGGTTGGCAGATGCGATGGCAGGTCCGACGCCAGTATCTGCGTTAATCCACGCGGCAACCATGGTGACTGCGGGTGTTTATCTATGCTGCCGTATGTTCAGCGTATTTGAACTTGCACCAGAAGTGATGATCTTCATTTCTATTACCGGTGCGGTAACCTTGCTGGTGGCTGGTTTTGCAGCGCTGGTTCAAACCGACATCAAACGTATTCTGGCTTACTCAACCATGAGTCAGCTCGGTTATATGTTTATGGCCGTAGGTGCTGAAGCGTACCAGGCGGGTCTGTTCCACATGCTGACTCACGCATTCTTCAAGGCATTATTATTCTTGTCTTCAGGTGCGGTGATTCTGGCTTACCATCATGAACAAAACATCTTCAAGATGGGTGGTCTGTTCTACAAGAACAAATTCCTGTTTGCATGTTTCGCGATTGGTGGCGGTGCCTTGGCAGCCATTCCATTCCTGACCATCGGCTTCTTCTCTAAAGATGCGATTCTGGCCGCGGTGTGGACACAAAGCCATTTAGCTGGCGTACCAGTCTTCAATACACTGTATTGGGTGGGTGTTGCAGGTGCGTTCTTAACGTCTATTTATACTTTCCGTTTAATCTGGGTAGTATTCTTCGGCAAAGAAAACACGCCTTATCATGAAATCAAAGGCATTACTTACTGGGCTCCACTGGCAATTCTGGCAGTGCTTTCAACGGGTCTGGCGATTGTGCTGAAAGCACCAGTGATGAGCATTCTGGATGCTGCACAAATTCCAGCCTTCATTATTCCTGAAGCGCTTGAAGCCGGTGCACATGGTGCTGAATACATCGCGATTGGGGTTGCTTTGGCAGGTCTTGCTGTTGGCGTGGTGCTGTTTGCGTTTGCTTACAATGCCGTAAAAGGCTTTGCTCAGACTTCTCTGGGTTCAGGTCTGGCCAATATCTGCCGTAATGCACTTGGTTTCGATGCGTTGTATGACATCGTATTCGTGAAGCCTTACCTGCTTATCGCTAAAATTTTAGGTCGCGATCCGATTGATGGCTTGTGGCTGGTGCTTCCTGCAATTGTTAAAGCAGGCAACAGCTTTACCAGTTCACGTCAAACCGGTTCATTGCGCGAATACGCCTCTAGTATGGCCCTCGGTGTTGTTGTTTTACTGCTGGTCGTGGTCGTGACTCAGGTCGTGGGGAAATAAGATGGAAGCTCCAAACAATATCATTTTACCCGCACTGATCCTCGTTCCGTTCATTGCAGGTTTTATTTGTTGGATCGTCGACAAGCTCGACGACAAACTGCCGCGCTATATTGCGCTGGTGGGTATGCTGGTAACGCTGGGTCTGACCCTGGCGTTATGGCAATCAGGTACGTATCAATATGAATTGGGTGCACAGGTTCCAAGCTGGGCTGCCCAATTCCAGTTGCCTTGGATTCAAACCCTGGGCATTAACATTCACTTGGCGGTAGATGGCTTATCATTACTCATGGTTGGCCTGACAGCGCTGCTGGGTATTTTGGCCGTCGGCTGTTCTTGGGGTGAAATCCAGAAGAACGTGGGCTTCTTCCACCTGAACCTGTTATGGTCTTTAGGTGGCGTAATTGGTGTATTCCTGGCGATTGACCTGTTCCTGTTCTTCTTCTTCTGGGAGATGATGCTGGTTCCAATCT
Organism: Acinetobacter sp. CIP 53.82; assembly: GCF_000369465.1. Classification (NCBI taxonomy): domain Bacteria; kingdom Pseudomonadati; phylum Pseudomonadota; class Gammaproteobacteria; order Moraxellales; family Moraxellaceae; genus Acinetobacter; species Acinetobacter sp. CIP 53.82. The sequence goes on along the minus strand of NZ_KB850046.1, from coordinate 591,601 downwards.
ACTTCCTGATTGCGCTTTGGGGGCATAAAGGGGCAGATGGTAAATCGCGTGTTTACGCAGCAACCAAGTTCTTCATCTATACACAGGTTGCAGGTCTGATCATGCTGATCGGTATCCTGGGGCTGGTGATTTACGGTTACATGCTGTCAGGTACCATCTCGTTCAACTACCACTATCTGTTAGCGGTGGCGAATACGCTTGATGCACAGTTACCAGCAGTGGCTTATGCCTTCATGATCTGTATGTTCATCGGCTTTGCGGTAAAACTTCCAGTTTTCCCGTTACACGGCTGGTTACCAGATGCCCACGCACAGGCACCAACAGCAGGTTCTGTTGACCTTGCAGGTATCTTGATTAAGACTGCAGCGTACGGTTTACTCCGTTTTGTGATTCCATTCTTCCCGGCGGCTTCTGCACAGTTTGCAGACATCGCGATTATTTTCGGTTTAATTGGTATTTTCTACGGCGCTTGGTGTGCCTTCCAGCAAACCGATATGAAACGCCTGTTGGCTTATACCTCTATTTCGCACATGGGCTTTGTGTTACTGGCGATTTACGCAGGTAATATCCTGACTTACCAAGGCTTAATGATCATGATGCTGGCACATGGCTTGTCATCTGCTGCATTGTTCATTATGTGTGGTCAGGTCTATGAACGTGTGCATACCCGTGACATGCGTCTGATGGGTGGTATTCGTGGTCAATTCCCGTATCTGGCCTTCTTCCTGATGTTCTTCGTGGCAGCATTGGTCGGTATCCCGGGTCTGGGTAACTTTATTGGTGAATTCCTGATTCTGATGGGTTCATTCAACCAGTTCCCTGTATTTACAATCATTGCTGCAGTGAGTCTGGTGTTTGCAGGTCTTTATGGTCTGATCCTGATTCACAAAGCATTATTTGGTACACCAAACGAAGAGCAAAAACAGCATTACAGCAATCCGTTAAAAGATCTGGATGTGCGTGAAATTGTGATTCTGTTAATTTGTGCCGTTGGTCTGTTATGGCTTGGTCTGTATCCACAAAGCTTCCTTGATATTTCCAATTCAAGCATGGCGTGGTTAGCAAACAGCTACATTCCAGTTCAAGAGCTAGTTGAAGTGACCGAACAGGTAAGCACTCAACTCGAAAATGTGGAGATCCAATAAGTCATGAACTTCACAATGTCATTTTCCGAGCTTATGCCATTAGCTCCTGTGATGATCGTGGCTTTAACTGCGATCGTCGTGATGATTCTCACCGCAATCAAGCGTAACCATAACCTGATTGCGACAGCATCTGTAGTGGGCTTAAACCTTGCTGCAGCGTATATTCTGCTCTCATTATTCGGTGGTGCTTTTGCACCAGCGAATGTCATGGGCATGTTTATGATTGATCAGTTCACACTGGTTTATCAGTTACTGATCCTGGTTGCTGCACTGGCTTGCTGTACCTTGTCACATGCTTATATTGAAAGCTATAAAGACAATCGTGAAGAGCTGTACATTCTGATGTTGTCCTCAGTTGCAGGCGCAATGCTCATGGTGGCAAGCTCGCACTATGCTTCATTCTTCATCAGCCTGGAATTGATGTCGATTCCGGTATATGGCTTGTTGGCCTATACACATCAGCGTTCGAAGTCTTTAGAAGCAGGGGTGAAATACCTGGTACTTTCAGCAACCGCATCTGCGATGTTGCTGATGGGTATGGCGTATATTTATGCCTACACTGGTTCACTGTCATTCTATGACTCTGTACAGGCGCTTATGCAGAACCTGCACCAGCCACTGGTCATTTTAGGTATTGCCTTAATTATCTTTGCGGTTGCATTCAAACTGTCTTTGGCACCATTCCACAAATGGACACCAGATGTGTATGCGGGTGCTCCAGCACCAATCGCGACCTTCCTGGCAACGGCTGCCAAAGTGGCGACCATTGGTTTGTTCGTACGTTACTTGCTGACTTCAGGTGCCATCCTGCAAGAATCAGTTATTACACTGCTGACCATTATTGCCGTACTGTCGATTGTGGTCGGTAACTTCCTGGCGGTACGCCAAGTGAACTTGAAGCGTGTCCTGGCATACTCTTCAATCGCACACTTCGGTTATCTGCTGATTGGTCTGATCAGTCTGACTTATGCCAGCTTGGGTAATGTGACTGTTTATGTAATTACCTATGTATTAACCACGATTGGTGCTTTCGGTGCCGTAGCGTTAATGTCGAGTCCATATAACAACACTTCAGAAGCAGAAAGTCTGGCTGAATACCGTGGTCTGTTCTGGCGTCGTCCAGTGCTGACTGCTGTATTAACCGTGATGATGCTGTCTCTGGCCGGTATTCCACTGACTGCAGGCTTTATTGGTAAGTTCCTGATTGTCATGGCTGCGGTAACAACCCAGCACTGGTTCCTGGCAGCGATGATTATTGTCGGTTCGGGTATTGGTCTGTATTACTATTTACGTGTGATGGTGGTGATGTATATGACTCCGCCAGAAACACCAAAAATGGATGCAGTCGATCACTGGGGTCAACGTGTTGGCGGGATCATGGTTCTGCTGGCTGCACTGGCGGTATTGGTGATTGGTGTTTATCCGGATCCAATTATCCAGATGGCGCTTGAAGCCGAGATTTTATCTCCAATTCACTTCATGCTGTCTCAGCAATAATCTTGAAAAAGAGAATTGTCTAGCAAAAAGCCCTCAATATTTGAGGGCTTTTTTGTTTTTATCAGGGTCAAAAAATGATTATAATAGACGGAATTTTATCTTAACCTTTTAGGTGTTCTCCCGTGGCTATCCATGAAATTCGTCATCCGCTCATTCGTCATAAACTCGGTTTACTGCGTCGTGCAGATATCAGCACTAAAAACTTCCGCGAGCTGGCGCAAGAAGTGACCATGCTGTTGACCTATGAGGCGACCAAAGATTTGCCAATGGTCGAGCATGAAATTGACGGCTGGAATGGTGCGGTCACGGTAGACCGTATTGCCGGTAAAAAAATTACGGTGGTACCAATTTTACGTGCTGGTATTGGCATGCTGGATGGTTTCCTGAACCTGATTCCAAGTGCCAAAGTTTCTGTACTGGGCTTAGAACGTGATGAAGAAACGCTGGAAGCGCGTACCTACTATAAAAAACTGGTGCCAGATGTACAAAACCGTATTGCCATGATCATTGATCCAATGCTGGCCACCGGTTCATCTTTAGTGGCGGCGATTGATGTGTTAAAAGCCAGCGGCTGTAAAGATATTCGCGTGATGGTGCTGGTGGCTGCGCCAGAAGGCATTCAGCGTGTAGAGGAAGCGCACCCGGATGTGGTAATTTTCACTGCCTCTGTTGATCAGGGCCTGAATGAAAATGGCTATATCGTACCGGGCCTGGGTGATGCCGGTGACAAAATTTTCGGTTCCGTGCAAAAAGACTGATTTTGCCAGTGAACAGAGAAGGGGCTTTTATAGCCTCTTTTTTATATACTAAGCTTGAAGCGCAAATGGGGGACAGGTCGATGAGCAACGAACAATATCAGGGTAAAGTTAAGCAATACAACGCAGACAAGGGTTACGGCTTTATTGCCTGTCCGGAAGGCGAAGTGTTTTTTCATATTTCCGATTTCCCGGCCGATGGGATAGAACCGAAGCGAAATGACCGGGTGAAATTTAATGTGGTCAAAAACGGCAACAAGTTTAAAGCAGTGAAAATTGAGCGGGTTGAAGACCAGTCGGCCAAAGCCAAAAAATCCAAAGTGGCCGCCCATAACCAGTCGATTACTTCTTCCCTGCTGTCCAATTTCCGACGTTAATCCATCAAACCGTATTTTCATCCTCGATACAGGATTTGTATCGTAGAGCATAAAAAGCGCCTATTGGCGCTTTTTATAGTTGAAATTGCAGCCTTATTTGCTGTCACAGAATTTCATAAAGGCTTTCAGACCCGGGCCCTGGTATTTTTGACGATGCACCAGCATAAATAAAGGCCGCGCCAGTTGCCAGAATGGAGTGTCTAAAATCACCAGCTGGCCTTTTTCGCGTAAAGGTTCAATGGCCAGTTTTGAAATACAGGACATGCCTAAGCCGCCGGCCACAATTTTCAGAATCGCTTCATTATGACCCAGGGTTAAACGGATTTTGGCATCTGGCACATCTTTTAAAATGGCGTTATCAAATACTTCACGGGTGCCTGAACCTTCTTCACGTAAAATCCATTCCACCTGTTTAAAGTCTTCTGCGGTTAAGGCACGGTCTAGCTGCGCCAGCGGATGATTCGGTGAACAGCAGACCGCCAGTTCATCATCACGCCAGTGGATACATTGCAGCTGCGGCAAATGACAGGAACCTTCAATCAGGGCTAAATCGAGCTGGAACTGGTTGACTGCTTCAATCATTTGACGGGTATTGCCGACCTGCAGCTGTAAATGCGCCTGTGGCTGAATTTGTAGGAAGTTGGCCATTAAATCTGGCATCAGATAATCGGAAATGGTCAGGGTCGCGCCCAGGCGCAAATCAATGCTTTGCAGCTCGCCTTTGGCGGCCTGTTCAAAGGCTTCACAGCGGCCTAGAATTTCAAGCGCCTGCGGGAGTAAAAAACGGCCCAGATCATTCAATTGCAGGCGTTTACCTAAACGGTCAAACAGGGGTGCGCCTAAACCATCTTCCAGATCTGCTAAAGCCATACTCGCCGCACTTTGCGTCAGTTTGACGGCATCACTGGCCTTGGTTACTGTGCCTTCTTGAGCGACTGCTACAAAAACAGCCAATTGGCGTAAAGTCATGCGCATGAATATAGCCTTAACATTTAAAAAATATTAATAAATTATGCTGCCATGCTACCATGAGCGCAGTCTTTCATGCCACGTACAAATTATGTCAATTGAAAAATTTAGCCTAGAAACGGTGTTATCTGTACATCGCTGGACCGATACCTTGTTCAGCTTTACCATGACGCGTCCAGCCCACTTTAAATTTACTGCCGGGCAATTTGCGCGTATTGGCCTTAAAGTCGGCGATGAACTGGTGGTGCGGGCCTATTCAGTGGTGTCCTCACCTTTTGATGAAACCCTGGAATTCTTTTCAATTGTCGTACCCGATGGGGCCTTTACTTCCAATCTGCAACATCTGCAGGTTGGCGATGAGCTGTATTTGGAAAAAGTACCGTATGGCTTTTTAACCTTGGCGCGCTATCAGTTGCCTTTGCCACAAGACTTATGGCTTTTGGGTACCGGCACCGGACTGGCGCCATTCCTGTCGATGCTGCAAGATTTTGACACCTGGAATAAATACCAGCATATTCATCTGGTCTATAGTGTCCGGACTGCAGCGGAACTGGCCTATGTCGAGCGGATTGAAGAAATTGCAGCGACTTTTGGCGAAGGACATACAGGTTTTAAATTTGTGCCAATTATTACCCGTGATCCGAACGCACCTTTGCATGACCGTCTGCCGGTGTTAATCGCCAATGGCGAGCTGGAAAAAGCCGTGGGCCTGTCTTTTAATCCGGACAGCAGTCATGTGATGCTATGTGGTAACCCGCAAATGGTGGAAGATACCAAAGAAGCCCTAAAAGCGCGTGGCCTGAGCATGAATCGCCGTGGAGAAGGCAATATTGCAGTAGAAAACTACTGGTAAGCTTGAGTGCTACAGGCTTACTTCAATGGTCTGCTGTTCTCAGCCTGGTTTATTGTTCTGTGAGGATGTGATGCAAGTGTTTCAATCCATGCTTATGGCCAGCGTCGCGCTGGTGGCCGCAACTACGCTGCAGGCAAATATCACAGGCACGGAAACAGAAGTGACGGTACAAGAAAATGTGCTGATCTATGCTGGCCCGCTCAGCCAAGATGCCAATACCCGTGCAGCTGCTTTGTTAAAGCAGTTCCCGCAAGTACAGACCCTGAAAATCACCAGTCAAGGGGGTGAAATTGGTCTGGGAATGGATTTGGGTGATCTGGTCTATGCGCATCAGCTGAATGTAGAAGTCGGGCAATACTGTTTTTCCTCCTGCGCCAATTATGTGTTTCCGGCCGGAAATATCAAATATCTGAACTGGCGCAGTCAGCTGGGCTGGCATGGCGGCGCCATGTAACCAATGCAGTTTGATGATGCAGACATGGAGCAGGCCTATCAGCAGTATATTGGCCCGATGCGCGCCAGAGAAACCGCGTTTTTCCAGAAAATTCAGGTCCAGCAGGCATCGACTACAGCAGGGCAAGCGCCTGAATATGCGCGCTATCAAGATTGTATTGGCTGGCGCTATACACGCCAGAAAATGCAAAGTCTGGGAATAGATCAGGTGCGCTATAAACAGCTGATCTGGCTACCCAAATCCAGTTTTAAGCAGCAGTGTATTTTTACCATTCGCTAGCGGATTAAATGAAACGTATATTCTATTAAAAAACCTCATCTGTATGATTCAGATGAGGTTTTTTTGATGAAGTGTCAGTGCCGCTTGAATATACTTAATGCACAAACATATCCATAAAATGACGGATTTCCTGAATCGCTGTTTCTGTATCAGTAGTCAGCCAAGTTGGTTCAAAAAAGCCGGCATAGTGTTCGACACGGTCTGCAGGGACCACCAGACGCACTGGACATTCTTCTTCCAGTAAGCGCCATGGAATAATCGGCACTTCATTATCGAGCCAGGCCGCGACATTACGCACATCAATCACCATGGCATTAATGCAGTCTGGAAACGGCATCACTGAAAACTCTTCAGTACGACGGCGGAAATATTCCAGATCGCCCCATTTCAGAAGAAAGCTCGGTTTACTGAACTCAATAATCCCGATTAAATGCTGATCACGCGTGTAGTGCAAAGCACATTGATGTGTGACGTCAGTGTCAAGATCAAGCGTTACACTTTGTTGACGATACGCCATAAAATTCTGGAGCATGAAAAAAAGAGTGACATATTATAGCGCATTTGTATGCGTTAAGGCAGCGCTTGTGGTGGGCGAGCTGAAGCAAATTGTTACCTGGCATTTTGCTGTATCAAGCAAGGAGGGGCTGATCAGCACTGGAGAATGCTCAGGCTGCTGAATTTTTTCTCTCATCTAGGCGATTCTATATTCCTTTTCATGTGCTTATTCTTCTAATTTTGCATCAGTTATTCATCTGCTTATTGCGACTAAAAAGTATACAAGTCCTGTCAGCTGCTAAATCCAGTTTACGTCAAAATTTTGAATAAAATGAAAGCAGTAAAAAACTTCATTTTTTGTAATTACATTTTTCACCATCTCACAATGCTTTGTCACACAACACAACAATGCTTCTTGTTAGTATAAAAATTCGACAAGCGAATAGAAAAGAAGTGAGGGAAACATGAGCCATGATTTTAACAAGCCACCTCATGTCACAAGCGCAGAAGAAGTACAAAAGAAAAAACGTATGCCAGTTTTTATCTTGATTGCTGTGGGTGTTTTTCTGCTGGCACTGGTGGTGTACATGTTTGCGGATCGTGATCCTAAACCGAGTGAGGCACCACCTGGGCATCCGAATGCCAATGTAGAACAGGCTACACCCAATAACAGTACGCCTGCAATGGCTGAAGAAGGTGTGGCGACCACAGGTGTGGATGGCGATATTGGCACCGCTGTAGATGGTGATTCAGCCACTGCCACTGATGGCGATACCGCTACGGCCACTGCTCAATAAGTCTGAAGATTGCATAAACCCTGACCATCAGTTCAGGGTTTTTTGCGATAGCCGTGCATTTTTACACGCTTGGTACTTCATAAAAACACGGTACTTAAAAACACAAAGTACTTAAACCTTTCATTTTTACCATGATCAAGATGCGCATCTTTTGCCATGAACAACGAATGTAGAAAGTCATAACAAGAGGGCAAGACATATGAATGATTATTTTGATGGAAACCCGAGAGGTGCAGGCTTCGATGCCATGTACTACTGGGAACAGTTTCATCCCATTTTATCGGCGATTGCCATACTTATTATTGGTTGGATTATTGCATTAATTGTCGGTGCAGCCATTAAAAAAGGCTTAGAAAAGCTGGGCATCAACCAGAAGCTGTCGCATGCCACCGGGCACCGTCCCAATGTAGAAAGTATTCTGTCCAGAGTTGCCTTCTGGATCATCATGATTATCGCGATTATCGCGGCGCTGAATGTGCTGAATCTGACCAGTGTCAGTGGGCCGTTTAGCAATATGATTCAAAGCTTCCTGGTCTTTATTCCCCAGTTGTTGGCAGCCATTGCGGTCGGTTTTATTGCCTGGATTGTCGCAACGCTGGTCAAAATGGGCCTGCAGCGCGTACTGAATCGTACCCAGCTGGATGAAAAGCTCAGTGCCGATGTCGGGGTTAGCCCGATTAGCCGCAATATCAGTGATATTGTGTACTGGTTAATCCTGCTACTGTTCTTGCCAATTGTGCTGTCGATTCTGGGCTTAAACGGCCTGTTGTATCCAGTACAAAACATGGTGACTGAAGCCATTTCTTATCTGCCGAATATCTTTATTGCCGGCGTGATTATTTTTGTCGGTTATATTCTGGCTAAAATTGTCCGTGGTATTGTCGAAGGTTTAATTGGCAGTCTGAATCTGCAACAGCAGGCGCAAAAAATTGGCCTGTTCAAGAACTCTAACTTGCCGAAGCTGGTCGGTTCTTTTATTTTTGCCCTGATCATCATTACTGCATTAATCATTGCATTTGAAGCCTTGGGTATTGAGGCGATTTCTCAGCCGGCAACCGCCATGCTGCATGAAATCATGTATGCAATTCCGCATATTATTGCCGCCGGTTTAATCCTGATCATTGCCTATGTGGTGTCACGTTTCGTGGCCAATCTGGTGGTTGAAATTATTTCAGGTACGGGTGTCGATGAAATTCCGGCCAAACTGGGCGTACAACGTTTCCTCGGTACCACCAAAGTATCGACCATGGTTGGTTGTCTGATCGTGTTCTTTACCATGCTGTTTGCCGTGTCTGAAGCGGCCAATCGTCTTGGTTTCGAGCAGGTAAGTGGTCTGATTTCGATGTTCATTTACTTCGGTGCCAATATTCTGCTGGGCGCGGTCATTCTGGTGGTCGGTTTCTGGCTGGCGAATGTGGTGGCCAAAGTGGTCGAGCGTGGTGAATACAACAGTTCACGCTGGTTAGCGACGCTGGTACGCGTACTGATTATGGGTCTGGTCGTAGCAATGGGCTTACGTGCCATGGGCATTGCCGATTCTATTGTGAACCTGGCCTTCGGTCTAACCTTGGGTGCAGTTGCGGTGGCCTTTGCTCTGGCCTTTGGTCTGGGTGGCCGTCAACCGGCAGAACGTGTTTTAACCGATCTGATTGATAAAGCCAAACGCGAAGCCAAGCAGCCGAATCCGTTGAAACAGGAGCAGGACAGTGCGGCCAATAGTGGCTTTACGACCCCAGGAGTGAATCCAATGAACAAACAGGACCCGTCACAAGGGACAAATACCCCCATGACTACGGATTTGTCGAATACCACACCGGCAACGCTGACCACTGCACCACAGGAAGATGAAGCATCCGGTGCAGATCAGGTTACACCTGATACGCTGAAGGTAGACCCGGCGCATCCGGCCAGCAATAATCCGTTTGGTTCAACTGGTGAAAAAGAACCGGATGTCGATGCACATCAACCACGAAAAGATGATCCGAAATAACCTGTCATCTATCTACAAGGTCGATCAAACTGAGTGTTGATCGACCTCGTTTTTTGTTGAAAACTGGAGAAGCAGAGTGACGAAAAAGAAAGCGCCTTCCAATCTTTTTGCACCCGTAGTGATTGCAGGGATTACCCTTGGCTTTTTGGCCAGCGCCTATAAATTTATTTTTGCCAAAACTCAAAACCAAAATCAAAACCAACCCGCCCAGAGCGCTGATGATTCGGGCGATACCGGGCAAGCTGCGACCAAAGTCGATGATGTTGTATAAATGAACAATTTTTTGTTATAGTAAAGCTTCATAAAAAAGGAATAAATATTTCATATATTTTAGATGCTTATATTTAATCTGTATGAAATATTCAGGGAATAAAATCGACGAAAGTCTATTTGGGGAAGACCTTATGTTAAAAATTAGCTTAAAACAATCAGAACAGCCGGCAGTACTACCAAAGCATGTTCAGTGCGCCGTGGTGAAAATGCAGCAGACTATTTTACGTGTACAACGCCAGAATCATCTGTGCTTATTGCGCACAGATTATCTGGAATAATTCATCCACCAGTTTTATAAACCATCAGACATATTGGGCGGCGGCATGCGCTGACGCCCAGGCCCACTGGAAGTTATAGCCACCTAAATGGCCCGTCACATCCAGCACCTCACCGACAAAATACAAGCCTTTCTGCTTTTTACTTTCCATGGTTTTGGAAGAAACTTCAGTGGTATCGACGCCACCTAAAGTCACTTCTGCGGTACGGTAGCCTTCGGTCCCTGACGGTTTGACTTCAAAGCTGTGCAGGCGCGCTGCAATCTGCTCCAGTTTTTCATCACTCAGCTGTCCGATGGCGCTTTCCGCCTGTTCCGGCCAGATCAGCTGTTGCAGCTCTGCCACCACACTTTTCGGTAAATGTTCGGCCAGTAAGGTACGTAACAGCACTTTCGGCTGGCTGGATTTTTTGGCTTTAAAAAACTCGGCTAAATCCACGGCCGGCAGGAAGTCGATATGAAAACTTTGGCCGACATCCCAGTAATTGGACAGCTGCAGCGAACTTGGTCCGCTTAAACCGCGGTGAGTAAACAGCAAAGCTTCGGTAAAGCTGTTTAGCGTATTGGAAAGTGTGGCCTCTACGGCATTACCACTGAGGCGGGTAGTGACTTCTTTAAAACTGTCGGAAAAGGTAAACGGCACCAAGCCAGCACGGGTTGGATAGACATGATGACCAAACTGCTTGGCAATTTCATAACCGATTCCGGAACCCCCTAGCGTCGGAATGGACAGGCCGCCACTGGCGACGACCACAGATTCCGCCTGAAAATAACCTAAAGTGGTTGCGACCTGAAAACCCAAATCATCTATGGCGGTCATGGCTTTGACTTCACAGCTGGTTTTAATCTCGACCAGACCGGTTTTGTCACACTCGGCCAGCAGCATATTCAGAATGTCTTTGGCGCCATTTAAGGTAAACAGCTGCCCATGTTTACGTTCTTCATAGTCAATGCCATATTCGCAGACCAGCCCGATAAAATCCCAATTGGTATAGCGGCTGAGCGCGGAAATCACAAAATGCGGATTATGTGAAATATAGTTGCTTGGCTCGACATAGAGGTTGGTGAAATTGCATTTACCACCGCCCGACATCAGGATTTTCTTGCCAACTTTATTGGCTTTTTCCAGCACCAATACTTTGCGTCCGCGCTGGGCAGCCATATAGGCGGTCATTAAACCAGACGCACCGGCACCCAAAACTAGAACATCGTATTGATTTGCTGTTGCCATGTTGCACCGAGAGAAAATGAAAGCGGACTATTATAGACTTTATCGTTTGATGATGCCGCATTTTCCAGATTGAAATGTGCGCAGAATATTTACTTTTCCTATAAAGCAGGAATGGTCTATCAATAAACCAAATCATCGTTAGCAAGGCCACATTTTACTGTTTCAAGGTGATTTTTTACGCGGCAAAGTCGTGTTTATTTGATCTGGTTTTATTTTAAAGTAGTTTTAAATCAATAGTTTAATATTTATTAAAGGGGCATTGTTGTTCAGAATAAATAGCAATTTTTAGACATATTTTTTATGTCATGACTTTGTCTCTTGGGGAACACAATGAATAAAACATTATTAAGCCTGGCGGTAATTTTGAGTATGGCTCTCACTGGCTGCGGTGGCGGCGGTGGCAGTGACAGCAATACGGCAGCATCTTCAAATCCATCTGCACCGGCTCCTGTGACGCCAACTTCACCTGGTTCAACACCTGATACCACGCCTGTCACTGCCAGCTTGATCAATGACGTTCGCTTTGCAGATCTGGCCACCGAATTTAGTGCCCAGACTTTTGGTCTGGACAGCTGGAATCCGAAAGCGATGGTGGTGCATCAGGATATTTTGTATGTGGCCAATGACAGCGCCGAGGCAAGCATTTTGAGTTATGACCTGAAAGCCAAGCGAGTCTTGAGTTCGATCCATGCCCAGAATATTTCCGGCATTGGTCGGCCGTGGAATCGGCTGTTTGATTTAAGTGTACATAACGACCGCTTATATGCGGCTTCTTATTCGTCTAACCGGGTCGATGTCTTTGATTTAGGCTCAGGCGAACCACAATTTCTGATGTCGTTGGGAACCGGCAGTTGGTCGGGTGATCAGCACAATACCGTGGTGGTGCATCCCATGTCGGTGGCAGCGAATGATCAATATGTATTTGCCACAGATACGCATAGCCGGATTAATGTCTGGAAGCAAAGTGAGATCAGTAGCACCAATCATTTAAAAGCCAAAAAATATGCACGTTTGTCCTTGCCGAACTGTGGTTATAACTGTAGTGCGCGTTTGGAAGCTGTCGGTAATTTGCTGTATGCCAGTTTTAATAATGGCATGAGCTATGTATATGACCTGACTCATCTTGAAGAAGGCGCAACAAACGTGGCGGCGACACGACAGGAAAATGTGGGAACACGGGTATTTCATGCCGCGGATGACCAGCGTTTTTATGCAGCCCATACTTCAGGCCGGATCGACAGTTCAGCTTTACCAAATACGCAAAATCTACAGAATATTTTTCCAGCCGTAGAAGAAAGTTTTTATAAATATCGTACGGCAGGGGCGAGTACCGATCAGCAACTGGCCGGTGCCTTAGATATTCAGGTTAGTCAGGAACATTTATTCAGCCTGTTTAACGGCAAAATTGTCATGATGCCGCTTAAGCGATTGCAGCAGTTCCAGTCCAATACTGCTGCCACAGTCACGGCATTCAAGCAGCAGCAGGCCCAAAGCCGCAGTTATGTGCTGCAAGATGGGGAAAGCTGGGAAACCCTGACCAATGAAAACCTGCGCCATTTTTATATGGATAATATTTTATCGGCAAATTTACAGCATCAGCTTCTGGCCTTGCAAAGCTATAGTGCGGCACCGGTCCGTGATCTGGAAATTCACGCCAGACTGAAAGATACCGAGCAATGGTTTGTGTTGGCCCGCTTGGACCATCTGGATGCTTTTAGCCAGGTCAAACTCAAACTGAATATCAATGAAAATATGCATTTCCCATTGCTGCAGGGCACAGGTTCGGTTCAGCTAAGAAATTTAGGCAACTTCCAGCAGTTACCGGCAGATTTACTCGAGTTAAAAATCAGCTCCGCAACCGATCCGCATGTACAAAAGCTCATGAGTTTAAAGCCGAAATGGAAAATTCATTTTGGCAACTTTGCCCCTGAAACGCATGGCAATTGGGGCAAAATTACTCCAGCCTATGCGCGTGAATGGGTGATTATGATTACCAATTTTGCCTATCTGGTGAATAGCCCTGAGTTTAAACACATTTGGTTTAACCATAAAGCGGTCATGGGGCATGACTTCTTTGGCAACAAGGGCCAAGTGGTCGGAGATGGCGGTTACTTTACCGCAGCGGAGTATCAAAAATATTATGATGAGATTATGAACCGTGGCAAAGTGACGCTCGGGGTGACCACCGTGGGCGGCGGTTTAGGCGGACGAAATGTGCTGGGAGTCGATACCTGGCTGTTCTATGCGCATTATTTCAATACCAGTATTGGCATTGTGGGCCATGAGTTCGGCCATCACTGGGGCAGCCACGACAGCGCCTGGGCCAAAGGTGGCTATGGTTTACAGGAAATTAATCAGCAATTGCATCAATATTTACAGCGTAAACAGCGCTTGCCGTATATGGACCCAGAGCTGAATAAATTCCACTTAACGCCACGGGCTGAGCTCTATAACGGGGTCGCAGAAAATATGCGCCGGCCACGTCCGGATTCACATGTGAATCATCTGGAGCGCTATTTTGCCGCCAATCCATTGCCAGAGACCAATCAGCCTTAAGTTTTGATTTTCCTTCCATCCAGTTGAAACTGTATCCGCTGGATGGAAGCCCGATTGAGGACGTCACAACAGATGAACTTTGAATTTCACAGCACATACAGATCATCAACAAAACTTTCATCAGACTTTTTTATGATCTGTTTATATTAAGGTGTCGAGCTTCAACTTGACGCAGTTACACTTTGATTGGCTTAACAATAAACAGAAATGTCGGCTAGGCATCTACATCTGGTATCGGACTTTATAAAAAAGGAAAAAATCAATGAATCAAACCGCGGGGCTGGATCAGCTCAAACAATACAACCTGATCACCTATATTCTGTATATCGCCGGCTTTTTTGTCGGTGTTACGCCAATTATTGCCATTATCATGAATTATTTAAAACGTGCAGAAATGCGTGGCACCTGGCTGGAAAGTCATGTGAACTGGCAAATCAAAACTTTTTGGGTGACGCTGATTGCCTATCTGGTCGGTGCGGTTCTGACCACCATTCTGATTGGTTTTATTGTGCTGTTGCTGGCCTTTATCTGGCATATCTACCGTTTGGTGAAAGGCCTGATGGCGCTAAACAATAACCAGTCGGTATCATAAATAGACTGCACTTGAAGCTGATGCTTTAAAACGCACGTCCCTGTAGCCCGCCAGTATGGATCAGTAAAATTTTCTGGTCTGGTCCAATTTTATCTTGGTCAATCAGATCAAAGATGCCGCGCAGCATTTTGCCGGTATAAACCTGCTCCAGCGGAATATTATAACGCTGCTCAAACGTCTGAATAAACTGGATTAATTCGGGTGTGGTTTTGGCATAACCGCCACAGCAATAATTATCCAGAATACGCCAGTTGCGTTTGGACGTGAGCTGCGCGACCTCATGAGTTAAAAAATCACCTTTTAAGGCCGAAAATCCCAGCAATTGCTGATGTTGCTGGCTGGCCTCAATCAACCCGGCAAACGTGCCACCCGTACCGACGGCACAGCAGATTAGATCGAATTGCGCATCTTCCGCTGTCAGAATTTCCCGACAACCTTGAATAGCCAGCGCATTGGTGCCACCTTCCGGAATCAGATAAAAATCGGGATATTGCTGTTGCAGGTGCTGCAAAAAATCGGGCTGATCTTTCTGGCGATAGGCATTGCGGGAGATAAACTCCAGCTGCATGCCAAATTGCTGCGCCGTAGCCAAGGTTGGGTTTAGAGGACGCTGCGCCAGTTCTTCACCGCGAATCATCCCTAAGCTCTGAAAACCAAACTTATGCGAGGCAAAAGCGGTTGCAGCAATATGATTGGAATAGGCTCCGCCAAAGGTCAGCACTTTTTCAAACCCCTGTTGCCGGGCGGCCAGCAGGTTGTATTTCAGTTTAAAAAACTTGTTGCCCGAAATCTGCGGATGAATCAGATCCAGCCGCTTGATGCTGATGCGCTGGTGGCGATATTCAATGTGCTGATAAGGCACTTGCTGGGCAATAGAATCAAACATAGACAGAACGGAACGTTTTTGACAATTCTAACTGAAAACGGGGCGCGGTCAGTAAAGACATTTAAATAATCTCTCACGATAAAAGCCGGATCGGGCTTGCATAAAAATAGTAACTGTGTAAAAAATAAACATATAGACCTTGCAGAAAGGGAGAATAATGATGAAAAGAATCATCTTCCTGCTTATTTTAATCCAGGGCGCTTTACTGGCGGCTTGTGACCCGACCAAAGATTTAAACCAGCCCAAAACGGAAGAAACACGCAGCATGATTATTGGCGGTGTGCCGGTGCATGATCAGGATTATCTGCTGCCCAAGCAAGAAGCGAGTGTGAGGCCAGAGCAGACCGATCCATCACAGATTTATTAATATTGTATTTAATTGATGATCTTGAAAAGCGCTCAGGCCATGCTGGTATCTGGGCGCTTTTTTATGGCAAGCAAATTTCAGCAGATTGATTAAAATACGGAGTGAATTTTATAAGGTCAGTATAAAGATCTATAGTGAAAAATATCGTGAAAATCAAAACAACTGGTAAAAAATAGGAAGATATTCAAAGCACTTGCTTGTAAAATGCCGGCAGATCATTGTATTGGATAGGACTGTGGAATCCGTTTTTATTTTGGGATCAATTGCGCTGGCATTGATGTTGGGGGCCATGAGTCCGGGGCCAACATCAATTTATGTGGCGAAAAACTCGATTGCGATTTCACGTCAGCATGGTCTGTTTACCGCGCTGGGCACCGGTTTGGGCGCAGCCATCTTTGGTTTGCTTGCGGTGCTGGGCTTACAGGCCTTTTTACTGGCTGTGCCATCGGCTTATCTGGCCTTAAAAATTTGTGGCGGTTTATACCTGCTGTGGCTGGCATTTAAAATTATTAAACATGCCAAAGACCCAATTCAGGCTGAGCATGCTGCTGGTACGCAAATGTCCTTACGCCGTGCTTTTATGACCGGTCTGATTACTCAATTGTCGAATCCTAAAATTGCTATTGTGCTGGCCAGTATTTTTACCGCGCTATTACCCAAAGAGATTCCACTGTATTTTTATTTTGTCCTGCCTATTCTGTGTTTCTTTATTGATGCCGGCTGGTGTTCCTTGCTGGCGGTGGCACTATCGGCGGAAAAACCGCGCGCAGTCTATTTAAAGTTTAAAAAAGTATTTGATCGTGCGGCCGGTGTGGTGATGACGGTGCTGGGTCTAAAACTGATTTTTGGTATGAAATAGATGGCTTAAATTGTGTTGATCGTTGATTAACATATCTCAAAAAAGCCTCCGTTTTGTCGGAGGCTTTTTTATCTTAGAACATATTTTCTTCAGAATTGGCAGAAATCCGGTGAATGGATAAATCCGCGCCATTAAATTCTTCTTCCTGACTTAAACGGATCCCCATCAGCAGTTTCAGTACGCCGTAAATCAGGAAACCACCGGCCAGTGCAATCAGAATCGCCAGCGCTGTGCCGAATAGCTGGGAGATCAGGGATACGCCCCCCATACCACCGAGCCATTGCTGCCCAAAGATACCGACTGCCAGTCCACCAAAAGCACCACATACGCCATGCAAGGGCCAGACACCAAGCACATCATCAATCTTGAGTTTATTCTGGGTATAGGTGAAGAGTTTGACAAACATAATCCCGGCGATGCCGCCAATCACAAAGGCACCGAGTGGATGTACCACATCGGAGCCGGCGCAGATGGCCACCAGACCGGCAAGTGGACCATTATGTAAAAAGCCCGGGTCATCTTTGCCTGCAATTTTAGCGGCTATTGTGCCCCCGACCATCGCCATTAAAGAATTGATTGCCACCAGTCCGGAAATGGCATCCAGACGCTGTGCGCTCATGACATTAAAGCCAAACCAGCCGACAATTAAAATCCAGGAACCCAAAGCCAGAAAAGGAATCGACGAAGGCGGATGCGCACTGATACGACCATCTTTTTTATAGCGCCCATAACGCGCGCCCAGCAGAATCACCGCGGCCAGTGCAATCCAGCCCCCCATGGCATGTACCACCACCGAACCGGCAAAATCATGGAAACTGGCACCAAAGCTGTGTGCTAGCCAGAGTTGCAGACCAAAGTTGCCATTCCAGATCATCCCTTCAAAAAATGGATAAATCAGCGCCACCAGAAATAAGGTCGCCAAGGCCTGCGAACGCATTTTGGCACGTTCGGCAATCCCACCAGAAATAATGGCCGGAATCGCCGCTGCAAAGGTCAGCAGGAAAAAACAGCGCATCAGGTTATAGCCATGATCGGCCGCCAGAGTGGTCGAGCTATGGAAAAAATGCTGGCCATAGGCAATGTAATAGCCCACCAGAAAATAGGCCACTGCAGAAATAGCAAAGTCTGTGAGAATCTTGCTTAGGGCATTGACCTGATTTTTATGCCGAACGGTGCCGAGCTCTAAAAATGCAAATCCGGCATGCATGGCCAGCACCAGCACTGCACCAAGAAGGAGAAATAATAAGTCGATATTTGGCATTGTGCGTTCCAATTGAGTGCACGGGATCAGGAAAAGAAACTCAGTATATCGAGGCGAATAGATTGTAAAAGAGGGGCAGACTGCGGAAATTTTGATGAAGAATTTCGTGAAATGAATAAGACTCGATATAAAGCACAGTGCGGTTTTTTGCACCAAATCCAGTCTTTTTTGAACGCTGTAAAATTCAATATTATTGGCTATTTTTGAAGGATTTAAATTGATTGATACAAAGATGTGCAGCAGTTTGTATGTTTACGGTGCATTTTGAAACAGGCTGGACTGTTTAGAAAATTTTAAAAATTAAGGCGAAAATTGCTGCGAGGGCTAATGTGGTTGCGTGTAGGAACAGAAAAAGTGCGAAAGAATAGCAAGGAATACTGGATGTAAAACAGCAGAACCCCATTAGCGGGGTTCTGTTTATAAAACTGACTTAGCTCAAGAGAACTGAGTTAATCGGTAAAATGCACAGGGATCCATTGATAGGTGTCATCATCTTCTGCATAGATATGACCAAGACCAGGGTAAGGTAAATGTGGTGCCGCAATTAGTTGTCCGTTTTGGGCATATTCAGCAAAGTGTTTTAGACGAGTTTGTACTGCTGTTGCAGGATCAAAATCGAACTCAACGGCTGTTTCTGGTTCATCAAACTGCAAAGTATGTGAATGGACAATATCACCTATAAAGACAACCTCTTGACCATTGGTTTTCAGCTTAAAGCTGTAATGACCAGGGGTATGACCAAAAGATGGTTTGAATTCGATATCGCCAAAACGCAATGATTTATCTGAAAAGACTTTAACTTGCTTAGCTTTTTCATAAGGGGCAAGCGCAGCTTTAATTTTCTCGACTGTACCTAAAAATGCGGCTTGTTTATCTTTCGGTAATTTTTTAACTGTGTTTGGACTTAGCCAATAATCGTATTCCGTTTTTGAAATATGTAATGTCGCATTTGGATAATTTGCTACCCCATTATTAGAAATACCGCAGACATGGTCTGGGTGTAAGTGTGTCAGGAAAATACCATTCACTTGGGTAGGTTCATATCCTGATGCTTTTAGATTGTTATAGATTGAGCCTAAGTGTGTGCCAAAACAGCTTGCAGCGCCGCTATCGACCATGAGCAGTTGGTTGCCTGTATTAATAACAAAGGCATTGACTGAGGTTTGAATGCCTTTTTCATTAATGGCTGCATATTTCTTTAAAATTTCAGTTTTTTGACTGTCGCTTAAGCTTTTAAATAAAGATGGATTTAAGTAGTTTGTGCCATCAAGTAGGGCGGTGATTTGGGTATTGCCGATTTGGTGGTGGTAGTAGCCAGCGACTTGTTTTTGTTGGGCAATAGTCGGTTCAGTAGCGTAAGTGGTGATGGTTGTGGTGCTGAGAGCGAATGCGAGTAGTATAGGTTTTAAAGTTTTCATAGGGTTCTTTTAGGTTTTAAAGGATTCGTACTTTTTTATCATATTTATTAAACAAGTTTAAAATTAATTGGAAGCTCGTTCTCCCTCTGGGAGAAGGTTGGGATGAGGGCTATGACCACTATTTTTTTATCCGTCTTACTTTTGTCGGGGCAAAAGTAACAAAACCCCTTTGTTCGTTAGAGGGCACGTCCGTGTGCCCCTAACGAACGGGCGACATCCATGTCGCCCTTCTTGAGGTGTAATACTTTTAATTAATATTCGTCCTCTTCAAATTTGATAGATGGAAAGTAATGTTTTGGGTCATATCCATCACAATATTCAAATGGAATATTTTTGATAAAATCATATTTATTAATGAAATCACTTTGGAGCCATTTTTTTCCAAAGCGTGATAGCACATTGAAAAAAATTACATAAAGCTCAGGATTTGAGAGTTGAGCACGGTAGATTTTGATTAATTCATATTTTTCAAAATCATTTAGAATTTTTGATTCATCCACCATTTTTATAGCATTGTACATATTTCTGAAATAAGAGCTTAGATATGTTTGATTTGCTCTTAAGAATTTATTGGTTCCATTTGATTTGGTCTTTAGCTCACTTTGAATATCTTTGATTATTTCTAAAGTTAGAGTGTTATATCTACCTAATTTATTATGAATAAAATTAGTCCAAGAACCTTCGAGTCCGTAATAAAAAATAATATAGCTAATATCTGCTAACTCTTGTTCTGAAAATTCTAAAGTATGCTTTGAAAATATATAATTTACTGTTTCTAGGATTTTTTTAAATTGAATTTTAAATTGTATGAAAGCTCTTTTACCTTCCACCATACCTTTTTCAGGATTAAGGTGAGGAATACAGATGTAGTTTAAATGCTGATTATGACAATCAAGCATCTTAAAAAAATTATTCTCTAAATTGTTTTTTTGAGATTCAATTTTTTGTTGAAATATTGTATAGATTAAAAGGAAAACACTTGATGCACTAAGTATAGTGCCAATGAGTCCCCCATATAGATTTCCAAATTGTGCTGATAAATTAGCGTCTATTATCTTAGAGCTACCAATATTAAAAGTCTGATTTGAGAAAATAAATATGCTTCCTACAAAACTAAGTATAATAAGTATTAAAGGAACATATAAGCCTAAGTATTTAATAAATTTATTCATATTGTTAAGTTTTGAAATTTAATAAAAATATACCAATTTTTTGATTTGTTGTCTAAAGAGTAGGTGAATTAAAACAATAAAAAAGCCCCTACAATGTAGAGGCTTTTTCTTATCTCAATTCAAAAATTAAGACACTTTATCACCCGGTTTAGCACCAGTTTCAGGTGAAATCACCCAAACACCGTCGCCATTACCCGCAGCCAAAACCATACCGTTAGAAATACCAAAACGCATCTTACGTGGTGCAAGGTTCGCCACCATCACCACCAATTTGCCTTTTAGGTCTTCAGGCTGGTAGAACTCACGAATACCGCTAAATACGTTACGTGGTTCAGCTTCACCGACATTTAAAGTCAATTGAAGAAGTTTATCTGAACCTTCAACCGTTGCAGCGTCTAAAACTTCCGCTACACGCAAATCAACTTTCATAAAGTCGTCAATGCCAATGATCTCAGCTTCACCGACTTTAGGTTCAGGTTTCTTTTCAGCCTTCTTCTCTTTTTTCTTTTCCGCTTTTGGTGCTTCTGCAGGTGCAGATAAAGAATCTTTAGATGCATCGACCATTGCAGCAACCGCTTTCGGGTCAACACGTTGCATTAAAGGTTGGAACAATGCAATTTCATGACCCACTAATACTTGCTTACGAGATTCAAAGTTAAAGCTGTCGAGTTGTAAGAACGCTTGAACTTGCTCTGCCAATGTTGGTAATACAGGTGCAAGGTAAATCGCCAATTGACGGAACAGGTTGATCCCGACAGAACACACATCATGCACTTGCTGTTCTTCGCCTTCAATTTTCGCAAGCGCCCAAGGCTTTTTCTCATCAATGTATTGATTGGCTTTATCAGCAAGCGCCATGATTTCACGAATCGCTGTTGAGAATTCACGTGCTTCGTATGCTTGCGCGATTGAATCACCAGCGTCAATAAAGCTTTGCACCAGTTCAGGCTCGGCACAGGTTGCGCTTAATGTATTATCAAACTTGGTGTTAATAAATTTGGCACAACGGCTGGCAATATTCACTACTTTACCCACCAAGTCAGAGTTTACTTTCTGCACGAAATCATCCAGATTCAAATCAGAATCTTCAACTTTATCAGACAGTTTAGAGGCAAAGTAGTAACGTAAGTATTCCGGATTCAAGTGCTGTAAATACGTTTCCGCTTTAATAAACGTACCGCGAGATTTCGACATCTTCTGGCCGTTTACAGTCAAGAAACCGTTTACAAATAAACCGGTTGGGGTGCGGTAGTTGGCACCTTCCAACATTGCTGGCCAGAACAGCGCGTGGAAATAGACAATATCTTTACCAATGAAGTGATAGACCTCATTGTCAGAATCTTTTTTCCAGTAATCATCAAAATTCAGGTCTGGACGTTTGGTTTTGACGTAGTTTTCAAAGCTCGACATATAGCCGATAGGTGCATCGACCCAAACGTAGAAATATTTATTTGGCGCATCTGGAATTTCAAAGCCGAAGTAAGGTGCATCACGAGAGATGTCCCAATCGTTCAGGCCATTGTCAAACCATTCATCTAACTTGTTGGCAATTGATACCGGCAAACGGCCTTCATCACGGGTCCATTTTTGCAGGTATTCACCAAAGTTTGGCAATTTAAAGAAGTAGTGATCCGATGATTTTTCAATCGGCGTGGCACCGCTTAACGTCGATTTCGGATTTAACAGTTCAGTGGCGTTATACGTGGTTCCGCAGACTTCACATGAGTCGCCGTACTGATCTTCGGCTTTACATTTCGGGCAGGTGCCTTTAATGAAACGGTCCGACAGGAACATGCCTTTTTCCGGGTCGAACAGTTGTGTCACAGGACGAACGGCAATATTGCCAGCATCACGGTTCTTGAGATAAATTTCTTGCGCGCGCGCCTTGTTGGTGTCGCTATGGGTGGAATCATAATGATCAAAATCGACCTTAAAGCCGGCAAAATCACGCATATGTTCGGCCTGAACATTGGCAATCTGCTGTTCTGGTGAAATACCGTTGGCTTCAGCACGTAGCATGATGGCGGTACCGTGAGCATCATCCGCACAGACATAAGTCACTTCATGGCCCATTGCACGCATGGCACGAACCCAGATATCTGCCTGGATATAACCGAGTAAGTGGCCCATATGGATTGGACCATTGGCGTATGGAAGGGCGTTGGTGACTAAAATTTTACGCACGGATTAACTCTCTCATTCGTATTCATTATGCAATGTCCGCGATTTTACCTTAGATGATGCAGGCTTGCACAAGGGAATCGGTGAATTCTTTTCAGGACCGGATAAAATCTGCATTTCTGTGCCGAAAAAACAGAAAAAACCAAGTCTTTGACTAAGATTTATAATTCCTGTGGCTGTGCTGGCTTAACCTTCGTTTAAATACCCGTTAAACTAGGGCATTCGGTTGTATATCCAGATTTGGAGTAACTTTATGTCGTGGCTTTCTTCACTAAAATCGGTCTTTGCTCCTGCACAGGAGGTGAAAGAGGAAGAAATCCAGAAGGTACTGCAAAACTATGTACTTCCTGCTTCCCAAAACGCACTCAAAGAGCGTATTTCTCAGGTCAATGTACAGGGACAAATCCTGCAATTAACCATCAATACTTATCCGGAAGAAAAACAGTATTTGCAGCAGATTCATGATGAACTAGCCGATGCACTCGAGCAATGCGGCATCAAGGAACTGAATCTGCATGTGGTGCAGCAAAAAACCGGGGCGAAAAAAGAGGGCGGCTGTGGTCATAACCATGCCGAAGGTGAAAGCTGTTCCAGCAAGCCACAAGTTGCAGCAAAATCCAGTCTGCCACCTGTGGTCGATGCTTCGGCAAGTTCAGATGCGCTCAAGCAAGCCAATGCCAACTATCAACCCCAGCAAGAAGAAGCGCCAATTCAAAAAGCTGCACCGCAGCAGCGTGATGTGCCAAAACATCCACGTATTCAAAACGTAATTCTGGTGTCATCCGGTAAAGGTGGGGTTGGAAAATCAACCACTACCGTTAATCTGGCCTTGGCGATGCAACAGCTGGGTCTGAAAGTGGGTGTATTGGATGCCGATATTTATGGCCCGAGTATTCCAACCATGCTCGGCAATGCCGGCCAAACCCCGATGATTGAAGCCGAGCATTTTGTGCCTTTAGATGCTTATGGGATGGCGGTGCTGTCGATTGGTCATTTAACTGGTGATCATAATACCCCGGTGGCTTGGCGTGGACCAAAAGCTACGGGTGCCCTGATGCAGTTATTCAATCAGACCTTGTGGCCAGATTTAGATGTACTGGTGATTGATATGCCGCCGGGAACCGGTGATATCCAGTTAACCCTGGCGCAGCGTATTCCGGTCACGGGTGCCGTAATTGTCACTACACCGCAAAACGTAGCCTTAATGGATGCGACCAAAGGCATTGAGCTGTTTAACCGTGTACAGATTCCGGTGATAGGTGTGATTGAAAATATGTCGACGCACATCTGTTCTAACTGTGGTTTTGAAGAGCAAATTTTTGGGACCGGTGGTGGCGATCAACTGGCCGAGCAATACGATATTCCATTACTGGGCCGTTTGCCGCTGAATGTACAGATTCGTGAAAATGCCGATGCCGGTAAACCGTCTGTGATTGCCGAAGATGATGCAGCCGACAGCTATCGGGAAATTGCCCAGAAAATCATGGATAAACTGCCAAAAGCAGACAAAGACCAGAACCGGATTTTTTAATTCTGTAATGTAGTGAATAGAAAAAAGCCCAATCTTCAGATTGGGCTTTTGTTTTAGGCAGATGATGAACCGGATGGCGTCGATTTTTGCTTTCTGGCTTGCAGCACATTAACAGCCACTGCAATCACCACCATGATGGTACCGGCAATATCGGTATAGGTTTCCGGAATAATCATCATTAAGGCACCCACCCCCATGAAAATTCGCCAGAACCAGTTTAAACCGGTTTTGAAATAGCCCTCGACCGCCGCGCCCAAGGCTAGAATCCCAATAACCGAAGTCACGGTAATGCTGACAATGGTGGTCCAGGCCGGGAAGGCAAATTCACGCGCATTAACGGCCACATTGGTGGTATCAATCATCAGCATGGCCGGGTTATATACAAACAGGAACGGCACAATAAAACCGGCCAGTGACAGTTTCAGTGCCTGAAAACCGGTCCGCATCGGGTCGCCGCCAGCAATCCCGGCACCGGCAAAGGCGGCCAGCGCCACTGGCGGGGTGATATTGGCAAACAGACCAAAATAGAACACAAACATGTGCGCTACCAAGGTCGGAATATCAAAATGGGCCAAGGCTGGTGCAGCCATGGTCGCGGTAATGATGTAGGCCGGAATCGAAGGCAGGCCCATGCCCAGAATCATGGAGGCCAGCATGGTAAAGAACAGCGTCAGGAACAGGCTGCCCGCACCAATACTCATAATGGATGAAGTCATGACAGTACCAAAACTGGTCAGGCTGACCACCCCAATAATAATTCCGACCACCGCACAGGCCGCCATCACCGATAAGGACTGCCGGGCACCATCGGCCAGGGCATCCAGAATCTCCCGAATTCCCATGCGGGTAGATTTTCTAAAGGCTGCCACAATAACCGTAAGCACAATGGTATACACCGCGGCATAACTGACCGGAATTGACTGGAACAGGAAAAACACCAGCGCCACAATCGGAATCAGCAAATGCCCGCGCTCTTTCAGCACTTCTTTAACCCGGGGCAAATCTGCTTTGGGTACTCCTTTTAGGTTGTCTTTCCCGGCACGAAAATGGACTTGGGCCATCACGCCTAAATAATACAACAGCGCCGGCAGGGTCGCGGCTAGGGCGATGGTGCCATAACTGACGCCGGTAGTTTCCGCCATAATAAAGGCACTGGCGCCCATCACCGGCGGTAAAATCTGTCCACCGACCGAAGCACTGGCTTCCACCGCGCCGGCAAAATTTTTGTGATAGCCAATCTTTTTCATCAGCGGGATGGTAAAGGAACCGGTGCCGACCACATTCGCCACTGCTGTACCATTAATACTGCCCATAAAGCCACTGGAAATAACCGCCACCTTGGCCGGGCCACCCTGTTTATGTCCGGCCAGTGCCATGGCCAGATCATTAAATAATTTGCCCATCCCCGATTTGGCCAGAAAAGCGCCAAATAAAATAAACAGGAAAATGAAAGTCACCGATGCGCCAATCGCCGATGAATACAGGCCTTCGGTTTTCAGATACATCTGCCCGAAAATATCACTCACGGTATAAGGCCGGGTCAGTAGCCGTTCCGGCATCCAGTTAAAATGACTGATAAAAGGATAAGCTAGGAAAATCAGCCCGAGAATCGGCAGCATCCAGCCCATGACCCGTCGTGCTGCTTCCACTACCAGCACCACGGTCATAATTGAAAACACAATATCCAGTACATTGGGAATCCCGCCGCGGGTGGTCATAATGGCCTGATATTCTTTCCATAAATATAAAAATGAAGCGAGAGAGGCGAGGGCCAGAATCCAGTCGAACCAGACCACATGCTGGCGGGAACTGGACTGTCGTGCGGGATAAAGCAAAAATACCAGCACCAGACCAATGGCCACGTGCGCCGAGCGTTGTAGCAGCTCTGGAAGCGGGTTAAAGGTAATAAACAGATGAAACAGCGAATAGCTGATGGCAATCGCGGCAATAAACCAGCTGACCGATTTGCTGCGAGGCTGACGCGTGACCGATTCCCGGTCAAATTTTTCCAGCAGGGCCTGCTGTTCTTTTTCATCCAGCTGTTCAATGGTTACTTTTTCTTGTTGTGTCATACGCAGTCTCCTTGACCCCACCATTTCCAGAACGGTCGTTGCTGTACCGAAAAATGCACCACCGTGTAATCAGGAAAATCTTCGGCAATGGGCCAGCGTTTCTGATTGATCTGGAGCTGTCCTTGCATACGGCGTGAAATGGTCCAATGTAATTCTTTTAAATGATGATTGACCTGCATACGTACCTGGCCATTGGCTTGGCGCAGCACAGGATAATGATCCGGTGTACCGGCACCAAAGGACACCAGGTCGGTATGCGTTAAAATAAAATGCTGATCTTCACGCTGATAATGTTCCTGCCAGCGGGTTTTTTCTACCGAATGTTGCCACTGCAACTGAAACTGTTGCGGGCGAATCACACAGCTGGTGTTAGGACCTTTGTGACTCTCTTCAATCTTGACTAAGGTATAACTTTGCGGAAACCACAGGCCGAGCAGGATGACCAGCATCAACAGAAAAAGTGCAGCCCAAACTGCACTTTTGTAGCTGAACATTAAGGTGCTGCCACCTCATCATAATAACGTTTCGCCCCCGGATGCAGCGGTGCAACCAGACCTTGCTGGGCTTTTTCCAGAGTAATATCGGTAGCGGCCTGATGGGCATTGGCCAAATTGCCTAAATTATCAAAGAAGGTTTTGGTCAGCTTATACACATCATCTTCAGACAGGTCGGAACGTACCACCAAGGCATTCATAATGGCTGCGGTCTGCACATCTTCTGCATTGCCATAAGTGCCTTTTGGAATTGCCATTGGCAGGAAGTAAGACTGGTTCTGGGCAATCTGTTTGACTTTATCTGCATTAATACTCACCAGTTGCAGATCAAAACTCTGTTGTAGTTCCATCAATGATGAATTTGGAATACCACTGGTCAGGAAGGCCGCATCCAGTTTGCCACCTTTTAAGGCATCGGCGGCTTCGGCATAACCTAGGTAATCGACTTTGACATCGTCATAGCTAATCCCAAAACCATTCAGCAGGGTACGCGCATTAACTTCCACCCCGGAGTTTTGTGCACCCACGGCAATACGTTTGCCTTTTAAATCTTCAATAGAGCGAATCCCGGATTTTTTTGAAGCCACAATCTGCACATAGTTAGGATATAAAGCCGCAATTTGCTGCACATTGCCAATTTTATCTTTAAAGCTGCCTGTACCCTGAATGGCTTCGGTCAGACTATCACTCATCACAAAAGCCATTTCGACTTTATTCTGTTTTAGCAGGTTCAGGTTTTCAACCGAAGCGCCGGTGGTCTGGGTTTTGGAGTTAACGCCGTAGGTTTTGTTATACAGTTCGGCCAGACTGGTCCCGATCACGTTATAGGGACCGGAGGCGCCACCCGTGGCAATACTGACAAAACGGGTTTGCAGTTTGTCGGCAGCAGCGGCACTGCTTTGTGGATCGGCCTGGGTGTTGTTCTGGCCCGGATCATTGGAACAAGCACTTACACCAGCTAAGGCCAGCGTCAGTAAGGTCAGTTGCGTCCATTTTTTCATTGACTTCTCCTGTGATTATTATCGTCATCCATTGTTGAAATATTGAAAGATTTCAAACTTAAAGCTGGTTCTGGTTATTCTGATTAAGGCAGCTTGTTGAGTTAAAAATTAACCGAATAATTTGAACTTGAACAGTTTTTTTACGCATTTATACAATTAGAGGTGGGTAAAAATGGACTAAAAACTCTTGATTTATTGGAGATGAACGGCCCAGTTTTGATGACTGTTATATATTCTTTAATATGTTTTTAAGTTTATGATAATTAATAATAAATATATTGTAATTGACTGTGTTTTTAGTTGAGGAATTCCTCTGTTTTGCTGCACAATGAGGCCAGTTACAATTTATTTTTTGCCTATGCCTTGCAACTCCATTACATTTGCAGCATTCGCGCATGAGGCTGGCTATGATTTCATGGTTTTTTATTGGTTTGGTGATCACCATCTTGTTGACACCTGGTCCAACCAACACCTTGCTGGCCTCTTCCGGAATTCAGGTCGGCATCCGTAAATCTTTTCATTTAATTCCCGCTGAAGCCTTTGGTTATCTGATTTCCATTACTCTATGGGGCATGCTAATCGGGCAGGTGTCGAGCCAGTTACCGTTATTGCCCACTGTGCTAAAACTGTTTAGTGCGGTTTATATCATTTATCTGGCCATCAAGTTGTGGCGTACTGCCAATGTCGAACAGCAGTTTCAGCAGCCGACCATTCGTGCACGTGAACTGTTTGTGGCCACTTTACTAAATCCGAAGGCCTTGCTGTTTGCTTCTGCAATTTTTCCGGCCATCGCCTGGACCAGCGCCGCACATTATGTGGCACATATTCTGATGTTCCTGATCCTGATTATTCCCATTGCTTTTTTCTGGACCCTGATTGGTTCCTTTTTGGCCAGCAATAAAATCCGCTGGCTTAATCCGGCCAATCTGCAAAAAACAGCATCCTTGCTGCTGTTCAGCTTTTCAATTCCGTTAAGTTATTCGGCGCTTTTAAGGCTTTAAATGACCCATCTACAGCAGGCAGAAAAGTCGACTTCATGCCTGCTTATTTCCATTGGTGCCGATTTCAGTTAAAGTACAGCGCAGTAAAACATTCGCTTTTGGATAGAAATAAATGGCAATTAAGTCTGATCGTTGGATTCGCGAAATGAGCGAAAAACACGGCATGATTGAACCGTATGCACATAATCAGGTTCGATTTGATGAAAATGGCAACAAACTGATTTCCTATGGCGTTTCAAGTTATGGTTATGACGTCCGTTGTGCGCGTGAATTTAAAGTATTCACCAATGTCCATTCTGCCATTGTTGATCCAAAAAACTTTGATGAAAAAAGCTTTATTGATATTGAATCGGATGTCTGCATTATTCCACCAAACTCGTTTGCCTTGGCGCGTACAGTTGAATATTTCCGTATTCCACGTAATGTTTTAACCGTGTGTCTGGGCAAATCGACCTATGCGCGCTGCGGTATTATTGTCAATGTCACGCCGCTCGAACCAGAGTGGGAAGGGCATGTGACCTTGGAATTCTCTAATACCACCAACCTGCCTGCACGTATTTACGCGGGTGAAGGCGTTGCACAGATGCTGTTCTTTGAATCAGATGAAGTATGTGAAACCTCCTATAAAGATCGTGGTGGTAAATATCAGGGCCAAACCGGGGTAACCTTACCGAAAGCCTGATAGTGGAAACTTAAAATAAAAACAAGCGAGCCGTTGTGCTCGCTTGTTTTTTCTCCAATTCATTCATCGGAAAAACGGGCTTTTTGGCCCGTATTTTTTTGCAATTGATAAATTATTACGCATAATGAACAACAATTATGACTTGGTAATCGCATGTTTTTAAGGATAAAAACACATAAATAAATAGCCAAGTTCTGGATAAATAAAAGAATGATGCGGAGCATCTGGGAATAGGATGGTCGAGATGACTGAATATGGAATTGGCCTAAATTTTAGAAAAAGTTGCTTAGCTGCCTTGGTCGGGATGTTGCTAAATTCTCCTGCATATGCTTTACAGAATCTATCCGATGAACATCTGGCAAATACCACAGGTGAAGGGATTGCCTTGCTTCCTGAAAATTTCAAAATGGTATTTCAGCGCCCGAATGATGTGTCTGCGGCATCAAGTTATACCCGTAATCTTGATAATCCGGAACAATATGACACCGGTTTTATTCGCATCATTCCGGTAGGTGAAAATTACGATAATTTAACCCTCAGTCAGACTGATGCTGCCAATCAGAGAACCAAAGCGGATATTTTTATTTATGGTCTGGCGCTCTCTGAAACCAATAACAATATGAACCAGCGCTATAGTAATCAGGGGTTTGATTGGGGCAGTGCTGCGAATCCCTGGTTATTTCGCGCTGGTACAGCCGAAAATATCCGTCAATTTGACAGTACGAATGCAGCGGCCGATATCAGTTATATTTCTTTAGAAGCTCCTTTGGCCAAAGTGGATGCTGATGATCAGGACAATAATATTAAACTTGGGCTTTGGTTAGATGCTTTTTCACGCAGCTGGAACTCAAGTAACAAGGTGGACCCAATTACGGGGGCACCTGTCACGACCGATGCGGTCAATGATCCTGACTTATTAAAAAATCAGCGAATTCGTTTGCAATTGGTGGCCAATGGTCTAAGCCTGAGTGGTTCACAGGTTCGACTGTTTCAAACCATGCCTTCTACCAATGCGGTAGAAAGTCAGACTTTAGGTATGGCCAGTCTTATCCGTCTGAATACCAATGATAATCCTGAAGCTCTAATTTATGAAAATACCCAGGCCAATAAAGAACTGCTCAATGCCAGAGGTTTGCGTATAAGTACAGCAACCCTCAATGATGGTACCGCGGTTACGCCTGCACTCGACCGTTCTTTAGCCCCAATTTTCCATGCTGAAGAGGGTTTGTATTTGTATAGCCCTAACATCAATTTAGTGCTCGGCAATATGCACCAACCGTTTATTTTGGGCTCGGAAGGCCAGAATATTATTTTAGAAGTGACCCGCATTCCGAATGTCCCTGAAATTTATAAACAGATTTATACCTATTATGCCGATATTGATGGTGATAACACCGAGATCAACCCTGCTGACTATAAAGGCTCAACCTGTAATGTTGCTTATTGTGGCTCTAATATTTCCCAAGTACTTTCAGGGGCAGGAACCACCAACTATCAGGGAACCAATGCAACACATAGCAGTATTTCAATTGGTAGTGTGACACGTGATCCGACCACGAATCTGTTAAAAGTCAACACTGCGAGTAATTCTACCGGTGTGGTATTTAGAAGTCCGCATGCAACTACCGCACCTGTAAACTTGGGCTCGGTGGCAATTGATGGTGTGCTGATCCAGCACTTGAAGTTTAAGACCACGGGACTATAAGAGGGAATTTGAGATGCTGAAAAAAATCTGCTTTCCACTGGCTCTTTGTGTCAGCACATTCAGTTCTGCTCAACTGGTCAGTTTAAATCAAGATGAACTGTTAAATACGGTCGGGCAGGGCGGTGCCGATTTAAGCTGGACGCTTTCTTTAAACCATAAATATGCCAATGACATGAGTCTCAAGAATATTTCCGAACTCAGTAATGGTGAGGTCACTACGGCAAATTATCAGTATGAATGTAGCAATGATGTGTTATGCCGTTTTGCTTTTTCTCCCAATAATCATCGTGATGAAAATGGTCAGAAGTGGCTGGTGTTTAAACAGATTCAAGGCACGATTCAGATTGATAAATTCTCCTTGGAAGGCACCACCATTATTAATAAGGATAAAAATCCACAAACAGCGATGCTGCTTAAATTTTATGATCAGCATCCTCTGAAAATCAGGAATCTAGGTTTTGCGAGTCTGGCGGTTGAGTCAGGTAATGAAGGTTATTTAAACAATACCCGATATACCACCTATAACAATGGTTCTCAGGTTCCTTCATTTGATCAGGGACAGGAACAGGGATTTATGGGACTGAATGTTCATGGCAACTTGCATCTGTCAGGAGATATCAAAATTTTCAGTTATAACTGCTCAGGAGCTGCAACCAGCCGCTGTTAAGCGTTGGGATTTCAAAAGGACATTGAAATGAATAAAACAATAAAATTAAATGTACTTGCCTTATCTATCTGTTTAGCTCAGCAGGCATACGCACTACAGCCTATTTCTGATCATAGTCTCAGTCAGGTGACCGGGCAGGATGGTATTTCCATTACCCATGAAGTTTCGAAGGTGACAATTGATCAATTGAACTGGGTGGACTATCACAATACCGGCAGTATGAAACTGGGGATGCATGATGTTGAAGTGCTCAGCTCAGGGGGGCAGAATATTAAAAGTACCCTTGATGTTGACGTTGGTACCACAGCAAATGGTGTCGGCATGCATATTCAGGCGAGTATTTCACCATTTAAATCTACGGTTCAGAACATCATGCACATTTGTGAGCCGAACTGTGGTGATAACCAAACGGATCAGAACCTGGGGTCTTTAAGCTTTCATACTATTTCACCGCTACGTTTTAACCTAATTACCAGTAATGGATTATTTAACCGGAATGATCTGGCTCATTTAGATTTTGAGCTTAAAAATGCCAGTATTTCTTATGGTCTAAATGGCCAGAACCTGACCTTAAAAGATTTTAACTTTAACCTGTCTGCAGATGGGTATATGTATTTGGATCAGGATGAAGGGATTGTGCTGGCAACTAAAAACAGTCCTACTGGCCAAGACCATATTGTAAATTTAGGACGGGTAGAAGATCTGACTAATGTATCCGATAACCGGTCAGGAGCAACCAATCCAGGGGTGAATATCGATTTACGTTATGGTCCAGAGGGAAGCCAGAATAACCTGATTCGTATGGGAGCTTCTGGAGCAGTGACCAATGGTAAGCTCTTTATTAATGCCAACCAGGCTGGAATTGGGAAGTTTAATACGGTTAGTCGTAATTCAGGCGATTTGACTGAAACAACACGGCAAGCCGGTGGTTATGATATAGCCGGTCCGGGTGGTTTACATCTGGGTATGTCTGCCGAATTTACCCGAGAAGGCAACCCGCTACTCAATGGCAGGGCTCCGACTACACTCGAGATTGGGCATACAGGTACAGGCAGCTATGCAATTGAATTTTCTAACTTATCGCCACTTGCAGTACGTGATAGTAATAATGTTGATGACTTGACTAAACGAAACGCCTATATTGATTTTGGTGATATTTTTATTAATACCGTTCAGGCCAAATCTTTAAACTTTATTATTAATGAGAACATGCAAAAGGTGCTGGGCAGTAATACTCTAGAATTGATTTATAACATTAGCCCTGATCAGAATGCACAGAATTTAGCGCTTATTGCGGTGCGAGGCATGGACTTTCAGGCCATCGCGCGTAAGGCCAGATTCATTTCAGATAACTCGATTGATGCCATTACTGCAACTTCTGGTGAGTGGGGGATTGGTATTCCAATCTTTAACTTAAATACCAACCTGGCTTTGTATGCAAAAAATTATAGTCGTAATGGTGTTGACCGTTCTGGTTTAGGCTATAACCTGGCACTTTCGACGGAAGGCTATGGTATTGACCAGAAAACAGGCGCACCAAGTACAACCTCTATTCTGATTATTGATGGTGCGACCGGTAAATACAGTGGTGAAGAAGTCAACTATTATGCGGGCCTAAGAAATATAGATGCGTACCTGAAATCGGATGGGGTGATTGGTTTTGAAGAAGATGGCATTTATGTCAAGGCAGATAACTTGCTGCTGGCTGCAAAAGCTGAAATTGCAATTGGTCAGTTGCCAGGCTCTTTATATAACTGTGCTGAAGTAGAGTGTCAGAACCGAGTAGTTCCTATCGATAACTTTGCCAGAAAAGATGACATCTTGGCTTCTTTAGCCTTCAAGCTTGATGGTAAAGGTGAACTTATGATTATTCCTGGTCTTGAGTCCACGAATGCCACACCCGATACTAATTTTTTATCTTTAAAAGCAAATTTTGAATTTAATCCGATTGCAGAGGCAGATAAAGATAATCCAAGTGTTTTGGGCAGTTATATCAGCCTGATTAATGAAGACCGGAATGGCGTTGGGACTAAAACATCTAGTGTAAATTTAAACAAAATGCAAGGTCATGTTGGTTTAGATGCCCGTGTTCTAGTGAAACAAGATACGGTGGTCTTAGATAATCAGGTGAACTTTAATTATAAAGCGACAATGCAGTCTGGATTGGGACAAGCTTTTAAAGCAGAAATGGCGATGTCTCCATCTGGAACGATGCAAAAAATTGCTGATTTTGCCATTCCTGGTGGCAATATGCGTAGCACTTTAGGGATCACACCACGCTAAGTAGATGAAATTGGCTTAAGGATTTGAGTATGAAAAAAACAATAATGTGGGCTCTTATAGGTTCAGCTTTATCCATGACGAACACAAGTCATGCCTTATCTGTGCTTGAAGATGCTGAATTATCGGATGTGACAGGACAGGCTCTATTTTCTGTCGTGAAAGAAACAGATGCTAGTCAAGGTTTAGATTTTTTTAAACTGGGAATTGATGCTGAGTTATCACTAAATGCCAATATTAAATCCTTGCAACTTGGCTGTGGCGGTGAAAATGGTGCGGGTGCTTGTGATATTGATATCTCTGCATTGTCATTGGGCTGTGTGGTGGGCGCGAGTGGAAATTGTATTACCTTACCTACCAATATTGCAGGACAGCCCAAAGGCCAAGATTTTGATAACAGTTTAAGTAATCAAAAAGAGTTAAGAGATTTTGTCTTAACGAATCCCTTTTTCCAATTTGCGATCAAAGGAGGCGACCAAGCTGCAACTCGTGAAGTGGTCGGGGTAAGAGTGGGTGCGGATAAAGCCCAAGGCCCGATGAGCATTGGTGCTATGAATAATTTTAGTGGTTATTTAACCGGAATCAATAATTTATATA
Source organism: Acinetobacter sp. CIP 53.82 (assembly GCF_000369465.1). Classification (NCBI taxonomy): domain Bacteria; kingdom Pseudomonadati; phylum Pseudomonadota; class Gammaproteobacteria; order Moraxellales; family Moraxellaceae; genus Acinetobacter; species Acinetobacter sp. CIP 53.82. The sequence continues at coordinate 556,890 of NZ_KB850046.1, read as the reverse complement.
TTCAGGCACAAACCAATGTGGCGGTTACCTGTAAGCAGGGAACAGCAAACTGTTCCGATGCAGATGCTTCAAAGTATTCTCAAGATTTCGTTGGTGATTATGGCCTTGCTGGTGGGGAAAAGCAACAATATGAAGCAAGTGCATATTTAGGGGTTAAAAATGCTGAAATCCTTAATCTTTTTTTTGGTGCTGTAACTGTGGAATATCGTGACCAGACGATTAATACAACAGCAGCTCAACGGGAAAACTTAGGTATTGTCGCAAACGGAAATCGTATGACCCAAGTACAAATCCATGGTTTGCAATTAGGAAGCTTGGTCGATGAAGTTGTACAAAATCTGACAATTAACCAAATGTGTACCGGTCATGATCCTGGCAAGTGTAGTGCTATTGGTACAGAAACGATTGGAAATACGTTATTGCCTTTATTACGTACAGGAATTCAAATTTATATGAAACAGGAAACATTAAAAGGTTTAAATCTTCCTGTTCCTGAGCAAGGTACTTTGGAGCTGGATGGTGCTTATAGTACTAAACTCACCAATTTATTAAATGCCTATGTCTTGCCTTATAATTTAGGCAATGTACATCAAATTGATGTTGACTCTAACTTGTTTGGTATTGCCTTAACTTCTTTAGGGAATGGTATTCGTTTCCCTGGTTTTGCTGAGGATGCAAAAGCAACCAAGGGATGGTCAATGTATTTAGAAGATGCTTTTACGATTAATATTAATCAGCCTTTAACTACCTTAATGTCCAATATTGTACAAACCGGTTTGGCTGCTCAAGGGAATATTACAATGCTTGAGCAACCATACCGTAATTGCTATGGCAGTATGAAATTCTGCTAAGCCTTAAAACTAAAAAATCCCGCCGAAGCGGGATTTTTTATATACCAAGACTTATTATTTTGCGAGCTTCGCCAATAACTCATCTTTGCTTAAGTTGGTTGATTCAGCATCACGGCGACCTTTATATTCAAAAGTACCCGCATCTAAGCCTTTTTCACCAATCACAATACGGTGTGGAATACCAGTTAACTCCAGATCAGAGAATTTCACTCCTGGGCGTTCATTACGGTCATCCAGTAGTACATCATAACCGGCAGCACTTAATTCTGCATATAAGGCTTCTGCAGCTTCTAATGTGCGCGGTGACTTGTGTGCATTCATTGGTACAATTGCGACTTCAAATGGAGCAATGGCAGCTGGCCAGATAATCCCTTTCTCATCGTAATTCTGTTCAATTGCAGAAGCCACGACACGGGTCACACCAATACCATAACAGCCCATGGTTACTACAAATGGTTTGCCATCTTCGCCTAACACTTTACAGTTCAGTGCTTCAGAATATTTTTGGCCCAGCTGGAAAATATGGCCCACTTCAATTCCGCGTTTAATTTGAAGTACACCTTTACCATCTGGAGATGGATCGCCTTCTACCACATTACGCAGGTCATAAACTTCAGTAAACTGAGCATCACGTTCCCAGTTCACACCTGTTGCGTGTTGATCTGCGGCGTTGGCACCTGCAACAAAATCAGACAAGACAGAAGCAGCACGATCGACAATCACGGTCATGCCTTTTTCAACCAAGCCTTGTGGACCTACAAAACCAGCGGTCAGACCAAGCGCAGCAATTTGCTCTTCAGTAGCGAAGGTTAATGGCGCTGCAATTAAAGGATGTTTTTCAGCTTTAATTTCATTCAGTTCATGGTCACCGCGCAGGAACAGGGCAATCACCGGAACAGTGCCATTTTCATCGGCAATGCCTTGTACCAGTAAAGCTTTAACAGAATGCGCAGGATCAGTACCGAGGAAGCTTGATACATCCGCGATGGTCTTTTGATTTGGAGTATCTACAACAGTTAAGGCTTGGCTTGGCGCTGCACGCTCACCGACCAGAATCGCTTCCGCCATTTCAATATTGGCTGCGTAATCTGATTCAGTCGAGAAGGCGATATCATCTTCACCGCTGTCTGCCAGAACGTGGAATTCATGGGAACCTGAACCACCAATTGAGCCGGTATCGGCCTGTACCGGACGGAAATCCAGACCAAGACGGCTAAAGATCCGGCAGTAGGTGTCATACATGACATCATAGGTTTCTTGCAAAGAAGCCTGATCAACGTGGAAAGAATAGGCATCTTTCATGATGAATTCACGTGAACGCATCACCCCGAAACGTGGACGGATTTCGTCACGGAATTTGGTCTGAATCTGGTAGAAGTTCATTGGCAGCTGTTTGTAACTTTTCAGTTCAGTGCGTGCCAGATCGGTAATCACTTCTTCATGGGTTGGGCCCAGCACAAATGGGTTGTTGTGACGGTCGGTAAAACGCAGTAATTCCGGACCATATTGCACATAACGGCCCGATTCTTCCCACAAAGATGCAGGTTGAGTCACTGGCATAAAGGTTTCTAAAGCGCCGGCGCGGTTCATTTCTTCACGGACAATCGCTTCGACTTTATTTAATACGCGTACCCCAATCGGCAACCAGGTATACAGACCTGAAGCCAATTTACGGATCATCCCCGCACGTAACATGAGCTGATGTGAAATCACTTCAGCATCATTTGGGGTTTCTCTTAACGTAGCAAACAAAAAGCGACTCGCGCGCATGGAAACTGTCCTGATAATTAATCGTGAAAGCAGAGATTATACGATAAAAAAATGAGGTGAACATTCGGAATGTCACCTCATTGTGTTTTCTTCTGACTCAAGACATCAGTTTGCGGCTTTGGCGCAGCATGAAATTCTTGAAATCATCCAGATAGGTGAAGATGACGGGCACCACCACCAGCGTGAGCAGGGTCGAGGTAATCACCCCGCCAATTACCGCATGGGCCATGGGGGCACTCTGTTCGCCGCCTTCACCCAGACCGAGTGCCAGCGGGACCATGCCCATTACCATGGCAGACGTGGTCATTAGAATCGGGCGTAAACGGGTTTTACCGGCCTGAATAATCGCCTCATAACGCGGCTCACCTCTGTCCATGGCCTTTTTAATAAAGTCGATCAGCAGGATGGCGTTCTTGGTGACCAGTCCCATCAGCATGATAATCCCGATAATCGAGAACAGGTTCATGGTGGAGTTCAGCAGGAACAGCGCCAAAAACACCCCAATCAGCGACAGTGGCAACGAGGCCATAATCGCGGCTGGGTGAATAAAGCTGTTAAATTGCGAGCCCAGCACAATGTAAATAAACACAATCGACAGGGTGATGGCGGTCAGTGCATAACCCGCAGATTCAGCCATATCGGCATTGGAACCTTGGGTATCGAAGCTGTAACCCGGCGGCAATTCAAAGTTATTTTGAATGGCTTCAATGTCCCGGCCAATATCACCAGCTGGGCGACCTGCGGTATTGGCTTCGACCAGAACCTCACGGGCCAGATCACGACGGTTAATCTGTGAAGCGCCGAGGTTTTCTTCAAAGCTGGCCACACTGGCCAACGGCACCAGAATGGCTTGACCATTGGCATCGGTTTTTTGTGAGGTCAGCGACATTTGCTGGACATCACCCGGCAGGCTGCGGCGGTCTTCAGTCAGACGGACATTTACATCATAGGTTTCGCCGTTTTCATCTTGCCAGGTGGTGACGTCATCGCCGGCAATCAGCGGACGAATCACGTTGGCAATCTGGTTCACAGAGAGGCCTAAATCACTGGCCAGTACCCGGTTGATTTGCACTTCCAGTGTTGGTTTCGGTTCTTTCAGGGAGCTTTCCAGATCGACAATACCGTCTACTTTGGCAATTTCCAGCATAAAGCGGTCGGAAATCTGTTGTAGCTGGTTTAAATCCGGCCCTTTAATCGAAATCATCACAGGTTTTTGCCCGCCTGATACGGTTTCATCCGCCGAGGCCACCGAAGTAACGCGAATGCCAGCCACGGTTTGCAGGCGTTCACGGAATTCATTGTTCAGCTCGGTCAGGGTTTGTTCACGCTCATTTCGCGGTGTAACCCGCACGCGTAAATTGACATGGTTTTTACCGCGGTCAGTCAGGCTGTTGACCGAACCATAGGTAGAAATGACCTGTGGATGCTGGCGAATAATCTGATCGACCTGTTTCAGTTTGGCTTGTGAATATTCCAGCGAGGCATCCACCGGAGTTTCAAACTTAATCCGGATTTCACCTTTGTCCGGTACCGGTACAAATTCGGTACCAATCAGTTTGGATAAACCGAGTGCGCCAAATAAAGAGGCCACCGCAATCAGTAGGGTAATCAGGCGGAAGCGTAAGGCCAGTTTCAGCAGCTTTTCATAGACATGACTGAGATTGTCCAGTTTGTTGGAAATCCAGTTCAGGAAACGTTTCACCCGGCCTGGCTGTTTGTTGGGGTTTTTACGCTCGGCCCAGTGTGCCGACAGCATCGGGTCCAGGGTAAAGCTGACAAACATGGAAATTAAAACTGCGGTACTGACCGTGACCCCAAACTGATAGAAGAAACGGCCAATAATCCCGCCCATAAAGGCCACGGGCAGGAATACCGCAACAATGGTCAGGGTGGTGGCCAGAACTGCCAGACCAATTTCTTTGGTACCATCCAGCGCTGCGGTAACGTGGTCTTTGCCCATATCGGCATGGCGGACAATATTTTCCCGCACCACAATCGCGTCATCAATTAGCAGACCAATACTTAAAGACAGGGCCAGTAAGGTCATCATGTTGATGGTAAAACCAAAGGCCCAGATAAAGGTCAGTGTGCCGAGCAGGGCAATTGGCAGGGTCAGGCCGGTAATGGCGGTGGAGCGGAACGAGCCTAAAAACAGCAGGACGATCAGAACCGCCAGTGCCGCACCTTCAATAATGGTCCGGGCCACATCACGGATACTGCCGCGAATGCCTTTGGAACTGTCGACCACCACTTTGGCTGTGGTGCCCTCAGGCAATTGTTGCTGAAGGTCATCCAACACTTTATAGGTATTATCGACCACCTCGATGACATTAGAATCTGAACTGCGCAGGATATCCACCGCAACTGCAGTTTTGCCATCCAAAAAGGCGCTGGACTCCAGTTCGGCCTGGCTGTCCTGAATGTCAGCGACCTGTTTCAGATAAATCGGTGCGCCATTTTTATTGGCAATAATCAGGTCCCCAAAGGCCAGCGGATGGATGACCTTGGAATTAATTTCAACCACTAGCTCGCTATTGGCCTGTTTCAGGGTGCCGCCCGGCACTTCAACATTTTCTGCTTTTAGGGTGTTGATGACCTGATCTACGCCAATCCCGAAACTTTGCAGTTTTTCTGGTTGTACTTCAATCCGGATCTGGCGCTGTGCATCACCGAGTAAATTGACTGTTCCCACTCCCGGTACGGTGCGCAGTTGCGGCACAATGCGCTGGTCCAGATAAGCACTTAAATCACGCAGTGACATCTGCTCGGATTCAAACACAATCGACATAATCGCGTTGGCCGTCGGGTCGTAGCGCTCCACCACCGGGTCCTGGATTTCATCGCGGAATTCGGCAGTGACACTGGCAATTTTATCGCGTACATCCTGCGCTGCTACGGCAGAAGATACATCCAGATTGAACTCGGCAATAATGGTGGAAAGGCCCTCACTGGACTGGGAAATCACCTGTTTGAGACCGGAAATGGTGTTGATCTGATCTTCCATTTTCTTGGTAATTTCAGATTCAACCGTTTCCGGCGAGGCGCCCGGATAGTTGGTATAGACCACCACAAACGGGAAATCGACATCCGGAAATTCTTCAACGCCCATACGCTGCCAGGAAGCCAGACCCAGCACCATCAGACACAGCATCATCATGACCGTAAAAACGGGATATTTGACACTAATTCGGGTAAACCACATAGTTTTCTATCCTGAGGCGTTTTCGGCGGTCTGGCTGATGCTGACCGGTTGCTGTTCATTCTGCGGACTAAACTTGACCCGACTCACTAAATCGCCGGCCTGCAATCCGCTTACAATGGCGGTATTGTCACTATAGCGCTGCTCGAGCACGTGAATATCGACCCGGACAATCTTGTTCTGGCGAATGGCCCAGACATAAGGTTTGTTTTGTATATCCTGAATGGTGTCTAAAGGAATCAGCTGACCAGAAATCGAGTTGGATGAAACAATATTGCCTTCAACAAAGGCACCGATGCTGAGCGAGTTGATGGATTCATTGGGTGTGGCAAAAAACTCGATCTGACGGCTGGCCAGATCGGCAATCGGGGATACCCGGCTTAAGGTGGCGGTCAGTTGGGCCGGATTGCCCTGAATTTTATATTCAATCTTTTGGCCGACCTTGAGTGCAGACTGCTGGTCACTTGGCAGTTTGGCCTGAATTTCCAGCCGGTCCGGATTGACTATTTCAAACAGGGTCTGGCCGGCAGAAACCGTCTGGCCAGGTTCGACCTGACGCTGGGTAATCACCCCGCTAATCGGGCTGAGAATGGTGCCATCGCGATCGGCTTTTTCGGCAATATCGACGTTGGCCTGCTGGGCACGGACATTTTCCAGCTGGGCACGATAATCGACCTGACTTTGTTCATATTCAACTTTGGAAATAAAGCCCTGATTCAGCAGGCGACGTTTACGCTCCATCATCACCCGGGCCTGATTGGCTTGTGCCTGCGTGGAGGCAAGGTTGGCGCGTGCTTGCGCCAGACGCGCGGCATTATCCTGATTGTTTAAACGGACCAGCACCTGACCTTTGCTAACCCGCTGACCCACTTGCGCATTGACTGCACTGGCGGTGGCAGTGACCTGTGCCTGAATGCTACTGTGTTGTACGGCACGAATAGTGCCGGTAAAGGCAGATTTGGACACCGAGTCGCCGGTTTGCACGGCCACCACATCATCCTGAATCAGTTCAATGGTTTCTGGTTCGCTACGGGCCTGTTCCGGTTCTGAGTTCTGGCAGGCGGTCAGCAGCAGGCACAGGCAAAGGGTACTGAGGCTCAGCAGGGGCGTGCGAAAACGGGTAGAAGTATGTGATATACGCGGTGCTGGTCGCATGCATATTTATCCTTATTTTTCTTGTCACATGACAATTCAATCAAAAACTTCACTTTATTCAAGTGCTTTTAAGCGAGTAATAATTCTGTCGTATTCTGCCTGTGTTTTTCGATAGCTCGTTTGTAACGATTGAATCTGCTGTCTTTTCTGATTTAAGTTGGTCAGGTTGTTGTTTAAATTATTTTTCAGCTGTTCCGGGACCGGTTTGACTTTGCGCAGATATTCCATTTCCTGACGTTTAAACACAATCCGGTCATTCTGTAATTGTTTTAACTGTTCCTGCTGAAAGGCAATCTGCTTTTTAATATGTGCCAGCGCATTGTCACGTTGCTGGGTAGCAATATGACTGTTGGTATAGGCCTGTTTTAGTTTTAAATCCTGCTCGCGCTGACGGGCCTGCGCGGCACGTTGTGGCGCCTGACGGGCATCGGTTTCGCTATTATAGGGACGCGCACGCTGAATCACCTGCATGTTGCGGTCCAGTGCTTCATAGCCATAGCGGATATGGTTTGGCGTAACATTGCTGCTGATATTGGCCACGCCGTTTTTATCGTAGTAGCGATACCACGCCGGCTTGTTGTCGGTATTGGCAGACAGCTGTCCTATCTGTAAAGCCAGCAGCAGGCCCAGCAACGATTTACTGAACAATGATGTATGCGCCCTTTTTGTGAGAGCTTTTTGAAAAAAAGTACGCACAAGCTTCCCCGAGATAAAGTTGACTAATTTACTTATTTTTAAGTCTTTAAACTGTTATATTAGACCAGAATCAGAAATTTAAAAAATACAATAGACAAAAAAAAATCAATGGTCATGGAAAAGTGTGAAGCAGTTATACAAAGTTTCTATAAAGTGTAGGTTTGGGCAAAAACTGTTCATTGAAACCTAAAGTAAAGATATGTTAAAAATAACCATAATTATGTAAATAAAATTCTACTACACCGAATTGCTTGTACAAACAAAATGGGAAGGGTCATTAAATGGACGATAAACTCCAAAATCTAAAAGTCATGGTGATTGATGATTCAAAAACCATTCGTCGTACAGCTGAAACTTTATTACAGCGTGAAGGCTATGAAGTGGTCACTGCCGTCGACGGTTTTGAAGCATTATCTAAAATTGCCGATGCAAATCCGGATATCGTTTTTGTTGACATCATGATGCCACGTCTAGATGGCTATCAAACCTGCGCATTAATTAAAAACTCGCAAAACTACCAGAATATTCCAGTCATCATGCTGTCCAGTAAAGATGGTCTGTTCGATCAGGCCAAAGGCCGCGTGGTGGGTTCAGATGAATATTTAACCAAACCTTTTAGTAAAGATGAGCTTTTAAACGCGATTCGTAATCACGTAAGCGCATAACTCGGGGAATATAAAGATGGCACGTATTTTAATTGTAGATGATTCTCCAACAGAAACATTCCGCTTCAAAGAAATTCTGACTAAGCATGGTTTTGAAGTGCTTGAAGCAGCCAATGGTGCAGACGGAGTGACCATGGCACAGGCCGAGCTTCCTGACTTGGTGCTGATGGATGTGGTGATGCCGGGTGTAAACGGTTTCCAGGCGACCCGTCAAATTGCCCGTGGGGATACCACCAAGCATATTCCAATTGTGATCGTGAGTACCAAAGACCAAGCCACTGACCGCGTTTGGGGGAAACGTCAGGGTGCCAGCGATTATCTGACTAAACCTGTAGATGAACAACAATTAATAGATGTTATTAATCAACACCTGAATGCAGGATAACTTATGGCCGCAAATGGATTTATCGAATTACTTCGGTTGTCTAAACGGGGAAATAAAAACTACGTTACAACTGAAAATGAAGTAAACCGATGGTCTGGCATTGCGTTTGAGATGATGGGGCAATATTTCGTTGCCCCGTTGGGGGAAGTCACTGAGGTTATCTATCCGCCAAAATATACGCCGGTACCTAACACCCAGAACTGGGTGATGGGACTGGCCAATATCCGGGGCCGATTACTCTCAGTTTCAGACTTGGCACATTATGTTTCTGGACATAGCAGTGCTTATTCACCGACTCAAAAAGTGATGTGTATTAGTCATCAAGACCATTATGTCGGTTTGGTTGTAGATCAAGTTTTGGGAATCCAACACTTTAATAAGAAAAGTTTCTTTTCTAAACACAATGATTTAGATAGTAATTTACAAGAATATTGTCAGGGGTATTTCCACCAGCATAACCAGCAATGGCATATTTTCTTATTTAGTCGTTTATTGCAAAACCCAAAATTTATGAACGCATCTATAAAATTTATAAATTAACTATCGCGTACGCATATATAAAGGCGAAAATCGGGGAGAAGCTGCATGGGCTTTAAACTTAAAAAGAAAAACTCAGGCGATGGAACCAACCGCAAAAGCGGTTCGGCATCAGTCGCAAAATTATAGACGCAAATTGACCAGTTTGCGCGTGTATTCGGTGATACCAATAAATCAAAGCCACTTATTTTCATTGCCGCAGTTGCGCTGTTGGTCTCGATTATCAGTCTTTTGTCTTTATTCTATAGCGTACCGCGTACCAACCAGTTAACCCAGAGTCTGGGTGAATTGCGTTTGTTATCGCAGACCATTTCACGTCAGGCCACTGAAGCCACTGCTTCAGGCACCAAAGAATCGATCCAGAAGCTGACCCAGTCACAACAAAGCTTTAAAGACAACCTGGAAACGGTAAAAGATATTGGCAGTAACTCGGCCGAGCTGCAAAAAGTCGAAGCCGACTGGGCCAAAGTTTCTCAGAATATTGATGCGATCAGCTCGCAACAGGCCATTATTAGCAAACTGTATGACACCAACATCGCGATCAGTGAAACCATTCCGGGGATTCAGGCCGAATATAACCTGATGGTTGACCAGATGGCACGTCAGGACATGCCAAGTAGCCAGGTGGTTATTGCCAAGAACCAGGTGTTTATTGCAGAACGTATCCTGCGTTCAATCAGCTCGGTATTAACCGGTTCAGAAAACTCGCGTGAATCTGCTGATGACTTCAGTGCCGATACCGAAACATTCGGTGCTTACTTAAATGCCCAGCTGAACGGTAGTGCAGAGCTCGGTGTACAGCGTATTGCTGACCCAGGCCTACGTGAAGCTTTAGAAGGCATCCAGTTTGAATATGATGACGTTTTAAAATCTGCATCGGCAACGGTATTAAATAACTCGGCGCAGATTGTACGTGTACGTCAGGCTGCATCGGACATTTTCAGTCAGTCAGATGAGCTGTTAAACCAGTTAAACAAATTATCCAGCGGTGCAGGCCCGGCAGTCATTATTCCGGCCGTACTGTTAATTGCCAGCTTATTGGTCTTCCTGGTACTGGTATTCAAATTACTGACGTTACGTGGTCAATCCGATAAACAACGTGTAACCCGTCTGCAAGACGAATATGACCGTAACCAGAACGCGATTTTACGTTTACTGGATGAAATTGCCGACCTGGCGGATGGTGACTTGCGTTCATACGCGACCGTATCGGAAGACTTTACCGGTGCGATTGCCGACTCGATTAACTTCGCAATTGACCAGTTACGTGACCTGGTATCGCGTATTCATGAAACTTCTCACGAAGTAGCGCGTTATACCGCCAATACTCAGGAAATTACCAACCAGCTGGCCGAAGCATCTGAACACCAGGCGCAGGAAATTGCCGGTGCATCTGCCGCGATTAACGAAATGGCGATGTCGATTGACCAGGTATCTGCCAACGCCGAAGAATCTGCAGCGGTTGCGGAACGTTCAGTACAAATTGCATCGAATGGTGCGGAAGTTGTAAACCGTTCAATTCAGGGTATGGATATCATTCGTGAGCAGATTCAGGAAACCTCGAAACGTATTAAACGTCTGGGTGAATCTTCGCAGGAAATTGGTAACATCGTTGCCCTGATTAACGATATTGCCGACCAGACTAACATTCTGGCCTTAAACGCAGCAATTCAGGCGTCGATGGCCGGTGAAGCAGGTCGTGGTTTCGCGGTCGTAGCCGACGAAGTACAGCGTCTTGCGGAACGTTCAGCATCTGCAACCAAGCAGATTGAAACCCTGGTTAAAACCATTCAGACCGATACCAACGAAGCGGTAATTTCGATGGAACAAACCACCTCTGAGGTTGTTCGTGGTGCGAACTTGACCAAGGATGCCGGTGTGGCACTGGATGAAATTCAGACTGTATCGAATAACCTGGCGAAACTGATTGCCAACATTTCTGACGCTGCGAAACTGCAGTCGGCTTCGGCGGGTCATATTGCGACCACGATGAACGTCGTACAGGAAATTACCTCGCAAACCACAACAGCAACCTTCGATACGGCACGTTCGGTTTCTGAACTGGCCAGCATGGCAGAATCATTACGTGAATCTGTAACCGACTTTAAACTTCCGGACTAAGGAAGCCACAGAGAGCTTCTTTCGGGAAGCTCTCTGTTTTACACAGATCAAGCCAAGCATCGACAAGATCAGCTTAACTTCAGGGTTAGGTTACACGTGATGGTTACAATTAAGTTTGAGTGCCGCTGGGCGCTGAAAACATAAGAAGCCTTAGCTATGAAAGAAATATTAAAAAATTTAGTTGAAACGACTGCGCTTCCTGAAGATAGTTATCTTGATCAAGATGCAGAAATTCTAGAAATTTTTGTTGAAGAAATTGAAGAAATCTTCGTTGAGCTAAAAGACCTGTTGGCTCAATGGGCCACGCAGCCTAACGATCAGGAAACGCTAACCACCATTCGCCGTCATTTTCATACCTTAAAAGGTTCGGGACGTATGGTTGGGGCCAAGTCGGCAGGGGAGCTGGCCTGGACGGTTGAAGATACCTTAAACCGGGTCATTTCCGGTAGCCTGACCCTGTCAGCGCAGGTGCAGCAGTTTGCAACCGCGGTGGCGAACGTCTTTGAATACAAACTTTATCCAAGCTTTAAACATGCCCAGCCGATGGCACTGGACCTGCGTCCATTGGTGCTATTAGGACAACAACTACAACAAAATTTAAGTCCTGAACCGGCCTTAGAAGAACTTCTACAACTGGCGAGCAGCCTAACATCCAGCGACAGTATTACTGGTCTGGAGTTTGATACAGCAAGCACTGATGAGCAGGTTGCTGTAGACACCGAGCTGGCTGTGGCTGATAGTATTGAAGAAGATCCGTTAGCGGCTGAAACACTGGCCATCTTTATTGAAGAAGCGGAAGAACACCTGTTAACAGTGGATCGCTTCCTGGCACATGATGAGCTGAAAACTCAAGATTACAATGGCCTGATTCGTGCCCTGCATACCTTGCGCGGCAGTTCATCCATGGCACACATCGAGCAGATTTTTGATGCCAGCTCCAAGGTCGAAAACCTGTTCAAGACCCTGTTGCAGGATGAAATTGAATCGACCTCTAAAGAAACCGCACTGTTATTGCAATATGCTGAATTTGTGCGGGATTATCTGCATCTGTTGCCGCAGAATGACAGTGCCGGCATGGACCGGATTTATCAGACTTTCAATACTGCATGGCAGAACTATGGCTTTAGCCTGGAAGATGTCGATGAGTCAGTGAATCCGCAAGGTTTGGTATCCAAGCTGATTGAACTGAATATTGATCAGTTACTCGATGCCGAGTTCGAATTTGACCAGCGTGCGCAGGCTGAATATCCGGAATATATCCAGACCCTGAGCCATCAGGCGAAGCTGCTGGTAGAGCGTACCGATAACCGCGCCTCTCAGGGTATTCATGATTTTACCCAGGAATTACAACTGGCCTATGCGGCCTTGCTGGACAAGCCAAGCCTGCTGCATAGCGATTATGCCTTTGAATTATTTGGACAGGCGCATCAGGAATTTATCCATCTGTTTGATACCCTGGCTGCCGGACAACGCGTCAGCTTAAGCGAAGATGCCCAGCAGATCATCAATAACCTGAGTGCCTTTGTACAGCAGGATATTGAAGCGCTAAGCTCAGAAACTGGCACCACAGAAGCTGTCACCGAAACGGCTGAAGCCGGTGCAGGGCTGAATCTGGCCGTATTGTCACAGCGTCTGGAAGCTGACCGTCAATACATGGACAGCGCTGAAGCCAATAAGGACTTTGACTCAGACCTGCTGGATATTTTCCTGGAAGAAGCCGAAGAGTTACTCGCGGGTATTGACCAGGATGTTAACAGCTGGAGCCAAGACTCGAGCAATACTGCTGCGCTGAACAATCTGATGCGCCATCTGCATACCTTAAAAGGTGGCGCCAACATGATTGCAGCCAGCCATATCGGTCTGATTGCGCACCATTTAGAAACCATTTATGAGCGCATCATTAACCGTCAAATGAATGCATCAACCGCATTGATTCAGATTATCCGTTTGGTTCAGGACAATATTGCGGACCGTATCCAGACCATCCGTGAACAGCAGGTCGATTATCCGGCGCAAGAATCACTGGCGATTCTGGAAAATATTAGCGAACTGGCCCAAGGTCAACTGGTTGAAGCTGAATCGCTGGCAGTGGCGGCTGAAGCAACCTCTAGCGCAGATGTACAACAGTCTGATGCATCTGCACTTGAGTTTGAACTGGAACAGCCAGCACCTGCAGAAACCGCCTATACTGCGCCTGAAGATGAGCAGCCAGACACCAGCAGCGAACCGGTACTGGAAGATGCACCGACCCTGGCTGAGCAAACCATCCCTACAGATGCGGTATCTACTACTGAAAATGACGGTGAAGACAATCTGCATTCGATTGTGGAAGAAACCTTCCTGGAAGAGGCTGAAGAGCTGCTCGACACCACGGAAAGCCTGTTAAAGCAGTGGTTTGACCATCGTAGTGACCGGAGCATTTTGCTGCAGTTACAACGTGCGGCGCACAGCCTGAAAGGCGGCGCGCGTATGGCTGAAATCGAGCCGGTGGCCGTGATTGCTTATCAGCTGGAAAATACCTTTGAACAGTTCGCGGTGCATCAGTTTAATTCCAATGCTTATGATGCCTTGCTCAACACCACTGTGGCCTGGTTAAAAGAAGCCATCTTCCAGCGCGATTACAGCAATTTTGACAGCCTGAAAGCCAGCCTGGAGTCGATTGAATACGTCAATGCAACGGCGCAGTTGCCAGAACGCTTTAATACCGCCGATTTGCTGGCGCCAAGCAAAACCTTCGAATTTGTGCAGGGTGATGGTGCCGAGCCGCCATCCATGCAGGGTGAATGGAGCGAAACCGCACAGCTGGATAACAGCAATGAGATGATCCGTATTTCGGCTGATCTGGTTGAGAAGATGATTGACCTGTCGGGTGAAAACGCGATTAACCGCTCGCGAATCGAGATGGAGCTGGGTCAGCTGGGCGGTACCCTGAATGAAATGGAACTGGCGATTAAACGTCTGGCCGATCAGTTACGCCGAATGGAAGGCGAGCTGGAAAGCCAGATTATTGCCAAACATGGCGATGAACATTCACGCTATACCGACTTCGACCCGCTGGAGATGGACCAGTATTCATCCTTGAACCAGCTGTCGAAATCGTTGGCAGAATCGGCGTCGGACTTGGTGGACTTTAAGACCACGCTGGCGGACAAGATTCGTGATGCTGAAGGTCTGTTACTGCAACAGTCGCGGATTCAGGCAGAAATTCAGGAAAGCCTGATGCGCACCCGTCTGGTACCGTTCTCGCGCATGTTGCCACGTTTACAGCGGATTGTGCGTCAGACTTCATCGACCTTAAACCGTCCTGCCGAGCTGGTGGTACACAATACCGAAGGCGAGCTGGACCGGACTATTCTGGAACGCCTGATTTCACCATTTGAACACATGCTGCGTAATGCGGTGGACCATGGTCTGGAAGATACCGCTGTACGTAAACAGGCTGCGAAGCCGGAAGTGGGCCAGATTGCGCTGAACATTGGCCGTCAGGGTACCGATGTACTGATTAGCTTTACCGATGATGGTAAGGGGATTGATGAAACCAAAATTCACGCCAAAGCCCTGAGCCTTGGCCTGATTCAGCCAGAGCAGCAGCTGGACAAGAAAGAAATCCTGCAGCTGATTTTCCATCCGGGCTTTAGTACCGCACAAGCCGTGACCCAAATTTCGGGTCGTGGCGTCGGTCTGGACGTGGTGCAAAGCGAAATTAAAGCGCTAGGTGGCCATGTCGAGGTCGATTCTGAACTCGGTAAAGGCACTACTTTCAGTATTCGCGTACCGACCACAGTGGCGGTATCCGATGCCTTGATGGTAAAAGTTGGCGATCAGCAGTTCGCAATTCCATTGGCGCAAATTGACCGTATTGTACGAATTTCACCTTCTGCGCTGGAAAGTTACTTCAGCAGCAAAGATGACTACTTCAAGATTGATCAGCAAAACTATAAGTTGCGCTATCTGTCCGAGTTTGTTGCCAATCAGCCATTGCCGCGTTTAAGCAATATCGCGCATTCATTGCCGGTGCTGCTGATTAAAGGCAATACTGGTCAGACCATTGCCTTACTGGTCGATCAGCTGATTGGTTCACGTGGCCAGATTGTGATGAAACCGATTGGGCAGCAGTTCTCCAGCGTGGGTTCGATTGCCGGCGCGACCATTCTCGGTGATGGTCAGGTCTGTCTGATTCTGGATGGTCAGAATATTGCCCGTCAGATTCAGGCAACCCAGCGCATCAAGCATGTGATGGAGCCGCGTGAAGTACAGCGTCGTGATACCCGTCGTCTGGTGATGATTGTGGATGACTCGGTGACCGTACGTAAGGTCACGTCACGTCTGCTCGAACGTCAGGGCTTTGATGTGGTCACGGCCAAAGACGGTGTCGATGCGATTGAGCAGCTGGAAAATGTTAAACCGGATCTGATGCTGCTGGATATTGAAATGCCGCGTATGGATGGCTTTGAGGTGACCAACCTGGTACGCCACCATGACATCCATCGTGACTTGCCAATTATCATGATTACCTCGCGTACCGGTGAAAAACACCGCGAACGTGCCTTTAGCTTGGGGGTAACGCACTATATGGGTAAACCGTTCCAGGAAGCAGAATTGCTTGCCAATATTGAAAACATTTTGCATAGCAGTGAGGCTAAAGCATGAGTCAAAGCAACAGCACCAGCAAAATCGACCAGATTAGCCAGCAGGAACTGCAACATCTGATTACCGTTTCGACCGGTTTTATTGATGCCTATATTGTGGAATGTCATGATCAGGAAGATATGCTGATTCCGCAGAATATTGTCCTGTCAGCGCTGGACAGTTCTACCGCAGTCGATCATGTCGAGTGGCATGATCTAAAACTGCCGGTGTACCGTGTTACCCATCCAGAGCAAAATCAGGGCGTTGCCTTGGTGATTGAAGGTGATGAAATTGACCAGCGCTTTGCCCTGATGTGCAATGCCATGCCAAAAACCATCCGTCTGCGTATTTCGGAAGTGGTCGATGATGAGCGTGAAGGCCAGCATCCGGCGGTATTCCAGTATGTACGTATGGGTGAGCAGGTATTCCATGTCCCGAATCTGGTGTATATTCAGGCCAGTCTGGGTTTGAATAGCTAATTTAACAGTCAGCAACAGACACAAAAAAAGGAACTCCGCGGAGTTCCTTTTTTATACAACAGCAAGAAATTAAGTCAGTAAACCTTCAAGAATCTGCTCATAAATTTCAGCCAGTGGCTCTAAATCATCAATATTCACGTGTTCATTGATCTGGTGAATGGTCGCGTTCAGCACACCGAGTTCCAGCACTTGTGCACCGGTTGGCGCGATAAAGCGGCCATCTGAGGTACCCCCCGAAGTAGACAGTTCAGTCTCAACACCAGTCACATTGCGAATCGCATTTTTGGCGGCATTGACCAGTTCACCGACTGGGGTCAGGAATGGTAAACCGGACAGTGTCCATTGAATGTCATAGTTCAGTTGATGACGGTCCAGAATTTCCAGTACCCGGGCTTTGAGCTGCTCAGCAGTCACTTCAGTCGAGTAACGGAAGTTAAAGGTCACGGTCATGGTGCCCGGTACCACGTTGGTTGCACCGGTACCGGCCTGAATATTCGACACCTGGAAAGAGGTGGCCGGGAAGTATTCGTTGCCATTGTCCCAAACGGTTTCGCACAGTTCAGCCAGCGCTTTAGAGGCAGTATGAATCGGGTTAATTGCCAGATGTGGATAAGCCACATGGCCCTGTTTGCCTTTCACGGTTAATACCGCATTTAATGAACCACGACGGCCATTTTTGACAATATCACCCAGACGATGGGTGCTTGATGGTTCACCGACCAGACACCAGTCCATTTTTTCATTACGTGCTTCCAGGGTTTCAACCACCTTTACGGTACCGTTAATGGATGGACCTTCTTCATCTGAGGTAATTAAGAACGCAATTGAGCCTTTATGATCTGGATGTTTGGCCACAAAGCGTTCTGAAGCCACCACCATGGCTGCCAATGCCGTTTTCATATCGGCACTACCGCGGCCATAGAGCTTGCCATCACGAATTTCTGGAGCAAACGGGTCAGAATGCCAGGCATCTAAACTACCGGTAGGGACCACATCGGTATGACCGGCAAAACAGAACACCGGGCCTTCTGTGCCTTTACGCGCCCAAAGATTATCGACATCTTCAAAACGCATTGATTCAATATTAAAGCCAATCTTTTTTAAGCGTTCCGCCATGATGTCTTGGCAGTTATGATCAACAGGTGTTACGGAAGGTTGACGTAATAACTGTAAGCTGAGCTCGAGCGTATCTGAGTGGTTCATGGCTTTGGAATCATGCAAAAAATTTGCCCCTATAATAGGGGAATCATGCCGAGAAGGGGAGTTTTTAATATAAAAAAACCTTATCAGGAGATAAGGTTTTTGCCGGGAATTTGCATTGAAATTTGATTATTGACGGATTTCATCCTGAGTTTTTTCAGCCGTATTACTTACCGCATTACCTGCTGAAGAGACATCTTCACCTAGACCTTTTACTGTATTACAACCAGTCAGAACAAACATCATTAGTAATGAAGTCGCTAGAATTTTTTTCATCATCATCTCCGTATCATTAAGCATAAATTATTCTGATGTGAAAATTAGAGTAAGAAATATACAGCCAAAAAAATATAGTGCTTTGATTGTGGTTGAGTAATTAAATGTTGTTCAAAGATAGGCTTTTAGTCCAATAGTGCTGATAACAGGCATCCATCAGCACCGGGTTACGATACATATAAAATGCAGACTGGTCCTGATTCAGATATAAGCCATTGCTCCAGAATGCGTTGGCTGAACTGCTTGGACTGGCATGTGGGCAAATCCATTCATGCCGTTGCAGTCGGTAAAAATCCTGATGATTTTTCGGCAAATGCTGGCCCCAGGTGCCAATTCTGCGCTCGGGATTGACCCAGTCAGGAAGAGCCTGTGCAGTGGTATGTTCAGGCAGATACAGCTGGCCTTTTAACACGGCAAAGCGCTGTTGAATGGTGTGACCTTGCGCCTGCTGAAACTGAAACTGCTTTTGGGTAAAGTGGGTTAACTTGCGCAATAAGGTGTCGCTGCGGTTCAGCCCATACCAGTAGGGTAGGCTCAAATCACGTTCGGCCAGATAATATTTGAGTGCTACTTCCCAATGTTCAACTTGCTGGTGATTATGGTTTAGCAGCAGAAAATCGAGTTCGCCCGTGGTGCGTGGTCCATCAATTATCTGAATACTATGCCCGAGCAATTCATAAGGATGATAGTCACGCTCGGTCAGCCAGAACCAGAGCAGCATTTCAAACCGCAGCCCTAGCCGGGTACTTTTGAGCTGGCTTAAAAAATCTTCCAGTGCAGCCGGATGCTGGTCTAAATGCTTCAGCCGGCTTTGATAATGATCAAAGTGCTGCAACCAGCAGTCTGTGGGATGAAAATCAAAGCCATAACGCTGCTCCAGTGCTGGTGGCAGCTGCTGTAAAATGTTGGGACTGGCCACGCTAAAGGCCAGTTGCCGCACCAGCGGATTGCGGAAATTTAACCAGGGTTCAGCAGAAATATCAGTAAAGGTGTTAGGCGACATCAGTAAATCCATGGTTAAACAGCAGAATTACAACGAAGAAAAGTTTAAAAACGCTTTATACTAGCGCAATTCGACGGGTAGGGTTGCGGTATGAGAGTATTGTTTTGGCGAAGTTTGGTGGTGATTTTTGTCATCCTCGGCTTCATTGGTGCAGTGTTGCCCGGTATGCCAACAACAGTCTTTCTGATTTTAGCGGCCTGGGCCGCGTCCAAAGGCTGGCCGCAAATGGATGCCTGGTTGCTGAACCATCCCAAATATGGCCAGACCTTAAGAGACTGGCGTGCCAATGGCACCGTACCGCGTAAAGCCAAATGGTTTGCCACCATCATGATGCTGATCAGTGCCTGCATCATGTTACTTACCACGGCTCCGCTGGCCGTCAAAATTTTTACCAACCTGACCATGTTTGTGGTAGCAATCTGGTTATGGCTACGTCCTGAACCTGTTGTTGTCACTCCACCAAAGGTAAAGCAAGAATGATCTATCCTCTACATGCTGCGGATATTCTGGTCGATTTATCTGAGCAGACCTTATATCTGCCAAAACACAATAAACTGTATGTGGTGTCTACCGGTGAAAAGGGCATTGGTGAAGCGGAAAATAGTGGCAAAACCCCGCGTGGCTGGCATCAGGTGGCCCTCAAGTTTGGTGCAGATGCGCCGGAAAATACCGTGTTTATTGCCCGTCAGCCGACGGGTGAAATTTATGATGATGAGCTGGCTGAACAGTTTCCTGAACGTGACTGGATTTTGTCCCGTATTTTATGGCTATCAGGGCTGGAGGATGGTTTTAACCAGGGCGCTGGCTGTGACACCTTTAAACGTTATATTTATTTGCATGGCACGCCAGATACCGAACCGATGGGCATTCCCAAGTCACATGGCTGTATCCGGATGCGCAATCGCGACATTATTGAGCTGTTCGAGCTGATTCCTGAACAGGCATTGGTGTATCTGTCTGAAGAGCGGCTGGATTTTAGCCCCTTGGCCATTGAACCACAGCCATAAGACTTAAGCCTGAATTTTGCTGGCATTTTTTACAGATAAAAAATAAAAATGTGCAGGCGAGCAGGGGGGTAATTGCAAGAAATTTCTTCTATTCCCTAGTGGGCTAAAAATAAAATTTTTTGAATAAAGTCAAATAACATACAGAATTTGTTTGTTTTTCTAGCGAATCACTTATTTTTTAATCACTCAGTCATAAAAAAGTGAAAACTGGCAGAAAAGCGTTTGACAGGCGGTAAAGATTCTCTATAATGCACCTCACAAACGATGAAGACGTTAAGGGCGCTTAGCTCAGTTGGTAGAGCGTCTGCCTTACAAGCAGAATGTCGGCGGTTCGATCCCGTCAGCGCCCACCAAGCCTTTACGTTAAAGATTCTTACGTGCAGCGGTAGTTCAGTTGGTTAGAATACCGGCCTGTCACGCCGGGGGTCGCGGGTTCGAGCCCCGTCCGCTGCGCCACTTAAGCTTCTTTAAT
>NZ_KB850046.1:0-536435 GCF_000369465.1 Acinetobacter sp. CIP 53.82 | reverse complement strand
GTGCAGCGGTAGTTCAGTTGGTTAGAATACCGGCCTGTCACGCCGGGGGTCGCGGGTTCGAGCCCCGTCCGCTGCGCCACTTAAGCTTCTTTAATATTCGTTTGAACCACAATAGTGACTTTGTGTAAGTGCAGCGGTAGTTCAGTTGGTTAGAATACCGGCCTGTCACGCCGGGGGTCGCGGGTTCGAGCCCCGTCCGCTGCGCCATTTACATAAAATGCTTTTGAGGGCGCTTAGCTCAGTTGGTAGAGCGTCTGCCTTACAAGCAGAATGTCGGCGGTTCGATCCCGTCAGCGCCCACCATGATTCTTTTGCGATGCAGCGGTAGTTCAGTTGGTTAGAATACCGGCCTGTCACGCCGGGGGTCGCGGGTTCGAGCCCCGTCCGCTGCGCCATCTCAAAGAATAGCCTTATAAGTTTCCTGAGCTTATAGTGGACTCAAGATTGACAATCTTAATCAGGGCGCTTAGCTCAGTTGGTAGAGCGTCTGCCTTACAAGCAGAATGTCGGCGGTTCGATCCCGTCAGCGCCCACCATATTCAAGCTGTAAAGCTTAAAAGACCTTAATTGCTTACGCAATTACCGTTGCAGCGGTAGTTCAGTTGGTTAGAATACCGGCCTGTCACGCCGGGGGTCGCGGGTTCGAGCCCCGTCCGCTGCGCCATTTTTCATGCCCTGATGTGAAAAATGTGATCAATTACCAAGACTACACACTTCGCTGGTCTTGCGTCGTAAAAAATAATATATTATTTTTTACTCTTCAGGGCGCTTAGCTCAGTTGGTAGAGCGTCTGCCTTACAAGCAGAATGTCGGCGGTTCGATCCCGTCAGCGCCCACCATATCTTTCTTGCCTAAATCTTAAATATTCCATAGAATCCCAGCATTATAAAACAATAAAATGGACTGGATGATCTATGCGAAATCCATATCAACGCAAGGCCGCGTCTAAATCTCAAACTTCAAGCTATAACGTTCAAGATATTTACAAACAGTTTATTGAAATTATGGTCAGCCAGGGACAAGTGTTTGCGCTGTATCATGACGGCTGGGCCTTATGTGCCACACCCACCGGACAGCGTGCTTTTGCGGTCTGGCAAAATAAAAGTCTGGCCAAACTGCTGGTCAAAGACAACTGGGAAAATTACGATATTCAGGAAGTCAGCTTTAAAGATTTTATTGAAAAAGTCCTGCCATTTTTAAGGCAGGAAAGCACACTGGTGTCGATGAATCTTAGTCCCGAAGGGCAGAATGTGCTGGTAGCACCGGAAAAGCTGCTGCTGGATATTAAAAACTATCTTTACCAGATTTATTTGCAAAAACCTGAGGTCTATAAAAACCTGCAACTGCCTTCGCCACGTTCCATTCGCCTTAATTAATATTTATTGGGTATTAATATTCATTGAGTAGCCAACCACTTACATAAGCAAAATATTCGCGTAACCAGGAGTTATAGCGAATATAGAGTGGTGTAGGAGCGCTATAGGGCAAGGGCTGCTGATAGCCCTGTTTGCGGGCAATCGCCAGCGCACGCGGTAAATGAAAATCACTGGTCACCACGGCAATCGGATCACTGAGCTGAATATCGTGTTGTACCAGCAAGGCCTTGGAATTGTGGAAATTCAGAGCGGTACTGGTACTGCGTGCTTCCAATAGAATTCGTGTTTTCGGAAGATGATGCTGCTCTGTTAAATAGTGCGCCATCACTTCGGCTTCGGTCCACTGATTCCCAAAAGCGGCGCCACCACTGACGATAATTGGAATCTGCGGCAGCTGCTTGGCTAACGCGGCCCCGGCATCCAGGCGTTTGGCCAAGGTTGGCGTTGGCTGGTTGTGCTGGATTCCCCCGCCTAAAATCAGAATCGCCTGCGTATTCGGATTGGGTTGGCTATGCAGGCTTTGCCAGTGTAAGTAGCCAAAGAACAGCGCTACACTGAGTAGCCAGACCCAGAAAGCACCCCATACTAAACGCCAGCCTTGTTGATAGATCGGGCGCTGTCGAATCCAGCGCTGTAGCGGAACATAACACAAGGCATAAATGAACAGTGCTGCACCGAGCAGCATCGGCAGCAGGGTACCAAAGTGAAAGCTGTTCAGGCTGAGCAACCACAAACCATTGGCCAGCAGTAGAACTGCAGCCATCAGGCTAAAGATACGTTTCAGTGGGGCGTGGCTGTGACTCTGCATGGCGGAATAATCATAAATAGCGTGATGTATCTACAGATTATAAAAGATCAAGATGAAAAAACCGGACATCAAGTCCGGTTTTTTCACTTTTAGTTTTCAGCCAGTTAGCGAAACTTAGTAGACATCACGGCGGTAACGGCCTTCGCTGCGTAATTGATCCACCGTCGCTTCACCAAGCAGTTCAATCAGGGTCTGGTCAACATCGCTGGCCATGCCATCAATACTGCCGCAGACATAAATCACGGCACCTTGCTCAATCCAGCGTTGCAGTTCTTCGGCCTGTTCACGCAATTTATGGTGTACATAAACTTTCTGTTCCTGATCACGTGAGAAGGCCACATCCAGACGCTGCAACATGCCGGTGCTTTGCCATGCAGACACAATAGTTTCATAGAAAAAGTCATGTGTGCGCTGACGTTCACCGAAAATCAGCCAGTTCTGGGTATAGTCATGACGGATACGTGCCTGTAACAGACTCATTAGCCCGGCAATACCGGTACCATTACCAATACAGATGATTGGACGGTTATCATCAATCAGGTGGAACGATTCATTGGTGCGAATGCGCAGGGCAATACTGCTCTGTAGCGGCGCATGTTGGGTGAGCCAGCCCGAACCAAGACCCAGTTGACCTTGGGCATCGGATTGCTGGCGGACCACCAGACGCAAAATCTGCTGCGATGGAATGCTGGCAATCGAATATTCACGTGCAGGCAGGGTCGGTAACTGTTCCAGTAAATGTTCCAGATTGGCAAACGGCTCGATTTCAACCGTCAGATCTTTGTCCCAGAGCGCCTGTTCAATCGGTTCACCGGTCGAATCTAGCAGGGTACCCGGCTGAATCTGATGCTGTTGCATAAAGGCTGCCAGACGATCAGGACTGTTCCCCGGCTGGATTTCGGCAATATCACCGGCTTCCCAGTGCGCTTCGTGTTGTGGCGCCAGCTCGATATTATAGGCCGGTGCCCCCAGACTGTTCGGATTGAGCAGATCACGCTGTTTCAGAATCCAGCTGTCAAAGGTCTTGTGAATGTCCATGCCTTGCAATTCAAGCTGGGTGGTTTGGGCCAGTGCCGCATTCCAGCGCTGGATATCTTCATTGCTGGCATTATCCACTTCAATGGTGGCAAACAGAGGCTGCGCCTGATTGCGTTGTAACCACTGATCAATTTTATGACCAAAGCTGCAGTAGCTGTCCAGATATTCCCTGGAGCCCAGCGCCAGTACCGCATAACGAAGATGCTGTAAATTGGCCGAGCTGCTCAGGATTTTCTTGTCAAAGCTGGAGGCTAAATCAGGTGCTTCACCGGTACCATAGGTACTGGCTACAAACAGCACCTGTTCTACCGATTGCAGATCTTCCAGACTCAATTGCTGGACCGGTTTCACGGTCACCGGCTGATGCGCTTCCTGCAAACTGGTCGCAGTACGCCAGGCCAGCTGTTCAGCCACGCCGGTTTGGGTGGCGTAGGCAATCAGCCACGGTTTGGCATTTGGATCAACCGTGACGGCGCTTGCGCTATTCCGTGCTGCCTGGGTCAGTTTCTTCTGCTTGCGACGTTTCAGATACAGCATCCAGCCGGTCACAAAGAACAGCGGCATCAGCAGGGAAGCGACCATGGCAAAGAACTGGTACACCGGACCAAAGAAGCTGCCACGGTGAACCGGTAACATGCTGCTCATGATTTTTTCATTGAGCTTTTTATCTTCATACAGGCTGATGTCGGTGAGGCTGGCCGTCTGATAGTTATAGGTTGCACTATTACGGGCACGTTCATGCTGCGGTACTGCATCGACAAAGTTCAGGCTGACTTCACCATTGGCTTGTTTGGGCAGATTCAGGGTCATGGTTGAGTAGTCGCGTCCCAGTTGTGCCTGTACGCCAGTCCAGGTCTGGTTTAATACAGCCTGCATTTGCAGCGAATCCAGTCCTTCCGCACGCTCACCACGACCTTCACGCGCAGCACCTTCGCCACGTTCACGGCCTTGCGGCGCATCACGCTGACCTTGCGGCGTGGCATTGGCCTGCATTTGCGGTTGTGGACGCTCTACGCCCAGCACCTTGAACATGCCATTACGCCACCAGTCATAGGACCAGTACAGACCGGTACAGGCCAGAATCAGGTAGAAAATCACCACCCAGGTGCCGACAACGGCGTGTAAATCCCAGATGAAGTTCCGGCCTTTAAGTTTCGGCTTCACAAAGAACCACTGTTTTACCGAATGCTTTTTCGGCCAGCGTAGATACAGACCACTCAAGACAAAGAAAATCAGCATCAAGGCACAGGCGCCGGTAATCTGCTTGCCGACAGGGCCAACGGTCAGGTTACGGTGTAACTGCTGGATAAACTGGAAAAATTCACGGCCTTTAATCTCGGGTAACACTTCTGCGCTGTAGGGGTTAATCAGCACATTCTGGCCGCGACGTGCGCCTTCTTTGGCAATATTGACACTCGAAGATGCTGCCGGATCGGAGGCAATGGTAATGCTATTAATTTTGGTTTCAGGCTGAGTCAGCTGAAAATGCTGATAGATTTCCGCCGGGGTGAGCTTGGCCCGGTTTTCGACCTGCACGGTATAACTGTCCGGATTCATCCATTTTAGAATTTGTTGTTCATAGGAATAAATCGCACCGGTAACACCCATCAGTGCGAGAATCAGGCCCGCACTAATTCCAAGGAACCAGTGCAGCTGGAAAAATATTTTTTTAAGCATAGCAATACAGCAGCAGTGTGAAGAGAACAATGGGCGAAAATTATAACTGAAGAATAGCGAGATGGAATAGAGTTTGAATATAATATTTATTCTCATTATCATTTAGATTGGTACAAACCGGATAAAAAAACCTCCAGCAGGGTGGAGGTTTTTTTGAACATACAGGCTTAAAGCTGTTTTGGCTCACCTACAGATTCAAGCAGGTGCTTACGAATGGTTTTAAAAGAAAAGTTTTTAGAATCCAGACGTTTTGGCAAGATATAAGCGCCTTGCTGACCTTTGACGGTAAAGTTCACCAGAATGAAATCCGGGGTAGAATACCATTCATAAATATCTTTCCAGCTAATCGCGCCCATGCCTTCTTGCAGGCCCATTTGCTGACGCATGATGATGCCGTGCGGTTGTACGCCCAGACGGATGCCTTTAATTTCCTGTACCGGAAATTCGTTCATTTTACGTTTGGCATACCATTCCAGACCGAATTTACGGATCAGGAAGTACAGCACCACACAGACCAGAGCCACCCAGCAGAAAATGGTGGAATAGTTCTTGATCAGGATAATCCCCAGAATAGACAGGGCCGTAATAATGCCCATGATCGCCCAGGCTTTGGTGCCAATTTTGTTGGTGCTACGCCAAATTAAAAGCTGGGCATGACGTTGCTCGGCTTCGCTAATGTCGTAGTTCACAGGCTGTAAAGTATAAGCGTATAAATTTTTCGCGGTCATAGTGGAACTAACAAATTTCAAACTCAGAAAAGTTTAGCATTAATTACAGCATTTCAGGAGTCTATTGTTGCAAAATCATCCGAATTATAACGAGGCCAGTTCGGTGGCATCCTGATCACGGTCATGGCTTAAACTCTGTTTTAGCTGACTCAGTTGATGCAGGATGGTCAGCATCAGCGATAACTGCTGCAAAATAATCAATCCCTGTTGATCTTCCTGATGATTTTGACTTAAACGCTGCCGGATGGTATGCAGCATATTTTGCGAAGACAGATCCGGTACTTCATCGTTCAGCAAGGCACCGCGAATATCTTCCAGCGCTTTATCCAGCAGGGTTAAGATCTCCGGATCTTCAATTTTTTCCCG
Organism: Acinetobacter sp. CIP 53.82; assembly: GCF_000369465.1. Taxonomy (NCBI): domain Bacteria; kingdom Pseudomonadati; phylum Pseudomonadota; class Gammaproteobacteria; order Moraxellales; family Moraxellaceae; genus Acinetobacter; species Acinetobacter sp. CIP 53.82. Next base: position 530,442 of record NZ_KB850046.1, on the reverse strand, counting down.
GTGTGCGCCCAGCGCGGCAATATAGCTGATAAAGGTATGATTCAGGCACAGCAGTTCAAAGGCCTGAGCTTTTTGCGAGGCATCAAAATCCGGCTCAGTGGCCAAGGTAGAAATGAGCGAAGCTAACTCGGCATCGGTATTATGCGCTGCACGGCGTACCACGCGATAGGTCAGGCCGTTATTGCGCCCGGTTTTGTATTGTTCAACCACTTCGGTCAGATAATCACACTGCGCATTTAAGGCACGGCGAATGGTGCGCGGCAAGCGGCGGAATTTCCAGTCCGGGAAAATAAAACTGACGCCAAACCAGGCCAGTGCGCAGCCAATTAAGGTATCAATCATACGCGGCAGGGCGGCGGCAAAGCCCATGCCATCGAGGTTAAAGTTAATCAGTGCCAGAATGGTAATAAAGGCGGTGGCTTGTGCATACTGCTTACTGCGTAATTCAAAGAACAGAATTCCGCTGACTACCAGCAGCAACAGCTGACCTTCGACCGACGGAATAAAATATAAGATGCTATAACCGACCAGAATCCCGACCAGCGTACCGACAATCCGCAGGCGTAAGCGGCGTTTGGTGGCGTTAAAGTTGGGTTGGGTCACAAACAGCGCGGTCAGTAAAATCCAGTAGCCGTATTCAATATTGGTGACCTGGACAAAAATATAGCCAATCAGCAGTACCGCCGATAATCGAATGGCATGCCGGAACAGCACCGATTCCGGAGTTAAATGCTGCTTGATCCGGATGACCATATCATCCCAGCCTTTCAGGTCATCATCTTTAAGCTGGTTTTCAATATGTTTGGTTTTATCCAGCTTGATATAACGCTCGGTTTCCAGGTTGCGTAACTGCGCGTCAATAGATTTAAGGTTCTGATACAGGGCAAACAGGGCATTGACCCAGACCTGATCATACTGCTGTTCGCTACGTAGCTTTTGCAGCGAGTGTTTCAGGTTTTCAAAGGCATGTTTAAAACGTTTGCTGTGAATATAGGGTTCACGCTTCAGGATGCTTTCGCTTAAATCTTTACAGGCCTTGCCCTGAATCGCCAGAATGCGCTGGAAACGGAACAGGATGTCGCTGTGCTCAAAAATTTTGGCCAGTTTCTGATAGTCAATATGCGCAGAGTCGGCACGTTCATGAATATCCTGGGCAATAAAATAATACTGCAGGCTGCGGCGGGTATCTTTCTGGCCGCGGTCACCTTTTAAACGGGTCAGTAGCGCGGTTTTCAGTTCATTAAACAGGCCAATCAACTTGCCATTTTCCATTGACAGGTCAATCAGGCTTTGCTGATAGCTGCCGGGTGTCATATCGACATCAAACAGGTTGGATTTGGCAAACAGGAAATCGCCTAACGAGGCATAGCTTTGCGAAAGTTTGTCTTGTAGCTGCCGTACCGGAAACAGTAAAAAGCTGATGGTGGAAATCAGCCCGTACCAGACTGCACCAACCACCAGCAAGGCTGGCTGGGTGTACCAGTCTTCAAACAGGTCCACACCGAGCATGGCATAAACCGAAATCACCAGACAGCCATAGGCAATGGTGGCATAACGCCGGCCCAGAGAACCGAGCAGAATCAGGCCAATACAGGAGATAATCAGGCCAATGGCAAACAGCACCGGATGTGGAAACAGCAGCTGAATGGAGGCGGCGGTAATAAAAAAGCCGATATAGGTATAAGTCTGGTTCAGGATTCTTAAAGAGAAGCGGTCATCAATATCACTTAAACCGGCTGCGACCACGCCCAAGGTTAGCGGAATGGTGGCCAGCTGATAGCCGAGCAGATAAGGAACAAAGGCGGTGCCGGCAAAGGCGATCATCATCCGGATGTTATAGATAAAGGCCGTGTTGTAGGCAATGTGTTTGAGACGTGTGAGCCAGGATTTCAAGACTGTTCCTTAAACGAAGCCAGATGCTATGCAGCGGGCAGCAATTATGTGAAACTTCACTTTCAGTACCCTGAAATAATACTATGGACTGTGTACCTTGTCTTTAAATCAGTCATTTAAAAAAGAAATATGAATATGTCCGATTCCCATGCCAGTGCAAGCCCGCAGCAGCAGTATCCATCTTCCTGGATTTTACTGCTGGCATTGCTGACCTCACATGGTCCGCTGTCGATTGATATGTATCTGCCGGCCTTGCCCCAAATGGCAGATGATTTTGGCGTCAGCACGCAAATGGTGGCCAACAGTCTGCCGGCTTATTTTCTGGGCCTGGCAATTGGACAGTTAATTTATGGTCCTTTAAGTGACCGGATTGGCCGTAAAACCCCACTGTATTTTGGTTTGGGACTGTATTTTTTGGCCAGTCTGCTCTGTGTTTATGCCCAGGATGAATGGAGCCTGATTGCGGCGCGGGTGTTGCAGGCCTTAGGGGGCTGTGTTGGGGTGGTAATTGCCCGTGCGGCAATTCGTGACCGGCTGGATATGCAGGCTTCCGCGCAGGCTTTTTCCAGCATGATGATTGTGACCGCAATTGCGCCCATTATTGCGCCGGGTCTGGGGGCGATTGTGCTGAGCTTTTTTGACTGGCAGGCGATTTTTGTCTGTCTGGCCATCATGAGTTTAGTCTGCTGGTTATGTGTTCATTTTTTCTTTCAGGAAACCTTGCCGCCAGAGCGCCGTCTGAAATTGAATTTCTATCAGGTGCTGACCCTCTATCTGGCGATTTTTAAGGACCGCAGTTTTTATTTACCGATGATTGCCGGCTGTTTTACCGGCGGGGCGATGTTCTGTTATATCAGCAGTTCTGCCGCTGTTCTGATGGATGGTTATGGCTTGAACCAGCAGCAGTTTTCGATTGCTTTTGGTGCCAATGCGGTCGGTATTATGCTGGCCTCGACCTTAAACAAGCATTTGGCAACCAGCAGCTCTTTAATGACCCGTTTAAAAATAGGCGGTACGGTGCAGGGCACTGGCGCGCTAATTCTGGTCATCGCCGGGCTGATGAGCCATGCGCCGATTGTTGTGGTTTTTGCCGGGCTGTTTTTAGCTGTGGCCGGAATTGGTTTTACTGGCCCCAATGCCATGGCGTTGGCAATGTCGGAGCAGGGTGCCCGTGCCGGTACAGCTAGCGCGATTATGGGTAGTATGCAATTTAGCTGCGGTTTAATTGGCGGCTTAATGCTGAATGTGCTGATCTGGGATGCTTTATTAAATATGGGCAGTGTGATGCTACTGTTTATTCTGATTGGGGGGAGTGCGATGTACATTATGCATCGAGAGCGGAAATTAAAAACTGCCTAAACCAGATTTATCTTTAAAAAAAGAAAAAAGAAGAAACCAGAGCGTTTTCTTCTTTGCTCTTTCAGCTGTTGCAGCGTGAGGGCCGTAGCTAAACAATTATTCTACAAATACGGCAAATTCTTCGACCGGTACGCGCGGGGTAATAAAGCTATTTACAATATGCTCAGGATCGGCATAACCCAAGGCCATACCACAGACCAGTTCTTCATCGGCCGGGGCATTTAAGACCTCCAGTACAATGCGATGAAAACTATTCCAGGCTGCTTGTGGGCAGGTGTCCAGCCCGCGTGCCTTGGCGGCAATCATCACGTTTTGCATCATCATTGAAAGATCCATTTTCGAACCAATTTCCAGGTCACGATGCAGGGTGAAAAACAGGCCTACCGGTGCATCAAACAGCTGAAAATTACGCAGATGCTGCGCGGCCATCTTCTGTTTTTCGCCTTTTTCAATATTGAGCAGGCCATACAGCCCCCAGCCATTTTCACGGCGCCGCTCAATAAACGGCGAGAACCATTGTTCCGGATAATAGGAAAAGGTGGCCTGATAATCGGCCGCACGTTCAGGATGCAAATACAGTTCAGTTTGTGCCTGACAGACCCGATCAATGAGTTCCTGACGCTTTTGACCGGTCACTACATACACCTTCCACGGCTGAATATTGGTGCCGGATGGTGCGCGGCTGGCCACGCTTAGAATATCTTTAATCATTTGCGGATCGACCGGCCGATCTAAAAAGGCGCGCACTGAATGACGCGAGCTAATGGCCTGATCGACCAGTTGTACTAGTCCTTTATCCATGAAAAATCCCTTAAAATGTTTATGTTCTAATCAACTGTTGCTATATACAATAGTCTAATATTTAACCGGGTGGGTAACTTTTGCTTTTCGATAAAACCATGATAATTCGATATTTTTGCAAATGAGAATTAGAAAAATTGATCAGTCCTTTATCCTTATACGTTAAAAGTGATTTTAATAAAATAAATTAATTGTTAGATTGAAAGCATAAAACGATTACAGTTTTGTGTAATTCTTTATCAATAAGACTTTTAATTATTTGATAAATAGCAAAAGTGTGATGATTAAATGACATTTAAATCAGGGATGCTTGCCATCTGAGTCAGTATTTAAAATGTCTTAAAAGAGCACGGATGCGCATTATTTTTTACTCTGGAGAAACCCATGGATCGTAAAATCCAAACTTCACTTATCACAAAAACATTAGCGGTCGCAATTACAGCAGCAATGGCCTCTACGGTACAGGCAGCAAGCACTGAACAACAACAAATTCAAGAATTACGCCAGGAAGTACAAGCACTCAAAGCTTTAATTCAACAGCAGCAACAGGTTCAGCAACAGCAACAAGTCCAGATCCAGCAAGTTCAGGCGCAACCGGCACCTGCAGCAAAATCGGCTTCACCATTTTCCTTAAAGTCGAAAGGTGGTGCTGAAGTCAATCTGTACGGTTTTGTGCGTGGGGATGCTGCGTATCAAATTGAAGGTGGTAATGGAATTTTTAACCGTATCCACGCCGTTAGCTTGGGCGATGACAATAACGCAACTGAAGACCGTTTTGATTCAACCGCAACCACTACACGCCTTGGTTTAGACTTTAAAGGTCCAGTCGCAGGGAAAGATGTCGGCGGTAAAATTGAGATTGATTTCCGTGGTACTAATGACAGCGTACGTATTCGCCACGCTTACTTAACTATGGACAACTGGTTATTGGGTCAAACCACTTCATCCTTCCTTTCCGGTGAAACTACACCTGAAATGCTGGACTTTAACTCACCACTCGGTATTGGTACTTACCGTACACCACAAGTGCGTTATAGCGACAAAATTAATGCAGACACGACTTATTTTGTTGGTTTAGAAAAAGGACATGACGATAACAGACTGCCGGCAGCAACCGCAAAAGTTGCACATAAATTTGCTGAAGGTGCAGGTACGCTGACAGGTCGAGCGCTGGTCCAGGAAGTTCGTGCGCGTGATGTAGCTGACGAAACAGATTTTGGCTGGGGCTTGGCTGCGGGTGTAAACTTTAAACCAACTGAAACCTTAACTTTAAATGCCGACTACTCTCATGTAACGGGTGATGACAAGTTTATTCTATACACCAATGGGAATGAGCGTTATTCAGTAGATGGTAATGACATCGACTTAAAAGAATTTGATGCATTTACTTTAGGCGCTACTTTGAAAATTACACCAAAACTTCGTAGTACATTAGGTTATGGTGCAGTCTTCTTTGATGATGCTGTAGGTGAAGAAAATGACGAATTACAGCAAGGCTGGTTAAATGTCATGTATAACCCGGTACAACCAATTACCTTGGGTGCTGAATATGTTTACGGTGAACGTGAAACAGCTGATGGCCAAACAGGTAAAGATAATCGTATTGGTGTAATGGCACGTTATAACTTCTAAGTGCTGAACCAAAAAAGAGGTGGCTTGCCCATTGCTGTCCCACAATTTTTCACAAGAGGAAGCTCATTTGAGCTTCCTCTTGTTTTATGGGTATTTTATCGGGTGAAAATAAAGCTTTTAAAGTTCTTCTTTCAAACAAATTCACTTGAATTATTCTGAGTAAACGTTGAACTGTCCAACCTGTTTTTCCTAAATGTCGAGCGAAACTCACCAATAAATAGGCGATCATCGCAATCCAGATTTGTGTCTGAATTGCGTTCCTGCTGCGGCCTAGAAACGCTTTTAATTTGAGATTCTGCTTAATCGCCTTAAAGAACAGCTCAACTTTCCAACGATCTTTATAAATCGCCGCAATGGTGGAGGCGGCTAAATGAAAGTTATTGCTGAGAAAGCTAAAGTGCTTGCCACTTTGCTGATCTCTATATTCAATTCTTCTTAACACTGGGGCTTTTCTTTTTAGGGCATGTGCGCTATTCAGCTGAATGGTTTCATCTTTTAGAATACCTTTGGATTCAAGCACTGGATGTTGCTGGATCACCTGATACACAGATTTAGGCCTAAAACGTGTGACAAATCCAATGTTTTGAGCAGTCAGATTTGCATACCATTGGTAATCGACATAGCCTTTATCAAAAACTACAATGCTGCCAGCAGGAAACTGGAATTTGCGGCCTTGTACCATGTCATTTTCTTTGCCATTTTCAACTGCAACAAACTCAGGAATATCATTGCTGTGATTCAATCCTATACTGAGTTTCATGCTGGCTTTTGAGTCGTGAACTTTGGCCCATTCACATAAGGAAAGCGACAGGTCAATATGACTGGCATCCAAGGAATACAAGGGATTCTTAAAGCGAAATTTATGAGCTACTTTTGAGTGTTCATAGTATTTAAGCAACTTGTAAAATAGCTGTTGATACAAGGCAGCAGGCTGCTGCTCATTGATTCGTGCCAGCGTGCTTCGGGGAATAGACTTTGCTCCGAGATGACTCAGCTTTTCCTGTTGGCACTCCAAATTGGATTGAATATCTCTCAGACTTTGCCTACAAGAGAATTGAGACATCAATATGGCAATAAACTGATCCCACCGGGAAGCCGCTCTAAATTTCTGTCCAACATGGTGTACTTTAGCAAGTTGTTCAAAATCCTGTCGCACAACAGGTTTAATTAGCTCATGAAATACGGTATTCTGATGTGACAAAACCTGAATCCTGGTCGTTAAAGTGTTTGTTTGCACTCATATTTTAACTGTTAGGACTCAGGTTTTTTATTTAAAGCAAACTATGGGACAGCAGTGGTGGCTTGCCACCTCTTTTTTTTATTTACCGATTTTTAAAAAAACAATTTTAAATTCAGTTGCTTAAATTTATAGTTAAAAGCAATAAGTTAGACTAATAGCGAATAGCGTTAAAAAAATAAAGATTTTTAGAGAAAAAGATGCATAATGTGCGATTTTTTAAGCTGTATTGTTCAGCTTTTTCTATGTATTAAGATGTATTTGTTGGCTACATGAAGCAATGCATTTTCTATGTTTAGGAGCCTATATGAGATTATCTTTCTATAGTAAGCCTATTCAGAGATTTCAGCCTGACATTACCCTGCCACTGAAGTGTCTGTATTTTATTTTTCACTCCTTCTTTTTCAGGCAGTGCCGGTTGATATGAATTTGAGGAGCGAAGCTGAGTCTTGCGCTCCAGCTCAGATGCTTCTTCGCCAACTCAGAACTTTTTCTGATTTACATTATTCATATTGCAGAGTTTTCCCGTTTATTTAAATTAAACAGAGCAGCCTTATCATAAAAGGTGCTTATATCATCAGGTTTAAATAATCAGAACCGGAAAACAATAAGCATTGACCATATTAAATGGATATTGCCATGGAATTTACTTTTAATGCGTTTTACACCTTAATTGCGGCTGTAATCGTTCTCCTTTTGGGACGTTTTTTAGTTAACAATATTGATTTTCTAAGACGTTACAACATCCCGGAACCTGTCGCGGGCGGTTTGGTCGCTGCGGTAGTGTCTTTAATCGTGCACAATTTCTGGGGCTACAGCATTACCACCAGTAGTGCGCTACAAACCAGTTTTATGCTGATTTTCTTTGCCTCCATCGGTTTAAGTGCCAACTTTGCCAAACTGCGTGAAGGCGGTATTGGTCTGGTGATCTTTCTGATCGCAATTTCACTATTCATCATTGTACAAAACTTTGTCGGGATTAGTCTGGCGACAGTATTGGGCATTGATCCGCTAATTGGTATGATTGCCGGTTCCATTACCTTAACCGGTGGTCACGGGACTGCGGGTGCATGGGGTGAAATCCTTGAGGTTGAACATGGTATTCAGGGGGCTTTGGCCCTGGGGATGGCCAGTGCGACCTTCGGTCTGATTATTGGCGGTATTATTGGTGGGCCATTGGCCAAACTGCTGATCAACCGTTATCAGTTGGCTACACCACGTACCGATGCGCAAATTGAACAGCGTGACAATACGCCAGTTGAACCGGTACCGGGTGAGTTTGTACCATTTGAATATCCGCATCAGGTGCGTTTAATTACCGCAGACAATGCCATTACCACTTTAGGTTTATTTGCAGCCTGTCTGGCCTTTGCCGAGTTTATGACTGGTTATGCCAAAGGTACGCTGTTTGAGTTGCCAACTTTCGTCTGGGCTTTGGCTGGTGGGGTAATTCTGCGTAACGTATTAGAAGGTATTTTCAAAGTCACTATTTTTGACCGTGCGATTGACGTATTTGGTAACGCTTCATTGTCTTTATATTTGGCGATGGCATTGCTGTCATTGAAATTATGGCAACTGGCAGATCTGGCGGGCCCGCTAATGGTCATTCTAGGCGCGCAAACCATCACCATGGCCTTGTATGCGGCCTTCATTACCTTCCGTGTTATGGGTAAAAACTATGATGCTGCTGTACTGGCTGCGGGTCACTGTGGTTTTGGTATGGGTGCAACACCTACTGCGGTTGCCAACATGCAGGCCATTACCAATATGTACGGTGCTTCTCATAAAGCCTTCCTGATTGTACCGCTGTGTGGTGCTTTCTTTGTCGACTTGATTAATGCGACTGTCATTCAAGTCATTCTTAAGTTTTTTGTTTAAGTAATTTGAGTGGAAAAGCCTTGTTAAAAGGCTTTTCTTTTTAGGATGACTCAATCAGCAAAGGGTGCGAAAAAATGAATGAACAATTAAATGAAACCCTAATGTCCTGGGTGACGCTTCTAAATACCCCGCTGTGGGATTTTCTGGTGATCTTTCTGGTCGGTGTCGGGATATTTTATACCCTGATCACCGGCGCTGTACAAATTCGCCTGTTCTGGCACAGTATTAAAGCCATGAGGTCGAGCCGTAAAAAAGGCGAAGACAGTTATGGGATTACCCCATTTCAGGCCCTTGTGACCGGTTTGGCCAGTCGGGTCGGGGTCGGTAACGTTGCCGGTGTTGCGATTGCGATTGCGATTGGTGGTCCGGGTGCGGTGTTCTGGATGTGGTTTACCGCATTTTTAGGCATGAGTTCGGCCTTTGTCGAATCTTCACTGGCGCAGCTATTTAAGGTGCGTGATACCAGCAACCATCAGTTCCGTGGTGGTCCGGCCTATTACATTACCCAAGGCCTGAAACAGAAATGGCTGGGTGTAGTATTTGCGGTTGCCCTGATTTTAACTTACGGTTTCGTGTTTAACGCGGTGCAGGCCAACTCGATTATCAGTGCCACATCACATGCCTGGGGCTGGAATCAGGCCAATCTGACTGTCCCAATGGGTGCATTCAGTTTTGAACTGTCCTGGTTGGGTCTGGTTCTGGTCGTCATGACCGCCATGATTATTTTTGGCGGGATTAAACGTATTGCCAAAGTGGCAGAGAAATTTGTCCCGATTATGGCGCTGCTGTATCTGGTGGTGGCATTGTATATCGCCGTGATTAATCTGCCGATTATTCCGGATATTTTCCGCCTGATTTTCAGCAAGGCTTTTGAATTTGATGCCGCTGCCGGTGGTTTCTTTGGGGCGATGGTGTCGATGGCGATGATGATGGGCATCAAGCGTGGTCTGTTCTCCAATGAAGCGGGGATGGGTTCTGCACCAAACGCGGCTGCTGTATCGGATGTAAAACATCCGGTGAATCAGGGGCTGGTACAGATGCTGGGCGTATTCGTGGACACCTTTATTGTCTGTTCATGTACCGCAATCATCATTTTGTCTTCCGGTTTATATCAGAATGCCGGTTTTGAAGGGGTGACCCTGACCCAGATGGCGCTGGAAAGCCAGATTGGCCATTGGGGCGATGACTTCCTGGCCATTCTCCTGTTTATGTTTGCTTATTCGTCGATTATTGGGAACTACGCTTATGCCGAAGGTAACGTGCAGTTCATTAACAACAACCGCAAGATTATGCTGATTTTCCGTCTGCTGGTGCTGTTTATGGTGTATTTCGGCGCGATTGCCACCGTACCACTGATCTGGTCGATGGCCGATCTGTTTATGGGCGTGATGGCCACCATCAACCTGTTTGCCATTTTACTGCTGACGCCATTTGTGCTGATGTTGCTAAAAGACTTCAAAGCACAGCTGAAGCGTGGCGTGAAAGAGCCGGAATTTAAACTGGACAATCATCCTAAATTTAAAGACCGGGTTAATTCCGATATCTGGTAATGCAAACAACAACAGCCTCATCATGAGGCTGTTGTTTTATCAAGAGAATATTCTTTTAGATGCGTTAGCTCAGCAAAGACAGCAAACCCATATACACGCCAAAGCTACCAATCAGGCTGACCCACACCGGCAGTTTGCTTTTCAGTAAAACAATCACAAACATCACAAACGCCAGATCCAGCACTGATGTTAAATAATCCTGTCCCATATCAACAATGAGCGCGAGCAATAAACCCACCACCGCGGCATTAATACCAATCACCGCATGTTTGATTTTGTCCTGATGCATCAGCCAGGACCAATGCGGCAGGGTAGCAAAAATCAGAAAGAACGAGGGCAGGAAAATGGCGATGGTGGCAATGATCGCGTTCAGCACAGGATAGGCAGTTAAATCCAGAAAATAGCCGACATAGCTGGCAAAGCTGAATAAAGGACCCGGCATGAGCTGGGCAAAGGCATAGCCTAAATCAAACTGCTGGGCTGAGATCATGCCGGTACTGACAAAGTCCTGATGCAGCAGCGGTAAAATAATATGCCCACCACCAAAGACCAGTGCAGCAGACTGATAAAAGCCTAAAAAGCCTTCAGCCAGCAGATTCGGATTGATCCAGTTCAGCGCACCGAGCAGCAGAAATGGACAGATAAATAAGATTAGCCAGAGTGTAGTCGAGCCGAAACTGCGCTGTTCCAGCTGAAAACTCGGCGTGGTATGACTGCCGCTTTGAGGTTGTGCTTTGGCAATCCACATGCCGGCCAGACCAGCCAGCACAATCACCAGAATCTGGTTATATGACAGTGGCAGGAACCAGATCATGAGCGCAGACACAAGCATCAGCAGGTATTGCCACCAGCTTTTGCAAAAGCTTTGCAGCATTTGCCAGAAGGCCCAGAACACCACCGCCAGTACAATCAGTTGAATGGCATGAAAATACGCCGAACTGATCCACGGGAATAACTGCTGACCGATAAAGGCCAGTAGCGTCATCAGCAAGGCCGAGGGCAGGGTAAAACCCAGCCAGGCCACCACCGAGCCTAAATAGCCACGTTTTAAATAGCCAATGGCCAGTCCAACCTGACTGCTGGTCGGGCCGGGCAACAGTTGCGCTAAAGCGACGACCTGAGCATAGTCTTCATCTTTGAGCCAGTGCAAACGCTGCACAAAAGTCTGGTGAAAAAACACCAGATGCGCGGCTGGTCCCCCGAAAGATAAGCATCCCAGCTTAAAGAAAATCAGAAAAATCTGTGAATAAGATAAAGAAGACATTGGCTAGAATTTTAAAAAACCCGACTTAAGTTTAAACTGAATAGATGACAGTTTAACGAATTTAAACAATGCACTGCAGAAAATCTCCTTAGACTACAGCAGGCCTGTCGAGTTCAGATCGAGGAATCCATGTTGAATAAAAATCTTGGCTTTATCAGTGTGATGGGGGCAGTCATGCTGACCCTAGGCGCCTGTCAGCATCTGCCAGAACAGCATCAGCTGGTGTCCTCCCAATTAATGGCGACCCCGGCAATGGCTGAGGCCAGCCAGCAGAACGCACGCATGAACTTTAAAACGTTGCCACAATATACCGGACAGGACCCGGTCATTGCTTTGGTGCTGGGCAGCGGCGGCGCGCGCGGTTATGCCCATATTGGCGTAATTGAAGTGCTGGAACAAAACGGCATCCGCCCAGATTTTATTGTCGGGACCAGTGCCGGAAGTATAGTCGGGTCGATTTATGCCAGCGGCAAAAGCGCGCATGAGCTGCGTCAGATTGCCCTGAACATGGAGGCCAATGATGTCCGTGACATCAAGCTGGATATGAAAGGCTTCTTCGATGGCAAAAAAGTCGAGAACTATGTCAATACGCAGGTCAACCAGTTGCCGTTAGAGCAGCTGCCAATTCCGATGTATGTGGTGGCCACCGAATTAAAACAGGGCAAGAAAGTGGTGTTTAATGCCGGCAATACCGGACAGGCGGTACGGGCGTCGGTGTCAATTCCAAGCATGTTTATTCCAACCCGAATTGCCGATGCCGAATATGTCGATGGTGGATTGGTCAGTCCGGTACCGGTAAATGTCGCCCGCGAACTGGGTGCGGACATTGTGATTGCAGTCGATATTCTGGCCCAGCCGATGTATACCGAAACCAGCCATGTCTGGGGACTATTTAACCAGAATATTAATATCATGCAGAAGCATCTGGCCCAGGAAGAGCTGAAACATGCCGATATTGTAATTCAGCCAGATTTACGCGAAAAAGCACATATTTTTGATGTGCAGGGCCGCGAAGCCACCATGCAGGCCGGTGTGGTCGCCGCCTATGGCAAGCTGGGGCAGATTTCGCAGGTCTATCAGCATAAAGGCTATGCCGATGGTCACCGGATTCAAACCTATAACCTGCAACAAAATACTGTTGAGATACATTCGGGGCGCTAGAATGCTGCCGGTTTTTTTCTATAACTTAAGTCGAATAAAAATGGCAAGAATGCTCATATTGCAATTTGCTTTTGGCGTTAATTGCCTGATGTTATTCAATAAAGGTATTTCGATTCATGCTCAAAAGGTTGTGATTAATATTTAAAGTTTATATATAAGTGTATTTTAATTCAGCTATTTAAGTTTACCTATTGTTAATAAAGCTCTTATACTGGCCGCATTAGAATATAATGATTTATCTTAGAAGCTAAAACTGAGCAGGGCATGAGCATGAAGCAATTACACATTGGACAATCTGTACAACTGGCCAGCATGGAACAAATTATTTTTACCATTAAAAAAATTAATGCCGATGGTTCCTATGAAATTGAAGCCCAGCTCGATGCACAAAATGTTTTAAATTATGGTCATGTGTCGCCGGAAATGTTGCGTCATATCAACCCGGCTTAAAAACTCAGGCAGTAAAAGTCCAATTTTGGGCTGAGCTCATCGGCCCGAATGGAAAAAATCCACCTCCTGACGCACCTGCTGAAATCCTGTTCAAGTGGTGTCGGGATGTGGATAAATAATTGAAAATTCAAGTAATAGCACAAAACACTATATATTTTTCTAAATAATACCCCAATCACCATAAATAATAATGATGACTTTATTGCCGAATTGAACATTTAATTTGTGTTAAAAACGATATAATAATATTCACATATCCTGTCTTTTATAAGAGCCGAAAACAAGATGTCCCCATTAGATCAGCTTAAACCCATCTTAGAAGATCAATCTGAATTAACCATGTCGGTGTTAATGACGCCAGATATGGCAAACTTTTCCGGTAATGTTCATGGGGGAACAATTCTAAAATTACTGGATCAGGTGGCTTATGCCTGCGCCAGCCGTTATTCAGGCAGCTATGTGGTGACACTTTCGGTAGATAAAGTGAACTTTAAGGAACCAATTCATGTCGGCGAGTTGGTGACGTTCCTGGCCAGTGTGAACCATGTAGGTCGTACTTCCATGGAAATTGGCATTCGCGTCGAAGCGCAGAACATTCAAAAACGCACCGTGCGTCATACCAATAGCTGCTATTTCACCATGGTCGCAGTTGATGAGCAGGGCAAACCCAAACAGGTGCCGGCCTTAAATCTGGACAATGACTGGAAACGCTGCCGTTTTGAAGCGGCAGAACAGCGTAAAGTGGCGCGTTTACAGGAAGGTACTCATCCATCTTGCAGTATTTACAAGAAGTCGATTTAAGTCCGACTTTCACGGTATTGAAGAAAGACCTGACATTTCAGGTCTTTTTTTATTGCCACATTTTTTTATACCAGACGACAGAAGAATCACTCGCCAGCCGACACCAACTGGATTATTATAAAACGATACGTATCGTTTCGTTTTGGGCTGGGTATGGAAACTGAAAAATCATCACGGCGGCAGCAATGTATTTTAAATGCCGTAGTCGAGGCACTGGCAGAGTATGACTATAGCCATCTGACCATTGAGGATATTGCGACGCGGGCCGGTGTGGGGAAATCGACCATCTACCGCTGGTGGAAACATAAATCCGAACTGGTGTTCGATGCCTTTAAGCTGCAAACCGCCTCGATTTTTGAACTCGACTTTAGCCTGTCTTTGCAGTTTAACCTGACCCAGCAATTGCTCAAGCTGAGTCAGGCGCTGAATCATCAGGTTGGCCGGGCGGTACTGGTGGTGATGGCCGAGCAGCGTGAAACTGCCGCGGCGTTTTTTCGTGAATATTTGCTGCCACGGCGTGAACAGATGCGCAAACTGATTCAGCTGGCGATTCAGCGTGGCGAAATTGTGGCGCAGTATCCGTTTGAACTGATGCTCGACACGCTATATGCACCGATTCATTACCAGATTATTTTCTTTAACCGGATGCCCGATGCCGACTATATTCAGCAGCTGATTGAGATGGTGCTGGCACCAGTCCGGGTTCAGCCGCTTATTGACGCGCAGGAGAGTTAAGCCTATGTCTGCTCAAAGCGCTGCTGTATTATGGAATCGCGCATTTATTCTGTGTCTTTTCAATAACCTGTTTCTGTTTGTTTATTATTTTGCTCTGCTGGCCGTATTACCAATTTATATCATGAATGATCTGGGCGGCACGGTCAAAGAAGCCGGTTTGGCCCTGACCCTGTTTCTGGTGTCCTCGATTGCCATCCGGCCGTTTTCCGGTTTAATCGTGGAAAAGCTGGGCAAGAAACTGTCTTTTCGCGGTTCTGAGCTGTGCTTTGTGCTGTTTGCCTTTTGCTATATCTGGATTGACAGCATGTGGAGCCTGCTGCTGGTGCGTTTTTTACATGGCATCTGGTTCAGTATTTTAACCACGGTGGCGGTGCCAGTGGCCAGTGACTTTATTCCGGAAGCGCGTAAAGGCGAGGGTATTGGCTATTTTGTGATGTCGACCAATTTGGGCGTAGTCTTTGGGCCTTTAATTGCCTTAACCACCATCCAGTTCACCAGTTTTCGGGTGTTGTTTGCCGTGCTGGCAGTGATTATGGCGATAGGTTTTCTGTTCTGTCTCAGCCTGAAACTGCAGGATGATCGGGTCAAACCAGCTAATCTGTCTGATCCATCTGCCACGAAACCCCGGCTGAGCCTGCATGATATTGTCGAAACCCGGGTCATTCCGGTGGGGCTGGTGGCCATGCTGACTGCCTTGGCCTATTCCAGCGTGATCAGTTTTATTACTGCCTATAGTGAAGCCAAGCAGTTACTGGCCTATACCAGTCTGTTCTTTGTGGTCTTTGCTGTGTCCATGATTGTGGTGCGGCCGTGGGTCGGCAAGCGTTATGATCGTAAAGGTCCAAGTGCGGTGATGTATCCGTCCTTTGTGTGTTTTGCCATGGGACTGGTGATTGTCAGCTTTTTATCTAATCCGTGGATTTTATGGCTGTCGGCGGTGTTTATTGGTATTGGCTACGGCACCTTGTTTCCGTGTCTGCAAACCGTGGCCATTCAAACGGTCAATAAACAGCGCATGGGTCATGCGATTTCAACGTTCTTTACCCTGTTTGATCTGGGGCTGGCACTCGGTTCCGTGCTGATGGGCATCCTGATTGCCTGGATGGGCTTCCAGCTGACCTATTTACTCTGCGCCGTGCTGGTGCTGTTGACCTTGCTGCTTTACAAAGCCATGGTCACACCAACCTTGCGTCAGGCTCCCTAAGAGGCTTCAACATGGAATTAAGACATTTACGTTATTTTGTTGCGGTGGCAGAAGAGCTGAACTTTACCCGGGCCGCAGCCAGAATGTATACCGTGCAGCCATCTTTAAGCCAGCAAATTAAAGATCTGGAACAGGAGGTCGGGGTACAGTTATTGCTGCGTTCCAACCGTAAAGTGGAACTGACTCCAGAAGGCGAGGCCTTTTTAAAGCAGGCGCGTTTGTGTCTGGACTATGCCGACAAAGCCATTCAGGAAGCGCGGCAAGTGGCACAGGCACAGAAAGCACAGCTGAATATCGGCTTTGTGCCGGTGGCTGAAATGAAAGTGTTTCCTTATATCATGCCGAATATTCGCGCCCAGTTTCCCGATTTAAAAATCCATTTTCATAGCCTGCCGGATGCCGAGCAGTTTAAGGCCTTAAGTCGGGCGGAAATTGATATTGCTTTTACCCGCTATCCAGATGAATCGGGAGCGTTTGAGTCAATCCAGATTTTTGATGAACCACTGACCCTGATTGTGCCGAAAGATTCTCCGGCGGCCAGCTTAAAACATATCAGCATCAAAAGTTTTCAGCAGCAGGATTTTGTGATTAGTGATGAGCACGCTTCACCGCAGCTGTACAAAATTATTCAGGACTTTTTAAAGCAGTCCAGGCTGGAGATTCATGTGGTGCAGCATTCCACCAATATCCTGATGAACGTTAATCTGGTCGGGATGGGTGTGGGCTGGAGTCTGGTGCCCGCTTATGTGATTCCACTACTTGGCGATAAAATTGTGGTGAAAAATACATTAGAGCCACTGCCGATGATTGGCCTCTATGCCAGCTATCGCAAACAACATCGCAGCGAAGCGATTGAGCTGATTTTAAAAGTATTGAAAGCACAGTTTTATATGGATTTTGGCTAAAGCAAACGTGTTATGCCCAACTACATATCGGCGCAGCCGGTTTTTTAAAATTGGTGAAGCCGTTAAAGATGGACACAAATCAACAGCGTTTCTCGCCGGACAGCAGGCTTAAAATATAAGCATTGATGCACTGTCGAGGAACTCCACATGCAACTGTATACGCATCCTCAATCACGTGGTCAGACCCTAATGCCGCTATTACAGGAGCTGCAGATTCAGGATCAGATCGAGATTATTCAGGTCAGTTGGGAAGATCTGCAACAGCCAGAGTATCGGGCCATGAATCCTTTGGGCAAAGTGCCGCTACTGGTCGATGGCCCGGTTTTTATTAGTGAAACCCCGGCAATTTTTGCCTATCTGGCTGATCATTTCTTTGAACAAGGTTTGGCCCCGGCCCTGGATGATCCGCAGCGCGGCGCCTATTTCAAATGGCTATTTTTCTGTCATGGCCCATTAACCGAATGGATTGACTTGAGCAATTTCCAGATCAGTCAGGCCCAGCTCGAACAGCATAAACGCGGTTTAGGGATGGGATTGCCGGAAGATCTGATGGCGTTTTTAAAACAGGGACTGCAGCAGGCCAACCCCTATTTGCTCGGTGAGCGTATGAGTGCCGCAGATTTGTATCTGGCGTACTGGCTGGCCTATGCCATTGCTCTGAAGGCCATTCCTTATCTGGAAGAATTTCGGCCGTATCTGCAATGGATGGCGCAGCGGCCATCCTTAAGTCAGGTGATCTGGTTTCAGCAGCTGGATCAGCATTGAAACAGCGGCATGAACATGAGCGCGAATAGCAAAAAACCACGCCTGAGCGTGGTTTTTTGAAGGGTTCATCTTATTGGGCATGCAGTTTCTGGAACAGTTGCTGACTGGTACTTTCCAGGGTTTGCGGAATTGCCAGCGCCGCAACGAAACGGTCAGGGCGTAAAATTACCACCGAGCCTGTGGTTTTGCCAAACCAGCTGCGAATTTCTGTGCCCAGATCACCAATGGTGATGACATCTGCAGAGTGTTTCGGCTGTGGATGTTTGAGCTGCACCGCAGGAATCACCTGAATAAATTTCACCCCCAGTTTCTGCCATTGCTGCATGCTGCTGTCAGACAGTCCCCATTTTGGATCAACCCCCCAGGCGATAATCGCAAAGTCATTCCCCAGTACGTCATCCAGCAGCACCGTTTCACCTGAGGCCAGTTGTACCTGCGGCTGAATAAACATTTTACCGACCGGCGAGTATTTATCGGTTTGTGGCAACAGGGCGCCATCCTGATATTTCGGCATCGGCTTAAAGCGCATTTCCAGTAAATACTGTTTGATTGGCTTGATGTAGTTCAGCACATAAGAAATGCCATCACGGACAATACCGTGCCATTGTTTTGGCGGCGCCAGCACATGCCCGGCCATCACCGATAAATCAATCATGGCTTTGGCATGGTCTTTACGTTCAATCTGGTATGAATCGAGCAGCTCGGCAGCGGCTTTGCCCTGAATCACCAGCGCCATTTTCCAGGCCAGGTTAAAGGCATCACGCATGCCGCTGTTATAGCCCTGACCCTGCCACACCGGCATAATATGTGCTGCATCGCCGGCCAGTAAAATCCGGTCAACACGGAATTTTTCGGCAATACGCGCATTGTGGGTATAGACGCGCTGGCGAATGACCTCGATGCCATCGGTGGTTGGCAGTACTTTAGACAGTAACTTGGCGATATTTTCCGGTTTGCTCAGTTCTTCCTGGGTTTCGCCCGGCATCACCATAAACTCGAAACGGCGGATGCCATGTGGCAGGGCGGCGGACACATAAGGACGCACCGGGTCACAGCACAGATAAATATGCGGCGTGGCCAGTGGGTCATTATCAATATCAATCACAATCCACTGGTTCGGAGCTGTTTTACCATCAAAGGCAATATTCAGACGACGGCGTACCAGAGAATTGCCGCCATCGCAGGCAATCAGATATTGTGCCTGAATCACTTCCTGCTGACCCTCACGGGTATGCAGTTTGAGCGTCACGCCGTTGGCATCCTGAATAAATTCGGTCAGTTCCCGGGAAAAAAGCACTTGGGTCTGTTCATATTGGGTCAAGCCGTTTAACAGCACCTGATCAACCTGCGGCTGGATAAAGGCATTACGGCGCGAGAAACCAAATTCGCGGGTCAGCGGTTGAATATCGGCGAAGCAGCGGCCTTTTGGGGTAAGAAAGCGCATGGCATGATTGGGCGTGGTATGCGGCAAGACCTGATCGACCAGACCTAAAGACTGAATAGTCCGCAACGATTCATCATCAATCCCGATGGCGCGTGGGTAATCAATCAGGCGATCCAGCTGTTCCACCACCATCACCTGAATACCTTGTTTGCTTAAATAGTTGGCGATGGTTAAGCCGACCGGACCGGCACCCAGAATTGCCACTTCAGTTGTATAGTTTGTTGTGTTCATCGCGAGGTCCATCCATCACGTCAGATTAACGCCCATTAACGGTGAAAGATAGGGATTCAACAAGTTATGCCATAGTGGAAACAGAGGGGGACTGTAGAGGATAGTAAATAAGATGATTTTTATAATTTGTTGATTAGATGAATATTTATAATAAAAATACAATCATTCAGGATGATGTTACGATCATTTATTTCTATGGTAAAAAGACCATTTCCATAAAAAAGTGAAACCGCATCAAAGCGGTTTCACCTTCACACAATGGTATTTAATACGGTGCTGCCATCAAAAATAGCAACGCACAGTATGGTAACTATTAACGTGCAGTTTTTTCTTTGTCATCGCTTGATGCAGCTTCAGACGCAGGCTGATCTGCTGCACCGGCATTGGCCGCTGCTGCTGGTTGTTCCTGGGTGCTGACAATCACTTTGTCTTCAGTTTGAGTATTGGCTGGTGCTGCCGGTGCAGCAAAAGTGGTTGCGGTAGCAGCCGCAAACGTGGTCGCAAGTAAAATTTGAGTTAATTTCATTTTGGGCATCCTTTAATATTCATTTTAGAGTTGACCTCGTATGCACATCACCTGCATCGAGGACAGGCTTCATGCTATGCCGCAGTGGGAGATTGAGCAATCGAAGCAACAAAGCAAAAAATCTGCTTAACATTGGCTCTACATGAATGAAGAAAATGTAGCAATTGGGTAAGAATTTACCGTTTTTTGCATCTTAAATCGGCGAACTTACAGAGGAGATAGCTCGAACTATCCCCATGCCGGGATAAATAAAATTACATTGCTACCGATATTTCAGTGTTACGGGAAAAAACTACGGGCAGATAAATGTAATTAAATTTTTCTAAAAGATAGCAAAGGTAGGCGCATTTTCTGGCTCAAGCTGAAAAAATCTCAGCCAGAAAGCCGCAGTGCTGGCTTGAACCACATGGCAATCTTGCATAGCATGCAAACGTTGCCCAGCCAAAGAGTAGACCTGTGAAACTGATTGCACCGACACGCGCCGTTCCAACCCATATTATTTCCGGTTTTCTGGGAGCCGGGAAAACCACGCTGTTACAGCAGTTGCTGCGCCAAAAGCCGGAGCAGGAAGTCTGGGCGGTGTTGATGAACGAATTTGGCCAGATCGGCATCGACCAGCAGATTTTGCCGCAAAGTGACGGTTTTGAAATTAAGGAACTGCTCGGTGGCTGTTTATGTTGCAGCAGCCAGTTACCAATGCAGATTGCCTTGTCTCGCTTGCTGGATGAAGCCAAGCCCGACCGGCTGTTTATTGAACCCACCGGATTGGGCCATCCGCTGCAATTACTGGAACAGCTGACCGAACCGCACTGGCACAGCCATCTGGATATGCGCGCCTTGGTCACGGTGGTGGATGGTTCACGTTTGCACGATGCCGACTGGACCCAGCAAAACCTGTATACCGACCAGTTAAAAGCCGCCCAGATTATTGTGATTTCACATCCGGATCAGATGCAGCCGGCAGATGAACAGGGCCTGGAAAAATTAAAACAGGAATATCAGGCCTATGCACCGCGCTGGCTAGCTGCTGAAAACGGTCAGCTGCCATTGGCTGAAATTGATCTGGCCCATGTCGGCATCCAGCGTAAAATCCAGCCTTTATTGCAGCTGCAACGCACACTGCCGGCACAGGCAGAGCTGCCGGAAATTAAACAGTTGCCCTATCATTATGTGGAAACGGCGCAGGGGTATTCGGTGGCCGGCTGGAAATTTTCCCGGCGCTGGCAATTTGACTTTTATGCATTGCTGGATCTGCTCTGTGAACAGCAGGACTGGTTGCGGATTAAAGCAATTTTTCACACCAATCAGGGCTGGAAAACCTTTAATTTCAATCCGCAGCAATTTAACTATCAGTCATCGCCCGAAAATACCGATAACCGGATCGAGCTGATTTATCGTAACACCCGGGACTGGAGTGCGTTTGAGGAACAGCTGCTGGCCTGTCGTATTGACAATACTGCCTAGAATCTGTTCAGCACGGGGCAGCAAAATCCGATATGCTAGGCGCCAAATTTGAGGATCACGTATATGGCGCTTAAAGCAACAATTTATAAAGCAGATTTAAATATTGCCAATATGGATGTGCATCAATATGGTGACTATCAGCTCACCATGGCCTTGCATCCGTCTGAAACCATCGAGCGCCTGATGGTGCGTATTCTGGCATTTGCTCGCTATGCCGATGACGCACTGGAATTTACCAAAGACCTGTTTGAAACCGATGAGCCGGCGCTGTGGCAAAAAGATCTCACAGGTCAGCTAATAAACTGGATTGAAGTCGGCTGCCCGGATGAAGACAAGGTCAAAAAAGCCAGCGCCCGTTGCCAACAGGTGGCGGTGGTGGCCTATGGCAGCAATGTCGATGACTGGTATAAACGCTCCAGCAAGCTGAAAACCCTGAAAAATGTTCAGGTCTGTAAACTGTCTACCGCCACCACCGAAGCCATTCAGCAACTGTGTGAACGTACCATGCAGCTACAGCTAAATGTGATGGATGGCGAATGGACCTTAATCGGTGATCAGGCCCAGGCCGTGATTGAATGGGAACAGTTGCAGTAACCCATCCGGTTGCTGCTGTGGTGTCAGGTCGATAAACGGCTGCAATTTAGCGGCCTAAATTATGCAGCTGTCATCAATTCCTTTTATACTCATGCACAATTGATTTGGTTGAAGAGAGCAGACGAATGTCAAAAGAATTAGAAATTATTGATTTAAAAGTGGGTGAGGGTAAAGAAGCAGTCAAAGGCGCTTTAATTACCACTCACTATACCGGCTGGCTGGAAGATGGTACCAAGTTCGATTCTTCCATTGACCGCGGTAACTATTTTGAAACCGTGATCGGTACCGGCCGTGTGATTAAAGGTTGGGATCAGGGCATTCTCGGGATGAAAGTTGGCGGTAAGCGCAAGCTGATCGTGCCATCCCATTTGGCATATGGCGAACGTAAAATTGGCAATATTATTCCGGCCAATTCCAACCTGATTTTTGAAATTGAATTATTTGACGTGAAAACCCGCGACGAATAAGCTTGCCACATCCCCTGACCGGAGAACAGGATGTCTCTGGTCGGCTTGTGCAAAAATAGTCCAAAAAGTAATTTGAAAGCCCTATAATACACAGTACATTAAAATTATTCCTTTCCAATGTCTGCAGGGATTATCATTTTATTGGAACAGCGCGCGTACTTTCGGATTTCTGTCCTGTTAATGGCCTGGCTGTGTCTGTGTGCACTCAGCCTTGCTTCGGCACGAGCACATTATGATTCCTCACCAGACTCCTATTATCAGCAGCAGCTGATTACGACCCTGCAGTTTAGTGAACGTTCCAGTACCAATTTGGATGGCTCATGGCTGTTTTACAATCAGCAGTTTATTCAACAGCCCAGTGCAGTACTGACTGCAGAACGGGTACATCTACCGGCTTCTTTTCAGCAACTGACCGGCCAAATGGAAGGCTATGGCACATTTATTGGGCATTTTCAGCTGCCAAAAGAATTTGTCGGTCGCCGCATTGCAATCTGGATGCCCAGCCAGCAAGGTGCCTACCGGGTGTATTTAAATGGTGAGCCGCTGGCACGTGTGGGGGAAGCCGGTCCTGATGCTGCCCGCCATGAAAACGGTAATGGTCATCGGCTTGCCCATTTTATTGCCGACAGTGAATATTTTACCCTGGCGATTCAGGCCTCCAGTTTCCAGAACTTCAGGGGCGGGCTGGAACATTCAATAAAAATCGGACTCAGCCGTACCATAAACTATCAATACCAGCGCTTGATGATGAGCGTGGCCATGATGAGCGGCGGGGTACTCGGGATTGGGCTGTTTACCCTGGTCTTTTCCTTTTTCCGTGGGGTGATGTCGCCGAATGCACAAAGTATGTTTGTATTTGGCATTTTTATTGTGTTTCTGGCGCTGCACAACCTGTTCGCAGCCCCGTATGCCTATACTGCTTTTACCGATATCAACTGGATTTGGGGATTGCGGCTGCAATATCTGTTCAGTTTTCTGGCCATTTTATTTTTCTTGAGCTATATGTTCCTGTTTAACCAGCGTTATTTGCATCGGTGGGTATATTGTGCTGCGCTGCTGCTTATTGCCATTAATCTGGTCGCTGCATTGTGGGCACCACCGATGGTGCTGGAACAGCTGGCGTTATGGAGTTCTTTATTCAGCCTGCTGGTGCTGATCAATTTTATCTACGGTTTTGCCAAAACTTTGCGGCAGAAACTGAGCTATTCCAAATTAACCGTATGTGCGGTATTGCTGCTATTTGGCAGCTTTATTCATGATCTGCTGCTGGCATTAAACCTGATTGAATCAATTCCTTTATCGTTTATTTCTACCAGTCTGTATGCCTTGCTGATTATGCTGCAGCAGGCACGTAACTATGCGCGTGATACGGTCTATATTGAAAAACTGAATAACCGTTTGCTGAGCCTGAATAATTCGCTGGATGTTAAAGTCAAGGAACGTACCGCCCAGTTAAGTCAGTTAAATGCCAAGCTGGAATTGCAGGTAAAAATTGATGCGCTGACCGGTGCCTATAATCGCCGTGCCTTGAATGATGAAATTTTGCTACGTTTTGAGCAGACCTGTCAGCAGCCTGAATATACCCTGGCGTTTGTGATGCTGGATATCGATTATTTTAAAAAATATAACGATCATTATGGCCACTTAAAAGGAGATCAGGTTTTGCAGCAGCTGGTGCTGATCTTGAATCGTGCCTTGCCTAAAAATGCCTATGTAGCGCGTTATGGTGGTGAAGAATTTGCCTTGATACTGCACAATGTCCCGATTGCCTTATTAGAGCCGATGATGGTGCAGGTATTACAGGCGGTTCGTGCCGAGCAGATACAGCACATTGCCCGTCAGGATGCGAAAAACTATGTCACGGTCAGTATGGGCGTGGCCTGGATGACTGGCAAGCAGCCCTATGCCAGTGTACTGGAATTTATGAAAGCGGCCGATCAGCAGCTGTATCTGGCCAAGGAAGCCGGCCGGGATCAGTACAGGATTGCCGGGCATTAAGCCAGTGAAAAATCTTTAGTCCAGATATCTGACCAAAGGAATATGTAAAACAGGCTCAATTGCCTGCGGCTGAATCTGAAAGCCATATTTTTGATAAAAGGGCAGCGCAGTACGGGTGCTGGCCAGCACAATCCGTTTCATCTGGCGTTGCTGATAATAATGCAACACTTCATTGAGCAGCAGTTTGCCAATGCCACGCTGCTGGACATCGGGCGCGACATAATTCATTAAAACTTCACCCTGATCGCTGGCCAGAATAAAACCGACCACCTGATGCTGCAGCTCATACACCCAGCAGTTGTTATAGTGCATCAGTAACAGCAGATTTTCCTGATTTTTATTTTCGAGCAGGCGTTGAATCTTGATTTCACGATGTTGATGATCGAGGCTACAGGATCGGATACTGTCGTGCAAAACGCGAATAAGGCTCGGGACATCTTGAATTCGAGCGGATCTAATCATTGTGTTGGTAAAGGCATAAACAAGCACCTATTTGAATGTAAATAAACCCTCAACAAAATGACAATCTTGTTGTGATTTACGCAGTTTTTTAGGTGATGTGAGAATTTTTTATTGGGGGATTGATACTGTTTTGTGTCAAAATGAATAAAAAGACAGCAGTTTGGCAGCGCAGATGCGATTGGGTCATCTTGATGAGCACATGGAGTCACCCTTATTTTCATGCATGATCCAGCGCTGAGATAAGAGAAACGAGACCAAACGCTGGGAAATGAGAACCGAACCATTGAGGTAAGCGGGCTTATGGCAAAAATACTGGCAATCCTCCTGATTTTTCTGGCCTTTTATGCGCTGTGGAAAGTCATGATCAAAATCAGAATTAATCGTACCTTTCAGAAACATCAGGCCGCCTATTGCAATATGGTACAAGGCCCGATTAGCCAGAAATGCCCGCGACCGGTCGAAGAGGTGATTGAGGAAGTCGCTGCCTATGAACAGCAGCTGTTTGATGATGTAGCGGGCATCTTTATGCAGGACGCACCAGCTGTACAGCATAAAGATGATGGCCCAATGCTGCAGGAACAGGTGTTGCGTAAAATGCCGGCCAAGACCCAGACCCGGATTGCAGATACCGATCTGGGCGAATGGACCATTTACTGGACCTTCTATGAGCAGTCGCTGGAATACTATGTGAGCCAGTACGGTATTTTTATCACCCATGTGGATCGGGAGGGCCGTGAAACCCAGCAGCGCCTGACTTTACCGTCCTGATTACGGTGAAATGCTCGCTTCGGTGTTTGCATCGGATGGCAGATATAGGTCAAACGTGGCCGCCACCTGATCCCAGATTTGTTCTGCGCCTTGGCGGAAATAGCCCATATGTCCAATCTGGCTTAAGCCAAACTGCTGCGGACTCAGGTTGATCATTTTCACTGAGGCATTGCAATAATGCTGCATAAAGGCATACCGGGAATTGGGTAAGGCCCAGTCATCATCCAGTGAAGAAGCGGCATAAATTGGGGTTTTGACCTGTGCATAACATTCAAACAGCGCCTGTTGTGCCGGGTCACCAAAAAAGTAAGTCGGATTTTTACACCATTTACGCCATTCCTGATATACGCCCAGCGGCAGGTCTGCGCCCATGTTCAGCTTGCTCCACGGCAAATAACCGGCCAGGGCCACCATTGGCGGGAAAATCAGGTTCCAGACAAATTGCACTTTAATTTTTTCTTTTAGTGGCATATAGCCATGCCAGCCGGCGCCGGTACCAAAACAGTACAGTGCCGTGACCTGCGCATGATTCGGTGCCAATCCCAGCGCTTGTCCGCCATAGGAATGACCGACCATAAATAGCGGCATCTGGTCACGTTTAAAATAGGCAATCGCACCAGCCAAATCCAGTTTGCCCCAATCCAGATAGGACATCTGAAAGCCTTTCAGCCGTTTAGGTGCCGATTTGGCCACACCGCGATAATCAAAACACAGCACCTGATATTGATATTGGCTCATGTACTCGGCAAAGCGGCGATAAAAGGCTTGCGGCACACCGGTTGCACAGGCCACCAGCAGCTGCGCCTTAACTTGTGGCGGGGTATAACAAGTGCCGGTCAGCAGATAACCATCGCTGGCCGGGAAAGTAACGCTGCTGATTTCAAGCGGCGATGTGTGAATTGCAGAAGCAGTGGTGTTCATCCTGAACTCGTATATTTTTAGACTGGCTCTAGTTTGAATGTTGCAGAGGGGCAGTGTCAAAACTGGCGCGTTCATCGGCCAGAAGGTTTAAAATAAACAGCGATAGAAATAAACAGCAATAAAAGCAGGATGAGATAAGCCATGCTGATTGATTTTCGCCAGCAGCAACAGGCCAGGTTTGAACAGGTGGCACAGCGTCTGCAACAGGCCGCTGCCGAGGGCCTGCATTTTGATTCAGTTGCCGATTTTTATCAGTCGGGCTGGCTTGAGCAGTTTCCGGCCGGCATTCGCTGGTCGGTGGCCGGACTGGATGATGGCGCTGAACAGTTTTATGCCCGGATTGATTATCTGGACTGTTTTGTCAGGATTGATGCCAGTGAGATGCTGCGGATTGAATATGGCAGACACCAGAACAATCCGACCACATTCAGCCAATGACAGCGCGTGCAGAATTCTTTTAAATAAACAGGCGATGAACCGGCTGCAACAGCAGGTTCCCTACCAAGAACAAGACCGAAGAAAAAGACAAAATCAGGGATCAACTATGGCGCATCAATTTACTGTCAATGCCACCATTCAGGGTGTTTCATTGAGCGAATTCAAACAGCTGGCTGCAAATACCGCATTACATGAAAATGTATGCAAACGCATTCCGGGAGAAAATCTGGAGATTCTGGAATCGCAGATCAACGGTGATATTTACACCTTGCGCCGTGCCTATAACCTGGATGTGAATATTCCAGACATCGCCAAAAAACTGCTGAAAGATGCTTTTCGTTTAAAGCGCACCGATGTCACCAATCTGAGTGCATTGACCTCGACCATTGATTTAGGTGCGAACTTGCCCTTAGAGGCCCGCTGCGCACGTTCGGTGACGGGCAATGATCAGCAGATTCAGATCCAGTTGAACTGGACGGTAAAAGTAAAAGTGCCGTTAATTGGCGGGATGCTGGAAAAACATGCAGAAGGTGAAATTCGCCGCTTTAGCGAAGTGGAAATTAATATTGTGGAAGATGAACTCAAGAAGAATTTAAAAAGCTAAAATCTGAACATCTCTGGATAAAGAGCCCGGATGAATCCGGGCTCTTTTGTTTTGAGGTGGATTAAACCGAAGATCGGGCACGCTCAAAGCGCTGCTGATAAAACCAGGCGGTTATAAACGCCACCAGACACACCACCCAGATATAATACAGCGCGCCAATATTGCTATACAGGCTTAGCCACTGCACCAGCGGTAAGGTGATGCCACCGGCAATGGCATAGGCCACGTTATAAGAAAATGAAATACCGGAAAAACGGATTTGTGCCGGGAACATTTTCACCATGCTATATGACACCATCCCGACTGTTCCAGACGCCAGACCCAAGAGCATATACAGCATAAAGATTGTTGATGCTTCAACATGACCCAGGCTGTTATAGAACAGCGAGGCAATGGCAGCGACCAGCAGGGAACCGAATAAAATAACGCGGCCAGCGCCAAAACGGTCGGCCAGCAGCCCGGCCACAATACAGCCAATCATCTGCATGACAATGGCAGCACTCTGCATTTTAAAGGCATCGGCGCGGTCAAAACCAAATGCACCGACCAGCAGGTTTGGCATGGCCAAAATCAGCACCACCACACAGGCGGTCAGGAACCAGGTAAAGAACATGCCCATCACCACACCGCTACGATGCTGCGCCAGCACCTGTTTCACCGGTAATTCCTTGGCCAGTTCCTTGCGTGCCTGCATGGCCTTAAATACCGGGGTTTCATGTAAATAACTGCGTAAATACAGCGCTACCAGACCAAAAATCCCACCAACAATAAACGGAATACGCCATGCCCAGTCCTGAATTTCGGCTGCAGTAAATTGCAGTGAAATAAACAGCGACATTAACGCACCGAGTAAAATCCCCAAGGATAAGCCGGCGGTCAGCAGACCATTGGCAAAACCAATTCTTTTTTCTGGCACATGCTCGGAAACAAAGGTCCAGGCCGCAGGAATTTCACCACCAATGGCAATGCCTTGTACCACGCGCATTAGCAGTAACAATAATGGCGCGGCATAACCAATGCTTTCAAAGGTCGGCATGATGCCAATAAACAGCGTTGGTAAGGCCATCAATAAAATCGACAGGCTAAACAGGCGTTTACGGCCAATTAAATCGCCAAAATGCGCCATCACCACACCGCCGAGCGGACGGAAGAAATAACCGGCTGCAAAAATGCCGTAGGTATTCAGCATGGCCCAAAATGGACTTAAGGTGCTTGGGAAAAACAGATCGGAAATAATTTTGGCGTAAAAGACATAAATTACAAAGTCATAAAATTCGAGTGCACCGCCGAGTGAGGACAGGCCTAGTGTGCGTTTGTCTTCGCGGCTTAAACGGGGAGTAGCATCCATGCGTATCTTCTGACTGGACTAAAAACAGGAACCGTAATTTTAAAGAAGAGCTATAGCTATGAATAATCAAACTTTATTTGGGAAAAATAAACTAATAGTTATAAAAGTCTGGACGTGTGGATGATTGTTATTGTTGCCAGTGCAGCTGGTTACGGCCCAGATTTTTGGCCTGATATAGCAATAAATCGGCCTGCTGCGCGGCCTGAGAAAACTCATCAAAGTGCTGGAAAAAGCTGATGCCGAAACTGCCGGTCATTGAAATGACCTGACCACTCTGAATGAGTGGCGTGGTTTCAATACTGCTGCGAATCCGTTCTGCCACCTGAATTGCGATATCCGGTGGGGTATCTTGCAGTAAAATCAGAAATTCTTCACCGCCCATCCGGCAGTTCTCATCGTATTTACGCACCGCTTTGCTGATAATTTCGGTGACATGCTGTAGCGCGACATCGCCAACCTTATGGCCATACTGATCATTAATCTGCTTAAAAAAGTCCAGATCACACAGAATAATCGCATTCTGCTTGGAACGGCTGTGCTGTTTTAAGCGTTTCAGACGTTCCTCCAGCGCCCGGCGATTCAGCAAGCCGGTTAATGGATCAAGATTCCGTTCTTCTTGCAGCTGCTGGAAAATATCCTGATAGGCACTATGAAACAGCAGGCCAGCCATCAGCAGGCTCAGGCAGAGAATAATCAGCTGGGTGCCGGCAGCGACCAGATTATTGCTTAAAATCTGGTTGGTTGGCTGTAATACCACAAACAGATACAGGGTGCGCAGCGCAATCACCGCACTTAACAGCAACAGTGACAGGCGTAACAGGCGATCCAGTTTCTGCTTGAGCTTGACCTGATATAAAGCCTTTAAATTATGCGAAAAAATTAGGGTAATGGTGATGGTCAGCACCAGCATCCGCTGTGCATATTGCTCATCAAACACCGAAAAATACACATAAATTGACTCGGCAATGGCAATTAGCACCAGCAGAAATGCCCAGCGCGTGGTGACATTCAGCCGTAAATGAATGGCATGGGTGAACATCGCACAGCTGATAAACAGCAGCGTGGACGGAATAAAGCTAAAGGTCGGCAACAGTTGGGCGGAGATCACAGTAATGATCAGTACGGCCAGACCCGTACATAGGGTCGATGCGGCATACCACAGAAAATAGGTGGGAATCGGTTGGAACAGCCGCAGCAGCAGAATGACGCTGCCAAAGACCATCATAAACAGCTGGATTAGCGTGCTGTAGAGGGAGAAATTTTCGGCTAACATGAACAAATTGCAGGTAAGTCAAAAAATCGCGCCATCATAGCAGCTTCTCCCAGACAGTGATCTAAAAAAGTGCACAATCTTGAACACATAATTGAATCAAGAAGATTTAGAAAAGCGATGCGTGTAGCGATGCTGTAACTGCCGGGCCAAAACGCGCCGGCTTGCGGTATAAAATAAAGTTGCCATCTACAACAATGATAATGCCCAAAGAAGGACCCATCTTATGCAAACGCCTGTTCCAGATTATTTAAAGCATGTTTTGTCACGATGTCAGCGCAATGCGGGCGGGCAGCTGGCCGATTATATTCCGGAACTGGCACAGGCCGACCCTAACAAGCTGGCGCTGGCCCTGTCCACCGCAGATGGCATGATCTATTCCAGCGGTGATGATGGTCATGAATTTACCATCCAGTCCATGTCCAAGCCCTTTGCCTATGCGCTGGTGCTGGAGCAGTTGGGCATTGAGGAAGTTTTGCAGAAAGTGGGTGTTGAACCTTCGGGTGAGGCCTTCAACCAGATTTCCTTAGACAAAGAACTGAATATTCCGAAAAACCCGATGATCAACTCGGGGGCGATTACCACCCATTCATTAATTCAAACTACGGATGGCAGTTCACGGGCCGAGCAGCTGCGCCGTTTTTTAAGTGAACTGGCCGGGCGGGAATTAAGTTTTGATGAGCAGGTCTATACTTCCGAAATGAAGACTGCATTCCGGAATCTGTCGATTGGCTATATGTTGCGTACTGTCGGTGCGCTGGATACCGACCCGGTCGAGGTTGTGAATGGGTATATCCAGCAGTGTGCAATTAAGGTCACGGTTAAGGATCTGGCGCATATCGCCAGTGTCTTGGCCAATGGTGGCCTGCATCCGAAAACGGGCGAATGTTTGCTGGATCGGGCAGTGGTGCGGCAGGTGTTAAGCGTGATGCTGAGCTGTGGTATGTATGATGCCGCCGGAGACTGGCTCACCACGGTGGGGATTCCGGCCAAAAGTGGCGTTTCAGGTGGGATTATTGGTGTGCTGCCGGGGCAGGTCGGTATTGCAGTATTTTCACCGCGCGTAGATGAACATGGCAACAGTGTCCGCGGGATTGATATTTTTGAGCGTTTATCTGCCGATATGGGCCTGCATCTGATGGAAGGGACGCCTTCCGCACAAACCATTATTCAAAGCTGTTATTGGGCTGGAAAAAATAATGATGTTCGCGTCTATGAACTGCGTGGGGTGTTGCAGTTTACCGAATCAGAAATGTTGCTGCGTAACTTACAGGAAGAGCCGCCGGGCGATACGACGATTGTACTCGATCTGACCAACCTCACCTTAATTCATGATGTGGGTGCACGGATGCTGTTTGAAGGGGTAGAGCGTTTGCAGCAAGATGGACATCGTGTGGTGGTGGTTGATTCGGAAGGACTGTTAAGTCAAACGCAAATTCAGAAGCATGCAGCGGTGCTGGTTCAGGAAGAGCTAGAGCGTTATTTGCAACAGTATGAATGAGGAAAGGGCCTCTCCTTTAACTTTTCTGGCGCTTTGTTTTAAATACCTCTCCCTGACCCTCTCCTGAGAGGCAGAGGGGGAACTTTACGCGAATTTGATGGTGGTTTTGGATTCGCCCCCTCTTTCTCAAAGAGGGGCTAGGGGAGATTTAAAAAAGAGAATAAAAAATGAAACCCTACAATAAAAACTTAAAGCAGGCCTCGCGTGACTTACGCAATAACATGACTGAGGCTGAAAAATTACTTTGGTCACGGCTTCGTAATAAGCAAATTTTAGGTTTATCGTTCTATCGGCAAAAGCCAATATTGAACTACATCGTGGATTTTTACTGTCCTGCTGTCAATTTAGTGATTGAGTGTGATGGTAGTCAGCACTTTACGGATGAAGGATTGGAAGCAGATCGGATTCGTGATGAAGCGTTGGCACAGCTTGGGTTGAAAGTATTGAGATTTGATAATAGTCAAGTGATGGCGCGGATTGATGATGTGGTGAACGCTATAATAAGCATTTGTAATTCATGATTATAATAGTAATATTGGTTAATATATAAACATTTTGATTGGGGTGTACGAGTGTTTACTAAAATAATTAAATTAGAAAATGTAAAGCAATGGCAACATACGGGGATATCAGGTGGTTCAGATAGTGATTTTGGAAAGTTAAATCTAATCTACGGTCGAAATGGTGCTGGAAAGTCTACACTAACGAAAGTTTTAGATTTAATTAATAAAAGAGATATTGCTAAGATTAAGCAATTAGCACCGTTAGAAAGTGAAGCAGAACCAATCTTTAATTTTATGATTAAAGGTAAAAATATTACGTTAACATCAATAGATCAAGCTCCTGAATTTCATATTTTTAATCAAAATTTCATTGATGAAAATTTATATTCTTCTAATGGTGTAGAAAGTTCACAGCTAGTTAATTATTACGATTTCTGCTTAGGCAAGATTTCAGTTGATAAACAAAAACAGGTTGATACTTATAAAAGTGAGATAGCTTACCTAACTACTCAGATGAAACCATTAGAAGCTAAGCTAAAAGCACAATTTCCTGACAAAACAATAGAACAAATCAAAAAAATAAAATTTCAAGAGAATATCAGCACTCAAATAGAAAAATTAACTGAAATATTACATGATCAAAAGTCGGTTAATTTGTATAGACAAAGAAAAAAACTAATAGGTTTAAGCTTAGTAACTCCTACTTTCGATAAAAGTATTTTTGAGACTAATTTGGAAAAGATTTCTAAAGAGGCTCAGGATAAAGTCACACAACATATGGAGAAACATTTTGCAAAACAGGATGAAAATTGGATAAAAGATGGCTTAGAGTTAGTAACAGAAACCAATTTTTGCCCTTTTTGTGCTCAAAGTTTGGATAATTCATCTATTTTTAGTTTTTATAGTGAATTTATAACGGAGTCTTATAAACAAGCTTGTGACGATTTTATGCTAAAGCAGCATCCAAATTTTGAATCAAAGGCTTATGAAATAGGTATACGAATTGATGAACTTGTTGAAATTGTTAAATCCAATAAGGATTTGATTCAAATATGGTCTGATAGGATCGAACCATTAGAATTAAGCATTGATATAAAAGAATTGGATAATTCATACAAGCTTTTTTCCCATGAAGTTAGAGAGTTAGTAAAGAAAAAAGAAAAAGATATCTTGTCTGAGGTTAACTTTGATAAATTTGATGAGCTTTTAAAAACTATTTATAAAAAAGCTGATTTTAAAAAATATAACGAAGATGTATCCATATTTAATAATAGAATTGATGAATACTTAGCTACTTTAGCCAAAGACCAAAGTCAAACAATCAATCAGCAAATTTTAGGATTGAAGCAAATACAACTAAGATTTTCAAATGAGGTAATTTTAGATATTACAAACTTTGAAAAATATAAAATTGATAAAGAAGCCAAGACAAGATTAATGAATGAACTGCGTGATGATATATTAGAAGAACAAAAATTATTGATTGAAAAACATAAGGATGGAATAAATGAACTACTAATCAAGTTTAATTCAATGATTAGGGTGAGTAAATTTGAGAAAGACAATAAAGGAAACAAAGGAGCTAGTAGAATCTCTTATGGTATTACTTTTTTAGATCAAGAATTATCCATAATAAATCATAACCAAATCATATTTGATCGTGTATTAAGTTCGGGAGATAAATCAGCTTTAGCTTTAGCATTTTTTCTTTCCAAATTTAAAAATGATGATTTTGAGCCATCGATTATATTTTTTGATGATCCAATGAGCTCTTTAGATGAACATAGACGTAAAGCTACCATCCAAGAAATTCAGTCTTTAGTAGAAAGAAATTTCCAAACTTTTGTTCTAAGCCATGATCCTTTTTTCCTCTCAGATATCAGTAAAGTAGCTACTATACCTAAAAAGGTTAAGTGCTATGAAGTTGAAACTATTTTAAAAGATACAAACCCATTAGATATAAATAGTAAAAAAGTCTGTAATAGTAAACTTATTGTTCGTCAGAATTATGATTCGTATGTTTTGCATTCCTATTATCAAGAATATTATAAGCTTTGGGATTTTGTACAATCAGGTAAAGAAGAGCAAAAAGCTGAAATAGCCAGATCTTTGCGCCCAATTCTTGAAGCGTATTTGAGATTTATCTTTCCTAAAACTTTCACTGAAGATTTATGGTTAGGAAATATGATTCAAAAAATTCGAGAAGAACAAGATGTTAATAGCGACTTATATGATAAATATGAAAAACTAAAATCAATCGAATCGATTAATGAATTTTCTAAGGCTTATCACCATGCAGATGGTTTTGATACCTGTATCCAAAGTATTGATTTTTTGACCTTACATGGCTATGCAAAAGATACGTTGAGATTTATAACAGGAATTAATTGATAATCCCTCCCAACCTCCCTTTAGAAAAGGGAGGAGCTGTCACGTAATTCATTTAATCACATGACAAAGTCCCCCTTTGAAAAAGGGGGATTTAGGGGGATTTTTAGTTCCCCCTTTAATAAAGAGGACTAGAGAGATTCTTAAGAAATCGAATCATCCAAATTTGGCGCTAACCAACGTTTCGCTTCATCCAGTGTCCAACCTTTACGCTGCGCATAATCTTCAAGCTGGTCGCCTGCGATTTTACCCACGTTAAAGTACTGGCTTTCAGGGTTGGCATAGTAGAAACCACTGACTGATGAAGGTGGCCACATCGCAAAGCTGCTGGTCAGTTGCGTACCAATCTTGTCAGTTGAGCCTAACCAGTCAAATAAAGGCGCTTTTTCAGAGTGCTCTGGGCAAGCAGGGTAGCCCGGTGCAGGACGAATCCCGACATACTTCTCTTTAATCAGCTCTTCATTTGACAGTTGTTCATTGGCCTGATAGCCCCAGAACTCTTTACGGATACGTTCATGCAAATGCTCGGCAAAGGCTTCGGCAAAACGGTCACCTAAAGACTGTACCAGAATGGCATTGTAGTCATCGCCTTTGGCTTTGTACTCATTGGCCATTTCTTCTGCACCAAAGATCGACACGGTAAAGCCACCTAAATAGTCTTCCGCTTCACCTTTTGGCGCGACAAAATCGGCCAGTGACAGGTTCGGTTTGCCAGTGACTTTGTCTGACTGCTGACGAACGTGCTGGAAAGTATGCGTGACATGCGTACCTGTTGCATCATACACTTCGACTGAATCTGCACCGGAACGGTTGGCCGGATACAGGCCAAATACCGCGCGCGCATCAAAGAGTTTATTGTCGATAATATCTTTCAGCATCGCCTGCGCCTGATTGTATAAATCGGTCGCTGCTTCACCCACCACTTCATCGGTCAGGATGGCTGGGAATTTACCGGCCAGACTCCATGAAATAAAGAATGGCGTCCAGTCAAAATATTCAACCAGTGTTTCCAGCGGATAGTTGGTCAGGGTCTGGGTACCAATAAAGTTTGGTTTTACCGGTGTATTGGCTTTAAAGTCAATTTTCAGGCCGTTTTCAATTGATTCTGCATAAGACAGTTTCGCCGCTTTAGGCTGCTTGTTGGCAATCCGCTCACGTACTTTGGCATATTCAGCACGAGTGTCTGCTACAAAGGCTGGTTTCATGTCTTGTGACAGCAGGGTGGTTGCCACACCAACAGCACGTGAAGCATCAGCCACATAAATCACCGCATCATTGGAATATTGTGGATCAATTTTCACAGCCGTATGCGCTTTCGAGGTGGTCGCACCGCCAATCATCAATGGAATATTGAAGCCTTTACGCTGCATTTCTTTGGCCACAAAGACCATTTCATCCAAAGATGGGGTGATCAGACCCGACAGGCCAATAATATCGACTTTTTCATCAATCGCAGTTTGCAGGATTTTCTCTGCCGGTACCATCACGCCCAGGTCAATAATGTCATAGCCGTTACAGCCCAAGACCACACCAACAATGTTTTTACCAATATCGTGGACATCGCCTTTTACTGTGGCCATCAGCACTTTACCTTTGGACTCGCCCACAGTTTTTTCTGCTTCGATGTACGGGTTTAACCAGGCCACCGCCTGTTTCATCACACGGGCCGATTTCACCACTTGCGGCAGGAACATTTTACCGGCACCAAACAGATCGCCGACCACGTTCATACCGTCCATGAGTGGACCTTCAATCACATCTAGCGGACGTTTGGCTTTTAAGCGGGCTTCTTCGGTGTCTTCATTAATAAAGGTGGTAATTCCTTTGACCAGCGCATATTCCAGACGTTTTTCCACCGGCTGGTTACGCCATTCCAGGTTTTCTTCTTCTTTTTTAACGCCCGACTGACCGCGATATTTTTCCGCGACTTCCAGCAGTTTTTCCGTAGCATCCTGACCGCTGGTACCCTGATTCTGGTTCAGAATCACGTTCTCAACCGCATCTTTCAGTTCCGGGTCAATATCATCATAAATGGCTAGCTGACCAGCGTTTACAATACCCATGGTCAGGCCCTGTTTAATCGCATAGTACAGGAACACGGCATGAATTGCTTCACGCACTGGCTCATTACCACGGAAAGAGAACGACACGTTAGAAATACCGCCAGAAATCATGGCATGTGGCAGATTCTGTTTAATCCAGCCCGTCGCTTCAATGAAATCTACCGCATAGTTGTTGTGTTCTTCAATACCGGTTGCAACCGCAAACACGTTCGGGTCAAAGATAATATCTTCAGCCGGGAAGCCCACGTCATTGACCAGCACATCATAAGAACGTTTACAGATTTCTTTTTTACGTGCGGCAGTATCGGCCTGACCATTTTCATCAAAGGCCATTACGATCACGGCAGCACCATACTGACGGCATAGACGCGCTTTTTCGACAAACTCGTCATAACCTTCTTTCAGGGAAATCGAGTTGACGACAGCTTTACCTTGTACACATTTCAGACCGGCTTCAATAATTTCCCATTTAGATGAGTCAATCATGATTGGCACACGGGAAATGTCCGGCTCAGAGGCCACCAGATTCAGGAAGTGCACCATCGCGCCCTGTGAATCGAGCATGCCTTCATCCATGTTGATGTCGATGACCTGTGCACCGCTTTCAACCTGTTGACGGGCCACATCCAGCGCTTCGGCAAAGTTTTCTTCACGAATCAGACGCAGGAATTTTTTCGAACCGGTCACGTTGGTCCGCTCACCGACGTTCACGAACAAGGAATCTTTGGTGATGTTAAATGGTTCTAAACCACTTAAACGGCAGGCAGGTTCAATTTCTGGCAGTTGACGCGGTGCAATACCTTCAACGGCTTGTGCAATGGCACGGATATGATCCGGCGTGGTGCCACAGCAACCACCGGTAATATTAATTAGACCGCTTTCGGCAAATTCTTTTAAGAAGGCAGCAGTTTGTTCCGGGGTTTCATCATAACCGCCAAAGGCATTTGGCAAGCCGGCATTCGGGTGTGCAGAAACAAAGACATCGGCCACATCGGATACGGTTTTTACGTGTGGACGCATGGCATCTGCACCTAAGGCACAGTTAAAGCCAATAGAGAGTAAATCACCATGACGCACCGAGTTCCAGAACGCTTCGGCAGTCTGGCCGGTTAAGGTACGGCCTGAGGCATCGGTGATGGTGCCGGAAATCATCAGCGGTAATTCGCGGCCCAGCTGTTTAAAGACTTCTTTTACCGCAAAAATTGCCGCTTTACAGTTCAGGGTATCGAAAACGGTTTCAATCAGCAGAATATCGGCACCGCCTTCAATCAGGGCGTGCGCAGCTTCAATATAGTTTTCTTTGAGTTCATCAAAAGTGATATTACGAAATGCCGGATCATTCACGTTTGGTGAAATTGAACAGGTGCGTGAGGTTGGCCCCAAGACACCCGCCACAAAACGTGGTTTTTCCGGTGTTGAATATTTTTCACAGGCAGCTTTGGCCAGACGCGCAGCTTCACGGTTAATTTCCGGAACCAGCGTTTCCATGTGGTAATCCGCCATGGAAACACGTGTGCCGTTAAAGCTGTTGGTTTCAATAATATCGGCGCCGGCATCTAGGTAGGCTTCATGAATGCCTTGAATAATCTGCGGCTGGGTCAGTACCAGCAGGTCATTGTTGCCTTTCAGGTCATAGGCCCAGTCAGCAAAACGCTCACCACGATAATCGGCTTCTTCCAATTTATGGCGTTGGATCATGGTACCCATAGCACCATCGATAATTAAAATTCTTTTGGCAAGAAGTTCTTTCAGGGTAGCAAGCGTGGACATAAAAAACCCTTGTTTTGATGAATCAGAAATGCGCAATATTTTAGCAGAGTTCGACTGCTTTTTTCCGCAATTGATGGGATGGAACGGAACTTTGTGGCATCTTTGCTGAAAAAGTATACGTTTTCATGGGCTTATTTTGAAAATATACACATCGTTATAAATAAATCATTGTAAGGATTCATAAAATTGTCATATAGCTATGGCAGTATGAGAGAGTCTAAAAATGGGCCGGGTTTTGCTGTACTTGTAATATTTCAGGCTCATGAAAGATGACAGCAGTGACAGAAAACCGGATGAAGATGAGATGGTGGTTTATAAGTTTTTGATTTATTTTAAATAGTTTGATTTTTTGTCTATAAAATTATCAGGAAATTGTGGCAAATAAAGCAGAAAAATTACTTTATTTGACCTGCTTTTGTCATATAATTGTCACAATTTAACTGAACAATAAGGGGATTTTGTATCCTCTTTTCCTGCTTGCATGAATTCTAATCAAACTCCCGTAGATTCAGCACACCAGTCGGCTCCGAAAAAGTCGACCAATGTTCATGTGCCAACACCGAAATTCTTTATGCCGGTGTTTCTAACGCTTATTATTTCAACGCTTATTTATATTGGCTTTCAATTATCGGCAGATTTATCGCATGTTCCGGCGCTTAGCCTGTATTCGGTGATTCTGCTGGCCACCGCTTTATTTATTGCGCTGGGCTTTGAATTTGTTAACGGTTTCCATGACACCGCCAACGCGGTGGCTACGGTCATTTATACCAATGCCTTGTCTGCACCAGTTGCGGTAATGTGGGCCGGTTTCTGTAACTTCCTTGGGGTGATGGTCGCCAGTGGTGCCGTAGCCTACGGTATTATTGCCTTACTACCGGTCGAGCTGATCATGAATGTTGGCTCAGGCGCAGGTTTTGCCATGGTCTTTGCCATGCTGATTGCGGCCATTCTCTGGAACTTAGGCACCTGGTTCCTCGGTATTCCGGCTTCAAGTTCGCATACCTTAATTGGTTCCATTCTGGGTGTGGGAATTATGAACTACATCCTCAATGCGGGCGCTGGTGCATCCGGCGTGGATATGGAACAGGTGATGAAAGTCGGTAAGGCTTTACTGTTCTCGCCATTAATTGGTTTTGCCTTTGCTGCCGTACTGTTCCTGCTGGTGAAAAAGATTTTCAAACGTCAGCTGGAACTGTTCCAGCCGCCTGAAGGCAACAAACCGCCACCACCATTAATCCGTGCCATCCTGATCTTTACCTGTACTGGGGTGAGCTTTGCCCACGGTTCTAATGACGGTCAGAAAGGCATGGGCTTAATCATGCTGATCCTGATTGGGATTGTGCCATTGGCTTATTCCTTGAATAAGGAACTGGACAACCAGCATATTCAGTCTTTCCAGCAATTGTCGACGCAAACCGCGTCTGCAATTTATGCCAACCATACCGATATTCCGGATGCTCAGGCCCGTGAAGTAATCACCAAGTACATCCAGACCAAGGAAATCACCCCGGAAGTGGTACCGGCTTTGGCCAGTTTGACTGATCATTTAGGTGAGCGTGTGGGTCAATACGGCGATTTGAAAAATATTCCGGAAGCAGAAGTGGCAGCATTGCGTAATGATATGTACCTCAGCACCACGTCATTCAAGCGTCTGGATAAAGCGGAAGCTTTACCTGCCATGAGCAAGGAACAGGAAAAAGTGGTCGATGATTACCGTGACCATCTCGATTCCTTCCTGCAATATATTCCAACCTGGGTTAAAGTTGCGGTGGCACTGGCACTGGGCTTAGGAACCATGGTCGGCTGGAAGCGTATTGTGGTCACCGTGGGTGAACGGATTGGTAAACAGCACATGACTTATGGTCAGGGTATGTCAGCCGAGCTGGTGGCGATGTCGACCATTGCTGCAGCAGATGGCTTTGGTATGCCGGTATCGACCACGCATGTCTTGAACAGTGCGGTGGCCGGGACCATGGTGGCGAATAAATCTGGCCTGAATTTCCAGATGGTTAAAACCATTCTATCGGCGTGGATTTTCACCTTGCCTGCAACCATCTGTTTATCGGGTGGCCTGTTCTGGTTATTCCTGAAAGTATTCTAAGCCGGTTCATCCGCAATAAAAAACGCTGCCTGGGCAGCGTTTTTTTATATCTGTAGATGAAACAGATGATCCAAATGCTAAGTCGTGACGTCCTTTATTTTTTAGATAGACAGCAAATCTACAATGCATTCTCTCAAGGGGTGAGGGCTGGGGGTAAGGAAATAGCCTAAGCAATATCAAAGCTTCTCTTTCTTTAATGAACCTATCCACTCTTT
This sequence comes from Acinetobacter sp. CIP 53.82, assembly GCF_000369465.1. Classification (NCBI taxonomy): domain Bacteria; kingdom Pseudomonadati; phylum Pseudomonadota; class Gammaproteobacteria; order Moraxellales; family Moraxellaceae; genus Acinetobacter; species Acinetobacter sp. CIP 53.82. Next base: position 489,731 of record NZ_KB850046.1, on the reverse strand, counting down.
TATCTTTCAGGTAGACAGCAGGTCTCTAAAAAAATCTCCCTCTCCGTTTTGGATACGTAGCACCGCTACACAAGAGAGAGAGAACGATCGAAGAGAGATTAAAATCTCTTATTTCTTTAACTTGGCCAGTAAGCCTTTAGGCAGCTTCTCGGTAGCAAAACCATATAAGGCTGCAAAAGGCAGGGCAGTACGGGCCAAATATGCGACACGCCATAAACCGCCATGGTTGGCCCCTTCCATCATCAACTCTAAAGGATGGTTCAGAGTCACTTCCGGATTGGCCCCCGACTGTGGATTACGCAGGTCATGAATCCAGAGCGCGGCCATAATCGCATTGGTGGTTTCTGGCGCAAAAGCTTCTACATCAAACAGGCTGGCACCATTAAATGCCGCTTTTAATAACGGATTTTTAGTCACCGAATAGGTCGTGGTTGATGGTGCAATATTAATGCTGACGCGTTGTCCCTGATGACGGGCGAGGGTGGCGCGCCATTGCTGAATACGTTTGGCCAGCGCATAGTTCGGTCCTTGTTCCACCACCAGACAGTCGGCAATCCCGTAATCCTGTCCATTGTCTGAATGCACCAGATCATGCAGGTTTTTCTGGAAGAAATGTTGCGCCGTGACCGTTGAAACCCCACGGGTCAGCAGTTGCTGGGCTTTCGAGCGTTGCTGATACTTGTCTTTTGAGGCCTGAATCACATCGGCAGGCACTGCATAGACATCGGTTGGGGTGCACATAAACATCAGGCTGGTATCGGCTTTTTGCGTGCTGACGGCCTGCATAATTGCATCCATCGCCATGGCCACACGCACGTGTTTTTCACCATCTAAATAGGCAATGGCAGCCAAATCCAGCTGCTGTTCAAACTGGGTTAGCCACTGGGCAATTTCAGGAGTTTGGGTCAGCAAATTGGTGCCGAGCTGCTCTTTTAATAGCTCAGTCGCGCTGTTTTCATCTAGCGCTTCAGTCGCTGGTGCATACAGGGTGGCATTACCTTGTTGCACGGTCTCTAGAATTTTGTTCCAGACCCGGGCATTGGGTAAATCGACCGCGACAATATTGGCTTTCCATTTCGATAGCCAGGTCAGAGGGCCAGCTTCAGAAGCAGCGCCAAACAGCACCATGGTGCGGTCTGATAAATCGAACCATTCCGGATGAGCCACTGCTGCACGCAAAGCTTGGGCATGACTGTGTTCAATAATCCCGCCATCTTCCCAGCGCTGGATTTGCTCAAGCAGTGCCTGACCTTGCAGTTGTTGTCCCTGATATGGCACATACCACTCCGGCGTTGCCGTGCTTTGGCCCTGGATTTTAACTGTATGTAAAGGCTGGGCATCGAGGCTCATCACATCTTTCAGCAGATGTTTTTGACCATGTCGATAAAACTCGAAACTGCCATGTGCTTTATTCAGGCCCTGTTCAGCAATTTGAATCGGGTTCTGGCAGGTCTGAATGCCGTATTCGACCAGCGCCTTAAAATATTTGGGATACTGTTTGCGCCAGTTTTTTTCAGACAGGGTTTGCTGGGACAGTTGCGGTGCAACACCGGCCAGTGCCTCGGCAATAATCGCACGTCCTGTGCGTGAAGTACTGGGTTTCTGGTTTTCGAAATGTGGAAATTGTAGGCCGTCTAATGTGGACATGCAAAAACTCGCAGCTTGAAAGCAAATTAATATACAGATGTATACATTATCCATGCCAAATTGTGAGATGGGGTGGCATTAACTACCAAAATTGTATGAATTATCCAATGAAATTGCAGTTTATGAGGACGCAGTAAAAAGCCTCCATTCTGGAGGCTAAATGGAAAAATGGGCTTAGCAGCGGCCTTTTTTGGCCTGACCTGGTGGGCAGAAATCTCCTGGATGGCCATAAATACGTGAGTCAGGATCAATCACCAAACGGCCTTCTGGGGTATGGACGGCACAGGCACTCAAGCTCAGTAAACAGCCGGCAATCAGAAATAACTTTTTCATCTCTCATCTTCCATCTTCGTTATTATTCGAGTTATTTTAGACGCCAACCGCTGCGGCATACTGTGTTAATTTGTAGTTATGCGTTGTCAAAATATACCGCAGGCGCTTCAAATTGCTCAAATTTAGAACGGAAGCTGGCTAAGTTTATTCAGGAAATGCGGAATTAAACGCGGCTCAATCATAATGGTGATAATCACCCCATAGGCTGCTCCCCACAAATGCGCGCTGTGGTTAATATTGGAATTGCCACGTTTACCCGACCAGATGCTATAGGCCACATACAGCACCGCAAAAATAATTGCCGGAACCGGAATAAAGAACACAAAAATCAGTTTCCATGGTTCAAACAGGATATAGGCAAACAGTACTGCAGACACCGCACCGGAAGCACCCAGGCTGGCCCAGCGATGATCATTTTTGTGTTTCAGATAACTCGGTAAAATTGCGGCAATCAGACCGCCTAAATAAAACAGTACAAAGCCCAGATCATACAGATACTGACGGTAAAAGCTTTCAATAATGCTGCCGAAGAAAAACAGGGTAATCATGTTAAACAGCAAGTGGGTACCATCGGCATGGACAAAACCGTGGGTAATGAAGCGGTCATATTGACCCCGTTCCAACGCCGGTGGCCAGAAAATCAGCCGGTTCATGACTTTTTCTTTGGAAAAAGCAATAAAGGAGATAATCGCTGTAATCACAATCAGCGTAACAGTATGATTAAACGGTAAATCTAACATAAACAGATGTTCTTCTTTTCGGGTGTCCTGATCATAATGCCATTAAAAAACAAATGAAACAGAACTTTCATAGGATAATTCCGACAATTTTAGTTGAATTTTTTTAATTCCCCCGCATCTTCAGTTAAAATGGCAACTTCAGCATGAGGAAATATTGTTATGTCGACTGAGAACCACAGCACTGCAGTTGCAGAAGAGATTCCAAACTTATTGATCACCCCAAATGCTCAAGAGTATTTAAAAGATTTATTGGCAAAGCAAAATACACCGGGGATTGGTGTGCGCGTTTTTGTTGAGAATCCTGGAACGCCGCGTGCTGAGTGTTGTATGGCTTATAGTGCGCCAGAAGAAGTCGTACCAACAGATTATAAGCAGGATTATCCGGATTTTCCGGCCTATATCGACACCCCGTCTATTCCATATTTACTGGATGCGGTTATTGATTACAACAAAGACCGTTTTGGTGGTCAGCTGACCTTCCGTGCGCCTAACTCGAAAGTGCCACGCGTGGGTCCAGATGCCTCAATCGAAGAGCGTATTACTTACGTGTTACAGTCTGAAATTAACCCGGGCCTTGCCGGTCACGGCGGTAACTGTGCCTTGGTGGAAGTGGTTGAAGATCCGGAACACGGTTTAACCGCGATCCTGAAATTCGGTGGCGGTTGTCAGGGCTGTTCAGCGATTGATGTCACGCTGAAACAGGGTGTGGAAACCACATTAAAACAGCATGTGCCTGAATTAATGCGTGTGGTAGACCAGACTGACCACAGCCAGGCCGAAGGTGCTTATTTTAAATAATAAATAAGCTTCACTTCAGCAAATGAGCCTCCCATCGTGGAGGCTTTTTACTGTTTTAAATAAATATAATAATGATAATAATTATCAGTATTAATTGAATTATCAGTCAAGATTGTTACAATGCGCAACGAAATACACAGAATTTCTCCTTAATTAAATTGGGATAACCTGATGAATAAAACTCTGAACCAGTCAGCATTATCTTTTGCGGTCCTTGCCGTGATGAGCAGCCTTGCTCAAGCAAATCCAGACAATAGCACTGCAGATGCGACCCAGTTAAATACCATTGTGGTAACCGCTACCGGCTATGAACAGGACCTGTCCAAGGCGCCGGCGTCCATTACCGTGATTGATCAGGAAGAGCTGGAAAAGCGTGAATATAATGATATTACAGATGTACTTAGACATACTCCCGGCGTGGTGGTGTCCGGTTCTGGCTCGGCACAAACCATCAGCATTCGCGGTATGAGCTCGAATTACACCTTGTTTCTGGTCGATGGCAAACGTCAATACGGCCGTGATGTCAATCCAAATGGCGATGATGCCGGTTTTGAGAAAAATATTTTGCCGCCGGTCTCCGCGATTGAGCGAATTGAAATTATTCGTGGGCCGGCCTCAACACTGTATGGAACAGATGCGATGGGCGGGGTGGTGAATATTATTACCAAGAAAGTCAGTGACCGCTGGTCGGGCAGTGTCGAACTGGGCAGTGGCATTCAGGATCAGGGCAATGCCGGTGATATTCAAAATGGCTCGGTCTATCTGGCGGGTCCATTACTAGAGAACAAGCTTGGTTTACAGCTGTCGCTGAATAAGCAAAAACGTGAAGAAGATGCCTATGTTGGCGGTTTTCGCGGGACTGAACGGGAAAGCCTGAATAGCCGCTTGAGTTATATACTCAATGACAATCATGATCTGCAACTGGAAGCCAATTTTGTCCAGCAGGAATCGGAAACCACGGTGGGTAAAACGGTTGCACCGGCCAACAATGCCGCCGATTCCAGTTCACGTAATTATCGTCATGTTTATGCCTTAACCCATCATGGCCGTTATAGCGATCAGCTTGATAGTACCACCTATCTGCAGTATGAAAATTCTAAAAACCCCGATCGTGGTAATACCCAGTTGGGCACCAAAGGCATTGAACTGGATACCTGGACCTTTAATAACCAGTGGAACTGGTTGCTGGGCAATCATACACTGTCTTTTGGTGCGCATTATAAAGATGAGAAACTCACCGATAAGGCCACCAACCGTAATCCGAATGCGCCGGAGTTTAGTGAATTAACCCGCTGGTCGGCCGCGGCTTTTCTGGAAGATACCTGGCATTTGAGTGACCGTTTCGATTTAACCGCCGGGCTGCGCTATGACCATGACGAAAACTACAGTGGTCATGTTTCGCCGCGCTTATATGGCGTGTATAGCCTGAATGACCAATGGACCGTGAAAGGTGGGGTGTCAACCGGTTATAAACAGCCGGATATTCGTGCTGCCACGGAAGGCTTTTATAGCGTCACCGGCGGTGGTGGTTCACCGTTAGCCACCGGACGCGGCATTATTCGCGCCAATCCGGACCTAGACCCGGAATCGAGTCTGTCTTCAGAGCTGGGCGTGAACTGGCAAAATGACAGGGTCAAGGCGTCCTTAACCGCTTATGTCACTCAGTATAAAGACCGGATTACCGAAGTGCGTGCCTGCGAAACCGATACCGATGGCAGCTCGACCAACCGGGATAACTGGCAGGAGTGGAAATGTTTTGAAGGCGATACACCGTTTTATTTCATCAGTGAACGGATTAATGTCGATGAAGCTGAGTTAAAAGGTGTGGAAGCGACTCTGGAAGCCAGCCTGAGTGATTACACCACGCTCATGGCCAACTATACCTTTACCGATTCCGAATTTAAGACAGGTGAGTTCAAAGGCCAGCCTGTAAACCAGATGCCGGAGCATATGCTGAATATTACGGTCGATCATGAAATTAATGATGCCTTGAATATCTGGTCACGCCTGCATTATCGTTCAGAAACATCTGCCTATTTAAGCCGGACTTCTGTTGCCCAGCCAAATCCGGGTTATGAGTTTTTAGATGTGGGTCTGAACTATAAATTTACCCCAAATATCAGTGGTAAATTTGGCGTGTATAACCTGCTGGATGAAAAAGCTGAAGACCGTGATGGTGATCAGCTTCTAGATGGCCGCCGTTATGGCATTAACCTGATGGCCAAGTTCTAATCATCAACTGCTAAACATCTACGTTTCAATGATCAAGCAAGAAAAAGCCGCAATTGCGGCTTTTTTTGAGGCTTAGGTACGGGTGTCCAGAATTTTCTGTGCCGGCTCGGAATAATAAAACTTTTCTAGATAGAGCCGCGCACGTTCCCGTAAATACTGCTGCGACAGCATCTGCTGAATCACGGGGTTTAACAGCTGCTGTAATTCTTGCTGAATCAGGGCTTCATCAATATTCAGATCACGCAATAACAGGTCAAAAGTGCGTTCCTGATTACGGACATACCAGGCGTGTACCCCATCATGTAGCTGCTGTTTTAAATAATCACTCTGGCGCATAAAGTCCCAGATTTCATGGCCCAGCACTACAGTCTGTGGCAGGTCCTGTACTTCAATATAATTTTTTAAGACCGACAAAGGCAGGTCTTTAATCTTGTGCCAGATATTGGCCTGCAGATGATAGAGCTTGTCATCATCTAAATGCTGGTTCAGGACCGATTCACTCATCTGGCTAAGCTTTAAGATATTCTTTTGCAAATAGGCGCTGACTGCACTGTCTAAACTGGAATCGGTCACTGTTTCCAGTACCGATTTGCCCATTTTCATAAAACGCGACACGCCAGGCACGCTTTTGGCAATCAGTGAATTGTCCAGATAATCCTGAATCGAGTGCTGGATTAACTGGCTAATCATCGCAGAAAAGGCCGGATTACTGACCACGGTTTTAATCAGACGCTGACGATGACCACTTTTGCTGGCCACATACTGGGCAATTTTATCAATGGTCAGTACCGGAATGACATCGGCAATTTTGGCGCTGTCATTCACCGGATGCACTAGGGCAAAGCGGATGTGTTCTGCAATCTGTTCAATCAGAAAGGCGCTGGCCGGCGTGTCCAGAATCTGTTTTTGCAGCAGGGCATTCAGCTGTTCGCAGCTCCAGAGATCTTTCAGATGCTGCTTGCGGAACCAGTGATAAAAATGCAGAAATTCCTGCTGTACGGTTTCAGGCTGAGAAAACTCATGTGCTAAAAAGTCAAGATGAGCTTCAATCAACTGCTCAAGCATCGGGTTTTGCTGCATACAATCTCTGGAACTTAGTTTAAAGGAATCAGTTTATCAGCTAGCGGGTTTTTTAGGTTCTGTGTTTTGGCCAGGAAGGGTAAATAATGTTGTACCACCTGCTGTTCGGCTTCCAGCATTGGCACATGACCGACATTATTTAAAATGACCGGGGTTTCCGCGCGTTTAAACAGACCCTGTAATTCTTTGGCGACTTCAACATTAATAATTTTATCGTGCTTGCCCCAGAGAATCAGGGTCGGTGCTTCAATATTGCGGGTGAGGCGGGCAAAGCTGTCCGGGGTGTAAATCCGGTTTAGGGTCACCATCTGATCAATAAATTTTAAGGATTGACTGGCCCGTGAAATTAACAGTTTTTCTTGAGCAGATTTAAACTGCTCTGGTACTTTCGGCGGGTTTTGCATCAGCTGATGCGCAATATGGTCTAAATCGCCCGGCGCGGTGACCACCAGATTTTTCAGTAACAGCGGATCTTTGGTATAAGGCGTATTGGAGTGTTTATAAATACCGGCACTGTTCAGCAGGAACAGGCTTTGGGTATCAAACGGATATTGGGCTGCATAGACCGTTGCCACAGAGCCACCCAATGAGTGCCCGGCAATATTCAGCTTGTCGGCAATATTCAAGGTTTCTACCAGCTGACGCAATTGTGCGCTCATGCTTGGTACAGACAGGTCGAAATTGCCCGAACTCTGGGTTTCACCGGTATTGGGTAAATCGGGGATAATCACATGATAGGACGGGGTGAGAAATTTGGCCACCCGGTTCCAGTTGTCGCGGTGTCCGGCAAAGCCATGTAACAGCAAAATGGTTGGCCGATTAACATCGCCGCCTTCATTATAGCGCCAGGTAATATTGCCAATTTTCAAGCTTTTCGAGACCAGACCCGCCGCCTGGCGTTCAGTCTGATAATAATGCTGCACCACCTGCTGTTCAGGCGAGAGTTTGGCGGCAGAGCTGAGCAGAGGGGCAGACAGTGCCAGTGCCAGGACTGCCAGTCGTGGCCAAGACAAAAATCGCGAAGAATCCTGCTTCATTGACGATATCCCCAAGAATATTTTTTAAATAGGCGTCGGCTTGGCTTGTTTGAATTGTGTAAATTTTCGCCTTAAGTCGAATTGAAAATGCTGTTTCTGGTTATTGTAAGGGCTTTGCAGAAAATGTCACCTAGCTGTTTTTTGACCGGGTTGGTGTGCTGCTTTTGAAGTGTGATGTAAATCGCAATTACTTTAGGAAAATTTGAAAAAATTTATCTTATAAAAATTGATCAGCTATTTTTTTTGCAAGTGACTTTGTCCCGGCAGAGGATTAAAATGCTGAAAATTCAAAAACTGGTGGTAACAAGAATGCTCACAGCTCAAGAGGCTTTAGAACGTCTTAAACAAGGAAACCAACGTTTTGTTTCGGGCAATACCAATCATCCGAAACAACTAACCCACCATCAACGTGCAGAGATGGCCGAAGACCAGAATCCTTTTGCGATTGTGCTCGGTTGTTCTGATTCACGTGTACCTGCAGAAATGGTTTTTGATCAGGGACTCGGCGATCTGTTTGTGATTCGTGTGGCAGGGAATATTGTTGCGCCATCTCAGGTCGGCAGTGTTGAATTTGCGGCAGAGCGTTATGACTGCGCCGTGGTTGTGGTCTTGGGCCATAGTCACTGTGGCGCGATTCAGGCCACCATTGATACCTTGATGTGCCCGGACTGTCCACCATCTGCCAATCTGATGTCAATTGTGAACCGTGTTCGCCCGTCCGTAGAAACGCTGATGCAGACTGAACTGAAAAATGATTTGGCCAAGCTGTCGAAACATGCGGTTCGTTCCAATGTGTTTGCCTCAGTCAATCAGCTACGTCATGGTTCAGCAGTGTTAGAAAACCTGATTGAACAGGGGCAGCTGAAAGTCGTAGGTGCAGAATATTCATTAGAAACCGGTGAAGTAACTTTCTTTGATTTTTAATTGATTCTAAAAATAATCAAAAAGCGGGGATTGATGTCCCGCTTTTTTTATGGCTGAAATCCGGATCTTGAAAACCATCTCAGCGTTGAATCGGCTTTATTTTAATGCTGCCTGAATGAAGGGATAGGCATTTTTCAGCAAAATGGGCTGGGCTGCAGCCGTCGGATGGATCAGATCTTTTTGCATCAGGGTATTTTTACCGGCGACACCGTCTAGGAAGAAGGGCAGTAATTTGACCTGATAACGCTGGCTCACCACTTTGTAGTTATTTTCAAACGCCTTGCTGTAGGCGCTGCCATAATTGGGTGGCATTTTCATGCCAAATACAATCACCTTGGCTTTGGCCTGTTGACTGTGCTGAATCAGCCGCGCCAGATTATTTTGAATCAGCTGCGGTGGCTGACCACGCAAGCCATCATTACCGCCCAGTTCAATTACCACCACATGCGGCTTATGCGTTTGCAGTAATTTGGGCAAACGTGCCAGCGCGCCGCTGGTGGTTTCGCCACTCACACTTGCATTGACCACTTTATGCTGTTTCGGATACTGTTGCTCTAAACGTTTTTGTAACAGATGGACCCAGCCTTGTTGTGGTTGCAAACCGTAACCGGCGCTTAAGCTGTCACCCAGAATCATGATGGTTTTGGCAGACACCAGCATGGGCATGAAGGCAAGCCCCGCCACAGCGAAATAAGCAAAACAACTCATTTTGAAATTGCGAATGTGCATTTAAGGATACTATGACTCAATTCACTACAGATACCGCCATCATGCCACAAAGCATTATTTCTGCCCAACAATTGACACAAAAGATACAACTTGCACAAAAAACACTGACGATTTTTGAAAATTTAAATCTGGAGATCCGGGCGGGGGAACAGGTGGCGATTACCGGCCGTTCCGGTTCAGGCAAATCAACCTTATTGGGGATTCTGGCGACCTTGGATCAGGCCAGTGCCGGGCAGTTAACGGTCTGTGGTGAATCAATTCAGGAGCTGAATGAAGAACAGCGTGCGCTGGTGCGGCTGAAATATATTGGTTTCGTATTCCAGTCGTTCCAGTTATTGCCGCATTTAACCGCACTGGAAAATGTCATGCTGCCGCTACGCTTGCAACCGAATTTTAAATTTGCCGAGGCCGAACACAAGGCGCGTAATCTACTGAAAAAAGTCGGACTGGAACGGCAGGCAGAGCAGACCCCGAAAGTCCTGTCGGGTGGTGAGCAGCAACGGGTGGCGATTGCCCGGGCTTTAATCAGTGAGCCTAAAATCATTTTTGCCGATGAACCGACCGGGAATTTAGATGGCGAAACCGCCAAAGAAATTGAACAGCTGTTATTTCAACTGAACCGTGAACTGGGGACCACCTTGGTGCTGGTGACGCATGATCCGAAACTGGCGCAGCAATGTCAGCGCCATTTTGAACTCAGTCAGGGACAATTGCTGGAACACCCGGCAGGAGGATGAGATGAACCCGTTATTTCGTCCTTTACTGACCCAGAGTTTTAAAAGTACCGGTGTTTATCTGTTACTGATTGCGCTAATTCTGGCAATTAGTGCCACAACCGCGCTGAAATTCAGCAATGAGCAGATTCAAAATGCGGTGGCTTTGCAGGCGGCAGAAATGCTGGCCGGTGATCTGGTGCTGTCTGACAATAAACCGATTGCACCGCGCTGGGAAGCGGCAGCCGATGAATTGGCGCTAAAGCAGTCGCATGTTACGGTATTTAGCTCGATGGCACACACCGGCGATGAATTTGTGATGGTGAATGTCAAAGCCATTGATCAGGCCTTCCCGTTACGCGGTGAGCTGCGGGTTGCGCCCCAACCTGCTGCTGCCATTCAACCGGGCGAGGTCTGGGTTAGCCAGCGCGCGATGGAGCTGCTGAAAATTCAGGTGGGCGATACCTTAAATATTGCCGATGGCGCCTTTCAGGTCACGGCCAGCATCGAGCATGATTCCAATCAGGAACTGGGCTTTAGCGGTTTTTCACCGACGGTGATCATTGCCCAGCAAGATGTGGCGCGTACCAATGCCATTCAGGTCGGCAGCCGGATTAATTACCGCTTGCTGATGGCTGGTACACCCCAGCATACCCGCCAGTTCGAGCAGGATTTTAAACAGTATCAGGAGAGCTTGCCCAAGACTCAGGAAGTCGATGGGCAGAATATTAGCGAACCAGATGGGCTGCGCCTACGCAATGCCAGTGAAGGCAATACCCGCTTGATGCGTCCAATTGCCAATCTGGATACCTTTTTACAGCTGGCCAATATTCTCACCATTTTACTGTGCGGCATTGCCATTGCCCTAACCAGCCAGCGCTATGTACAGCAGAATCAGGATCATATTGCTTTAATGCGTTGCATTGGCGCGACCAAGAAGCAGATTCTGGGCGCTTATCTGACCTTGTTGGCGGTGGTGCTGTTACTGGCGATGCTGCTCGGTAGTGCGGTCGGCATTACGCTAGGCTATGGGCTGTTGCAATTGATGTTACAGCTGATTCCGCATTTGCAATTGCAGTTTTCCGCTGTCGAGATGCTGCTGGGGCCACTCCCGATTGCCATGCTGACCAGTGCCGTGGTACTGCTGGGCTTTATTTTGCCAAGTCTGTGGCAGCTGCTCAATACCCCACCAATCCGGGTGATTCGCCAGCAGGAAAAATCGGTTCAGTCGATGTTGTGGATGCTGCTGACCGGCACACTCAGCCTGATGCTGTTTAGTGTGGTGCTGACTGAAAATATCGTACTAACGCTATGGGTCATGGGCGCCATCATCCTGCTGTGCAGCGTACTCTATGCCGTAGTCTGGAGCTTCCTGAAACTGATCCGCAATTTAAAAAGCGGCATCTCGGCCTATGTGCGCACGCCGTATCAGACTGCATTTCAGATTACCGCACTGGCGCTGGGCCTTAGCCTGATTACCGTGCTGGCAGTATTACGTACCGATCTGCTGGATCGCTGGCAGCAGCAATTGCCGGAAGGTACGCCAAACCAGTTTGTCTATGGTTTACCACCGTTTGATATGCCAGAGTTTCAGGCGCAACTTGAACAGCAGGGCTGGCACAGTACGCCGCTGTACCCAAATGTGCGCGGGCGGCTGGTGGCCAAAAACGATCAGCCCTTTGCAGAAGCGCTAATCCAGCACAATAATTCGCTCCGACGTGAACTGAACCTGACCCAGGCCGAACGCTTTCCGGCCGATAACCTAATTGTGGCCGGACAGGAACAGTTTAGTCAGGTCGGGCAGGTTTCGGTTGAAGCCAATACTGCGCAAGAACTGGGCATTGAGATTGGCGATACGCTGACCTTTAGTTTGCCAGAAGGCTTGTTGCAGGCCAAAGTCATTAATCTGCGCAGCGTGGAATGGGAAAGCTTTAGTCCGAATTTCTTCTTTATTTTTTCACCGCAGACCATGGATGAAAATGCCGGCAGCTATCTGGGCAGTTTCTATGTGCCGGAGCAGGACCGGCCGGCACTGGTGCAGCTGATCCAGCAGTTTTCCAATACCGTATTTATTGATGTCAGTCTGATTCTGGAAGAGATTAAACGGATTGTGAATGTGTTGGTACAGATTATTACCATTCTGGCAGTGTTGGTGGCGGTCTCCGGGATTCTGGTGCTGATTGCCTGTTTAAACCTGCTGATGGATGAGCGGAAACGTGAAGTGGCCTTGCTGCGTTCTTTTGGTAGTTCCAAGCAGAAACTAAAACGGATGATGAGTCTGGAAATTGGCCTGATTGGCGGGATTGCCGGAGTGGTGGCCTGTCTGTTTGCCGAGGTGATTAGTGCGATTGCCAGTTACCGGATGGAACTGGCAATTCAGCCACACTGGGAAATCTGGCTAATCTTGCCGGTTGTAATGACTTTATTGTGTGCTTTAATTGGCCGTTATCGGCTTAGTTATTTATCTGATATTCCGCCTTTGCAAAGTCTGCGAGAGATGAATCAATAAGTTTCATCTCTGCATTAAAATGGTGGGGTATGCGTTACAGCTGCAATTGCTGGCGCATCATCGCGAGAATTTCCTGCCACAGCGGGGCAAGCATCTGTACCTGTTGCAGACAGTACTGATAAAACAGCCAGCTGATGATGGCGGCGCCGGTCAGCGCCAGCAGTGAAAACAGCGCTGACTTGTGCAGCTTCTGGCCGATGTACCAAAGTGCTGCCAAGGCTGCACCCATTACCATGCCGCCAATATGTGCGGCATTGTTAATTCCGCTAATCATAAAGCCCATAAACAGGTTCAGGCCCATCACCAGTAACAGGGTTTTCTTATCCAGCAGAAAACGCTGTTTCGGCAGGCGTGGCAATAATGATAAAACCGTCAGGGAAGCACCCAAACCCATCACCGCACCGGATGCACCAGCGCTCACACTTGGCAGTAAATCCGGGCTGGTCAGGCCATGCGCGAGAATCTGTAAGGAATCCTGAATCTGTAAATAGCCACTGAGCAGGCTGCCCATCAGTCCGGCCAGTACATACAGGCCTAAAAAATACGGCCGGCCAAAAAGCTGTTCGGCCACGCTGCCAAAAATATACAGGGCCCACATATTCAGCATCAGGTGAATCATGCCAAAATGGAAAAACATGCTGCTGAACAGACGCTGCGGCTGTTCGAGAAAGGTCAGGGGAGCATAGTCGGCGCCCCAGAGAATCGCATCTCGGGTGCTGGGCTGGCTGGCATCGACACCGGTCAGGATTTGCCAGGCAAATACACCAATATTGAGGGCAATCAACAGGGCCGTCAGCCACCATAAATGCGTTTCGGGTTTATGGTGAATCAGCGGCGGTGAATATTCAGACATGCTATTTTTATACAATGATGATTTATTTCGTTATAAGCTTAACACGAAAAATTCACGCCTCAGGAGCCCCAAGCTGACATGAAAGCTTTTATTGTCCGTACCTTATTAATTCTTGTCAGTCTGTTTTTATTGATCCAGTTGTGGATTTTCTCGAGTCTGGCTTGGTGGCGAACCCAGCCAGTACAAAGTACCATGATGATGCGTCTGGACTACTGGTCAGATACTTCCCAGCCTATCCGGCATGAATGGCGTGACTATGACCAGATCAGTGAATATCTGAAAAAAGCCGTGGTCGCTGCCGAAGATGGCAAGTTTATGCAGCATCATGGCTTTGACTGGGAAGGTATTCAGCATGCACTAGAACGTAATAAAGATCAGGGTCAGGTGGTGGCTGGCGGTTCGACCATTTCCCAGCAGCTGGCGAAAAACCTGTTTTTATTTAACCAGCGTTCGTTTTTGCGTAAAGGTCAGGAAGCCATTGCCACTTGGATGATGGAACGCATGTGGAGCAAGCAGCGGATTCTGGAAGTGTATTTAAACTCGGTAGAGTTTGGCGACAATATTTACGGTATTGAGGCGGCGACCCAGCATTATTTTGGCAAGTCTTCACGCAGCCTCAGCCGTGAAGAAGCGATTTTTCTGGCTGCGATTTTACCGAATCCGAAATATTATCAGGACAACCGTTACGGTCGTGGTCTGGAACCGCGTAAGCGCATGATCCGTAAATACATGCGTTACAGCGAGATTCCTTGAGTTGTAAAATTGAAAAAAAGCCCACAGCAGTGGGCTTTTTTTATGAAATTGTCACAAAATTGAAGCATACTTATGAATAGTGAATACTTGAGAAAAAGTCATAGGGTGCATATGAATACGGCAGCGAGCGCGACCCCTGCGCAAATAGACTATACCTATAATGATCGATACATCAATCGTGAGCTTTCTATCCTCGATTTCCATTTGCGCGTGCTGGAGCAGGCAGTCGATCCTTTGCATCCGTTGCTGGAACGTATGAACTTTTTACTCATCTTTTCACGTAACTTAGATGAGTTTTTTGAAATTCGTGTTGCAGGGGTGATGGAACAGCTGGATTTGGGTAATGAAAGCCGTAGCCCGGATGGCTTGACTCCAAAACAGGTACTGGAGCAGATTTCCCAAACTGCCCACGCTGCCATTGAGCGCCAATACCGTATTTTAAACCAGGAAATTCTGCCTAAACTGCGTGAAGAAGATATCTGTTTCTTGCGCCGTGGTGAACTAACGCCAGCCCAATCGGCCTGGGTGAAAAAATATTTTCAGGAACAGGTGGCACCGGTCTTAACGCCAATCAGCCTGGACCCGGCTCATCCATTCCCGCGTCTGGTCAATAAAAGCCTGAACTTTATTGTGACGCTGGAAGGAAAAGATGCCTTCGGCCGTCAGATTGACCTGGCTGTGGTGCCAGCGCCGCGCTCTTTACCACGTGTGGTGCGTTTGCCAGATGAATTGACCGGTGGTAAAGAACATCACGTGATGCTGTCTGCAATTATTCATGAGCATGTATCGGACCTGTTCCCGGGCATGACTGCGACTGGCTGTTATCAGTTCCGTGTCACCCGTAATGCTGACTTGGCCTTAAACGAAGATGTCGAAGATCTGGCCAAAGCGCTGAAAGGCGAGCTGAACTCCCGCCGTTTTGGCCGCGCGGTGCGTCTGGAAGTGACCCAGAACTGTCCGCAACCGATTTATGAATATCTACTAAATGAGTTTGATCTGCATGAAGACCAGCTCTATAAAGTGGATGGTCCAGTGAATCTGGCGCGTTTATTGTCTAACTTTAAACGTCCGCATTTACGTTATGATTCACATACGCCAGTGATTCCGAAAGTGTTGAAAAAGTCCGAGAATATTTTTTCGGCCATGCAAAAGCAGGATATCTTGCTGCATCATCCGTTTGAATCCTTTGCCCCGGTGATTAACCTGCTGCGTGAAGCGGCGCGTGACCCGCAGGTACTGGCAATTAAACAGACTTTGTACCGTAGTGGTGCCGATTCTGAAATCGTACAAGTCTTAGCGGAAGCGGCGCGTAATGGTAAAGAAGTGACCGCGGTCATTGAGCTGCGTGCGCGTTTTGATGAAGAATCCAATATTGCCGTGGCCAACGTGCTGCAAGAAGCCGGCGCGGTGGTGGTCTATGGCATTGTCGGTTATAAAACCCATGCCAAAATGATTCTGGTGGTACGCCGTGAAAATAACAAGCTGGTGCGTTATGTGCATTTGGGTACCGGTAACTATCATGCCGGTAATGCGCGGATTTATACCGACTACGGCTTGCTGACTACAGACAAGGAACTCTGTGAAGATGTACACCGCATTTTCCAGGAACTGACCGGCATGGGCAAAATGGCCAAGCTGAAAAAGCTGCTGCATGCGCCGTTTACCCTACATACCCAGCTGATCAACTTTATTGATGATGAAATTGCCAATGCCAAAGCTGGCAAACCAGCGCAAATTATTGTGAAGGTGAATGCCTTAACCGAAATGCAGCTGATCAATAAACTGTATGAGGCTTCCCAGGCTGGCGTGCAGATTGACCTGATTATCCGTTCGATTTGCTGCCTGCGTCCGGGCTTGCCGGGGCTGTCGGAAAATATCCGGGTACGTTCCATTGTCGGCCGATTCCTGGAACATACCCGCGTGTATTACTTCAGCAATAATGGTGATGCGCGTATTTACTGTTCAAGTGCTGACTGGATGGACCGTAACCTGTTTAACCGGGTGGAAGCCTGCTTCCCGATTGAAGATCCGGCACTGAAAAAACGTATTTATCAGCAAGGTCTGCAAATTTATCTGCAAGATAACCAGCAGGCGTGGCTACTGCAGGGAGATGGTACCTGGATTCGTGCGCAGGCCGCAGAAGGTGAGCCGGCTTCCAATGCACAGCGCACCCTGATCGAGATGATTCAGTAAGCGAAGCAAGCCTGACATTTAAAGAATGTCAGGCTTTTATCCGCTAAAAAAATAAGGAGCTGATGCTCCTTATTTTTATGGGTATTGAAGAACTTAGCTGTGCGAGATTTTTTGCAGAATTTGCAATAACACATCAAATTCGCTTTGCAGCGGAGTACTCTTACGCGTTACTAAGGCCAGGGTACGGGTAGGTGCCGCGTCAATCTGTTTCACCACCAGCTCTGAATTGGCCTGAATCATATTGGTATGAATGGCAATTTCAGGCAGTAAGGTAAAGCCGAGGTTGGCTGATACCATTTCCACCAGAGTTGGTAGTGAGCTGGCTTTTAAACGATGATCATTTTTACGCTCGCCAATCGGGCAGGCACTTAAGGCATGATCACGCAAGCAGTGGCCTTCTTCCAGCAGCATCAGGCGAGACAGGTCCAGATCTTCTAAAGATTTGGCCTGAGCCGAGTGTGCATCGGATTTATGGTGGACCAGTACCAGATTTTCTTTGGCAATTTCAGCAACTTTCAGACTGCGGGTATCAAACGGTAGCGCCAGTAACACCATATCCAGGTTACCGTGTTCCAGTTTTTCTACAATTTTTTCACTTTGTGCTTCATGCAGGTGTAACTGGATTTTTGGCAGTTGCTTATGCACTTCATCTAACAGCTGCGACAAAATGAACGGTGCAATGGTTGGAATTACACCTAAATGCAGGTCGCCGGTTAAGGGCTCGCTCATTTCACGGCTTAGACGCATCAAGTCCTGCGCATCAGCCAATAGAACACGCGCTCGGGCTACAACTTGTTCACCGAGAGGAGTCAAACGTACATTCTGGCGATCGCGTTCAACCAATACGCCACCCAATAAGCGCTCTAACTCCATGATTCCGCCCGACAATGTCGATTGAGTCACGAATGAACGGCGCGCCGCTTCTGTAAAATGCAACGTTTCAGACAGTGTAACGAGGTATGACAGCTGTCTTAAGGATGGTAATGCAGCCATAGTGTCCTAATGCTTATAATTTAAAGTGATGAGCAAATAATTCGCTAAGATATGGAATGAAATGCGGAGGGATATCATGCCCCATTCCTTCAATTAATTCAAATTTAGCGTCAGGTATTGCTTTCGCAACAGCCTTACCATGTGCAGGTGGAAGTAAGCGGTCACGAGAACCATGAACAACCAGCGTGGGCTGTTGGATCTGCTTGTCCAGACTGCGCAATGAGCCTGTACATAATATTGCTAAAAACTGCTGAAGTACACCCGTTGGATGGTAACTTCGCTGATATAATTTACGGGCGGTCTGTACCGCTTCCATTTCATTCAGATAACCTGGCGAACCAATCACTTTAAACAGTTTCAGGCTGTGGTTAATAATGCCTTCTTCATCATTGGATGCCGGCTTGCCCACTAGGCTGAACAGCTGTTTCGGGAAAGGAGGCGGTAGGAAAGGCTGGTTGTTGCTGGTAAACAATAGTGCCAGTTTTCTGACCTTGTCCGGATAGCGGGCCGCCAGAATCTGTGCAATCATGCCGCCCATTGAAGCGCCAATCACATCAACCTGTTCCAGCTCCAGTTTATCAATCAGCAGGGCCACATCATCGGCCATATCATACAGGTTATAAGGCGCCCCCTGATTTTCTAAACCCAAGGCAAAACGGCCCATCAGTTTTAGGGTATTCAGGCGCTCGCCCTGATGGCGTACTTTAGAGGACAGGCCAATATCGCGGTTATCAAAACGGATGACCCGAAAGCCTTGGTCAATGAGTGACTTGCAGAAAAAGTCTGGCCAATACAGCAGCTGTGCACCCAGTCCCATGACCAGTAAAATGGTCGGATTGCCAATTTCGCCGCCCATTTCGACATGCAATTCAATGCCATTGCCCAAGTCGACTTTGGTTTCGTGCATAAAACTGCTGTAAGGTGAAACATTTAACCGCAAACTATTCATTCTTATATTCCTTTCTTCAAGGTGAGCGCGCACCCCTGATGGATTAAAGCGCTAAACTGCCGCTGGAATCAAGTCAGGAACAAGTTTACTTAAAGCCAGGCGCTGTTTGCCGGCTGTTGGCCCGAGCAGCACAAAGCCGCGTAAGGTGGCAGTGCTGTCAAAGGCTTTGGCAATCATGCCATCGTCCAGTTCTTCATTTTGCCAGGTCACTTCCACATCTACCGGGGCCGGTAACACCGTTAATGGTGCCGCCGGGGTTTTCACTGCAACCGGCATAGCCGGGTAGTGCACTTGTGTGGTTTCACCATTTAAGGTTTTGGCCAGGGCACGTGCCTGCTGCATGATTGGCATGACATACGGCAATAAAGTCCCGTTGACTTCAGCGCAGTCGCCCACTGCATAAATATCAGCCAGGTTGGTTTCCAGTAAGCCATTGGTGAGCACGCCGCGACTGGTATGAATGCCGGCTTCTTTGGCTAAAGTGATATTCGGCTGTAAACCGACGGCGGATAGCACCACATCGGCACTCAGGCTACGGCCATCGGCCAGTGTCACCAGATAATCACCCTTATCCAGTTTCGATACTTTATCGACCGTGGTGCCCAAGACAAAATGAATCCCAGTTTCTTCCAGGTTCTGTTTAAATGCAGTGGCAATAAATTCAGGCAATAAACGGCCCAGCGGTTGAGGTGCCAGATCAATCACCGTGACTTGATGCTCGGTATTTTGCAGGTCATTGGCAAATTCACAGCCAATCAGGCCTGCGCCTAAAATCACCACACGTTTATCCTGACGCGCTGCCAGCTGTTCGCGGAAGGCTTTATAGTCATTTAAATTATTGACCACGTGAATATCATCACTGCCATCGCCAGAAATGGCCAGACGAATCGGGTTGGCTCCGACTGCCAGTACCAGTTTGGCATAGGCTTGCTGGCTTTCGACGCCATCTTTCTCTAAAGTCAGCAGATGCTGCTCGGCATCAATGGCTTTGACCCAGGTATGCACTTCAATACGCATATTCAGCTGTGCCCCCATTTTTGCGGCATCCCCCAGCGCAATCTGTTCGGGTGCTTTTTTGCCGGCCAGGGCATTGGAGAGGGTAGGTTTTGCATAGTTGATTGCATCATCTGCGCAAATCATGACCAGTTCCTGTTCAGGGTTCAGTTTGCGAAATTCACGGGCGACTGTATAGCCAGCCATACCAGAACCAATGATGACAATCGGATGCATTATTTTCTCCATAAAAGGTTGAGCATAAGTTTCAAGACATAAAAAAAGACCATGCAGTTATGGTCTTCGAGGCGTACTTAGATTTCGACCA
Organism: Acinetobacter sp. CIP 53.82; assembly: GCF_000369465.1. NCBI lineage: Bacteria > Pseudomonadati > Pseudomonadota > Gammaproteobacteria > Moraxellales > Moraxellaceae > Acinetobacter > Acinetobacter sp. CIP 53.82. The sequence continues at coordinate 469,927 of NZ_KB850046.1, read as the reverse complement.
TTTCAAAATCGACTTTAGATACGCCACAGTCCGGGCAGGTCCAGTCATCTGGAATATCTTCCCATTTGGTGCCCGCGACGATGCCATCTTGCGGCCAGCCTTCTGCCTCGTCATAAATCCATCCACAAACGATGCATTGATACTTTTTCATTTGACTCTCCAAAAGCCGATCTTCAATAAACCTGACCGGCAAAAAATTCCCTAACCAGCATGACTCAGTTGATATGATTTTAACACTTCATATTCGCTTAAATTTTTACGCAGTTATGAGGTTAAAGTAAAGTAAATATCGGAGTCTAATGCTTCATTTCTAAAGCTGAATGGCTAAGAAGGACAAAATTTATCTTTAAAATCTCAAATATTGCATAGTGTCGGACAATATGCACACTAAAAACCAGCGCAAATCTTTTCAAAATATATGAGAGATCACCTAAATTTCGACTAAAGTCGGACAGCTATTTTTGCTTAAATAGGCTATTCTATAATTAGGATAATCTATATTGGTTATTTAGTATAAAAATACCAATAATAAAAACAATGATTTACTAATTTTAATCGGGTTTTATTTAAACCTGAAGGGCGGACTTTGGCTGGTCTTCGCGGTCAAGACGCTGTAAAATTCACCTATTCTTTTTAATCTCTCTCCGATCTCCTTATGAGCAAGCTGTCTACAACGTTGTGGTCTCACATTCGTACTGTCCAAAACTTTCCTAAAGCCGGTATTTGTTTTTATGACTTGACCCCTTTATTCATGAAAAATATTGGTCCGTTGACAGATGCTTTAATTGAAAGTATTCCTGCAGAAAAACTGGCTGAAGTAGATAGCTTTATTGCGGTAGAAGCACGTGGTTTTGTGCTGGCCAGCCTGTTGGCACAGCGTACTGGCAAGGGCTTATTGCTGGTGCGTAAAGCCGGTAAATTACCACCACCGGTAGTGGGTGTGGGTTATAGCCTGGAATACGGTCTGGACCGTCTGGAAATGGCGGCAGATGTCACCGGTCAGAAAGTTATTATTGTGGATGATGTATTAGCGACTGGCGGTACCTTAAAAGCAGTGAAACAACTGGCGGAAAAATGTCAGCATGAAATTCTGGGTGCGAGCATTTTCCTGGATTTACCAGATTTACACGCAGATTTAGGTCTGAACATCTGGTCGGTACTGGATGAACGCTCTAAGCCGGTGGAAGCAGTGGCTTAAGTCTGAGCACTACCCTGTAAAACATAGAAAGCCTTGCCGAGTGCAAGGCTTTTTTATTTGTGCAGTGATTGCTGTTCCAGTTGCCAGATTAAAGGATTGATATTTTCCGGACACACCAGCCGATGATGACCGCCTTTAAAAGCATGAATTGGCATGTAATTTTCCAGCTGGGTTTGTACCCAGTGCATGTCCAGCTGTTCATCGCCGAGTTCCAGATAGGCCAGCTGTGGAATATCATGGTCCAGTTCCTGTTCGGAGATCTGCGGATAGTCCGGTCGGAAGTCGGGCTGTAAACTCGGATTGGCAATGACGCAGGGAATACCATGCAGAGCTGACATCTTTAAGGCCCAATAACCACCCAGGCTATGTCCGACAATAATTTCAGGCTGGATTTTAACAATAATATCGTTATAGAAACTGGCCACCGTCTGGTAGTTCAGATTGCGATAATCCACGGTAATACAGTATTTTTTATCTGCGCAGATGGCATGAAACTTACTCGATTCACGTGAGGAATCCAGCCCATGCAGAAATAGGATTTTCGAGGTGCATCTATTCATTGTTTTCATTCACACTCAAGCGTCTATTGAATAGTTGAAAAGTTTCCTTTTCAATTAATTTCTCCTGCTTATTGTAAGAGTGGTGACGCAAGAAAGAAGTTAGCTATTGGTCTAACAGTTCAGCAAAAGGCGAGGTGCTGTTTAGCAGAGGTTTAGAAAATGAAAAAAATGGCTTAGGATTCAGCAGAGCATACGAAAAGCCAAATAAATCTGCTATGCTATTGCACTTCATTTTTTAGTAATTTTCGAGGCAGAGATGACGCAACCAAACGCTCAGTCGACTTCTGAACCCACTATTTCCGAAAACGATTTAATTGCACAGCGTCATGCCAAGTTAAAGCAAATCCAAGAAAAGGCTCAGGAAAGCAACAGCAGTCCATGGCCAAACACCTTCAAGCGTGAACATTACGCGCAAGATTTACAAGAACAGTTTGCCGACAAATCTAAAGAAGAAATTGAAGGCGGCGACAAGGTGTATGTGTCGGTGGCTGGTCGTGTCATGCTCAACCGTGGTTCATTTATCGTAATTCAGGATATGACGGGTCGTATCCAGCTGTATGTGGCCCGTAAAGAACTTAGCCCTGAAACCTTGGAAACCATTAAAGGTTTGGACCTCGGCGATATTATTGCCGTTAAAGGTTATATCGGCCGTTCAGGCAAAGGCGATTTATATGTGCATATCGAGCACTTTGAATTGCTGACTAAATCACTACGTCCATTACCAGACAAGTTCCACGGCCTGACAGATACCGAAGTGAAGTATCGTAAGCGTTATCTGGACCTGATTGTAAACGAAGAAACCCGTAAGACTTTTGAAATTCGTGCCAAAGTGGTATCGGGCATCCGTGCGTTTTTAACTGAAAAGCGTTTCATGGAAGTTGAAACCCCAATGATGCACGTGATTCCTGGTGGTGCATCGGCGCGTCCATTTGAAACCCATCATAATGCACTGGATATGCCATTATTCCTGCGTATTGCGCCAGAACTTTATTTAAAACGTCTGGTGGTGGGCGGTTTTGAACGTGTGTTCGAAATTAACCGTAACTTCCGTAACGAAGGTGTATCGACCCGTCATAACCCGGAATTCACCATGATTGAATTCTATCAGGCCTATGCGGACTACAAAGATTTGATGGAACTGACCGAGCAGATGCTGGAGAAATTAGCCATCGATATCTTGGGTTCGACCGATGTGCCGTATGGTGATGAAGTGTATAGCTTCAAAGGTCCGTTCAAGAAAATCTCGATGTTTGATGCGATTCTTGAGCACAACCCGCAGTTCACGCCTGAAAACGTCAATGACCGTGAATTTCTGGCCAACTTCGTACAAAACGAACTGAAAGAGCAGGTAAAACCGGGCTTTGGTTTAGGTAAGCTGCAAACCATCGTGTTTGAAGAAACGGTTGAAACTCAACTGCGCCAGCCAACCTTCATTACTGAATATCCGGCAGAAACCTCGCCGCTGGCACGTCGTAATGATGAGAACCCGCACATCACTGACCGTTTTGAATTCTTCATTGGTGGTCGTGAGCTGGCAAACGGCTTCTCGGAGTTAAATGATCCAATTGACCAGGCAGAACGTTTCCAGGCACAGGTGGCTGAGAAAGATGCTGGTGATGATGAAGCGATGCATTACGATGCTGACTTCGTTGAAGCACTGGAATACGGCTTACCGCCTACAGCGGGTGAAGGAATCGGGATTGACCGTCTGGTGATGTTGTTTGCCAATGCACCAAGTATCCGTGATGTGATTTTGTTCCCGCATATGCGTCACAAGAACTAAAATCTGCTACATCAAATAACCCACGAATGTCGTGGGTTATTTTTTTGTTTGAGTATCATCAAGCTATACGTAAAGCACAGATCAGAAGAATCGCTTAGATTAAACTGGTCTGAATACGCACTTTCATGTTCAGGCTTTGCTGCACAATAAACGATTTCATCCACTGTACCTGTTCACCCATTGGATTGGTTTTGACTGCGGTGTCGAGGAAGGCCAGTTCCGGACGCTGGAACAGTTGCTGTTCAATGGCCTGTTCAAGCTGGCTTGAGGTGGAGGCCAGCGGCATGCTAACCAGATAAAAGGCTTTTGGATAATTATAAAAGGCATACATCAGGTTAAAGGCTTTCTGGTCACCTTTTAAATTGCCGGCACCAATTTCATAACCGCGATCCTGATTACTGTGGGTCAGGCCAATCAAAAACTCGATGTTATGGTCCGAAAGTCGTAGACCAAATTGCAGCCCGATCTGATCGGCACTGAACTCGTGCTGGACAAAGGTATTTAGTGCAGAACCATCTTCATCAAACGCTTCCTGCAACACCAGCATGTGCTGCTGATGCTGATACAGAAAGTCGGCAAGCTGCGCCTGTTCCAGCTGGGCTTTTAAGGTGGCTAAATCGTAATGACTATAAGGCATGGAAGCAATCAGAAAAAATTAAAATTTGTTTTATTTTAAGTGTTTTACCTGAGAGATGAAGCGATCTATTAGAGCTTTTAACAATAACTCAATAGATAGAAGTGAGTATAAAAACAGCGACTGGAAAATAGTGATCAGGCTAAAAATAAGCGATGCTATGCAGGGTATGAGTAAACTTTGATAGCAATATCAGTAATCCTGTATATGACGTTTTTGCATATTAATATAATAAAACAAGCAATAGTACAGATAACTAAATCTCTATAATGAATATAAATTTTATAAAGTGTAATAAGTACACGTTGATTTAAGCTGGTGTTGTCCATGTCATTAAATGAGGAAAGACTTACTCATCTGAAACAGCTTGAAGCTGAGAGTATTCATATCATCCGTGAAGTTGCTGCCGAGTTTGAAAATCCGGTTATGCTGTACTCGATTGGTAAAGATTCTGCGGTGATGCTGCATCTTGCCTTGAAAGCCTTCTATCCTGCAAAACTTCCATTCCCTCTGTTACATGTTGATACAGGCTGGAAATTCAAAGATATGATTGAATTCCGCGACAACATGGCCAAAAAACATGGTTTTGATCTGATTGTGCATCAGAACCAGGAAGGCCGTGACGCCGGAATCAATCCATTTGATCATGGTAGCTCGAAATACACCGACATCATGAAAACCCAGGGGCTGAAACAGGCGCTGGATAAATACGGTTTTGATGCTGCATTTGGTGGTGCGCGCCGTGACGAAGAAAAATCACGTGCCAAAGAACGTGTCTATTCTTTCCGTGATTCCAAACACCGTTGGGACCCGAAAAACCAGCGTCCAGAACTGTGGAATCTTTACAACGGTAAGGTCAACAAAGGCGAAAGCATTCGTGTGTTCCCATTGTCGAACTGGACCGAGCTGGACATCTGGCAATACATTTATCTCGAGCAGATTCCAATTGTTCCATTGTACTTTGCTGCTGAACGTCCAGTGGTAGAACGTAGCGGCACACTCATTATGGTTGATGATGAGCGTATGCGTTTACATGAAGGCGAAGTGCCACAAATGAAATCGGTACGTTTCCGTACACTTGGCTGTTACCCACTGACCGGCGCAGTTGAGTCAGGCGCAGATACCTTGCCCGAAATTATTCAGGAAATGTTGCTGGCCACCAGCTCGGAACGTCAGGGTCGTATGATTGACCATGATGAAGCCGGCTCGATGGAGAAGAAGAAGCAAGAGGGCTACTTCTAATTTCTCCCGACTTCTCTTTCTAAAGAGAGAAAATTTCCCCTAGGTAAAAGGGGGGAGGGAGATTAAACCGGTTTCTAAAGAATTTGTGGAGTTTGAGCAATGTCTCATCAATCAGAACTCATTAGCCAAGATATTTTGGCCTATTTAAAACAGCACGAAAATAAAGACTTATTGCGTTTCCTGACCTGCGGTAACGTCGATGATGGTAAATCGACCTTAATTGGTCGTCTGCTTTATGATTCAAAACTGATTTATGAAGATCAGTTGCAAGCGGTAACCCGTGACTCGAAAAAAGTCGGGACGACAGGGGATGCACCTGACCTGGCTTTACTGGTCGATGGCCTGCAGGCAGAACGTGAGCAGGGTATTACCATTGATGTGGCGTATCGCTATTTCTCGACTGAAAAGCGTAAGTTCATCATTGCCGATACCCCGGGACATGAGCAATATACCCGTAACATGGCCACTGGTGCATCAACTGCGGATCTGGCGATTATTTTAATTGATGCACGTTATGGCGTGCAGACCCAAACCCGTCGTCATACCTTTATTGCCAGCCTGCTGGGTATTAAGAACATTATTGTTGCCATCAACAAAATGGACCTGGTGGAATTCTCTGAAGCGCGCTTTAATGAAATTCAGGCGCAATATAACGAGTTCGTGAACCAGCTTGGTGACCGTAAACCGGCCAATATCATTTTCACGCCAATTTCTGCCCTGAATGGCGATAACGTGGTGAACAAGTCGGCCAATACTCCGTGGTACAGCGGCGAAACTTTGATGGAAACGCTGGAAAACGTGGAAATTAGCCGGACTTCAGGTAAAAACGAATTCCGCTTCCCGGTGCAATATGTCAACCGTCCAAACCTCGACTTCCGTGGTTTTGCTGGCACCATTGCTTCGGGCGACATCCGTGTGGGTGATGAAATTGTCGCGTTGCCATCAGGCAAACGTTCTACCGTCAAAGACATTGTAACTTTTGATGGCAATTTGGAACGTGCTTTTGCCGGTCAGGCCGTTACCCTTACCCTGAATGATGAAATTGATATTTCACGCGGTAACCTGCTGGTCAAAGCGGGCGATCAACCGGAAATTTCACGTTCTGCACGCACAACTGTGGTGTGGATGAATGATCAGCCACTGGTCAAAGGCAAGCTGTACAACATTAAGCTCGGTACGCAAACTGTTCCTGCCAAAATTGCTGAAATTAACTATCGTGTAAACGTGAATACGCTGGAAAAAACTCAGGTAGAGCAGCTGGAACTGAACGCGATTGCTGATGTTCAGATCGAGTTTGATGCGCCAGTGGTATTTGACCGTTATCAGGACAGCCGTTATACCGGCTCGTTTATTTTCATTGACCGTTTAAGCAACGTGACCGTTGGTGCGGGTATGGTGGAAGCGGCGGTAGAATGGACCGCACATGATGAACCTGTGACTGCGGAAGACCGTGCTGCCCGTTTAGGTCAAAAACCTGCTGCGGTGACTGTCACTGCACAAGCACTGGAAAATGCACAAGCGCTGGAAAGCCTGCTGATTCAGCAAGGTGTAGTTGCAATTGCAAAAGCGGGTCTGAATGCTGCTCAAGTGGCATTACTTCGTGAAACTGGTGTTGTGGTGGTCACCGATGTTGCTGAAGGCACTGACGTAAGCTATGGCACCGAAGCCGTTGAAGAACTGGCTGAGAAAATTGTGGAGCTGGTTCGTCTATAAGACTGGGCTGGTTTAAAAACCCGTCTGATTGGCGGGTTTTTTATTGCCTAAATTTTGATTGCATGAGAATCATTCGATTGGTCAAAATGTGATCTTTCAATTTACCGGTCAATTAATACAATGCTCCCTAGATTTAGGGGATATATGAAAAAATTAATATTGCTGGCTGGCTTGTGTGTGGCTTTTGGAGCTGAAGCCAAACAGAGCAGCCAAAGCATTGAAGCAATCAAGCAGAAAATAATCCAGCAGTCGATTGAGAATTATCCGGGAAATTGTCCGTGTCCTTACAATACTGCAAGTAATGGTAGTCGTTGTGGTAAGCGTAGTGCTTATAATCGTGTAGGCGGATATGCACCGCTATGTTATCCGGAAGATGTGAGTGATCGAATGGTAAAGGAATATAAAGGGTGTAGTTAATTAAAGGCTCCGTATTTTAGATAGCGAGCTAAAGGAAATATTTTTGTTGGATTTAGTTTTATATGGATAATCATTCATAAGAATCATTGAGGATTAAGGCCAGAATAGATTTCATCTCTGTCAGACTTTTGACCCCTGCAATTCTGTGGATGATCTGTCCCTGCTTGAAAATCAGGGTCGAAGGTAATCCATAGACATGATAACGCAGGGTGAGAATGGGAGATTGATCCACATTGATCTTGCCAAATTTAATCTCTGGCTGATGGTGGGCATAATAGCCGGCCAGTTCGGCAAACACCGGAAAATTCTGTACGCAGGGTGCACACCAGTCTGCATAAAAGCGGATCACGGCAAAGCCATCAAACCATTCAAATTCACTGTAATTATTTTCGTTATAGTCGATGACTTGGGTCATGGCTCACCTGAGTTATCAATCTGCGAAATATACATCTCATTATACATAAGTCCGGCTTGGCTTCATTCCGTCATTTATCTATGTTCAAATAGAGCACAGAAAACTTGCACTGAACAATTAAGGAAAATCCATGTCACAAGCGACGATGCAGCGGGTCATTATTACAGAACCAGGCGGCCCGGAAAAACTGGCCTATGAAAGTGTGGCTATTCCGACACCGGCAGCCAATGATGTGCTGGTTAAGGTTCATGCCTTTGGTTTAAACCGCCCGGATATCTTGCAGCGCCAAGGCCTTTATCCAATGCCGAAAGGGGTGACGCCTGTGCCGGGGCTGGAAGTGGCAGGTGAAGTGGTAGCGGTAGGCGAAGAGGTCAGCAAATTTAAAGTCGGCGATAAAGTTTGTGGCCTGACCAATGGCGGTGGCTATGCAGAATATTGTGTGGTTCCGGAAAGCCAGACCCTGACCATTCCTGAAGGCTTGAGTTTTGTACAAGCTGCAGCTATTCCGGAAACCTTCTTTACCGTATGGGCCAACGTGTTCCAGATGGGGCAAGCCAAGGCTGGCGAAACAGTACTGGTCCATGGGGGTAGCAGCGGTATTGGTACCACAGCGCTGATGTTATGTAATGCGCTGGGCATGAAAACCTTTGCCACTGTCGGTTCAGATGAAAAAGTACAGGCTATTTCCCATCTGACCACCGCCATTAACTACAAGACACAAGATTTTGAGCAGGTGATTAATGAGCAGACTGACAATGGCGGCGTCGATGTTATTTTAGATATCGTTGGCGCACCTTATCTGGAACGTAACCTGAACCTGTTACGCCGTGATGGTCGTCTGGTTTATATCGCGTTCTTGGGCGGTGCCAAAGCCAAAGATGTGAAACTTGGCCCGATTATGATGAAGCGCCTGACCATTACCGGTTCGACCATGCGTGCGCGTAATACTGCAGAAAAAGCTGAAATTGCCCAAGGCTTGCAAGACACAGTGTGGCCATTATTGAGCAAAGGTGAATGTCTGCCGATGATTTTTAAAACCTTTAAATTTGATCAGATCCAGGAAGCGCATGCGGCCATGGATACCGGTGATCATATTGGCAAGGTTGTGGTAGAAATTATTTAATTCGGCATCTAAAAAAGACCGGCTATAGCCGGTCTTTTTTATGCTCATCTCAAGTTAGTACATTGATGTTTATTACTTAAACTGTACAAGTTTTACTAAAAATTAAAACATATGTGATGTATTTGACACAACCTGTCGAAACTGTGTTGTACATTAGCCCACATCCAAAACAGACATCATAAAAATAAACTGGATATTTCAATGAAGAGACAGAGGGCAGAATCATGAGAATTTCATCTACAGCATATACCACCACCCAGAATATACGTGCTTTAAGGCGCATTCATCGGGCCATTATCCGTCAAAAAATAGGTCTGGCAGATATCCACCGGGTGTATAGTGCCATGCTGCATTTAGAGCGTTATGTTGATCGCCTAGATCAGAATAAGCCTTAAGTGTAAGCTGAATGCAGTATTGCGATACGGATTCTGATTTACTTTTAACGTAAATGTATTTAAAGTTTTGGTCTAATTATTTATATGATTTTTATTTAATAAATTTTAATTTACGGTTGTTTAATTGATAGAAAAAACAGTGCCTTAAAACAGCACCATGAGGGTATCATGAAGTGTGTTACTTCAACACATGAACGACTGGCTGAACGGCTGGTCAGTATTTTAACCAAACTCAATGTGGGGCATCAGCTGAGTATTCCGGAACTGGCCCAGGAATTTAAAGTCAGCACCCGCACCATTGAACGTGACTTTGATCGGCTGAATGCCTATCTACCTTTATTGCAGGACAAACGCAGCAAAAAATACTATCTTGATGCTTCCTATTTAGGACGGTTTAAACTTCAGGATATCCAGAACTTTGCCCAGTTGTCGGGCATTAGCGATCTTTATCCCTCGCTGGATATTTCGTTCCTACGTGAGCTGATGGATCATCGTGCCAATCTGGTGTTTTCCGCCAAAGGTTATGATTATGAAGACAGTAGCCAATATGCCGAACATTTTAAAACCCTGACCCAAGCCATTCAGCAGCGTCAGTACATTGGCTTTGTCTATAAAAACAAGTCCCGTCGGGTGCAGCCTTATCGCCTGATTCATCATCATGGCAATTGGTATCTGGCTGCGGTGCATTCGGACACTTTAAAAGTGTATCGTCTGAGCCTGATTGAGCAGATTGAACTCAGCTATGAACTGGACCCGTTTGAGCATGATCCGGCTATTCTGCAACAGTTGGAAGATGAAGAAGGTATCTGGTTTGGTCATGAACAGCAGGAAGTGCATTTATCGGTTGCGGCAGATGCCGCGCTGTATTTTAAACAGCGCCGGCTGTTTCCAAAGCAGCAGATTCTGGAAGAAAAGCCGTGTGGCAGCCTGTTGATTTCCTGCCAGATTCGCCATCATATTCAGCTTTATCCGCTGGTACGCTACTGGATTCCCTATGTCAAAATTGTAGCGCCGCTGCATTTACAAACCGAGCTGGAGCAGAGCCTTAGCCATTATCTGCATTAATTCGTATTGTGGGTATGCATTTGAGTTTTGATGACCATTAAGACTGGCCTCTTATTCCTGTCATAATTGCTACGGAATCTGTCGAGCTTTAAGCGAAATTATGCGAAAATAGTCTTTTACTTTTTGCCCAAGGCTATTTCATGATTGACCAGTCTCCTGAATCTTTAAGCGATATTGAAATTATAGACATCCTTCAGAGTATGAAGAATGATGTGCTCAATAACGAAGCCAAAGAGATTATCCGCAAAGGTGGAAAAGTGGGACGTCAGGAAGCGCATAAACAGGCCTTGGTGGCATTGCATCAATCTTTTGAAGAAAAATTTGTTGAAGCGGTGACGCTGGCATTGAGCCTAAATGAAGCCCAAGCCAAAAAAATCCGCTATAAAAAAGACCGGATTCGTATTTTAAAAGCCCGTCAGATTGATTATCTGGCCATTGATGGCGCAGAAACCGCCCAGGTACTGGCACAAATTGCACAAGCTATTGTCCGTGAAGATGCGATTGTGACCCATGACCTGCACAATATTTTCCCGTTCTGGAAAGAAGGCTGGCCAATGGTGCAGTTCGACAGCGCCTATAAAATTCTGGAAGATGACATTGCCATTCACTATCAGGCGGTGCTGGATGAATTGCTGCGTCAGTTTTAAGTGAATTGCTGCATGAAAAAAACTTTCTAGAGTCTAGAAAGTTTTTTTATCGCTCTTGATTAGAGAAAGATAGATTATTCCTGTTCCGGCGGTTGGTTATTTTCCAGTAAACGTGTCACCAACAGCTGGTCAATTTTAAAATGATCGACATCGACCACTTCAAATTTATAACCGCCATATAACACGGTATCGGCTGGACGCGGAATCTTGCGCAGTTGATACATCATAAAACCGGCCAGAGTTTCATAGTTTTCTTCATCGGGCATCTCTTCAATTTCAAGCGCATGTTTCATGTCTTCAATTGGAGTACTGCCATCAATCAGCCATGAATTATTATCACGTTTAATAATCTGCTGTTCTTCTTCAATAGGGGTTACCCAGTCGCCCATTACGGTAATCATAATATCGGACAGGGTAATGACGCCGACCACCAGTGCATATTCATTAATCACCACCGCAAATTTTTCTTTGGTCGAGCGGAAGCGGTCCAGCACTTCAGACAGAGTCAGGGTATCGGGGATGGTGAGTACATTACGAATGGTTGATTCATTCAGCTGGTTAATTTTCTGGTTATTCAGAATCCGCACCAGAATGTCTTTGGCATCGACATAGCCAATCACCTGATCAATATTTTCATTACAGACCAGAAATTTGGAATAGGGAAATTCGGCCAGTTTCTGGCGAATGCTGTCTTCGGCTTCATTTAGGGTAAAGTACACCACATTTTCACGCGTGGTCATGCTGGATGGGACATTACGTTCTTCCAGTTCAAACACGTTTTCAATAAAGTGATGTTCCTGTTTTTGCAACACACCCGCTTGGGCGCCGGCATCCATCACTGCGGAAATATCATCAAAGGTAATATTGTCATCGCGGATGGTATTGACCTTAAACAGCCGGAACAGCATATTGGCGATGGCATTAATAAACCAGGCCAGCGGTTTGCAGACGGTAATAAATACCTGTACTGGATTGATCACGGAAATAGAAATTTTCTCTGGTGCAATCATGGCCAGGCGTTTCGGCATCAGGTCGGCGAACAGAATAAATAAAGAGGTGACTAAGGTAAAAGACAGCGCGAAGCTGAGGGTTTCGGCCCACGGTCCGGTATAGAAGCGGGTGACAAAATCGTAGAAATACGGGCGAAAAGCACCTTCACCTAAAATACCGCCTAAAATGGCAATCGCATTCAAGCCAATTTGCGAGGCGGCAAAAAAGTCTGCCGAGTTTTCCTGTAAATCCAGCACTTTTTGCGCACGTTCATCTCCGGCTTCAGCCAGAATTTTTAATTTGACCTTACGCGCACCGGCCAGGGCGATCTCGGTCAGTGATAAAAAACCTGCTCCTGCAATCAGTATGAAAATAATAACAATGTTCTGGAAGAGGCTCACGAATCCACCTGCGGATTTTTATTCTGAATATTTTTAACGTCAAAAACATCGAGTAGTGCACCGGGCACTACTCATGTTCATCTTAGTATAAGGTTTAAAAAGAGAGATTTATGAGCATTTTTTGTCAAAATTGAGAAAATTGTGAGTTATTCATTAAAAACTCACGGTTTTCTTCTTCAATCATTTGACGGGCCACATACAGAATCAGCTGGCGTAACCAGCGATGCGCCGGATGATGATGCAGTAACGGACACCAGGCCATCTTCAATTCAAATTCCGGAATATAAAACGGCGGGTCTTTAATCAGCAGATTCTGGCTTTTGGCCTGTAAACGGGCAATTCGGGTCGGTAAGGTGGCCACCAGATCCACATTGGATGCCAATAGTGCCGGCATCTGATAATGACGGGTAAAGACTGAAATCTTGCGTTTTTGACCAATCCGCTCCAGCGCCTGATCAATCCAGCCTAATCCGGCCTGTTTTTCCGGATTAACGCCAAAGCCAACGCCCATACCGGTTTTAGAGACCCAGATATGCTGTGCATCTAAATAGCTTTTTAGGTTCAGGTTGCCGGCCGCCGGGTGTTTCTGATTGAGTAGACAGGAAAAACTGTCACGCCAGACCAGTACCTGGTGGAAACTTTGCGGAATTTCATTAAAGCGGTTGATGGCTAGGTCTACCTTGCCTTGTTCCATGTCACGATAGGAGACATCACTTGGGGTCAGAAAGTCGAGCACCACATTTGGCGCTTCAGAACGCAAGGCTTTGACCAGACGCGGCACCAGAGTGGCTTCGGCATAGTCTGAAGTCATAATCCGGAATACGCGATTAGAGGTATACGGGCGGAACTCGGTACGGGGTTCCAGAATCATGGATAAATCGGACAGGGCATCACGAATACGTGGTTGTAATTCAAGTGCGCGTTCGGTCGGGGTCATCCCTTCAGATGAACGGATGAGCAGGGGATCATTAAATAAGTTACGTAGACGACGTAAAATGTTACTCATGGCGGGTTGGGTAACGCCCAATTGTTCAGCTGCTCGAGTGACATTTTTTTCGCGAAGTAATACGTCCAGGTAAATTAGTAGGTTGAGATCGACCCGCTCCAGATTCATAAAAAAAATACCGAAAATAAACCCAAGAAATTATTTGGATTATGCCATAAGCCTGAAGGCTTGGGTAGAACAATTACCGAAAAAGCCTGTTCCCTGATCGGATCAATTCCTGCATATTTACCGGGTTTTTCGGCCCAATTCGCGCGGGGTTTAAGCGGCTTAAATCAGCGCGTGTCGGGTTGATTCAAACCTCATCGCATCCACCTGCAGAAATGCTTGAGTTGAGCGACTCAACACAAGCATGGTCTTCTTCTATTCACTGTCAGGTTGGCTCTACCAGGCTAAAAATAAGCCGGATATTGCCTTGATTTTGTACGGAAAAAGCCGTACCCGACTTAAGTATAATGAATATAAAAAAAGCAAATGGTGTGTTTTTTAATCGGTTATTTGAATTGTAAAATAAAATTTATTTAATAAAAATCAAATATTTGTTTTGTAATATAAATTTTCGGATACGACTTTGATCTACATATTTTTTAAATAAATAGTGAAGATTCTTTGAGGATATTGGATTAATTTTCTAACTCACTCTAATCTGTACTCAACACGACGAAGTGCTCTAAATCTGAACACATCCAGAGGTATGATTTTAGTCATTTCGTTGGAGAAAATCCTAAAATTAATACAGGAAAATATCATGACTACATACCAAACAGCGATTGATGCAATCCGCGAATTGAAAGCGAAATTCGGTAACACTTGGGCAGACATCAGTCCTGAAGATGCTGCGCGTATGCAGATGCAAAACCGTTTCAAAACTGGTTTAGACATTGCTAAATATACAGCTGCGATTATGCGTCGTGATATGGCTGAATACGATGCAGACAGCAGCAAGTATACTCAATCATTAGGTTGCTGGCACGGTTTCGTTGCGCAACAAAAAATGATTGCGAACAAAAAATACTTCGGTACAACCTCTAAGCGTTATATCTACCTGTCTGGCTGGATGGTTGCTGCACTTCGTTCAGAATTCGGTCCACTTCCTGACCAATCTATGCACGAAAAAACTTCTGTTCCTGCATTGATCGAAGAAATCTACACTTTCTTACGTCAAGCTGACGCAAAAGAATTAAACGATTTGTTCCGTGCACTGAAAAAAGCACAAGACGCAGGTGACACTGCTAAAGCAGCTGAAATCACTGCTCAAATCGACAATTTTGAAACTCACGTTGTGCCAATTATTGCCGACATCGACGCTGGTTTCGGTAATGAAGAAGCAACTTACTTACTTGCGAAGAAAATGATCGAAGCGGGTGCTTGTGCACTGCAAATCGAAAACCAGGTTTCTGATGCGAAACAATGTGGTCACCAAGCAGGTAAAGTAACTGTTCCACACGAAGACTTCATCGCGAAAATCCACGCGCTTCGCTATGCGTTCCTAGAAATGGGTCTTGACGACGGTATCATCGTTGCACGTACTGACTCTGAAGGCGCTGACTTGACTCAAAAAATCCCAGTGGTTAAAGAGCCAGGCGACATCGCTTCTCAATACATCAGCTACTTAGACACTCAAGAAATTGACATCTCTGAAGCGAAAGAAGACGAAATCCTGATCAAGCGTGATGGTAAATTACACCGTCCTAAGCGTTTAGCATCTGGCCTGTACCAGTTCCGTGAAGGCACTCAAATTGACCGCGTTGTACTTGACTGTGTAACCAGCTTACAAAACGGTGCTGACCTGCTTTGGATCGAAACTGCAACGCCTAACGTTGAAGAAATCGCTCACATGGTGAACCGTGTACGTGAAGTTGTGCCAAATGCGAAGCTTGTTTATAACAACTCTCCATCGTTCAACTGGACTTTAAACTTCCGTCAACAAGCGTACGACCGTTGGGTTGCTGAAGGTAAAGATGTATCTGCATACGACCGTGCTAAGTTAATGAGTGCTGAGTACGACAACACTGAATTAGCTGCTGAAGCTGACGAAAAAGTACGTACATTCCAAGCAGATGCTTCTCGTGAAGCGGGTGTATTCCATCACTTAATCACACTTCCGACTTACCACACAGCTGCTCTGTCTACTCACGAGCTTGCTCAAGGTTACTTCGGTTCTGAAGGTATGTTGGCTTATGTTGCTGGCGTACAACGTAAAGAAATCCGTGGCGGTATCGCTTGTGTGAAACACCAAGCAATGGCGGGTTCTGATATCGGTGATGACCACAAAGAAATCTTCGCTGGTGACAACGCGCTTAAAGCGGGTGACGATGCGAAAAACACAATGAACCAGTTCAACGGCTAATCGTTAGACGGTTTACAAAAAACCCTGCATCTGCAGGGTTTTTTTATGCTTGAATAAAAAGAATAAATAAGAAAGAAAAAAGAAGATCAGTACAGCAAGATAAAAAGAAACGGCAGAATAGAAAATGAAAGAAAAAAGAAAAGCTATTTCACCTTAATATAGTCCGCCACCGCATTGTCCGGATAATTAAAGCTGATTTTATTGTAGCGGGTTTGCTGGGCCGGAATAGGTTCTAAAAAGCTTTCATCAACCAGCGCGTTATATTCCTGATAGTTTTGATCGACCAGAATAATATCGCTGACTTTCAGTTTTAGCGGCTGATCTGACTGGTTATGAATACGCATATAGTAGTCATGCGCTTTGACGGTATCGGTAATATCGCGAAAGCTTAAGCTATCAATATGTTCGGCCTGAATGTCGGCATGTTTCAGCGCATTGCTGACTTCAATGGTCGCAACACGTTCCAGTTTTAGTGCTGGCTGTTTGGATGAGGCATCTACAAGTTCCAGCCCGTTTGCTGTGGGCTGCAATTGTTGAATCTGTTGATCAGTACTGATTAATTGGGCAGTCTGTTCATTGGTATAGCTGACCTGACCTTGTGTATTCTGGCTACGCTGACGGCGAGCATAGATACGGGTATCTTGCAGGCTGTAGCTCTGATCCGGATGAATCTTTAACTCAAGAATACGCTGCTGGCAATCATCACAGTCAAGGATGGTTTTGTAGTGACCGGCCAGCGGCTCCGGCTGTGGTGCTGCTGTTTCAGCAGCAGGCATTAGGCTGTCTTGCGGTTGGGTTTCAGTTTGGGCCTGGGCATTGCTCATGGTACTGCTTTTTTCAGCTTGCCCACCGCAACCACTTAAACACAAGGACAAGGTGCTAATTGCAAGAAGAGGACGAGATAACATGGCAACAGATCAATCTTTGGATAAGGTATTAAACATAAACTTTTCGGGCATATTCGCCTAGAGCAGAGGGCTAAATTGAGCCGCTGTTTTGTAGCAAATTTTATCGCGGGTAAAAAACCGTTTTGAAACAAGAAAAGCCACCAAAGTGGTGACTTTTAGCGATGCTAGATCTTGTGCTTTATTGCAGGTCTTTTTGCAGACGATAATTCTGGCTGGCATCAATATTGTCGCCATTGTTGACATCGCGCGCTTCAATAAAGTTTTCACCGACAAAGAATTTACGGTTATTGGCAGCCTGATCCAGAATAATAACGGCAGGATCATTCGGGTCAAATTCAAACGTACCGGTAATTTTGGACTCCTGACCATTGGCACGACCCAGGAATTCTTCACTCAGCTCATAGGTTTTATCCATTTTTAGCTCAAGCTCGGTTTCAATGCCCTGGCAGTCGCTACACGGCAAGACCCCTTTATATTCTCCCGGCCAGTCCAGTGCGGTGGCGGCTGTATCATTGGCGCTCATGTCAGTGGCTGCGGCAGGCGAGGTGGTTTCTGCATCGCGGGCGGTTTCAGGGGTTTTATTGTTATCACAGGCGGCCAGTAACAGCGCCGTGAGGGCAAGGCTCAAAATTTTTATTTTCACCGATCAATCTCCTGACAGGACAGATAGGGTCAGCATAGCCTGATTGTAAAAATTGCCCTGTTGGGTTTCTGTGAGTATTTATTTTCAGTTCCTCGCATCCGGTTTATCTACGAAAAAAATGAAAGATTGGCAGGAATGGCGATTGACGGTTTGGCTAATTGTATACATTTATATATTAATTGCTTAAATATTCAGCAATCTGCTCTTTTTTAAATCTGTTGAGTTGTTAAACTTCGCGCAATTTTTATTGTGTGGATTGTGCTTGTGTTTGAGAAGTTGGCAGAACAGAGCTTGGGGTTGATGGGCTGGGAAATTGACAATCACTGGCCGCTGGATTTGGACCAGTGTGTAATGATTGCCGCGCCGCATACCAGTAACTGGGATGCACTATATGCACGTTTGGCGCTTAAAGCCTTGGGCGTGAATGTTCGCCTGACCATTAAAGACAGTTATATGAAGTTTCCGTTTGGGCCTTTTGTCCGTGCAATGGGCGGAATTGGCATTGACCGTCGTCCGAAGGCAGCCGGTGAGCAGCGTCCGAGCATGGTGCAGCTGATGAGTGATTTGTTCAAGCAGCATCCCAAGCTGGTGATGCTGGTTACGCCAGAAGGTACACGTGCCAAACAGGAACAGTGGAAAACCGGTTTTTACCATGTGGCAGTAACGGCTGGCGTGCCGATTGCATTGGCCTATATGGACTACGCCCAGAAAAAATGTGGGGTGGGTAAAATTGTCTATCCATCGGGAGATATGGAAAAAGACATGGCAGAAATCATGGCGTTTTATGCCAGCATTGCCGCCAAATTCCCGGAACAGTTTAGTGTCGATACCCGTTACTATGCAGAGGCTGAATAATCGTTCATCGTTAAAAAAAGAAGACAGGGCATCGGCCCTGTCTTCTTATTTATATGCTTTCAATATCGCAATTGGCAGTACATCAAGATGCGAGATGCAATCTCTGATCCGTTGTTTCGCTTGATCAAACTTCTAAATATTTGATTTTGATTTAAGGCTGTTCTGCTTTGGGAAAAATCCCACCCAACGATTGGCAGGCTGCGGTATAAAGCTGATATTGCTGCTGCACAATTTCATCCACCGCCAGGCTAGATTGCTGTTCACCTTCCCGATACTGTTCCACATAACGGCTGGCTTTTTGCCGAGCGGCAACCAGCGCATGTTCGTGATAGCTGTTAATGGCACTATGTGTCATCAGTGCGGTTTCAATATTATGGCATTCAAATTGCGCCAGCAATTGTTCAGCGCGTTTTAATTCTTGGGAGTTACCGAACATACAGGCACTTAGCAGGGTGCAGCAGGCCAAAGCAAACAGGGGTTTCATGTTAGCAAAATAGTGAAGAGAGGATGGGCCATAGTCTAGCGAATTCAGCCCACCTCTAGCATGACAAACCGGTTTAACTGCTTAAAAATTAGTTTATTGTGATAAAAGTCACACAAAACTGCAGTTAACCTTTGACCAGACCGCCATCAACAATCAGGTTTTGCCCGGTGACTGCACGCGAATACGGTGACAGGAACATCATAATAGCAGCAGCAAATTCTTCCGGGGTGGTAACGCGGCGTAGTGGCGTCGAGGCAGCAATTAAATCAAATACCGCATCTGGCGTGGCTTTGCTGGCATCGGTGGTTTGGAGCAGACCGCCAGACAACATATTCACGTTAATACCATATTGGCCCAGATCATGCGCTGCAGTACGGGTAAAGGCTAATAGTGCCGCTTTGGCGGTGGTGTAGTCATGATAAGGCACCACCGGATTCTGCACGAGGTTGGTACCAATATTCACAATACGGCCAAATCCGGCAGTTTTCATATCCTCAAGCGCTGCTTGGGTGGTATTGAGGGCAGCCACAACTGCACCATCAAACTGTTGCTGCATGATGGCCGGCGTCAGGTCTTCGACTTTGGGACGGGCATCACCATTAAACTCAAAGTTAATTAAGGCATTGTTGATGACACTATGAATGGCCTGACCAAAACGGGCCTTGGCTGCGGCAAAGAGTGCCTGCACCTGGGCTTTGTCAGTGACATCGGCCTGATAGGCAAAGACCTGCTCAGGATACTGTTGCACCAGCTGCTCGGCAGCAGTGGCACTGTTTAAATAATTTACCACTACACGCGCCCCTTCCGCCAATAAGGTCCGGGTAATGGCCAGGCCTAAACCGCGTGCGCCGCCAGTTACTAAAACAATTTGATCACGAATTTGCATATTGCTCACATCCTCATTCCCTATGCAGATGCACCATAGCAAGAAATGGCAGCCAGCCAAAGCGAAATCTGCGCCGATAGAAATTGGTGCAGTTATTGCTTAATGCCAGGGCATAGACTTAACAAAGATACGAATTGAGCAAAATGAATCAGCTGGTGGCAACAGAAGTAAAGCCTGCGGTGCAATATTGGTTTGCACAGCTCGAACTTGGCTTTAAAGGCGCAGAAAATCGCACCGTATTGGAACATCGTAAACATCATGGTCCTGTTCGGGTGCAAAAAATGCTGTGGCCGGAAAAAACCGGGGTGTGCCACGCCATTATTGTGCATCCACCGGCAGGCATTGCCGGGGGTGATCATTTAACCTTTCAGATGTCGGCAGAGCAGGGCGCACATGCCTTGGTGACCACGCCGGGTGCAGGAAAATGGTACAAGACCAATCAAAAACAGGCTTTCCAACATATTGATATTACAGTTAAAGATACCTCTATTTTTGAATGGCTACCACAAGAAACCATGCTCTTTAATGGTGCGCATGCCAATTCTGAAACCAGAGTTGTGCTGGAGGATTCCGCCAGTTTTATTGGTTGGGATATGCTGGTACTGGGCCGTCAGGCGCGCCATGAAACATTTACCGAAGGCAGTTATCAAAATCGATTCCAGCTGTACCGGAATAATAAATTACTGATTACCGACCGTTTGAGTTTTAGCGGCAATGACCGCTGGCTCAGCTCCTGTTTGGGAATGAGCGGTCATGCAGTCATGGCTAGCTTTTGGGCGGTGCCGCCAGAAAAATTCCGCTCAAAATTCTATTTAGATCAGCAGATTGATCAAATCCGTGAGCTGATCATGCGCATGGATATTAAGGTGACGTTAACCTTGCTGGATGAGGTGGTCACAGCACGTTATCTGGGCGATGACGTGCGTCAATGCCATGATGCCTTTGCCGCAATACGCGCCAAGCTACGCTGCTACTGGTTTGATTTAGATGAAGAATTTCCGAGGATTTGGCGGACATAAAGACCATTCTCCCTCCCTATGGGAGGGAGTTAGAGGGAGGGCTAATACATTGGGTTTATTACCTCTCCCTAACCCTCTCCTGAAAGGAGAGGGAATTTAATTTTTTGAGCACACATTTTGCATTACACCCTTTAGAACAAACTTAGGAACGAGATATGGAACTCAATCCCACTGAAAAAGACAAAATGCTAATTTTTACTGCGGGCTTGGTGGCCGAACGCCGTAAAGCACGTGGGCTAAAACTGAACTATCCCGAGGCGATTGCCTATATTTCTGCCGCGTTGTTAGAAGGCGCGCGTGATGGCATGAGCGTGAGTGAGCTGATGCATTACGGTACCACGTTATTAAAACGTGAAGATGTGATGGAAGGTATACCGGAAATGATTGCCGAAGTTCAGGTTGAAGCGACTTTTCCAGATGGCTCAAAACTGGTCACTGTACATCAACCGATTGTCTAGGAGTCAAACATGATACCCGGAGAAGTGATTACCCCAGACTCAGACATTGAAATGAATGTCGGACGTCAGACCTTAAAAATGACCGTCAGTAATATCGGAGATCGTCCGATTCAAGTCGGTTCACATTTTCATTTTTATGAGGCCAATGATGCTTTGCAATTTAACCGTGAAGCAGCGCGAGGCTATCGTCTAAATATTGCAGCAGGGACTGCGGTACGTTTTGAGCCAGGTCAAAGCCGGGATATTGAACTGGTCGCTTTGGCAGGTAAACGGGAAGTGTACGGTTTTGCAGGTCGTGTCATGGGTCCATTGGATTAAGGAAAAATTAAAATGAAAATGTCACGCCGCGCCTATGCGGAAATGTTTGGTCCAACGGTGGGTGATCGGGTTCGTTTGGCCGATACCGAACTATTTATTGAAGTCGAGCAAGACCTGACCACCTATGGCGAAGAGGTGAAATTTGGTGGCGGTAAAGTCATCCGAGATGGCATGGGGCAGTCACAACTTTTGGCTGATGATGTTGCCGATACCGTCATTACCAATGCTTTAATTGTAGATTGGTGGGGCATTGTTAAAGCTGATGTCGGTTTAAAGAACGGACGTATCTGGAAAATTGGTAAAGCCGGCAACCCTGATATTCAGCCGGATATTACCATTCCACTTGGTGCTGCTACTGAAGTGATTGCAGGTGAAGGACAAATTTTAACAGCAGGTGGTGTGGATACCCATATTCATTGGATTTGCCCACAACAAGTGGAAACTGCACTCATGTCAGGCGTCACCACCATGATTGGTGGCGGTACAGGTCCTGCAGCAGGCACATCGGCAACGACGGTGACTCCGGGTCCTTGGCATATTTCCACCATGCTGCAAGCCATTGACGATTTACCCATGAATATTGGTTTATTGGGTAAAGGTAACCTCAGTCAGCCTGAACCGATTGCCGAGCAAATTCGTGCAGGTGTAGTGGGTTTAAAACTGCATGAAGATTGGGGCTCGACACCTGCAGCGATTGATAACTGTTTGACTGTGGCAGATGAATTTGATGTACAAGTGGCGATTCATACCGACACTTTAAATGAAAGTGGGTTCTTGGAAGAAACCTTGGCAGCCTTTAAAAACCGGACCATTCACACCTATCATACTGAAGGTGCCGGTGGTGGACATGCGCCTGATATTTTAAAAGCCATTGGTCAGCCGAATGTATTGCCATCATCCACCAATCCAACGCGTCCTTATACCATCAACACCATTGATGAACATTTGGATATGTTGATGGTCTGTCACCATTTAGATCCTGCCATTTCGGAAGATGTGGCGTTTGCGGAAAGTCGTATTCGCCGTGAAACCATTGCTGCGGAAGATATTTTGCAGGATTTAGGTGCAATTGCCATGATGTCATCGGATTCGCAAGCGATGGGACGTGTTGGTGAAGTGGTAATTCGTACTTGGCAAACGGCACATAAAATGAAAGTGCAACGGGGTCCTTTAGAGGGTGACAATGCCACGCATGACAATAATCGGGTAAAACGTTATATCGCCAAATATACGATTAACCCTGCCATTACGCATGGTTTAAGCCATGAAATTGGTTCGGTGGAAGTCGGTAAACTTGCTGATTTAGTGCTGTGGAAACCAGCCTTTTTTGGTGTAAAACCATCGATGATTATTAAAGGTGGCATGATTGCAGCAGCGCCAATGGGTGATATTAATGCTTCAATTCCAACCCCACAGCCTGTGCATTATCGTCCGATGTTTGGTGCCAATGCTAGAGGAGTGCATAACACTTGTATTACTTTCTTGTCGCAAGTGGCAATAGAGGCTGGTGTGCATGAAAAGCTCGGTTTGAAAAAGTTGATTAGTCCATGTAAAGGTACACGGGATATTCAGAAGAAAGATATGAAGCTGAATACCTACTGTCCAGTAATGGAAGTTGACCCAGAAATTTATGAAGTTCGGGCGGATGGGAAATTGCTGACTTGTGAACCTGCGGAAGTTTTGCCAATGGCGCAGCGGTATTTCTTGTTTTGAGATATTTTGTGATATTAGTGATCAATCATTAATATCACATTTATAAGCTATGCCAATTACTGAAAATTTTATTGATTTAGAGAAAAGGGAATTTTATTTATACAAACATTGTGATGATTCAGAAGGTGCATTGAATATCTTTAAGGATGGTACATTAAAATTTACTCAACCTAAAAACTTTAATGATCCTTTTGATAGTTATGCGTTTATTGATCCAAGTTTTTTGATAGCTGCGAAGGAACAAACTAAATTTAGTCATTTACATTTTGCAGACAATCTAAATGAAATTGCTCAAAAAATTTTATGTCCTAAAGAGAATACAAAATTATTAGATTCTGTAAGGAATAAAGCTTTTATTTTTTGTTTAAATTCGAATCCTCTTAGTCATTTAATGTGGTCACATTATGCTAGGTTTCATCGCGGATTTATGATCGAGTTTAAATTTCCAGCAAATGTTAATTCTATGCAAGACGATAACTTCCATCCACTAGAAGTCGATTATGTTGAAGAATATCCAAAAATTGGTAGAGATGTATTTGACAATGTAGGAGATACAATTCGAACAATATTCTTGCAGAAGTCTAAAGAATGGGAGTATGAGAATGAATATAGAGTTATTCGTTATGGTACTTTCGAGAGTGAGTTTCAAAGTTATGACCGAGAGAAGTATCTCAGTAATGTAATAGCAGGAATGAACTGTAGTGATGAATACTATGAAAAGTTAAAAATAACTATAAACAATATGAATGATCAACTAGGGACAAGTGTGAAGTTATATCGTGCTGAAAAAATACCAAATCATTATGCAATTACAGTTCCTAATCATCCCCGTTTAAATTGATTAGCCAAGTCAAAAAAGAAAGAATAACGCACCAAGAAAACTCATAATTGGCATAAAAACTGCTTACTTTTGATGCGTAAATTTACAGATGTTTTGCTTTGAAATTGAAAAACATAAGCCAAAGCAAAACATCTTCGTGACAAAAGGAACAGCATGAACATCTACACTCAACGAATAGAACACATTTCAGAGGGAAGCACTTTTGAAACCGTCGAACTCAGTTTTGACACCCGCCAAAAGAGCCGATTTCGTGCAACATTAAAATCAGGCGCCGATATTGGTGCAGACCTGCCGCGTACCGGCATTTTGCGTAGCGGCTCATTTATTGCCACTGAACAAGGCGATGTACTCCGGGTCGATGCGAAACCTGAACACCTGATGCAAGTGGTCGCCCAAACCGATTTCGATTTATTGAAAGCGGCGTATCACCTCGGCAACCGCCATGTACCGCTGATGCTCACGCCAACTGCACTGTATTTTGAACCAGATCATGTGCTGGCTGAAATGGTCATTGGGCTGGGCCTGACTGTGAATGAAGTCGAGCATCCCTTTGAACCGGAAAGCGGGGCATATGCACAGCACAATCATGATCATCGTTTAAGCCCGATCAAGGCTATTCACGCCCATGCCCATCACTAATGCAGCGCAACTGCTCAAGCTGCTGACTCTGTCTTCGACAGCGTTACCGGTCGGAGCGTATTGCTATTCGCAAGGGGTAGAAAGTGCGATTGATCAGGGCCTGATTCAAGATGAAAGCAGTAGCATCGCCTACTTTGAAGAAGTCTTGGAGATGCTACTGGTACGTTTTGAACTACCCGTCTTAAAACGGCTGATGCAATTTTATGATGATGACACACAGTTTGATCATTGGGCGCAGATTTATCGTGCCAGTCGGGAAAGCCGTGAACTTTTAGCAGAATCACAGCAGCTGGCATTTTCTCTTAATGCATGGATTAAAGATGTGCTGAAAATGCCGGTGACGGTGAAAAAACAGCTGGGTTTTGTGCCGGTTTATGCCCAGCTCTGCGGCCAGTTGGGTCTCAATGACGCAGATGTATTAACCGCTTATACCTTTACTGTGCTGGAAAATCAGGTGCTGGCGGCTGTGAAAACTGTCCCGCTCGGGCAGATGAGTGGGCAACGGATTTTATGGTATTTACATGAGCAGGTTCCGGCAGCCATCGAAAAAGCCTTAACGCTGGAAGATGAGCAGCTCAGTAGCGCCTTACCCAATTACGCCATGCTGAGTATGGCGCATGAAACTCAGTATTCACGCTTATTTCGTTCTTAAAGTCTTCCTTTTTAAAGGGAGATTGAGAGGGCTCAAAAATTTAATCAATATTCTCTCTCCCTTTGGGAGAAGGAAATCACCTCACCTTAGCGCAGTATGACTGCTTATCTCCTAAGAGGAGAGGGACAAGAAAAGGAAAATCAACATGACAGAACGTTCTCCATTACGTGTCGGCATCGGTGGTCCAGTCGGTTCAGGTAAAACTGCACTTACTCTCAATTTATGTCAGGCCTTGCGCCAGCGCTATAACATGGCGGTGGTCACCAATGACATTTATACCAAGGAAGACTCCAACTTTCTTACCCGCAACGAAGCCATGAGCCCAGACCGGATTGTCGGTGTCGAAACAGGTGGCTGTCCGCACACTGCCATCCGTGAAGATGCTTCGATTAACCTGGCAGCGATTGACGACTTGTGTGAAAAGTTCGATGGCTTGGAATTGATCATTATTGAAAGTGGTGGCGATAACTTGGCGGCAACCTTTAGTCCGGAATTATCCGATCTGACTTTATATGTGATTGATGTGGCCGGTGGTGAAAAAATTCCACGTAAAGGTGGGCCGGGCATTACCAAATCTGATTTGCTGATTATTAACAAAACCGATTTAGCCCCGATGGTCGGCGCTAGTCTGGAAGTAATGGATCAGGATGCCAAGCGCATGCGTGGTGATAAACCATTTTTATTTTCCAATATGAAAACCAAAGATGGTTTGGAGCAGATTATTGAGTTTATTGAAAAACAGGGCCTGTTTAAAAACTAAATAGCCTAAGCAATATCTCTATTTTTCCCTGATTCTAAAAAGATGGCTATGGCTGTCTTTTTTCTTGTGAGCATTTAACATTTGCACTGCTTAAATATCGAGTCAAAAGCTCATCTTTCTGAACCAATTTTGATCTCCACTTGCAAATAGTAGATCAGGCAGGGCAGATAAAACCTTAACTCGGCAGAAACTTGGCCAGTCTTTTCTTTTATCCACCAGAAAAATAGCCTAGATATGGATGAAATATGAACTTGCACATACAGGAACGCAACAAAAAATTGCCAGTAAATTCATGCTGATTGCTGAAAATGCAGCCATCTGAACAGGGGATAAATTGCATGAAAAAGCTGGCTTTTGTGTCGCTGGTGGCGGTGGCACTTACCGGGTGTGTGGTCACGCCGTATGAGAATGGTCCACGACATAGCGTCTATACCGGATATGATCGAGGCTATTCAAGCTATCCATATACCGTGTCGCGTTGGGAACATGAACGCCGTCCGGTGTATATTCAGCAGCGTCCATCGGTTAAGCCAGTGAATCGACCGCATGCTCAACGTCCGCATGGGCAAAAACCGGGTCAGGCCAATCGTCCTGCACATAAACCGACACAGAGTAAACCTGCACAAAGCAAACCGGTAAAGCCAAATCGTCCAGTGGCCAACAAGCCGCCCGTGAAGAAGCCACAGGTGAGTAATCCAGCTAAGGCCAAACCAGTGACGGCTTTGCCGCCGACTTCTCGAGTGCAGCGTCCATTACGACCGGGCGTATAAATCAAAAAGGATTCCATCTGGAATCCTTTTTTTATAACCGTTCAATCAAACGTTAAAGTGATTTCTGATACAGTCCGGCGCGGACCGTACCGGCTTTGGTTTCCTTGATTTTCTGCCAGGAGGCCGGCAGTTTTAGCTGTTTTAGATCACGGTCGGCTTCGACATAAATCAGGCCTTTATCCTGAATTAATGGATCAGCCAGTTGTGCCAGCTGTTCCCATAAATCCAGACTATAAGGTGGATCAAGAAACACCAGATCATAGCTGTCTTTCAGACTGGCCAGCGCCTGCTGTGCAGTACTTATTTTTAACTGGGCCCGGGCTTTGGTAACTTTTAACAGTTCTAGGTTCTGGGTCAGGAACTGGGCTTGAGTGCGGTCCGGTTCAATCATGGTGACCTGTGCAGCACCACGTGATAGCGCTTCAAAGGAAAGCGCCCCCGAGCCGGCACACAGGTCCAGTACCTTGGCATTTTGCACATCCCACATTAGCCAGTTAAACAGGGTTTCACGCACCCGGTCTGGCGTCGGGCGTAAACCGTCAATACTGGCAAAGGCCAACTGGCGACGTTTCCAGTCTCCACCAATAATTCGTAGCTGGTTTTTCATGGTTTAGTCACTCTCTATTGTGGCAGATGGGGCAGCGGCCGGTGTTACTGGCGCAGATGCAGCGGTGTCCTGAGCCGGAGTAGTGGTGCTACGAGCGCCTTCGGCACTTGGCAGTTCACTTGGTTTCAGGCCGGCGGTCATCAGGCCACCACTAATTTGGGCCGCAGATGGACGAATCGGATTCTTGTCTTTGTTGAGTAGCCAGTAATCCAGAATTGGACGGGCCAGGGCAGTGGCGGCACTCCCGCCACGGCCATTTTCCAGAATCACCGCAATGGCAATTTCAGGTTTTTCTGCCGGAGCAAAGCCGACAAATAAACCATGGTCAAGCTGACGGTCGGTGAGCAGTGCTTCATTATAGCGTTTGCCCTGGGCAATACTTTTGACCTGCGCGGTTCCGGTTTTTCCGGCAATTGAATATTGCAGGCCGCTTTTAATACCTTTACCGGTGCCTGATTGAATGACATCCACCATGGCATCGCGCATTTTAATCCAGTCTTCGTCGGTCCCGTTAAATTCAATGCGGCCATTGGTACCATTATGCACCTTAAATGGCCGTGCACCGCGGCTTTCACGCAGCACGTGTGGCGTGACTTTAAAGCCCTGGTTGGCGGTAATGGCCGTGGCCATGGCTAGTTGTAATGGCGTCGCGGTGAAGGCACCCTGACCAATACTGACCGAAATGGTCTCACCGCGCATCCATTTGGCATTGCGGGTACGCATCTTCCATTCCGGACTTGGATATAGGCCGGTGCTTTCACTTGGTAAATCGACGCCAGTGCGTTCACTAAAACCAAACTGGCGCATCCAGTCATTCATCTTTTCAATGCCCATCCGGTAGGACAGTACATAGAAATAGGTATCACAGGACACCACCTGAGCGGTGTGCATATTGACAATGCCATGCCCTGATTTTTTATGGTCACGGAAACGGTGGCTATCGCCCGGTAAGGTGAAATAGCCATAATCCTGAATCGCGGTGCTCCAGTCGACCAGACCATAATGAATCCCGCCTAAACCAAACATCGGCTTAATGGTCGAGCCGGGCGGATACACCCCTTGCACGGCACGGTTATACAGCGGCTGGTCAATATTGTCACGCAGGGCGGCATAGTTGGTATGGCTGATGCCGGTGACAAAGAGGTTCGGGTTAAAGCTGGGGCTCGACACCAGCGCCAGAATTTCCCCGGTACGTGGATCAAGCGCGACAATCGCACCACGGCGGCCAGCCAGCTGTTCAGAGGCCACCACTTGCAGGCCATAATCTAAGGACAGGTATAGATCATTACCGCGAACCGGATCTTTACGGCCCAAATGACGCAGTACATTACCGTGTGCATCGGCCTCGACCGATTCATTACCCGGTACGCCGTGCAGTAAATGCTCATATGATTTTTCTACGCCAATTTTACCAATCAGGTTGGTGCCGGCGTAGGCATCTTTATCAATCTCTTTCAGCTCTTTGTCATTGATCCGGCCCACATAACCAATCACATGCGCAAACAGCTCACCATGTGGATAGTAACGGGTCATCTGGGTTTCAATATTCACCCCGGGAAACTGGAATTTTACTTCACTGAAACGGGCAATATCGGTTTCATTCAGATTCAGTTTAATGGACACCCGTTCGGTTTTACGCGCGGTTTTAATCCGGCTCTGGAAGCGTTCAATATCTTCTTCAGTCAGTTCCAGAATCGGGGTCAGCCGTTCGATGGTGGCATCAATATCTTCGACATCGGCCCGGCTTAAGGTCGCGGTAAAGACCGGATAGTTATCGGCCAGCAACACCCCATTACGGTCATAGATATAACCACGTGCGGGCGCTAAGGGTTGCAGGCGAATCCGGTTTTTGTCAGATGCGGTGGCAAACTCATCAAAGCTGCTGATTTGCAGATAGGCATAACGTACCACCAGCAGCAGTAAAAAGAAACTGACCAGCCCGATAGAGATGAATACCCGATTGCGAAAAATGCGCTTTTCTTGCTGAACGTTTTTTAAAGGAAAGTGCTGTTTCATATGCAATCGGCTTAAACAGATCAAGGAGATGAGAATAGGGCTGTTATTCTAGCCGATAACACAGCGCTTTGCGTATGCCTGCATGACCGATTCGACACAAATAATGTGATTTAGGTTTTTGACCTTTGCGACAATAAAAAGATCGGCTGCTGTATATAAGAATCTGGGTAAATCTGCTACAGTCAAAAAAATAAAACAGGATTGTTTTACAATTAGAATTAAGGAACTTGGTGAAAATAATGAAAAAAGTATATTCCTTAGTGGCATGTATTGCACTGTGCAATGTGGCCTATGCCGAAGAATCTTCTTTTTTCCCACAGGCAAAATTGACCGGGGAAGATACAAAAACCTGGAATGTCGGGGCAGGAATTACACAAAAATTACTTCATTTAAATGCAGAATGGGTCAATCCCTACGGCATTGCCTATGCCAAAGCTGGGGCATTTTTAAATGGGGATCATGAACCGGGTGGACAAATTGGCTTTCGCTTGCCATATCATTTCACCGGTAAAGATAAAAATGGTTATTATATCGGAGCTTATGCGGGTCATCTTGAATCCAAAGTGGTCGACCAGAAAGAGAAAGCACGTCTGGGCGCTGGTGTAGATCTTGCTTATGTCTTGCTGAGCCGTGAACGGATCAGTACCTTTAGTGTGGGGATTGGTGCAGGTGAAAAACTGGAAGATCGGGCCGGTCGGGTGATTGCAGAAACCGAGCCAAAACTACAATTTTCCTATACTTTAAGTGTGGGTTTATAGCCAGAATAGCGAGTTAAATGCTTTTAGAATCCGGTAATTAGAAATAAATATGGAAAATATGCATGCTTGAGTACATCAATCAGTTGTGGCAAACCTTTTTGAATCGCCCGGATTTTTGGGCTGTGCTCAGCATTATCCCTGTCACCGCTTTTGTGACCTGGGCCCATGTGTGGATGGCACTGAAAATGGTGTTCTATCCCATTAATTTCTGGGGCTTCCATCTGGGGCCGTTGCCGGTAGGCTGGCAGGGGATTGTGCCGAGAAAAGCCGGGCGTATTTCAGGCATTATTACCGACAATACCTTGTCTAAACTGGGCTCATTGCGCGAATTTCTGGATGCCATGGACCCGGAAGATATGGCACGGATTATTGGCGAGCAGGTCGGTTTCGAGCTGGAGCATTTAATTGATGAGGTGATGATCGATCGCAATGCTGTGCTGTGGGAGAACCTGCCGTATTCAATTAAACGCCGCATTTATGCCCAGGCACATAAACAGCTGCCTGCGGTGCTACGTGAACTGGTCACTGAACTGACTTTGAATGTCGAGTCACTGGTGGATATGCGCGAAATGGTGGTACGCCAGATGGAAGGCGACCGCCGTTTAATGGTGCGCATGTTCCTGAAAGTGGGCCAGAAAGAAATTAACTTTATCTGGCATATCAGTGCGTTAATCGGGATGTTCTTTGGTATATTCCAGATGATTGTCTGGTTTATTGTGCCGTGGCACTGGACCGTACCATTCTGGGCCGCCATCTGGGGCTTTTTAACCAACTGGATTGCGATCTGGATGGTGTTCAACCCGATTGAACCGCATTATGTGAAGTATCCACAATTTTTTACGCGAACACAGAGTCGCAAATTTCCGTGGATTAAACCTGTTATTCCGCGCATTGGCACCTATAATGTTCAGGGTGCCTTTATGAAGCGCCAGGAAGAGGTGTCTGATGTATTTGCCAGTGTGGTCACCGAAGATTTAATTACTTTAAAATCCATTATGACCGAAATGATGTATGGCAGTAAAAAAGACAAGACCCGTCGGATTGTTAAACGCCATATTAATGAAATTATGGAAACCCCACTGGTCAGAACCTCTTTACAATTGTCTTTAGGGCCAAAAGAATACGCAAAACTCAAGACAGACTTGATCGATCGCTCAATTGAAATTACGATGGTGCCTGTATGCGACCCAGCCTTTAATGCGAGCCGTGCACAGAAAATCTATCAAATGTTTAGAGAACGTATTCTTGAACTTACACCAAGAGAGTTTCAAAATTTATTGCGTCCTGCCTTTCAGGAAGATGAATGGATCTTGATTGTATTGGGAGGGGTAACCGGTTTTATTGCTGGTTTAATACATTTGTTTGTCGCTTTCTTATAATTGGATGCTGGACAGCATGTCGAACCTGAGTTCGTCATGAACAAAGTGTCATGTACATTGTTAAAAATGAGGATGTTTTTTTATGCGCATTATCTTACTCGGACCACCTGGAGCAGGTAAAGGTACACAAGCTCAGTTGATCTGTAAGCGCTACAATATCCCACAAATTTCAACCGGTGATATGCTCCGTGCTGCGATTCGTGAAGGTACTGAATTAGGTCTACAGGCTAAAAACGTAATGGAAAGCGGTGGTCTGGTTTCAGATGAATTGATCATCGGTTTAGTGAAAGAGCGTATTGCTCAACCTGATTGTGCCAATGGATGCATTTTTGATGGTTTCCCGCGTACCATTCCACAAGCGGAAGCGCTGGAAAAAGAAGGCATCAACATTGATCACGTGATTGAAATTGATGTACCGGACGAAGAAATCGTACAGCGTCTGTCTGGTCGCCGTCAGCACCCGGCTTCTGGTCGTGTTTATCACATCGTTTACAATCCGCCAAAAGTGGAAGGTAAAGATGATGAAACGGGTGAAGATCTGGTACAACGTCCAGATGACCAGGAAGAAACCATTCGTAAGCGTTTAGCGTCTTACCACACTGAAACTGAGCAACTGGTTGGTTTCTACCAAGGCCGCGCAGCGACAGGTGAAAATGCACCGACGTATGACAAACTTAACGGTCTACGTCCAATTGAAGATGTACAAGCGGATCTGTTCGCAATTTTAGATCAGGCAAAATAATCATCCGCTGATTGTTTTGACTTTAAGGGAGTCCTCGGTCATAGTAGGGCTCCTTTTTTATTTGCGTGCGTATAAGGAAACTGCCTCGGTGAAAATTGGTATGTTAATTTTAATGGTGCTGTTCCTGGCCATGTTGGTGGGTCTGTTTTATATCAGCTATAAAATGCTGCTAAAAGTGCGTCAGGAAGAACGTGCTGCAAATGCCAACCAGCCACAGCAGCGTCAATTGCATCCTAAATTGCAGGCACAATTAGAGCAGCAGAAAAAAGCACAGGATAAAGACGCACAAGACTAAGCGGGTTTTTATCGCCCGACTTACATCAGCATTATTGAATGATCTACCTCGAATATGCAGCGCAGGTCATCTTCAAGTATAAAAAAGCTGAATTCAGGATTCAGCTTCAATATTTTTGACTGCAATCTGGCGCGCAGCTCCAAACTCAAACCGGTCTGGCCAGTTACAGACATCGGCCACTACACATTCATAGCATTTAGGCTTGCGGGCAATACAGCAATAGCGGCCATGCAGAATTAGCCAGTGATGTGCATCAACGATAAATTCTTTGGGAATCACCTTCACCAGACGGTGTTCCACTTCCAGCACATTTTTACCCACGGCTAAACCGGTCCGGTTGCCGACACGGAAAATATGGGTATCAACTGCCATGGTCGGTTGACCAAACGCCGTGTTCAGCACCACATTGGCTGTTTTACGTCCGACACCTGGCAAGGCCTCCAGATCGGCCCGATTTTCCGGTACCTGGCTGTTGTGCTTTTCAATCAGGATTTTACAGGCCTTAATCACATTTTCCGCTTTGGAGTTATACAGGCCAATGGTCTTGATATAGTCCTTTAGCCCATCGACTCCCAGTGCATAAATCGCTTCCGGAGTATTCGCTACTGGAAATAATTTGTCTGTGGCTTTGTTCACGCTAACATCGGTGGCCTGCGCCGATAAGGTCACTGCCACCAGCAATTCAAACGGTGAGGAGAAATTCAGTTCGGTGGTTGGATGCGGACGCTGTTCACGCAAGCGCTCAAAAAAGGTATAGACCTGCTTTCGGGTCAAGTTTTTTACCGGTTTGACTGCGCTGCTCATGAATTAGGCCTCTCCCTGTAAGTGCTGTAATTGTTGCTGAAGCTGCGCCAGTTGCGCGCGCTTGTTGGCATCTTCACGCACACTCAGCTGTTTTTCTAATTTTTTGATCTGGGTTCTGAGCTTGGCCAGCTCGATGGTGGTTTTGGCATCGTGGGTGACAGCCGGATGATCGGCTTTTTCAACCATCTGGATTTCCGGTACGGCATCGGTCTGCTGCGAGAACTGGGCGAACAGCGCGGTATCAATCTCAGCACGCACTACCGGCCCTTTGCGGTGCAGGCGGCGCAGCTCTTCACGCTGAATGTGCGCATAATAGCGCTGGCGTAAATCCTTCTGCTCGCTCATCCGTTCCGCGTCTGTGGGTACGGGTTTGACATCTTCAACCAGATCAATACAGTCCACCGGGCAGGGTGGAATACACAGTTCACAGCCGGTACACAGGTCGGTCAGAATGCTGTGCATCAGTTTGCCGGAACCTAAAATGGCATCGACCGGGCAGGCATTAATACATTTGGTACAGCCAATACATTCATCTTCACGAATCACCGCTTTCATACGCTGCGGACGGCCATCGGACTGAATGGGCCAGACACTGGCTTCGGCGGTTAAGCGTTCTCTGCCCAGCAGTTTGGCCAGCGCATCGGCAACCGGTTGACCGCCCGGTACACATTTATTGGCGGCTTCACCTTCGGCAATCGACTTTGCATAGGGTAAACATCCATCCCGATGTCCACATAAACCGCATTGGGTTTGAGGAAGCAGGGTATCAATATTCTGGATGAGAGCAATTTGCGAATTCATGTAAAAACCACGGCTGCGAAGGGCGCAGAGAAAGCGAACAATAAACCTGAGCCGCAGATTCTAGCATGTTTTCAAGCATTAAGCTTGTGTACAAAGTTGGACCATAATCTGCTTTATTTTTGGGCAAAATGGTCAATTTTAAATACATATTTGCTTACAAAAAATGGAATAATTTTTCAATTTTGATCAATCTAATTTATTGAAAATATGGATTAAATAAAGTTTTTTGAAAAAAACTATTGTAGATTGTTAACAAAAGATATTTAATATTTTGCGCCAAAATAAATCATTGATTGAAATTTTGCCCAATTTTGATCCAACATTCTGCTGAGGATTAAGCGTTGAAATATAACAGCCTTAACGATTTCCTAGATTACGTTAAAACACGTGATGCCTATCAACCAGAGTTTCTACAAGCAGTAGAAGAGGTGATGACCAGCCTGTGGCCATTCATTGAAAAGAATCCTCAATACGCTGCACATGGTCTGTTAGAGCGTTTAGTCGAGCCAGAACGTGCGATCCAGTTCCGCGTTTCCTGGGTAGATGATCAGGGTCAAACTCATGTGAACCGTGCGTTCCGTGTTCAATACAACTCGGCAATTGGTCCATTCAAAGGTGGTATGCGTTTCCACCCGTCAGTGAACCTGTCTATCCTGAAATTCTTAGGTTTTGAACAGACTTTCAAAAATGCCTTAACTACTTTGCCAATGGGCGGCGGTAAAGGCGGTTCAGACTTTGACCCTAAAGGTAAATCTGAAGGCGAAATCATGCGTTTCTGCCAGGCGTTAATGATCGAGCTTTATCGTCATTTGGGTTCAGACACAGATATCCCGGCGGGTGATATTGGTGTAGGTGGCCGTGAAGTTGGCTATATGGCCGGTATGATGAAAAAGCTGAGCAATGACACTTCATGTGTGTTCACGGGCAAAGGCTTAACATTCGGTGGTTCTTTGGCACGTCCAGAAGCAACAGGTTACGGTACAGTTTATTTCGCTGAGGAAATGCTGAAAACTCGTGGCGACAGCTTCAAAGACAAAGTCGTAGCAATCTCTGGTTCAGGTAACGTCGCGCAATACGCTGCTGAAAAAGCCATGTTCCTGGGCGCGAAAGTGGTTTCACTGTCTGACTCTAACGGTACTGTGTATGTGAAAGATGGTTTCACAGACGAATTGCTGAAAGAAGTGATGGATCTGAAAAACATCAAACGTGGCCGTATCTCTGAATTTGCGTCTAAACACGGTTTTGAATACTTGGAAGGCAAACGTCCTTGGGGTATCAAGTGTGACATCGCGCTGCCATGTGCAACTCAAAACGAGTTAAACGGTGAAGATGCTGAGGTATTACTGGCTAACGGTGCAATCTGTGTGGCTGAAGGTGCCAACATGCCGTCTACTTTAGACGCAGTTGAGAAATTCGTTGAGGCGAAAATTCTGTATGCACCAGGTAAAGCATCAAATGCTGGTGGTGTAGCGACTTCTGGTCTGGAAATGTCTCAAAACGCATTACGTTTGGGCTGGACGTTTGAAGAAGTAGATGAGCGTTTACACGCAATCATGAAAGAAATTCACCGTAACTGCGTGAAATACGGTACTCAGGAAGATGGTACTGTTAACTACGTAGACGGCGCAAACATTGCAGGCTTCGTAAAAGTTGCTGATGCAATGCTGGCTCAAGGCGTATACTAAGTTTTAACTGCGTATAAGCTGAAAAAACCGAGGCACTGACCTCGGTTTTTTTATGGGTTATTTTTTTAAGATCTGCTGTTAATTGATCCGGCCAGTTTCAACCGTCATATCGTGTACATAGGCATATTTGGATTGATCAGCCGCCGGGTTTTTCAGTTCATAACGCTTGACCCGAATAATCTGGCGTTCATTCGGATTGTGCTGAAAGCCTTCAATTTGGTCATAGAATAAAGTCCAGTCCTGATCAACTTGGGTTTTCAGACCCTGTTCATTGTATTTGACTTCGCGTACCTGCAAGCAGGTTTGTGGAGCAACGCCGGTACAGGCTTTGGTTTCCGGGGAAATTTCCAGGAAGATGGTTTCACCGGCCGACTGGTATTTGGTTTCCGGCGTCATTTTGCCCTGAAAAGTATGTTGCTGGCCATCTGCAGCGGTCAAGATTAAGCTCGGTTGTTGCGTATTTTTCATGTCCAGCTGCACGCTGACAGGTTTTTGGAACAGGACAGCGGCAAAACGTTCCTGCTGCATGGCGCTGGCTTCACAGGCCATTTCGGTACTGATTAACATACCCACCTGTAACTGGTTGTTGTTAATCTGCCAGTTACCACCCATCTGGTTACAGCTGGTGCCAATACTTAAACGGCCATTGTCATTAAAATTCAGGGTCAGGGGTTTGGCTGCACCGGTATCTAAAGACCATTGGTAAGCGCTGACAATCTTATCGGCATTTTGTTGTTGTAATACAGACACTGCAATATCTCCCGCACGTTGCAGATCACTACTCTGGCAAGCGGCCAAGCTTAAAGGGAAAAGTAAAATAGCTAAATATTTGAGTTTCATTTTATAAATAAAGCACTTATCGGAAATTTATCAGAATATAACCGATTTGCTATTTAAAAAAATGGATACATTTGCCCCTTTCCGGTTGCAAAATGTATCCATAAATAATTTTTTGTTAATAAATAATAAAAAGTTATGTTTGGTCGCGCTAGATTTTAGTCAAAGCGGTAAATATCCATACCCAGTGCGCCCATGGTAAAGCTGCTATGCACAATACTAAAACGATGCCCGGTGCCCATGCTAAAAAACAGGGGGGCCAGATGTTCGATGGTTGGATGGTTGCGATGCACATAAGGAATAGTCGGCCAGTCCAGTACCGCATCATAGTCCTGATGCGCCAGTTTGCTGACCACATAATTACGGAAAGTCGAAGCCCATTCTGGCACCACGCTGTGCTGGTTGTCCCAAGATAACTCTCTTAAATTATGGGTAATACTGCCTGAACCAATCAGCAGAATTTGGCGTTCTCGTAACACTGCCAAAGTCTGGCCAATCTTGTACAGATCTGCAGCCTGCAGATGCATCGGCAACGACACTTCAATTACCGGAATGTCCGCTTCAGGATACATATGCAGCAATGGCATCCACACTCCATGATCGCGCGGGCGGGTGCTGTTGGCATGCGCATTAAAACCGGCATTGGCCAGCAGCTGTAATACCTCTTCGGCCAGCTCAGGTTGTCCCGGCGCCGGATAGCGAATCTGGTACAGCTCTTCCGGGAAGCCGCGGAAATCATGCCAGGTTTCTGGACGAATACCGGTGTTGACTTCAAGACTGCGACTTTCCCAATGCGCAGACATCACCACAATCGCCTGCGGTTTCGGCAGATTGGTGCTTAAACGGGCAAGTGCCGGCCCGACCTGTTCAGGATTGAGCGCGAGCATAGGCGAACCATGCGATATAAATAAGCCGGGAAGGGTCTGTAAATTCATAATGAAAGCCTATGTCACGATTCTGATCCTATCATGTCAAAGCGACATGCTTTATTAAACCGGGTCGGGTTCAACAGAATGTTCTAAATACGAAACAATGGGTAGGGTTTTCTTAACCCGCCCGATGATAAGGATGATTATGGTTAATGCTCATGGCCCGATACAGCTGTTCAATCAGCATCACTCGCACCAGTGGATGCGGCAGGGTCAGTTTAGATAAAGACCAGTGCCATGCTGCAGCTTTGCGCACCGCTTCAGAATGACCATCCGGGCCGCCAATCGCCAAGGCAATATCATTGCCTTCCAGCATCCAGCCTTTCATGGTTTCAGCCAGTTTTTCGGTGCTGAATTCACGCCCACCCACTTCTAGTGCAATCAGGGTTTCATTGGCTTTCAGGGCATTTAAGATGCTGTCACCTTCAATCTGCCGGTATTTTAAAATATCGGCTTCTGAATCATTTTTGCCGCGTTTGGCCATCGGCAATTCAATAATCTGGGTTTGTACAAAAGGCTGTATACGTTTGAAATAATCTTCAAAACCAGTCAGTACCCAAGCCGGCATTTTTTGACCAATGGTCAGAATACGAATTTTCATAATAAAACAGGCAAGAAAATGAAAAGTAATTATAACCTTGAAAGCCGCTTGTGCAGGAGAAAAGACACAATTTGAAATTGTAATCTGTATGCTGCTGTTGCTTTAATGAGCCACAGGACAATAAAACCTGCTTTTGTATGGAACAATAATAAATGTGGTTATTTCAACAGATTAAAAACGGTTTAGGGATATTGGGTTGTACTTTGCTGCTGGGCTGGATGCAGCCGCTATCCGCCGCCATTTCATTATATGAACCGGCTGATCCGCAAAATTTGAAAGTCTATTTGCAGCAGATTATCGGGCCGCCGGGCGTGTACCGTAATCATAAAAATATTGAAGAATTGAACCGGGTTTCGGCCTGGATTAAAGAGCAGATGCGTTTATTCGGCATTCCATGCCAGTACCAGACTTATCCGGTGAATGGAAAAAGTTATCGCAATGTGGTCTGTCATTTAAAGGTTGGCCGTTCAGATCGGGTGATTTTAGGTGCGCATTATGATGTGCATGGCAACCAGAAGGGCGCTGATGACAATGCTTCCGGTGTGGCCGGATTAATTGAAATAGCGCGTATTTTAAGCCAGGAAAAAACCAAGCTGCCGCATAATGTCGAGTTTGTTTTTTATACCCTGCAAGAAGCACCGTATTATCAGACCGAGTTTATGGGCAGTCAGGTACATGCCAAATCTATTCTGGCCGAAAAAGAGCATATTCAGGCAGTCTATGTGCTGGAAATGATTGGCTACTATGATTCGCGTTTAATCCAGCAGTATCCGATGGGGTTAAAATGGATTTATCCAAGTCATGGCAATTATATTGCCGCGATCAGTAATTTTCAGTCCAATGCGCTGGGTGAGCAATACTGTCAGCAGATGCGCCTGTTAGATAAATTGCAGTGTGAACGGCTGGTGATGCCGGCGTTTGTCAGTGCAGCCGGGTTTTCGGATCATCGCAGTTATTGGCAGCATGATATTCCAGCACTTCTGATTACCGATACTTCGCATTATCGTAATCCGAATTATCATACCGAAAAGGATACGCTGGATACTTTAAATGTCACCAAAATGGGCCAGGTGATTGATGGGCTGATTCATCAACTGCTCGGGGCAACGCCATAAGCGGCCATAAAAAACGCAGCCCTGAAATAGAGTAGGACTGCGGTCAAACAGGCCATTCATCTGGAGTTTGAATGGCCATACGATGAGCAGGAATAAAGAAAGAAACTTACAGCAATATGCTCTGTATTATTATAGATGGAGATGAACGGAAATTTTTCAAGTGGAACATTTCATCACCCGAAAACAACAAAAGAGAGCCGAAGCTCTCTTTTGTGGAGAAGATATGAAGGCTCCACTTAGTGACGTGCAGCCTTACCTTCTTCTACCGGTTTTACAATTGGTGCTTTCACCAGTGGTTTTGGCATTGAGGTTAATGCCAGCGGTAAAATCTCATCAATGGATTTCACTGCTTTAATTTCCAGACCGTCTTTAACGTTATCCGGAATTTCCGCTAGGTCACGGACGTTTTCCTGGGGAATAAACACCAGTTTAATACCACCACGGTGTGCGGCTAACAGCTTCTCTTTTAAGCCACCAATGCGCATAGCACGGCCACGCAAGCTGGTTTCACCGGTCATAGCAATATCCGGACGGATTGGAATGCCGGTAAAGGCTGATACCAGCGCGGTAGTCAGTGCCAGACCTGCCGATGGACCATCTTTTGGTGTAGCACCTTCAGGTAAATGCACGTGTACATCAGTTTCAGCAAAGACTGAAGATTCAATGCCCAGAGAGTCGGCACGGGTACGCACCACAGTCATGGCTGCTTTAATCGACTCCTGCATGACATCACCGAGTGAACCGGTGGTAATGAAAGTGCCTTTACCTTTCATGGTCGCCACTTCAATAGTCAGTAATTCACCGCCCACAGAGGTCCAGGCTAAACCATTCACGCGACCCACTTCTGCTTCTTCTTCCGCCATGCCGAAGTCGAATTTGTGTGGACCCAAGTAGTCTGGCAAGTTGCCCGCGTTGACCTCAACCTGCAGGTTTTTGGCTTTTTTGCTGACCGCTTCTTTGACCACTTTACGTGCAATTTTGGACACTTCACGTTCCAGGCTACGCACACCGGCTTCACGGGTATAACGACGTACGATGTCACGAATTGCTTCTTCATGTACGGTCAGTTCTTTGCCACGTAAACCGTTATTCTTGATGGCTTTTGGCACCAGATAACGATCGGCAATATTCACTTTTTCTTCTTCGGTATAACCCGGAAGACGAATCACTTCCATACGATCCAGAAGTGCTTCAGGAATATTCATGCTGTTGGCGGTACAGATAAACATCACTTCAGACAGGTCCAGGTCCAGATCTAAATAGTGATCATTGAACTTGTTGTTTTGTGATGGATCGAGTACTTCCAGCATCGCCGAGGCAGGATCGCCACGGTAGTCTTGCGCCATCTTGTCAATTTCGTCGAGCAGGAACAGCGGGTTCTTGACGCCAACTTTGGTTAAAGACTGCACAATTTTACCCGGCATTGCACCAATATAGGTACGACGGTGACCACGGATTTCCGCTTCATCACGGACCCCGCCTAGCGCCATGCGCACAAATTCACGGCCAGTGGCTTTGGCAATTGATTCACCTAAAGAGGTTTTACCAACACCCGGAGGACCCACCAGACACAGAATCGGGCCACGCAGTTTTTTCACGCGTGATTGAACTGCCAGATATTCCACAATGCGTTCTTTGACTTCGTCCAGACCATAGTGATCGGCATCCAGAATTTCCTGCGCTTTATTCAGGTTGATGCTGACTTTGCTGGCCTTGTTCCACGGCGTATCCAGAATTACTTCAAGATAGTTACGGACCACCGCCGCTTCACTCGACGCCGGTTGCATGGCTTTTAACTTGCGCAGTTCAGATTCGGCTTTTTTACGCACGTGTTCTGGTAAATCAGCTTCGGCCAAACGTTTTTCAATTTCCGCAACGTCATCTTCCGCACCGCCATTCATATCGGAAAGTTCGCGCTGAATGACTTTCATTTTTTCATTCAGGAAGTATTCGCGCTGGTTTTTTTCCATCTGGCGTTTGACAGAATCATGCAGGGTTTGCTCAATCTGCTGTTCTTCAGACTGTTGCAGCAAATAGGTCATGAGTTCCTGTAAATGTGCTTCAAACTCGTCGTATTCCAGGAATTTCTGTTTCACTTCGATATTCAGTGGAACGCGGGTCGCCACAAAAAACAGCAATTGCAGCAGGTCATCAATTTTGTTGACCGCAGCAATCAGTTCACGCGCATTACGTAATTTTGCTTCGGCATATTGTGCAAACAGGGCACGCAATTCGAGCACACGTGTGGCCTGAACCTCACTGTCTACCGCAACCGTCATTGGGCTTAACTGATGTTCTGCTTTTAGATGGTCCTCTTCTTCGATAATTTCGACCAGCTTCGAGCGATGTAGACCTTCAATCAGGACTTTGATGCAGTTCTCATCATTTTCGTGATTCACAACTTGCACAATCTTCGCGACAGTACCGTATTGATATAAATTGTCGTGATCAATTTCTTCTGTAAGCGAATCTTTTTGCGCAACTACAAATACTAGATTGTCACTGTTACGAGCCACATCAACTGCATTGATCGATTTTTCACGACCTACAAATAGCGCAATTTGCATGTGCGGATAAACCACCACGTCACGTAGCGCTAAAAGCGGTAATACACTTGGAACCTGAGGCTCTAAGGTTTGTTCATTCATAATAATTTCAGACATGGGCACTCCTAATGAGTGACAACGGTGTTGCCATGTTTTTTATAGTGATGGGTAATTTAAAAATTACAAGGGCCGAAGCCTATAAATTGTTGGAAATTTAGCTAAGTTGATGATTTTAATTCATTGTTAATGATTATAAATCGCAAACTTGCGCTGAAAAGAATACTGGAAATGTGGACTGATCAGGGCATCTAACGGCTGATCCCAGGCCTCACGCGCCAAAGGGACATCCACAATCTGGAAATCATGACACAGCCCGACCCGCAGCGGTGTGGTCGGGGCGCTGGCCAGCGTTTTATCATAATAGCCGCCACCCATCCCAATCCGGGTTCCGTGCCGGTCACAGGCCAGTAAAGGCATCAAGAGCAGATCAAGTTCGGAGACATGCTGGCCACGACTGGCCATCGGTTCCTGCATACCCAAACGATGGTAGGCAAAGCGTTTATTACGATATTGACCTTGCTGGATACGCACCCAGACCAGCCGGTCATTCATATTACAGATCATTGGTAAATACACCTGTTTACCTTGGGCAAAACAGAGTTCAATGATTTTAGTGGTATGAATTTCACCAAAGGCATGTAAATACACGCCAATTTTCTGAGCCTGTCGATACGCCGGCCAAGCACGTAACCGCTGCAATACCTGCTGTTCAGCCTGACGCTGCTGAAAGCGGTTTAACTGGCGGCGTTGTTTGCGCAGCTGTTTACGGAGCTGGATCAGGTCGTGGGTCACAGAGCGGAGCATAAAAATGAGTGGTGCCCGCAGTTTAATCCTTTCTGCATGACTTGCAAAGGGAGCAGGACCGT
The DNA here is from genome assembly GCF_000369465.1 of Acinetobacter sp. CIP 53.82. Lineage (NCBI taxonomy): Bacteria > Pseudomonadati > Pseudomonadota > Gammaproteobacteria > Moraxellales > Moraxellaceae > Acinetobacter > Acinetobacter sp. CIP 53.82. The sequence goes on along the minus strand of NZ_KB850046.1, from coordinate 427,004 downwards.
TACAGATTTTCACTAATAAGATGTATTGCAAAAACCGGAGCTTATTGATGCTCAATTTGCAAGATCAAATGGGCTTCCGTCGGATTTTACAGCAAGCGGATAGATTTCTAGGGCCTGTTGTCTTTATGCTGATGCAGTGTTGATACGTGAGTATGACAAGAACAAATTAAAAATGAACACATGGTTAGGAAAACAATAACATGGACTATAAAAATACCCTGCGTAAATATCTGCTGCCGGCCGTTTGTGCCGTCACGGCATTCAGCGCCAGCGTTGCTCAGGCAGCCTCTACAGAAATGCCTGCACCAGCCAATTCCAAACAGGTTTTCTTTGTTGGCAATAACTGGGATGGAACGGTCACAGTGATTCGTCCTTCCGGTGATTTTGGCAAGATTGGGGTGGTGAATATGATTCCGGACCGCAAAGAACGCTTATTAGAAATTCATTTAAATCCAGTGAAATTAATTGCCTACACTTACATTCAACAAACTGCAGGTGAGGGCAATGACCAGTTGGTGGATGATATGTATTCCACCCCAGATGGACAATCCATTGTAGCTTCACGTCCAAGTTTTGCCGATGTGGTATCCATCAACATTAAAACGGGCAAAATTAATTGGCGTACGCCAGTCGAAGGTTTCCGTGCAGACCACATGGCGGTTTCACCAGATGGGCAGCGTGTTGCTGTGTCGGCATCTTCAGGTAATGTGGTGCATGTCTTAGATATTCATACAGGTAAAGAATTGGGGCGTTTTGCAACAGGGGATAAACCGCACGAAAATATTTACTTTGCAGGTGGAACGAAAATCTTAAACTCTGCGATTGGTAACGTAGAAACCTCAATGGATGCACAGTGGCAAGACTTCACCAAAGGTAAGCGCTTTATTACCATTGCCGATGCCAACAATTATAAAGTTCTGAAAAAAATTGATTTCCGACCTGCTTTAGATGCCTTTGGACGTAAAGATTTATCCAATTCAGTACGTCCTATGGTGTTAAGTAAAGATGAAAGCAAACTTTATGCACAGGTTTCATTTTTTAATGGTTTGGTGGAATATGACTTAAAAACCGATAAAGTCACCCGTATTGGACAATTACCGGGCAGCAGTACAATTCCAAAAGACCGCAGCAAATGGGTAAATGATTCACGTCATCATGGTTTATCCATTAGTGCCGATGGCGAAAAACTCTGTGTGGCAGGTACGATGGATGATTACGCGACCATTGTAGACCGTCAGAGTTTAAAAGCTGGCAAACTGATTCCTGCAGGTAAACCATATTGGGCAACCCGTAGTCCAGATGGAAAAAGCTGTGTGATTTCAGAAAGTGAAACCGATGTGGTCACGGTGATTGACTTCGCTACAGGAGAAAAAGTCCGCAGTGTGCCAGTAGGGAATCACCCACAGCGAGTACGTTTGGGTTATGCACCAAGCGATTGGTCGACGCCGTAATTTTTAAGCCGATCATAACAGGCAAAACATACTAAAGCGCTCAAGATGATATTTGAAATGAGCGCATTTTAGAATGGTTTACCTATGGAGCATGCACATGAAAGGGACTCGATGGCTCGGTATTGGCTTTTTTGTTTTGGCTGTCGCGGTGTTGTTTACCGTGGTGTATATGTTTCAACCGCCGAATAAGACTGTTTCGGAAACAGTATGGGTGAAACCGAACGCAGCTTCCACAGAGATAGAAACAACGCAAAGTCTATTTTCAGATGAATCTGAAAATGTAATTGAAACAAACGCTATGCTAGAGCGTGCTGCGGTATCTGCAGTTGAAATGCAGCAATTAATCCAGCAACGTGATCAGTTGTATTTAGGCTTTGAGCAAATTAGTACAGGGTTAAGCCAAGGGCAAAAACCTGATTTAAACCGTGTACAAAGTATGTTGCTACAGCAGGAACAATTGGTACAAGCAGGCGTATTAAGAGCAGAAGATGCAATGAACTATAGCCAGTTCTTAAAGCAAATTTTACCTGAAATTGCAGGGCAAATTGATTTGCATATTTCGCGTTTAAAACGTCTAAACGTGGGGGGTGACAGGCTAAGCCCATAGATAAGCTTATGATCTGCTGTTATAAATACACGATAATGCCATTGTTGCAGTCAACAATGGCATTATTTTTTTGTCTAAAATATTCTTTAACCAACATGTTTTCTAAACCGAATAGCGGCCACTTGAGCTGAATTTATCTACGATTCATTTTATCAAGCGTTCAATTCATCTTAGGAGAAAGCACACTGATTCCATTGTATTGGACTAAAGTTGTATAAAGCTGTGCGAAATAAATTTGGTTTTTCCCTCCTTTTAAAAACTACAGAAAAAACAAAGTTTAAATTTTTCTTCACCGCATTTTTTATGCTGCAAACATAGATCATCTTAATTTAAATTGGTATGACCATTTAAATAAATAATCAGACCAATATTGACATTTATTTGTATAAAACTATTATCTGTTGCGAATATTGAGGGTATTTTGATTTTTATTTCAATATTGGTCAGACCAAAATTAGAATTTTACCTCTATGCTTAGACCTATGTTTACATTTGAGTGAGCATTTCAAGGAGATGACAATGCTTCAACATTGGCAACAGATCTATGATCCAATGGCAAATATTTGGATTTCGAGTCTTATTGCATCAATCCCGATTATTTTTTTCTTTTTGGCACTAGCTGTATTTCGCTTAAAGGGAAGTGTTGCGGGAACAATTACGGTGATTTTGGCGTTATTAGTGTCTTTATTTGCCTATGGCATGCCTGCACCAATGGCTTTTGCTTCATTGATCTATGGATTTTTCTACGGTTTGTGGCCAATCGCATGGATTATTATTGGCGCATTATTCTTATATAAAATCTCTGTAAAAACAGGGCAATTTAACATTATTCGCTCATCTATTCTTTCGATTACAGAAGATCAGCGTCTCCAGATGCTATTAGTCGGCTTTGCGTTTGGGACATTTTTAGAAGGTGCAGCGGGCTTTGGGGCGCCAGTGGCAATTACTGCAGCTTTATTGGTGGGTTTGGGCTTTAAGCCTTTATACGCTGCGGGTTTATGTCTGATTGTGAACACCGCACCTGTTGCGTTTGGCGCAATGGGGATTCCAATTATTGTGGCGAGTCAGGTTTCGGGTGTAGAAACCATGGAAATTAGCCAGATGGTTGGACGTCAGTTGCCATTTATGGTGCCTATTGTGCTGTTCTGGATTATGGCAATTATGGATGGCTGGCGCGGTGTGAAAGAAACTTGGCCTGCAGTGTTGGTGGGTGGTGGTGCTTTTGCGATTGCACAATACTTGACCTCTAACTTTGTTGGGCCAGAGTTGCCAGATATTACCGCTGCAATTGCATCGTTGGTGAGCTTAACCGTACTGTTTAAATTCTGGCAGCCTAAACATATTTTCCGTTTTAGCGATGCAGACACAAAAGTGGATGCCAACTTAGTTGCAGAACAACAGCAAAAATACAGCATCGGTCAGATTGTCAAAGCATGGTCACCCTTTGCAATTTTAACGGTGATGGTTACGATTTGGAGCATCAAACCGTTTAAAGATTTATTTGCTAAAGATGGTGCAATGCATGACTGGGTCATTTCCATCAAAGTGCCATTTTTACATCAACTGGTACAAAAAATGCCGCCTGTGGTGGCAGACGTCAAAGACTACGATGCCATCTTTAAGTTTGACTGGCTGAGTGCCACGGGTACTGCAATTATGATTGCGGCTTTCATCACCATCATTTATTTAAAAATGAAACCACGTGAAGCTGTCAAAACCTTTGCAGAAACCATCAATGAATTAAAAACACCGATTTATTCCATTGGTATGGTGCTGGCCTTTGCTTTTATCGCCAATTATTCAGGTATGTCTGCGACCTTGGCATTGGCTTTGGCTCATACAGGTAATGCATTTACTTTCTTCTCGCCATTTTTAGGCTGGATTGGAGTATTCCTGACTGGTTCAGACACATCAGCCAATGCGTTATTCGCAGCCTTACAAGCCACAACTGCACAGCAAATTGGTGTGCCAGAAGTGTTACTTGTTGCTGCCAATACCAGTGGTGGTGTTACAGGCAAAATGATTTCGCCGCAATCGATTGCAATTGCCTGTGCGGCAGTCGGTTTAGTCGGTAAAGAATCGGATTTATTCCGCTTTACCGTGAAACACAGTATCACGTTCACCGTAATGATCGGTATTATTATCACTCTACAAGCTTATGTGTTCCCATGGATGATTCCATAACCACATGCACAAGAGGATAGCCGCATGAAAGTTTCCGACAAAGTTGTTCAAGACCTGCGCACACTGGTTGAAAAAAATCAGATGCAAGTCGGAGACCGATTGCCTGCCGAAAGAAAGTTGTGTGAACAACTCGGGGTTTCCCGTTCCTCTTTGCGTGAGGCTATTCAGCAATTGACCAGTCAGGGCATGCTGGTCAGCAAAGTTGGAGCGGGTACTTTTTTGCAACAGCTGCCAACCAATTGGTCGCAATATCAAATTGTGCAACCTTTAAGTAACCTGATTGATGAAGATCCTGCTTATCGTTTTGATGTGCAGGAAGCCCGAATGGTGCTTGAAGGTGGTACTGCATGGTATGCCGCACAGCGGGCAACTGCTGAGGATTTGAAAAAAATCCGTGCCTGTTATGAGCAAATCGCCCATTTTCAAATTTTGGGTGATGACGATCAGGCGGCAATTGCCGATGCCAAGTTTCATTTGGCAATTGCCGAGGCATCGCACAATTTGGTGCTTATTCAAATGATGCGCGGCTTATTTGATTTGTTGCAATACAACGTGGTTTTGGGACGACGTAAAGTTTATACCGAAGCCCACCGTTTCGATCAGTTGCATGATCAGCATTTTCAAGTGATGGATGCAATTGAACGTCAGGATCCAGAAGCTGCCCGTGCGGCAGTGTGTGGACATATTGAATTTGTAGTTCAACAAGTACGCATGATAGACGAGGAAGATGCGCGTCGTCAGCGTGCGAGTCGATTAAACAGGATAGCGCCATGATTATTTCTTCTGCGAATGATTACCGCGAAGCAGCCAAACGCCGTTTACCGCCATTTTTATTTCACTATATAGATGGAGGTGCGTATGCGGAACAAACGCTAAAAAGAAATGTAGAAGACCTTTCACAAATTGCCTTGCGCCAACGTGTATTAAATGACATGTCGGCTTTAAGTTTAGAAACCACGTTATTTAATGAAACTTTGTCGATGCCTGTGGCTTTGGCGCCAGTCGGTTTAACAGGCATGTATGCGCGCCGTGGTGAAGTACAGGCTGCTGTAGCAGCAGACAAAAAGGGTATTCCGTTTACATTATCTACCGTGTCGGTGTGTCCAATTGAAGAAGTGGTGCCTGCCATTTCTCGCCCAATGTGGTTTCAGCTTTATGTGTTACGTGACCGTGGTTTTATGCGTAATGCTTTGGAACGTGCCAAAGCAGCCGGCTGTTCAACACTGGTTTTTACAGTAGATATGCCTGTGCCTGGCGCACGTTATCGTGATGCACACTCGGGCATGAGTGGGCCAAATGCGGCCATGCGTCGTTATATGCAAGCAGTGATGCATCCAAATTGGGCGTGGGATGTGGGCTTACTCGGCCGCCCGCATGATTTGGGCAATATTTCCAAATACTTGGGCAAGCCGACTGGACTGGAAGATTATATTGGTTGGTTGGGCAATAACTTTGATCCATCCATTTCATGGAAAGACCTAGAGTGGATTCGTGAATTTTGGGATGGCCCGATGGTGATTAAAGGCATTTTAGACCCTGAAGATGCCAAAGATGCAGTCCGCTTTGGTGCCGATGGTATTGTGGTATCGAATCACGGTGGGCGTCAGTTAGATGGTGTGCTCTCGACTGCACGTGCTTTACCGCCAATTGCTGATGCCGTCAAAGGCGATTTAAAAATTCTGGTGGATTCAGGCATTCGTAACGGTTTAGATGTAGTGCGTATGCTGGCTATGGGTGCCGATACTTGTATGCTCGGACGTGCCTTTATTTATGCATTGGGTGCAGCAGGTGGGGCAGGGGTGAGTAATTTACTTGAACTGATGGATAAAGAAATGCGGGTGGCAATGACCTTAACAGGTGCTAAGAATATTCAGGCCATTACTTCAGATTGTCTGGTACGACTTGAGCATGAGCTGAAAGGCTAATTTGCCAACATGGGTGATGAATCCATAACTTTAAAAGTTTGGCTTGATTGCTCAATTGTATTTTCTTCACCATTGGAATTCAGGACATGCACACCATGCCACAGACTAACTCATCAACAGCAGAATTTGATGCTGCAGCGACACTCAAAAATTTGGTTGATATTGTGGGGAAATCCAATGTATTGACCCATGAGTTGGATACCCGCTTATATCGTCAAGGGCGACGTTTTGGTGAGGGGAAGGTTTTTGCTGTAGTAACACCTGGCTCGCTGTTGCAGCAGTGGCAAGTGTTGCAAGTGGCAGTGGCGGCTGATTGCATTATTATTATGCAGGCCGCCAATACAGGACTTACTGGTGGTTCGACCCCTTTTGGTGATGATTATGACCGTCCTGTTATTCTGATTAATACACAGCGTTTAAAAGGCATTCAGCTGATTAATGATGCCAAGCAAGTGATTTGTTTGCCTGGTGCAACGCTAGATGCTTTGGAACAACAACTGGCACCGCATCAACGTGAACCACATTCAGTCATTGGTTCATCTTGTATTGGTGCTTCGGTGTTGGGTGGGGTGTGCAATAATTCAGGCGGTGCATTGGTCAGACGCGGCCCTGCCTATACTGAGCTGGCCTTATATGCACAAGTCAATGCATTGGGCGAATTGCAACTCATCAACCATTTAGGGGTGAATTTAGGAAGCTCGCCAGAAGAAATTTTAACCAAACTTGAGCAACAACAATATCGCCCTGAAGATATTGAATATTCAGAACATTGCTGTGCTTCAGATCAGCGTTATGTGCATGATGTTGCCCAAGTCGATGCCGATACTCCTGCACGTTTCAATGCAGACCCGAGTCGTTTGTTTGAAGCTTCGGGTTCGGCAGGTAAAGTTTGTGTGTTTGCGGTGCGTTTGGATACGTTTGAGAAAATTCCGAGTCAGGTGTTTTATATCGGGAGCAATCAGCAGGATGATTTAACCGCAATCCGCCGTTTTTTATTGCGTGGTTTGCCGCGTATACCGATTGCAGGCGAGTATATTCATCGAGATGCCTATGACATTGGTGCAGAATACGGCAAAGACAGTTTCTTGTTTATTGAGAAATTTGGCACCAGTAAAGTACCTGCCGCATTTGCCATGAAAGACAAAGTCGATGGTTATCTGACCCGTTGGGGCATGCGTGGCTTGTCAGATAAAATTTTGCAAATGTTCACGAAACTGTTGCCAAATCATTTACCTGAACGCATGAACCAATTTCGTGATTTGTATGAACATCATTTAATTTTGCGCATTGAGCAGCAAGATGTTCCGGCAGTACAGCAGTTTTTAATGGATTATTTTATCACGCGCAATTCCGGCAGTTTTTTTCTATGTAATGAAGATGAAGGTCGCAAGGCTTTTTTGCATCGCTTTGCAGTGGCAGGTGCTGCAATCCGTTATCGTGATACACATCGAAATGAAGTGGAAGACATTGTTGCTTTAGATATTGCGTTAAGACGTAATGATCAGCAATGGGTTGAAACTTTGCCCGAAGAGTTGGAGCAGGCGATTATACATAAGTTGTATTATGGTCATTTTTTATGTCATGTCTTTCATCAGGACTATATTATTAAAAAAGGTCTAGACCCATTGGCAATGGAACATCAAATGTGGTCATTGCTAGATGCACGTGGGGCAGAGTATCCTGCAGAACATAATGTTGGGCATTTATATGTGGCGAAGCCTGCCCTGAAGCAGCATTATCAAAAATTGGACCCGACCAATTGTTTTAATGTGGGCATTGGACATAGCTCAAAATTAAAAGGTTGGCGTTAAATAGGGATGAAAACTGAGCAGTGAAACTGATTCTAAGGATAGATGGATATGTTTAAGTTAGATAGCAGACTGCTACAGATTTTTTATTATGTGTATAAATTAAAAAATGTGTCTGCTGCCGCAGATGCGTTGGGCATGAGTCAGCCTGCGGTTAGTAACTGTTTAAATAAGATTCGTCAGCATTTTAATGACCCATTATTTTTAAGGGTGGGCAATGAAATGTTGCCAACAGAGTTGGCGAAACAGATTTTTTCACCGATTAGTGAAATTCTTAATAAAATTGAAACGGTTTATAACTTTAAAGTCGATTTTGATCCGACCCATTCCGATCAATTATTTACCTTGGCAATGACCGATGTTTCGCATTTGGTTCTATTGCCAAAGTTGACAAAGTTTTTAAAAGAATATGCGCCTTCGGTACGGATTAAAATTCGTCCTATTAGCCGTGAAACCAGTTATCAAATGGCAAATGGTGAAATTGATTTTGCGATTGGATTTTTACCTGAATTAGAACAGGGTTTTTATCAGCAGCAATTATTTTTACAATATTATGTGGTGATTAGTCGTAAAGATCATCCACGTATTAGTGAAAAAAGTTTAGATGTTGAAGCTTATATTCGTGAATCGCATGTCGATGTGGATACCAGTATAGGTCACTACCATATTGAAAATGAACTAAGCAATCGCGGTTTAAGACGCAATATTTTAATGAGTATTCCAAGTTATTTGGGCGTTGGTTTAATTGTGCAAGAAACCGATATGATTGCGACAGTACCTTATTATTTAAGTGAGGTATTGTTGGCACGTGGGAATTTACAAGTAGTAAGTGCGCCGTTGAATTTTCCAACTTATCCTGTACGACAGTATTGGCATACGTCTTGTCATCACCAAACCAGTCATCAGTGGTTAAGAAAAGTGATTTTTGATTTGTTTAGCCAGCATCCTTAATTAATGGTGTTTAAATTTTTTATACGTTGTTTTTAAATCATCATTCACTAATTCCCTCATCTTTAAATGAAAAGACTAGGTTAATCGGATGAGTGATTTTTATTTGTAATGCAATAAAATTGAATTTCTGACCACGATTTAGATTGCTGCTATTCATTTTCATTTTTCGATATAAATGTCTAAACATTCGCCTGTATCAGCACTACGAATACACTGACCATCGAGATACCATTTTGGTTTCTTTGTCCATTACAATTATAAGCTTCGGCATCATCGCATAATCTTGTTTCTGTTTTCCTGCCACATCTAGGCATTTGCCTTGCACGGTAATGTTTTGATCAGGATGGAAAATAAAATGCGGATGAGTAGCATCATGATAATGCGAAGTCTGAAAGCTAAGTTGATTTCTATGACTAAAATCGACGCAGCGGCAATCATAGGTTTTAATTTTGAGTTTTTTGTTGCCATGTTTGTGTAGGATAAGGCATAGGTGTAGGCACATAAATGGTTTTTGAGCAGGGTGTTCTAGAGGTGTACTGGGTGGAATTTGAGGTTGAATGACGATAGTGGGAATCTGCCCTGATGCTAATGCGTCCACAACAAGAAAGACTAATAAAAAATGAGCAACCGCTTAAATTAAAATAGTGATTAAATAGACCTCTTGCGAAAGTATAGTTTTATCTAATTTTTGAATTGGCTAAAACCTTATAAAATATAGCTTTTTACTGCTTAAAATTTGACTAACGCAAGAAGTCTAATATATGAAAAAAACCTATTTATTAAGTGGTTATATAAATTTTAAGCATGAAAAGATATTTATTTTTTGTAATTTTATGAGTAATTGACCCTAAAAAATTTATCGAATAGACACGGTTTTTAGCAAAAAAATAAGTACGAAAAAACTCAAGTTGTCATTATTTGTTATTAGTCAGTGCATTCTGAGGAAGTGTGTGATAGAAATTGTATTTAGAGGATATATTTCTGATTTAGGGGGTGGTCAGCAACAAACGAACTATCTAATTTATGCAATTGAACATCAAAAATAGACAACTAAAATTCAACTGTATTGCTTTCAAATATGTGATTGAGTTGTAAAATTATGTGTTAAAATTACAATTTGTCGCAGTTTTTTGAATTTTTTGGGGTGGGAACTGTTGAAACATTTTTTACTACGACTCGGATTGGATCTGCGTAAACTTATTTTAATTTCTACAATTTTAAGTGTATCAGGCTTATTTGTCGTAAGTGTTTTTATTTTAAATTATGTAATTAAGCAACAATTAATTCAAAACTCACTTTCTGTGAACGAAAGATATGCAGAGAAAATTGCCACCAGTACTAATCAGCATTTTGCTGATATGTTAAAAGAATTAGAATATAGCGCTAAAGTATTAGAGAAAAATTTTTATAATATAGATTTAAGAAAATCAGAAGTAGAGCGTTTAAAGAATCAGTCTGATAACTTTAATAGTGTTTTACTTGTGGGGGAAAATAAGCATGTTTTTGCATTTTCACCCAGTAGTTTGAATTTTAATTTTGGTCAAGCTTATAATTCATTGGGTATAGTAGAGTCAACTGAAAAAAAGAAAACTTATATTTCTACACCCTACTGGTCTGTAAAAAACAATCTTTTGGTCATGATGTCTCAGCCTATTTATAATGGCAAAGATAATTATTTAGGGATGATCAGTGGTTCGATTTATTTACAACGGAAAAATTTATTAAATACAATGCTTAATACGCAATATGACTATAAAAAAAGTTATATGTATGTGATTGATCAACATAACCGTATTATTTTCCATCCAGATAAAAATCGCATCGGTGAAAAAATTATCAACAATACGGGTTTAGACTTTATTAATCAGCATAAAAATGGCTCAATCCGTTTAAAAAATAGTTTAGGTATAGATAATTTGGCAGGTTTTGCCCATATTCCCAGTGTCAACTGGATCGTGATTTCACAGCAACCAACAGATGCCTTGCTGGCACAAGCGCATACTTTACTGTTCAAAGTATCGGTGGGCATTTTTATTTTCTATCTGTTTATCTTTTTGCTGGTCTGGTGGATTTCCAACTTTATTTCATCGCCTTTAAACCGCTTGGCCAAAATGGCCAGTATGCTGAATCAGCATGATATTCAGGATAAAATTAAAAAAGTCGATCCCTGGTATTTTGAGGTCTTAAAATTCAGAACCTCGTTATTACTTAGCTCGGAAAATTTTAGAAACCGGATTACGGAGCTGAAACAGCATGTCAATACCGACCCCTTGACCGGTTTATATAATCGCCGTGGTATGGAGGTGTTTTTAAAGGAGCTGGTCAATACCCAGACCGCATTTGCGGCCTTGGTCATTGATATTGATTTTTTTAAGAAAATTAATGATCAGTATGGGCATGATCAAGGTGACGTGGTACTAAAAACGCTCGCGCAAATAATGCAAACTAATTTTAGGGAACATGATATTTGCTGTCGTAGTGGTGGCGAAGAATTTTTGGTACTGATGACCACGGCAGATCCGCTTGTAGCACATAAAGCCGCTGAACGACTCAGACTAGCCATGCAAGACAACCAGATTAACCAGATGGGACAAATCACGATTTCTATTGGCATCGCGTTCTGGCCAAAAGATGCCGTCGATGTGGCTGCAGTACTAAAAATTGCAGATAATAAACTTTATGAAGCAAAACATAGTGGGCGGAATTGCATCCGTTCTACAGTCAAGTCGTCTGCTTAAAAATTTTGCTGAACTGCAATCTTGTGAAGATGTTAATCAAATCGATCTTACTGATTTAATTCGGGATGGCGTTCTTTTAAGATGGGTTGTATCTACAAGAGGGCTGAACGGTTAGTTGGAAGCTTTAAAAGATTAGAGCGAGAGAATCATTACTTATAAAAAAGAGGAAATATAGAAATTCTGAGGACTGAATAGAGGATAAATCAGCTAAACCCTCCGACGGTGCCGCTGCATGTGTCGTTACCCTGAACCCGATGAGTTCAAGGTGGACGCGACGTATACTTGCTGGGCTTCCCACTCAGGGTGGGCATGCACTCTAAATATACAGAACGCAATCCATAAGTTTAAGTATCGGCAGGGGAATAGACCTGCTGGCGAACACCTCAGAGTTAGACTCAGTATAAAGGATTCAGCTTTAGACGCAAACCTATCGGCCTACAGAACTGTAAATTTAAGTGTCATTTGCACAGGCTTTATGCAAGTCAAAGCCTTATTCGGTCAGTGTTTCGACTTCTTCCAGAATTGTGGCCAGCAAGCGTTCACAATGGGCATATTCCTGCAGGGACTTGTTCATCGACAGCACTTCCTGCATCAGCTCTAAGGCCACCATAATAATCAGCTTGCTTGGTTCCATACGTGGTGCTTTACGACGGAATTCATCATATTTTTCATTCAGTAATTCTGCTGCACGTTCCAGATCCGCCCGTTTTTCAAGAGTCGTGGCCAGCTTGAAACTGTGTCCTAAAACACGTAAATCTACAGGAATTTGTTCACTCATGCTTAAGCTTCCTCGCTGACATCAGTTGGATGGGCCAATTGCTGAATTTCCTGGGCATTCTGGTCTTGTGCAGTTCCTAAAATGGCCAGACGCTGAATAATTGCCTCGACTTTGGCTTTGGCATGCTCATTCTTCTGCAATAAACGCTCACGTTCTTGCTGCAAAGATTGCACATTCTGCAAAGTCTGACGCTGTTCATTCTGCAGTTTTTCTTTAATGACGCGTAGCTCGTTACGTTCGGCCAGCAATTCCTGAAAGCGGTTTTTGAGATCGGTGCAGCTTTTTTCCAGACGGCTATAACGGTCCGCCAATGCGGTCGCATCCTGATTTAACTGCTGAAATTGGGCCTGACTGGTGCTGAGCTGTTCACTTAAAGACTCAATTTCTTCTTGTTTTTGGGTAATCACCCCATTTCTTTGCACAATTTGTGCATGATGCTGCTCTTCAGCCTGTTGCTTGGCTTCAGCTAAAGATTGAGTTTCACTCTCATAATGCGCAAGTCGTGTTTTTAAAACACCAATATGCGCCTGTAGACGCTGTAATTCTTCTAACATATCGTGGTCGCACAGTCTTGCAAACAAAGGTAATATATACGAAGTATAGAGATTGGATAAGCGAATGCAAGACGATATTTCAGGTTGGTCCGAATGGTACCGCAATTTTTCTATGATTGAAGAAATTTCAAGTCCAAGTGAGTTACATGGTTTACTGACCGGTATAGTTTGTGTGACAAATGCACCAACTGAAGCCGAGTGGCAACAGATTCTGGCAACCCTGAATGTGCCCGAACTCAGCCCGGAAGCGCTGGATATTTTAACCGGTGAAGCGGAAGATGTAGCGCATGCTTTATCTGAAGATGAACTGGATTATCTGCCCCTGTTACCGGATGATGAACACGTATTACAAGAGCGGGTACAGGCGCTGGCTGACTGGTGTGCTGGCGTGGTACTGGGCTTTGGCCTGGCGTCTGGACATATCCGCAGTGATGAGCTGGAGCTGATTGAACATCTGCAAGATGTGGCAGCAGTCGAGTTTGAAGACTCGGACAATGACGAAGAAGGCGAAGACAGCTATCAGGAATTATATGAATTTGTCCGCCTGATTCCGGTCAGCCTGTCGGTTGGCCGCAAGAAAATAGCGGTTGATGAAAGTTCTTTGTTACAAAACGTACATGCCAAGTCACGTCAGGTGGCTGCGCCAGAAAGCGGCAGTATTGTTGAAATGTTTACCCCACATCGTCCGAGCTGATTCGGGCGATACCATCCTCCCTTTATTTAGGCTGCGAAGAAAAATTAATGAAGAAACTGACCCAGGTAGAATTTAAAGAACGTCGTGACCGTCTGGCTGAACTGATGGGACCACACAGTATTGCCATTATTGCCACCAGTCCGGTGGCCATGCGTAACCGGGATGCTGACTATAAATATCGAACGGACAGCAGTTTCTTCTACTTGACCGGCTTTGCAGAACCTGAAGCGGTCGCGGTCATTGAAACCTATGAATCTATAGATGAAGGCTATACCTATAGCCTGTTTTGCCGCGAACGTAACCGGGAGATGGAAATCTGGAATGGCTATCGTGCTGGTATTGATGGTGCCATTGAACAGTATGAGGCCGATGAAGCCTATGCCATTGACCTGCTCGATGAAGAAATTCTGGAAAAACTGCTGGATAAAGACCAGCTCTTTTACCGTATTGGACAGAATGCCGAATTTGATGCGCGGGTGGCCAAATGGATTGCAGCTGCCAATGGCGAAAGCCGCCGTGGCACCTCGGCACCAGCGCAGGTGGTGCAGCTCGACCGTCTGCTCGATGAAATGCGTTTGCACAAAGACACCAAAGAGCTGGAACTGATGCAAATTGCGGCAGATATTTCTGCCGAAGCGCATACCCGGGCCATGCAAACGGTACGCCCCGGCATGATGGAATATGCGCTGGAAGCCGAACTGAATTATGTGTTTGGCCGAAATGGCTGTGTTCCATCTTATAACAGTATTGTTGGCGGCGGTGAAAATGCCTGCATTCTGCACTATGTAGAGAACGACAAAGAACTGAAAGATGGCGATTTGGTGTTAATTGATGCCGCCTGTGAATATCAGTTCTATGCTTCAGATATTACCCGGACCTTTCCGGTGAATGGCAAATTCAGCCTCGAGCAAAAAGCGCTGTATAACCTTGTACTAGATGCTCAGCTTGCAGCAATTAATGCCGTACAGATTGGCAACTCCTATAAAGAACCGCATTATGTTGCGGTACGTATTCTGGTGCAGGGCCTGCTTGATTTAGGCATTATGCAGGGTGATCTGGACGAGATTATTGCGTCAGAAAGCTATCGTCAGTTCTATATGCATGGCACAGGCCACTGGCTGGGTATGGATGTGCATGATGTCGGAACTTATAAAGTTGATGGCGAATGGCGTGCTTATGAAGCCGGTATGGTGGTCACGGTTGAGCCGGGCCTATACATTGCCCCGGATGATGAAACAGTAGATCCAAAATGGCGTGGCATTGGCATCCGGATTGAAGATGATATTGTCGCGACCAAAAATGGTCCACTGAACTTAACTGCGAAAGTGGTGAAAACTGTGGAAGAGATTGAAGCGTTGATGGCTGCGGCCCAATAAAAGCCGTACAGGTCAAAAGCCGGTCAGAAGATCGGCTTTTTTGATTTTGAATCAGCGTTAATGGGTTAAATAGAGATAGACATCCAGACTAATTAACGAAAATATGCCAAACCCATTTAAAAATATTGCCAACGCTATGAGGAAATACATAGCCTAAAACAAAACAGCAAATGACTGTAAAAATTACAATATGGGCTGAGCTTATTGTAAGACTGAGATAGAGGGAGGAAAAAATTGCTAACCCTAAACCCAAAAAAATCCCGGCGACAGCGTAGTAAAATGCTGTAATAAAACGTTCAGTATAATCCATTTATTATCCTAACATTCTAATTATTTTAAGAAATTATAGTATAGCTTTTAGATTGAATAATAGAAGACTTAACTTGCGGCCGGAAAGCCATGAAACATCCATTGTATGCCCCACAACAGAACCAAGATTAAAACGACTAAAAAGATAAGTTCTAATTTCTTCATGTTTTAAATTTTCTACAATGAATAGCATACAGCTGATACGAATTCTTTAATTTATTTTATCTACGTTAGGGCTGTCGCTTGCTCAGCTTAAGTCTAGCGCTCCAGGCTTTGTATAGATGTTATATTGCATACCATTCCAGTGTCATCTTATGGAATAACATCTTTTAAACGGGATTTATGGTCAGAACACGCAAGCGCTGAAGCTCGGAAATTCCAGCCATCCACACGAATCATTATAAAAATCCAATCCCTTGATGTAATATAAAATCAATCATGATTAAGATGTATCTAAACTTTTGAGATACCACAAATAAGGATTCAAGCATGCAACAAGAAGTCATCATCGTGGGCGGCGGTATGGTGGGGCTGAGTTTGGCGCTCATGTTGGCCAAATCCAATATTGCGGTCAAACTGCTCGAAGCAATTCAATACCCGAATTATGATGATGCCAATCTTGCCCCGTATCACTCCAGTTTTGATGCACGAAACAGTGCGCTGTCGCGTCGTAGCGTACAGATTTATCAGGAACTGGGCCTATGGGATGCCTTGCAGGAACATGCTGTCCCGATTCTGGAAGTGCACATTACCGAGCAGGGCAGTTTTGGGAAAGCGCGTCTGCAAGCCGAACAGGAAAAAGTCGAAAGTTTTGGACAGGTGATTGAAAATGCCTGGTTAGGCCGGGTGTTGCTGACTCAGGTGCGCGCAGAGCCTTTAATTGAACTGATTGATGGGGTAAAAGTCACCTCGCTGAACCAAGATGCAGATCTGGCTTATCTGGAAGCGCAGCGTGGAAGTGAAGTCTTAAAACTGCAATCCAAACTGGTGATTGCTGCTGATGGCCGCGATTCATTCTGCCGTAAAGCCCTAGGCATTGGGGTCGATGAACATGATTATGATCAGGTCGCCATTGTGACCACCGTACAAACTTCTAAACCACACAATCATGTTGGTTTTGAGCGTTTCAGTCCTTTAGGTCCGCTGGCGTTATTGCCTTTGCCGGGCGAATATCGTCGTTCGGTGGTCTGGCCGGTGAAAAAAGGCACGGAACATGAATGGGTGGGGGAAGACAATGACCAGCATTTCCTTAATGCCTTGCAGCAGACTTATGGCGATCGGGCTGGAAAATTCCAGAAAACCGGACGCCGTTTTAGCT
The DNA here is from genome assembly GCF_000369465.1 of Acinetobacter sp. CIP 53.82. Taxonomy (NCBI): domain Bacteria; kingdom Pseudomonadati; phylum Pseudomonadota; class Gammaproteobacteria; order Moraxellales; family Moraxellaceae; genus Acinetobacter; species Acinetobacter sp. CIP 53.82. The sequence continues at coordinate 410,311 of NZ_KB850046.1, read as the reverse complement.
TCCCGCTTTCGCAGGTGCTGGCAGAAAAACAGGCAGTGGGCCGAGTAGTACTGATGGGCAATGCGGCACATACCATTCACCCGGTGGCCGGACAGGGCTTTAACCTGTGTATGCGCGATGCTTATGTGTTGGTGCGTTATTTAAAAGAACAGCTGGCTCAACAGGCCGATTTGGGCGATGCCGCCATGCTGCAAGATTATGAAAAATCCCGTCTGACCGATCAGCAGCGCGTGATCAAATTCTGTGATAGCGTGGTGCGTGGCTTTAGTAACCAGAATCCGGTGCTGAAACTGCTCAGAAATACCGGTCTGATTGCCTTTGATACCATTCCGGGAATTAAACCACTTGTTGCCAACTATGCCATGGGACTAAAAGCATGAACCAGACAGCACACGTATTAGATGCCGTTATTGTGGGTGGTGGTTTGGTCGGTGGCTTAACTGCATTATTACTGGCCCAAGGTGGGGTACAGGCCACTGTGCTGGATGCCGCACCAATTCTGGATACAGAAAAAACCTTAAGCGTGGCCAATCCGCGCGTACTGGCTTTAAGCCAAGCCACCATCCACCTGCTAAAAAATGTGGGTGTTTGGGATAAACTGGCGCGTCAGCAACCTTATACCGGCATGCAGGTCTGGAATAAAAATGGCTATGGCGAAATCAATTTTGGTCAGCCGGCAGAAAAAACACCAGGAGTGGATCAGGCGCTGGGTTCGATGGTGGAACCCAGCATTTTAAATCTGGCCATTCAGCAAACCATGCTGACGCAGATTCAGGATTATCGTACCCAGGTCAAAGTCACCCGGATTGAGCAGGGCATTGGCGTCTGGCATATTTTCCTGGCCGATGGCACGAAGCTCAGCACCAAATTGTTAATTGGCGCAGATGGGGCCAATTCCTTTGTCCGCGAACAGGCCTTTATTGATCTGGATGTGCTGGATTATCAGCAGGCAGGTATCAGTTGTGCTATTCGAACTGTCCAGCCGCATCAGCATGTGGCGCGTCAGATTTTTCTGGAAACCGGTCCACTGGCATACCTGCCAATGAGCAGCCTCAAGCCTGAACAGGATGGCCATTGGCAATCTATTGTCTGGACGCTACCAGAGGATTATGCAGAAGAATATGCCGCGTTATCCGATCAGGAATTTACCCAGCTGTTGACCCGTGAAAGCCATCATATGTTGGGTCAAGTACTGGAAGCTACACCACGTGCCCGTTTCCCTTTAAAAGCCCGTGCTGCGCAGCACTATGTCGAGCCGGGACTGGCACTCATTGGCGATGCGGCGCATGTGATTCATCCACTGGCCGGGCAGGGCGTCAATATTGGCTGTCTGGATGCCGCAGTCTTGTGTGATGTTCTGCTGCATGACCGGGCACGTGGGGTCTGGGCGCATGAGCAGACCTTGAAGCGTTATGAGCATCGTCGTAAAGGTCAAAATGATGCAATGATGCACAGCATGTCTGCAATAGGCTGGCTGGAAACCACCCAGTTATTCCCGCTGGTCTGGGGACGTAATTTTGGCTTGAAGCAGGTTGAACAGCTGCCGGTGTTAAAGGATGCTTTTATGGCGCAGGCCAATGGTTTGCATCTGCTGAAAGACACGCGGTATGCGGTCTAGCTAGAAATAGTTATTTTTTAAACATTCATTAATACATGATTACGAATTTGGTTAAAAAAGACACGATTTTTTCGTCTTTACCTCTAGGCGAAAGGCGCAGAGATTGATAAATTTCTTCCTAATTGCATGACAACGTTCACCAGGACTCAATTGAGGTCATTTGCGGGGAGATTAAAATGACGGATATGAACGATTATGATGATGTAGAAGATACCACCGTCGATGACGATGAGGCAAAAGCGGCTGAAAAAGGTGCACTGGACAGCGAAGATGCCGTAAACGATGGTGATGTGGCGGAAGCAGAAACCTTAACCGTAACCGCTAAACAGAAGCAACGCCAAGCGTTAGAAGATGAAATTGCGGCCTTCTTGGCACGTGGGGGAAAAATTACTGAAGTCCCACCAGATGAGGCTGCACGCCAATAAGAAAAAAGCATCACTCCGGTGATGCTTTTTTTATTGCGAATCAACAGCCAGAATCAGTCATCATTGTTCTGGTTCAGTTCCAGCGCACGCTGATAGGCCACTTTTTTCTTGATCCCGGTTAAATCGGCGGCCAGCTGTGACGCGGCTTTCACCGATAAATCCTGCAATAGTCGGGTCAGCAGCTGATCCAGCTTTTCCTGCTCCAGATCTTTTTCCGCGGTTGCACCACCCACCACCAGTACAATTTCACCTTTTTGCTGATGATGATCAGCTTCAATAAAACTGACCAGCTCACCCAGCGTCATCTTCTTGATGGTTTCAAAGGTTTTGGTAATTTCACGGGCAAAACCGACCGGGCGCTCGGCGCCAAAAATACTGGCCATATCTTTAACGCTGTCCAGAATCCGGTGTGGCGCTTCATAAAAAATCAGGGTCGCAGTCTGGTCTTTAAGTTTTTCCAGACTCAAGATACGCTGTGACTGTTTTGACGGTAAAAAGCCTTCAAAGCTAAAGCGGTCACTCGGTAAACCAACCGCACTCAGCGCTGCAATTGCGGCACAGGCTCCCGGAACTGGAATCACCCGGATATTATGTTCTTGTGCGGCGCGGACCAGTTTAAAACCGGGGTCGCTAATTAGCGGGGTACCGGCATCACTAATCAGGGCCATATTTTCGCCGTTCAGCAGGCGCTGAACCAATATATCAATTTTGTTACTTTCATTGTGTTCATGGCACGCCGTTAACGGAGTTGATATATTATAGTGCTTTAATAATTGAGCAGAGGTCCGTGTATCCTCTGCCGCAATAATGTTTACAGACTTTAGAACATCAATCGCCCGATAGGTCATGTCGTCTAAGTGCCCAATTGGGGTGGCTACAACAAATAACTGAGCACTCATTAGGTTTCTCCATGTTTAGGCAAATTATTAATAACAATAAAAGACAGCTTCAAAAAGCAATTATCACCACGGCGCTGTTGGGCGCAGGACTTTCAGTCGCCCAGGCCGAGATTCTGGTCATTCTACCTGAATCGGGTCCTATGGCGCGAGCCGGTTTCAGTATTCAGCAGGGTTTTATGCACGCTTATCAGGCATCGGGTGAGAAGATGCCGGTTAAATTGATTAATTCCGAGCAGCGCAAAATTGGACCTTTGTTACGTCAGCATGTTAATGCTAGAACCCGGGTGGTGATTGGACCTTTGGCACGTGCCGATGTGGAACAGTTAATTGCGCTGCGGCCCAAAGTGCGTACACTGGCCTTAAACGAGGTGATCCAGCAGCATCCACGGGTGCTACAGTTTAGCCTGTCAAAAAAAGATGATGCGCAGACCTTAAAGCAGCTGTTCCAGAAAGATCAGATCAATCATTTGTATATTCTGCGTGAACCCGGCACCGAAGCTGAACACGAACTGTTATTGATGTCTTTGGTGTCGCAGCTGGACTATCCGGTGGAAGTGGTGGACAGTCTGCCGAGATGGCTGAAACGTCAGCAAGGGGTGTTATTGCTGGGTTCAAATGGCTGGATCAATCGCCAGAACAGGTTGCCCAAAAAGCGCTTATACAGTCTGGCCAATGCCGTCGAGTCACAGCAGCAGTTACCGCAAGGCCTGCAGTTTTGTGATGCGCCGGCTTTATATCAGTCCCGATGGGCAGATGTACAGGCCGGAATTCAGGCGGCCAAGGCGGAACACTTTTCTTTTCAGCGGCTGGTGGCCTTTGGTGGAGATGCCTGGCAGATCGCCAATTATTATCTGAAACAGCCACAATTAAACCGCATCGAGTTTGAAGGGCGAACCGGTTTAATCCGGATTCAGGACAACCAGATTCAGCGTATTCCAAAATGCTATGTGCAGCAGAAACAGCTGATGCAGATCCTGTAAATGGTCAGTCAGCGCGCGCGTTTGGGGCAGTGGGCTGAGCAGCAGGCCGCAGTATTATTAGAGCAGCAGGGCTATCAGATTCTGGCGGCCAATTACCATTGCCGTTATGGTGAAATCGACCTGATTGCCCGGCAGGATCAGCAATTAGTCTTTGTGGAGGTAAAGGCACGATCTTTTAGCGATTATGGCCGGGCGGTGGAGGTGGTTTCCATCTCCAAGCAGCAAAAGCTGATTAAAACTGCGCTGACCTATTTGAGCAATTCTGCACAATTACAGGATTTTTATTGTCGATTTGATGTGATTTGTTTTGATTTTACTGAACAAATTGCAAAAACAGTACAGCAAGATTTTTCCAATTTCACGTATGATCTGCAATGGATTGAAAATGCTTTTACTTTTGATTCAGAGTTCATTAATCTTTGAAGAGAATTGAAGCAAAGATGCTTGAAAACAGAAATGAATAAGTAATGAGGAGTCTTGCTGAGTGTTAAATCGTATCGCAATCACAGTGCTGTGTGTGGCAAGTTTATCCGGCTGTGCAAGCTTTATTTCCAGTGGTACGGGTTCTGCACCTGTAGGAACGGAAAGTGGCGCACGCTCACTTGGCCAGGTCTTTATTGATAACTCCATTGAACGTACAGCAAAAATTAATTTATATAAGCTGGATGCCCGTTTTAAACAGTCACGCGTTAATATTGAAAGTTTCCACGGCAATGTATTGCTGACCGGTCAGGTGCCAGATGCACATCTGAAGCAGTTGGCGGAAGACAATGTACGCGCCATGAGCGATGTCAAAACCGTACACAACTATATTACCGTGGGCAACCAGATTGATTATAGCACCATCATGCAGGACACCACCGTGACCGCCAATACCCGTGGCCTGATTATGAAAGCGCCGGTGGTTTCTGACAGTAAAGTGCGAATTCACACCGAAGATGGCGTGCTGTATGTGATGGGCCGTTTGAATAATGCGGAAATCGCCGATTTAAATCAGGTGTTACAGCAGGTTGGTAATGTCACCAAAATTGTGACCTTAATTGACAATATTGAAGCCTCACAGGCCACATCTTCTGGTTTTGCCAGCCCGATGATGAATGTACAGCCGGATGTACAAACCCCGGTCGCCATTGATCCGGACCAGATCGAGCCAACGAATGCGCTCTAAGTTGTTCCAGTTTAAAACGCAGCTGCAATATCGTCTGGTTCAGGCCAAAAGTGTATATCAGGAATTCCGCCTGTATGATTTTGGCAGTTATGCCCTGAACCGGTTGACCCCACGCCAGGGCTATACCGTAGAGAACGATCTGGCTTATGGAACGAATGAACGCCATCAGCTGGACTTGTACCGGACTGCCCAGCCACGTCCCCAGCAGCCGTTAATTGTTTTTGTTCATGGTGGTGCCTGGTCACGGGGCGATAAAAAAGACTACCGCTTTGTTGGCGAAGCTTTTGCCCAGCAGGGTTTTGATGTTGCCGTCATTAATTATCAACTGGCGCCGCAGAATATTTTTCCGGTCTATATTGATGACCTGACTTTGGCACTAAACTATATGCATGATCAGCAGGCAGAGTTAAGGATTAACACTGATCAGATTATCCTGATGGGGCACTCGGCCGGTGCATTTAATATCATGTCGGTGCTGTATCATCCGCAGCCTTATGCGCTGAACTGCCGAGACAATATTCGGGCTGCGATTGGCTTGGCTGGTCCCTATCATTTTGACTATAAAGATGATCCGCTTTGTGCCGATGCATTTGATCAGACCATTCCTTATCATGATGTGATGCCGTATTACTTTGTGGAAAGTAATCACATTCGTCACTATTTGCTGGTGGCTGAGAATGACCAGATTGTGCATTTGAGTAATGCGGTTGATTTTGATCATGTGCTAAACAAGCATGGCAATCATAGTCAGCTGATCACCATTCCACGCACCGGGCATGTCAGTATTATGGGCTCGGTATCGAGTCTGTTTAGCCGTTATTTTAAGACCAAGCACACGATTATGCAGGTGCTGGAAGAAACACTAAGTTCCTGAGTAGCGTCTCTTTAGAGCCAGGCTTTGCTGTCGTCTGCGACGGCAGAGCCTTCGGTCACGTGTTTGATCATGGCATGGGCAATACTGCCTTTGAACGGAATATTCGGCAGTTGATCAAATTTAAAGAATTGCGCATCGCTGATTTCTTCTTCCTGTAACTGCAGTTCACCACCGGCATATTCGGCTTTAAAGGCAATCATCAGGTTGCTTGGAAAAGGCCAGGGCTGACTGGCCAGATACTGAATATTCTTTAGCTGGATACCGACTTCTTCCGCGGTTTCACGGCGTACCGCTTCTTCCAAGGTTTCTCCCACCTCAACAAAACCGGCAATCAGGCCATACATATTGGTGGTGTTTCGCGCATTTTTGGCCAGCAGAATTTCATCTTCACCGCGGGTAATGACGGTAATGACACAGGGTTGTACACGTGGATATTGGCGATACTGGCAGACCGGGCAAACCATGGCATATTCGGTGGCATGCGCTTCGGTTGGATGGCCGCAGTGGCTGCAAAAACGGTGATTACGACGCCATTCTAGCAACTGGATTGCACGGCTGGCCTGTTCAAATTCGGCACTGTTCCAGAACTGTAACAGCTGGCGAATTGGCAATAATTGATAGCCTTCAGGAATGGGCTCATCGGGGAGTAAGTCGCGGGCAATCACCTGATTGCCCGTAGACAGGTCACTTGCTAATTTTTCAACTCGGGGCAGTTGAAACTGTTTATCGACCAGCAGTTGCTGTTGGTGAAAAATATAGGCAAGTGAGAGTTCAGACATTAGGCTACAGCTTTCAGTTTTTCGCTACTTGCCAATGCTACATCAAACATCGACTGTAAAACAGGCTGTTTGTTTTTTAAATTGTCAATCAGCATGTCGGCACCGGCCAAGGTGTCTAACACGGCATTCAGCTCGTCACTACTGAGCGTTTCACCGGCTTCGCATTTACGATAGATAAAGTCAGCGGCAGTCAGCAGCGCCTGCTGGCCTTTTTCTTCATTCAGGAACAGCAGGGCACCGGCCACTTCACGCAGCTGGGTACAGGTGTTTTCCAATAAACGCACATCCTGATCCTGAACGTGCTGCACCAGAATCTGCTGAGCTAGATCAATTAAGGTTTTGGTTTCGCTCAGCAATACTTCATGCGCTTCATCTAAACGGTCCAGCGAAATGTGCATGTTGTTAACGCGCAGCTGTAAACGGCTAGAGGTATGATGACGCTCCAGTACCCCAATCGAGTTCATCGCTGATAAAATGGTGTTCATCAGCTGCTGGGCAAAGCTTTCTTCTTTGAGCACTTCGGCCTGACTCAAGGCGTCGGCCTGAACCAGCAGATCACGGTGGGCTTCATTCAGGTTCAGTACTTTAAAGATGTTGGCCAGATCTTTGAGCTTGGCTTGCAACTCCTGGGTTTTTTCAGGGGTCATGTTCTGGTAGTTGTATTCGATGTCATTGCGAATCTGCGCCATTTCGCTGGTCGCCAGAGCACTGATGGTCTGCATGGTTTCAAAATCCGGACCATACAGATGACGGCTGAAGACCTGTAACTGGGTGTCAGTCAGCAGGTCTTCACCAATATTCAGCTGTTCGCGGATATGCTGGGCCACCTGATCTTCCTGGCTAATGCACAGGCTCAGGATGTTGGCCAGATCACTTAACTGGGCCTGGAAGCTGTCTGGTGCGGCAAAGTATTGACGCATATTCAGTTCAATACTGATTAAGGTGCGTAAACGTGGTTCATTCAGCAGCAGGTTATCAATCTGGTTTAACGCCACATAGACCAGATTCCAGTATTGTTGGCTTGGATGCTGGGCGGATAGACCGGCTAAATAGGTGCCGACCAGTTTCATGGCTTGCAGATCCAGCTCGGATTCTTCCTGCTTCAGCAGTTTGTACAGTGACAGTTTATACAGCTGATGCACATAGCCTGATTTTTCCAGACCGGGTGCTTGTGGCAATTTGAATTCCGGGTGAATACAGTCCAGCAGAGATTCAATATGCTGGCCTTCCTGGGTGAGTGGTTTACCCAAGGCACGTTCCAGACGGTTTAAGGTATCGAGCAGGAACTGTGGAATTTTAACTTCGCGCAGACAAATAAATTCGATGTAGCGCTTGAGCATGGTGGTGCCTTCACTTAAGGCAATCACGTCTTCAGTTTTAATTTGCGCCGGATTCCCCATAATCTTGCGCATTAATTCTGCTGAATATTGGGCAATTTTTGCCAGGCTCGACATATCAATCAGGGCCAGTACCTGGGCACATTGCTCAAACTGGTTAAGGGCATCATCAATCCCGAAAGGTAAAGTCTGATCTTCTGCCAAGGTGCTGACTGCGGATTCCACCAATTTGATTGAATTATCAACCTCATTTTTTATTATCAGTAACGCAGTCGGATCAAAATGAATAGAGGTTTGGTAAGACATGTATCTGCACCTTTCCTAGTGTTTTATCTGTTTATGGGCCTGCTGCAAAAACAGCAGACCTGTTTATCTTAACTATAACTGAACTAGGAACAGATTAAATACAAAAAATTACAATCGTCGGTTTTTTTATTTGGCAAAAAAGCAGGGCTGTCCATGCTTTTCTTCAAATTGTTTGACCCAATTCTCATGTGCCTCCAGCTCTGCGGCGGAAGGCAGAATCACCGGCAATTCCACTTCAATGCTGCGACGACCCGATTCACCGCTTTGTTCTTCATGATGAGCTGACAGGGCATCCATATCAAAGGATACCTGGCCACCGGTCATGGCCAGATAGACATCGGCCAAAATTTCAGCATCGAGCAAGGCGCCGTGGAAGGTACGGTCACGCGCCGGAATTTCATAACGCTTCACTAAGGCATCGAGCGAGTTCTTTTGTCCCGGATGCTTGTTTTTGGCCATTACCAGGGTATCGGTGACTTCACACACCGCCGATAAATCGCCTAGACCACAGCGGTTAAACTCCATATCCAGGAAGTTCATATCGAAGGTGGCGTTATGTGCAATAATTTCCGCGCCTTTTAAATAGTCATACAGCACTGCAGCAATTTCGGCATACTTCGGCTTGTCTTTTAAAAACTCATCCGAAATACCGTGCACCACTTCCGATTCACCGACCGGTTTTTCCGGGTTGATATAAATATGAATCGAGCTGCCGGTCAGTTTGCGGTTGACCATTTCAATCGCGCCGACTTCAATAATCCGGTCACCATCCTGATAATAAAAACCGGTGGTTTCCGTATCCAGAATCAGCTGGCGTGGACCATAAGCCTGAACCGTGGCCGGGGTAATCACAATATGGGGATGCGATGACGTGTTTGCTGGCGCTGTTGCACTCTGGTTCTGGGTTTCATCTTGGATCAGGACTTCGTTCTGATTCGGGCTGTCATTTTGACTGAGGGTTTGCGTCACGGTAATGCTGTGCTGGGTCAGACTGAGATGATCCTCCTGCACCATTAGCAGTTCTTCTTCGACTTCAACGTCTAGTTGGCTGTCGTCTAGATCGAAGCCAAAAGGGTCGTCGAGCAACCAGTCAGATTCTGCTTTTTTTTTAGCCGTGCCCGGCGGGATGACTTCAGACTCAGCGCTTTTATCTTCAGTAATGATTTGTACCGGCGTCACTTTGACCTGCTGTGCAAATACCAGATCGGCCCCTTTGTTGGCCAGCTGATCGGCCATTTCATTGCCAGCATGGCCAGCGTGACCTTTAATCCAGTGCCATTCAATTTCACGACCCTGACAGATGGCATCCAGTTTTTGCCATAGGTCCGGATTTTTCACATCTTTCCAGTTTTTCTTTTTCCAGCCGGCAATCCATTCGGTCATGCCGCGTTTGACATAGTTGGAATCGGTCCAGAGAATCAGTTTGGCCTCTGCCGGGCAGAACTGAATGCCTTCAATGGCTGCCGTCAGCTCCATACGGTTGTTGGTGGTTTCCAGTTCCCCGCCATAGAGTTTGTGCTGCTGGGTTTCTGTAATGACATATGCACCCCAACCGCCCAAGCCAGGGTTTCCACGACAAGCACCATCCACATATAGTGTGATTGTTTGAGACATAAGCCAGATCCAAAGAGAGCCAAATAAAAACCGAGCCGCTATTGTATAACGCAATTGCAGATCAGAAACGCCGAAGACGTCAATTTTTTAATTTCTTGTAACATTTATATTAGAATCGCGCTAGAGTAAAACCTTGTGTCGTAGTGATGCTTCACTACAATGTCAAATCTAAAAAATAATTTATAGACGAGTTGTTTGGATTTCCTATGTATAAACCAACCACACGCATGTGGCAGCCTATGGTCCCGGCACTATTTAAAATTACAGTTTTGGGTTCAGCGCTGGCCGCGCTCGGCATCAGCACCGGCTGTACCTCTACACAAAGTGCCAGCAAAGCGTCAACGTCGAGTCAGGTTGGTTCAGGTTATCTGGACGCCAGCAGTTTAGATTCACTGGAAGATTTATTGTCGGCCACCGACATGCGCGCGGTAGAAGGCGACCGTTTACTGATTTTAAAACACGGTGATGTCTGGAAGCGTATGACCGTAGGTTTCAAAATGGATCTGGAACACTGGAATCCGCGTATTGAAGCGCAGCGCGGCTGGTTTATTTCACGTCAGCCGTATATTGACCGTTTAAGTGCGCGTGCTTCACGTTATCTGTATCACACAGTTAAAGAAGCCGAGCGCCGTGGCATGCCGACCGAACTGGCATTATTACCAGTCATTGAAAGTTCGTACGACCCGGCAGCAACCAGTAGTGCTGCTGCAGCCGGTTTATGGCAGTTTATTCCAAGTACCGGACGTATTTATGGTCTGAAACAGACCCCGCTGTATGATGGCCGCCGTGATGTGGTCGAATCGACCCGTGCTGCCTATGAATTCCTCGGTAGCCTGTATAACCAGTTTGGTTCCTGGGAGTTGGCTCTGGCCGCTTATAATGCCGGACCGGGCCGTATTCAGCAGGCGATTAACCGTAACAAGGCTGCCGGTTTACCGACTGATTACTGGTCACTGAAATTGCCACAGGAAACCATGAACTATGTGCCGCGTTTCCTGGCAGTGGCGCAAATTATTAAAAATCCAGGTGCCTACGGGGTGCGTTTGCCGCCAATTGCCAACCGTCCCCATTTCCGTGAAGTGACGGTCGGAGCGGTGAATTTAAATGATGTGGCCAATATTACTGGTCTTAGCCGTGCCGAGTTATATGCACTGAACCCGGGCCATCGTACTGACCGAATTGACAGTGCCAGCCCGATGCGGATTCTGATTCCAGCCGATTTAAGCCCAACAGTCGATGAACGTCTGAAAAACCTGCAAGGTGGTGGATTGCTGGCCAGCAACACTCGTCCTAGTGTGACGACGCAGACCACGACCAGTGCCCCAGCTACAAAAACCACCACACCCGCTTTGACGGCCAGTGTGACTCAGCGTACTGCTACGACTACACCAGCGAGCACAGCCAAAACTGCTAGCAGCACGACTACAACCAGCACCAAACGGATCAGTACGCCACGCGGTTCATCGGCTTTGGCCTCTTTTGCGGCCAATTCAGATATTCCAAGTGCTCCACGTATTCCGGTGGCCATTACCCCGGCACAGAATATTCAGCCGGTGAAGGTCGAACCGCCAATTTCAGCAGCAGAACGTGAACAGATTTTGGCGGCAGTGAAAACTGAAGACCAGAACAAAACGGTAGAAGAGGTGTTGCAGCCGGTGGCCTCTCAGGCTGAACAGGCGCAGGTGGTGGCCGAGTTAAAAGAAATTGCACCACAAGGCACTGAAATTGTCGATCCTTATGATGGCAAGATTAAGCTGACTGCAATTCAGACCAGTCTGTCGGTGGCCGAGCAGCAAGGTAAAGAGCTGACCAAAGGCTTTGCTTACCCGAAAAGTGTTGCGGATAGCACCCGTCCAGATTCAGACGAAGCCCAGCGGAACCAGGGCAAGAACGTAATCAAGACCGACACCGAAGTGGTGGTGGTGCCACCAAAAGGCAAGCGCAGTACCTATACGGTACAGGCCGGCGACACCCTAGTGCTGATTGCCATGAAAAATGGGGTGAATTGGCGTGATGTGGCGAAATGGAACCAGATTGATCCAAACTCGACCCTGTATGCTGGTACCACCATCTATTTATATGATGCCAAGCCACAAGCTGCCGCGCCAGCCAAAGCCAAAGAGCAGCCGGAATCCTATGTGGTTAAAGCTAACGATACCTTAACCGGGGTAGCCAATCAGTTTGGTTTATCGGTCAAGCAACTGGCGGATTATAATAATCTGAACACAAGCAGTGGCCTGTTTGTCGGCCAGAAGCTGAATCTGCAAGAAACAGCAGAGATGCGTGCCAAGGCAGCTGAGCAGAAAGCGGCTGAAACCAAAGTGGCCACGCAAAGCTATACGGTGAAACGCGGTGAATATCTGAAACTGATTGCGGACCGTCATAGCCTGTCCAATGCAGAACTGGCAGCCTTAACTCCGGGTCTGACTGCTGGCAGCAGTTTGCTGGTTGGACAGCGGATTAATGTGCCTGTGAGTGACTCAAAAGCCGAAGCAAAAACTGAAACGGCCGCAGAGAGTCGTCGTGCAGCGCCAAGTACGTCAACTGCTGAGATTAAAACAGAAAACTATACTGTCCAGCGTGGTGACACCTTATCGAGCGTGGCTGCGCAAAGCAAAATGAGTCTGGCTGATCTGGCCGCCTTAAACCAGATTTCGACCAATACCGGCCTGCGAATTGGGCAAACTTTAAAAATTCCCGCCGGTTCGACCATCCCGGATAGTTATACAGTACAGTCGGGAGATACCTTAACTGCCATTGCCAACCGCTATAACCTGAGTCTGGAGCAGATTGCCAGTTTAAATGGCATCAGCCGGACTGCCGGTTTACGTACCGGCCAGCGCCTGAAACTCAGCGGTGAGCCAGCGCTAGTGGAAGAAAGTAAGGTCAGCACAACTGCGGCAAACTCTGATATTCATATTGTAAAATCGGGTGAGACCTTAAATAGTATTGCGCGTAAATATCATTTGCAGCTGAACTATCTGGCCGCACTAAATGATCTGCCACGTACTGCTGCACTGCGGATTGGCCAGCGTTTAAAAATTGAAGGTGATCTGGACAGCAGTAGCAACCGTGCCGCGGAAAGTGTAGCGGTGAGCAGCGCCAGCACGGGTAAAGCAACCGAAGCCTATACCGTTAAAGCCGGTGAGTCCTTAAATGCCATTGCCAGCCGTACCGGTATTTCGGTCGCTGAACTGGCGGCCTTGAATGACCTGAGTCCGCGTGCCGGTTTAAGAGTGGGACAAACCCTGCAATTGCCAAAAACCATGACAGAATATAAGGTCAAGCGCGGTGATACCCTGATTGGGCTGGCCAGCCGTTATGGTCTGGAAACCAGTGAACTGGCTGATATGAACGAGATTAAACCGAATACGCAGCTGCGTATTGGAGAGATCATCAAGGTTCCGAACCTGTAATTGCCGGGCACAAGGAGTCGTGACCGCATGAACAGATCTTTATATGGCTTGAGTGCTGTGGCAACAGCACTGGCCTTGACCTCAAGCTGGAGTTGGGCTGCGCTGCAGACCACGCCGTATATCGCGCTGCACAGCAGCCCGAAATACAGCCAGCTTGCGGCCATGCCCTATGCCAATCCGCAAGCACCGAAAGGTGGCATACTGAGTCAGTCCAGCAATGGCACTTTTGACAACCTGAACAGCATGAACGGTAAGGGCAGTGCGACCGATGGGGTGAATTATCTGTTTGATTCGCTCATGACCAGCTCGCTAGATGAGCCGGGGGTGATGTACCCACTGCTGGCAGAAAAAGTGACTTATGATCCGAAGCAGACCAAGTTTGTCATTTTTCATCTGAATCCAAAAGCACGTTTTAGTGATGGCACACCGGTCACCGCGGCTGATGTCAAATTCAGTTTTGATACCTTCCAGAGCAAATCTAATCCGGGTTTGCAGATGTATATTGCCGATTTGGATAAAACCGAGGTCTTATCCAGACATCAGGTCAAAATGACCTTTAAATCCGATAACAACAGTGAAATGCCGCTGATTTTATCGGCCTTACCGATTTATTCCCAGAAAGACTGGCAGGGCAAGGACTTTAGCCGGATTACCTTGCAGCCGATGCTGGGGTCAGGCCCGTATCTGATTGAACGGATTGATGCCGGACGCAGTATTACTTATAAGCGCAATCCGAACTATTGGGGCAAAGATCTGCCGGTAAATAAGGGCCGTTATAACTTTGACCGGCTTAAATTTGTCTATTACCGCAATATGGATGTGGCCTTTGAAGGCTTTAAGTCGGGCCAATACACGCTGCATGAAGAATATACCGCGCGCAAATGGGTGACGGAATATCAGTTCCCGGCAGTGAAAGCGGGGATGGTGGTGAAATATAAGTTCCGGCATGAAAACCCGGTGCCAACACAAAGTTTTGTGTTTAATACCCGGCGTGCACCGATGCAGGATATTCATTTCCGTCAGGCGCTCAGCCATGCCTATGATTTTGAATGGCAGAATAAAGCCCTGTTTTACGGACAGTATCAGCGTTTGCAAAGTTATTTTAGCAATAGCGAACTGGAAGCCAAAGGTCGTCCAAGCGCGGCGGAGCTGGCACTGTTAAAGCCGTATTTAAAACAGTTGCATCCGGTGCAGCGTCAGGGGGTGCTGGCCAACTGGAAATTCCCGGTCAGTGATGCCAGCGGTTTTAACCGCAGCGGTCTGCTCAAAGCCCGGCAGATCCTGCTGAATGCCGGCTATCGCTTCAAGGATGGCCGTTTGCTTGATCCGAAAGGCAACACCATCCAGCTGGAATTTTTAATTCATCAGGATGGCTTGCAGCGTACTTTAATGCCTTTTGTGCGCAATTTAAAACGTCTGGGGATTGTGGTGAATATCCGTCAGGTCGATGTGCCGCAATATATTGAACGGATGCGCCGGGCAGAATTTGACTTAAGCACCATGGTCTTGCCACAGTCCTTAAGTCCGGGCAATGAACAGGCGCAATTCTGGAGCAGTGCCGCGGCAGATCAGCCGGGCAATTATAATTATGCCGGCATCAAGAATCCGGTCATTGATGACATCATTCAGAAAATTATTTACGCGCCTGACCGCCAGCAGCTGATTGTCCGGACCAAAGTGCTGGACCGCTTATTACGCGCTGGTTATTACCAGATTCCGACCTATGGCAAAGGCGAGCACTGGCTGGCCTACTGGAATATGTACCAACAACCGAAAATAAAACCAAAACTTTCCATTGGACTTGATTACTGGTGGAGTGATGCAGCCGGGGCGCAAAAAGTAGCCCAGTATCTGCGTAAACAATAAGCTGGCTTTGCCACAAGGATGCTGAGCGCATGGGAACCTATATCCTGAAACGTGTGTTGCTGATTATTCCCACACTGTTTCTGATTTTGCTGATTAACTTTATTGTGATCCAGATTGCCCCGGGCGGTCCGGTCGAGCAGGCAATTCAGCAGGCAGAAGCCTTTCAGGGCATGGGCGGGAGTGGCAGTGCCGAAACTGCTGCGGCCGGTTCAACGCCCTATCAGGGCGCCAAAGGTCTAAGTGATGAAATGGTGGCTAAAATTGAAGCGCAATATGGGTTTGATAAACCAATTCATGAGCGTTTCTGGCTAATGCTGAGTAGCTATCTGCAATTTGATTTTGGCACCAGCTTTTTTAAAGACAAGCCGGTGACCCAGCTGCTGTGGGAAAAACTGCCGGTATCGCTGTCTTTAGGATTGTGGAGCACCTTGCTGATTTATCTGGTGTCTATTCCACTCGGGATAAAAAAAGCCCGTCAGCATGGTCTGATCTTTGATAAAGCCACGTCTATTTTGCTGGCCATTGGCTATGCCATTCCGGCCTTTGCTTTTGCGATTTTATTGATTGTATTTTTTGCCGGTGGTTCCTATTTTCAGTGGTTCCCGCTACAGGGATTGGTCTCGGAAAACTTCGATCAGCTGAGTCTGCTGGGTAAAATCAAAGACTATTTCTGGCATATGACCTTGCCGCTGCTGGCGATGGTGATTGGTGGATTTGCCGGGTTGACCTACTTAACCAAATACTCGTTTATGGAAGAACTGAATAAACAGTATGTGCTGGCGGCACGCTCCAAAGGCCTGACCGAATCGCGGGTGCTGTATGGCCATGTTTTTCGTAACGCCATGCTAATTGTGATTGCTGGCCTGCCGGAAGCATTAATTGGGATTTTTTTTGTCGGTAACCTGTTTATTGAAATTATTTTTAACCTCGATGGTCTGGGATTGCTGGGCTTTGAAGCGATTGTACAGCGTGATTATCCAGTAATTTTTGGCACCCTGTTTATTTTTACCTTGTTAGGATTAGTCCTCAGACTGATCAGCGATGTGCTGTATCAGGTCATTGATCCACGGATTAATTTTGAATCACGGGGGGCCAAATAATGTCTCCCTTGATGCAGGCGCGGCTCCAGCGTTTTAAACAGAACCGGCTGGGATTTGGCTGTTTTATCGCCTTTGCTCTGATTTTTATTTTGTCCTTAGCGGCCGAGCTGATCGCCAATGACAAGCCGCTGCTGGTCAAATATGAAAACAGCTTATATATGCCGGTGTTCAAGGCTTATCCTGAAACCACTTTTGGCGGGGTCTTTGAAACCGAAGCAGAATATAAGGACCCGGCTGTGCAGCAACTGATTCAGGACAAGGGCTGGGCCATCTGGCCACTGATTGAATATTCTTATCAATCGCCGAATTTAGAGCTGGCTGTGCCGGTGCCGTCACCACCGACCAGCGATAACTGGCTCGGGACCGATGATCAGGGCCGAGATGTACTGGCGCGGATTCTCTATGGCCTGCGGGTATCACTGCTATTCGGATTTGCCTTAACGCTGGCCTCTGCTGCACTTGGCATTATCGTCGGGGCGATACAGGGCTATTATGGCGGCTGGGTCGATTTGCTGGGACAGCGGATTCTGGAAGTCTGGGGCGGTTTACCAATGCTGTTCATGGTAATGATTCTGGTCAGTATGTTTAGTCCGAGTGTGTACTGGCTGTTTCTGATTATGCTGCTGTTTGGCTGGCCAACCTTGGTCGGACTGGTCCGGGCCGAATTTTTAAGGGCACGTAATTTTGATTATGTCCGTGCTGCCCGCAGCCTGGGTGTGAGCGACCGTACCATCATATTCCGGCACATCTTGCCCAATGCCATGAGTTCAAGTCTGTCACAACTACCCTTTATGCTGACTGCGAATATTACCGCGCTGACTGCACTGGATTTCCTCGGTTATGGTTTGCCGCCCGATGCTGCATCTTTAGGCGAACTGCTGCTACAGGGCAAAAATAATTTAAATGCGCCGTGGCTGGCATTGTCGGGCTTTTTTACCCTAGCGATTGTTTTATCTTTACTGATTTATATTGGAGAGGCGACCCGTGATGCATTCGATCCAAGACGCCAGTAAGCGCACGCCGGTGCTGACGGTACAGCAGCTCCAGATTCAGCATCAACAGCAGCTATTGGTGCACAATTTAAGTTTTGAATTGCACGCTGGCGAAACGCTGGCGCTGGTCGGCGAGAGTGGTTCGGGCAAATCGGTGAGTAGTCTGGCCTTGCTGGGCTTGTTGCCGAGTCAGCTACAGATTCAGGGGCAGGCACTGTTTCAGGGGCAGGATCTGCTACAGCTGAATCCGGCACAACTACGCCAGATTCGCGGCCAGCGCATTGCCATGATTTTTCAGGAGCCGATGACGGCATTAAATCCGCTGCATCGGGTGGAAAAAATTATTAGCGAAAGCCTGCTGTTACAAGGCTATTCCAAGGCGGAAACCCGGCAACGCGTACTGCAATTGCTGCAAGATGTCGGCATTCCCCAGCCGGAAGATAAACTGAAGCGTTATCCGCATGAACTGTCAGGTGGGCAGCGCCAGCGGGTGATGATTGCCATGGCCTTGGCGCTTGATCCGGACATCCTGATTGCCGATGAGCCGACCACTGCGTTAGATGTGACCCTGCAGGCGCAAATTCTGGACCTGCTGCAAAGCTTACAGCGCAGCCGGCAGATGGCCATGATTTTAATCAGCCATGATTTGAATCTGGTGCGGCATTATGCCGATCAGGTCATTGTCATGAACAAAGGCCAGGTCGAGGAGCAGGGGCCGGTTGAACAGGTCTTTCATGCGCCGCAGCAGGCCTATACCCGGGAACTGCTGCATCATGATTTTGGTCAGGCTTTACAGGTAGAGGCGACTCAGCCTTTATTGCAACTGCAACAACTGGGTGTGAAGTTTCCCATCAAGCAGGGTTTACTCAATCGAGTCAAAGATTATTTTGTCGCGGTGGAGCCGCTGGATTTAAATCTGGCCCAAGGCGAATCCATCGGTATTGTCGGGGAAAGTGGTTCCGGTAAAAGCTCGCTGGCGCTGGCGATTTCGCGTTTAACTGCCAGTGAGGGCAAAATTGATTTGCTGGGCCAGGACTTGAACCAGCTTTCGGAAAAGCAGCTGCGGCCATTACGCAGTGAATTTCAGATTGTATTTCAGGACCCGTTTAGCAGCCTGAATCCGCGTTTAAATGTCGAGCAGACCATTGGCGAAGGGTTGACCTTACAAAAGCTGTCAGCATCCGAAATTCAGCAGCGTATTGATCTGGCACTGGAAAAAGTTGAATTGCCGGTCAGTTTTAAAACCCGTTATCCGCATGAACTATCCGGTGGACAGCGGCAACGGATTGCACTGGCACGTGCGCTGGTGCTGAAACCGAAACTGCTGATTCTGGATGAGCCGACCTCGGCGCTGGACCGCACCACACAACGCGCCATCGTTAAACTGTTGCGGCGTTTGCAGCAGCAGGAGCAGATGAGCTATCTGTTTATCAGCCATGATTTGCAGGTGGTCAAGGCCTTGTGTCAGAAGGTATTGGTGCTGAAACATGCCAAGGTGATGGAATTCCAGCGTACTGAAGATCTGTTTGCACAGCCACAAACTGACTATACCCGGCAGCTGATTCAGGCCAGTCAATATTGATCTGTGACTATTTTTGACATTACGAGTTGTCAAAATTTGCTTGACCATTGGGGTAATTCAATGGAGTATTTGCTCTAGACCACAATGTCAGGATTGACCAATGAGCCAGATTGCAGATCAGCTTCAAATTAGAAAGACCACATTTAAAAACCGCATCATTAAAGGCGCTATGAGTGAGGCGCTGGCCAATACGGCTGGTCAGCCGAACCAGTTACATTTGGGCTTATATGAGGCCTGGGCCAAGGGTGGGCTGGGCTGTGCCATTACCGGCAATGTCATGGTGGATATTCGTGCCAAAAATGAACCGGGCGTGGTGGCCATTGAATCAGAACGTGATCTGGCCAAGTTGCAACAGTGGGCACAGATTGGCAAGCAGTATGGCATGGTGCAACTGGTGCAGCTGTCGCATCCGGGGCGGCAATGTCCGAAAGGCCTGAACAAAGAAACCGTCGCGCCTTCCGCGGTACCGTTTAGCCCGGCCTTGGCCACCACCTTTGGCACACCGCGTGAACTGCGTGAAGATGAGATTCTTGATATTATCCAGCGCTTTGCCCGCGCAGCGCAGATCTGTGAGCAGGCCGGTTTTGAAGGGGTGCAGCTGCATGGCGCACATGGCTACTTAATCAGCCAGTTTTTATCACCGCTAACCAATAAACGCCAAGATCGTTGGGGTGGCTCGATTGAAAACCGGATGCGCTTTTTGCTGGAAATTTATCAGGCGGTGCGCGCTGCGACCTCTGAAGATTTTATCATCTCAGTCAAGCTGAACTCGGCGGATTTCCAGCGCGGTGGTATTAGTGAGGAAGATGTGATTCAGGTCTTTAAAGCGATTGATGCTGCCGGAATTGACCTGATTGAAGTATCGGGGGGGACTTATGAAGCACCGGCCATGGCCGGAGTAAAAGCGGAAAAACGCAAAGCCTCGACTTTAGCGCGTGAAGCCTACTTCTTGGAGTTTGCGGAGCGGATCCGCCAGGAAGTTCGTTGTCATTTAATGGTGACCGGCGGTTTCCGGACCGTACAAGGCATGAATACGGCACTGGCCAGCGGCGCCTGTGATTTTATCGGGATTGCTCGCCCATTTGCGGTAGAGCCAGATCTGGCACATCGTTTGCTGGCAGGGCAAGACGTGCGTTATGGTGTCGATAAAATTAAGACCGGCATTCCACTGGTTGATAAAATGGCAATTATGGAAATTATCTGGTATGCCGCGCAGTTCAAGGACATTGCCCAAGGCAAACAGCCGAATCCAAAACTCTCGCCTTTAAAAGTATTTTTTAAATATTTAAAAGGCAATTTGACCGCGGTCATTAAAGGGCAGATTAACTCGCGTAAATCGGCCTAAACAGAAATGGGGAATGAGGGTGATTCATTCCAATTCCCCATCTACGCTTTATTCAGCCTTTTTGAGCATTTCCATCCATATTCACAGGAGATTGTATGAAGTGGATGAGGATCTGGGTGCAGGTGGTATGACTGTTTTAAACGAGTGATAGTATTTTTCATACTTCCCGTTCTGTACAAATAAAAAGTTGCAGCAATAAAAAAGCCCAAGTCGCAATGCTTGGGCTTTTTTATGAATCACGTGTGTGACCCGAATATGGCGTCCCTACGGGGATTCGAACCCCGGTTACCGCCGTGAAAGGGCGATGTCCTAGGCCTCTAGACGATAGGGACAGTGCAGAAGAATATTTTAAACCGCTTCTATTGATTGGAGGAAGTGGCGTCCCTACGGGGATTCGAACCCCGGTTACCGCCGTGAAAGGGCGATGTCCTAGGCCTCTAGACGATAGGGACTTAATAAAATATTACTTCTGAAATTGGCGTCCCTACGGGGATTCGAACCCCGGTTACCGCCGTGAAAGGGCGATGTCCTAGGCCTCTAGACGATAGGGACGTTTCAGAGGTGGGCGTATATTAGGGTGAAAAAAGGAGGGTGTCAAACGCTTTTCTACAATTTTCTGGCTGCAAGGCTTTTAAGCGAATAAATTTAGAACAATTTGCATAAATCAGGTGAAAATTCCCTCAATTTAAGCACTTTCTGGCAGTAACTCGACCAAGGCCTCTAAGACTTGGGGATGCTGTAAATAGCCATAGACTTCATGAGGACGATCTACCGGAGTTTGTACCTGCTGGTTCAGAATGGCCGGTTTAAAATGAAACGGTGGTTCCGACAGTGGAAAGGCGGTCAGAAAATCATCCGGAGAATAAAAATTAATCCAGTCGCCATGCAGGGCAGTGGGGCGCTGAATCGGCTGTTGTAAATGCTCCTGAATCACCCGAAAGGCCAGCGGCGAACCGAGGGTAATAAAGCGTGCAATATTCAGTTCCGGATGCTGAATTAACAGATTATAGGCAATTACCGTGCCTAAGGAATGCGCCAGAATAATATGGGTGTTATCCTGACAGAGCTGGGCATAAATCCGGCTGTGTACCTCTTGAATAAAATGCGGATCGGCCAGGTATAAATAGGCTTCGACCAGAAATTTATGCAACAAGCTGGCATGCAGTTTGGGAAAATAATTGATCAGCCGGGCAAAATCACGCAGTGCAATATCCCGGCTTAAAGCACTGAGCCATTTCAGTTTCTGGTTAAAGTTAAGTGCATCATAGACTTGCAGATGCGGAATATTGCAATCGCCGGGGCGATGTTCTTCCACCACTGTGGTCGGTTTTTGAATTTTGACTGGATGCAGCAGTGGAAAATGCGGCCAGTGCTGCGGCATCCGGGTGCTGGCATTTAAAGTGTTTTGCAGATGATGTTTGGAGAGCAGATCGCCATAAAACGGCATACAGATGGCCTGTTTTAAATCGGCAAAAAATGGGACTGCTGGCTGCGTTTTAAACCCTGCTCCAGTATTGATAACCACAGTCGACGCAGTGAATCGGCAGTCTGGTGTTGCTGATTCATCCCATGAATGCAAATAATATTCATTGTAGGGCCAGCATGTGAATAAGAATGGCTTTATTTAACAGTATAGATAAAAAAAGAGCGGCCGGGGCCACTGCTGTCCCATAGTTTGCTTTAAATAAAAAAACCTGAGTCCTAACAGTTAAAATATGAGTGCAAACAAACACTTTAACGACCAGGATTCAGGTTTTGTCACATCAGAATACCGTATTTCATGAGCTAATTAAACCTGTTGTGCGACAGGATTTTGAACAACTTGCTAAAGTACACCATGTTGGACAGAAATTTAGAGCGGCTTCCCGGTGGGATCAGTTTATTGCCATATTGATGTCTCAATTCTCTTGTAGGCAAAGTCTGAGAGATATTCAATCCAATTTGGAGTGCCAACAGGAAAAGCTGAGTCATCTCGGAGCAAAGTCTATTCCCCGAAGCACGCTGGCACGAATCAATGAGCAGCAGCCTGCTGCCTTGTATCAACAGCTATTTTACAAGTTGCTTAAATACTATGAACACTCAAAAGTAGCTCATAAATTTCGCTTTAAGAATCCCTTGTATTCCTTGGATGCCAGTCATATTGACCTGTCGCTTTCCTTATGTGAATGGGCCAAAGTTCACGACTCAAAAGCCAGCATGAAACTCAGTATAGGATTGAATCACAGCAATGATATTCCTGAGTTTGTTGCAGTTGAAAATGGCAAAGAAAATGACATGGTACAAGGCCGCAAATTCCAGTTTCCTGCTGGCAGCATTGTAGTTTTTGATAAAGGCTATGTCGATTACCAATGGTATGCAAATCTGACTGCTCAAAACATTGGATTTGTCACACGTTTTAGGCCTAAATCTGTGTATCAGGTGATCCAGCAACATCCAGTGCTTGAATCCAAAGGTATTCTAAAAGATGAAACCATTCAGCTGAATAGCGCACATGCCCTAAAAAGAAAAGCCCCAGTGTTAAGAAGAATTGAATATAGAGATCAGCAAAGTGGCAAGCACTTTAGCTTTCTCAGCAATAACTTTCATTTAGCCGCCTCCACCATTGCGGCGATTTATAAAGATCGTTGGAAAGTTGAGCTGTTCTTTAAGGCGATTAAGCAGAATCTCAAATTAAAAGCGTTTCTAGGCCGCAGCAGGAACGCAATTCAGACACAAATCTGGATTGCGATGATCGCCTATTTATTGGTGAGTTTCGCTCGACATTTAGGAAAAACAGGTTGGACAGTTCAACGTTTACTCAGAATAATTCAAGTGAATTTGTTTGAAAGAAGAACTTTAAAAGCTTTATTTTCACCCGATAAAATACCCATAAAACAAGAGGAAGCTCAAATGAGCTTCCTCTTGTGAAAAATTGTGGGACAGCAATGGCCGGGGCCGCTCTTTACTGCAAATCCTGATTAGATTTTTTTATGATAAAAACGGTAATAGCTGATATAGCAGGCTGCAATAAAGATTAAACAGCCAAAGAAACTGATGCGCATGGATGGATCAAACACCATACTCAAACAGGTAATCAGACAGAATACAAAGCCCAGAATTGGCACAATCGGGAACAATGGTGCGGCAAAGCCCAGCTCTTTCACGCTACGACCCTGTTTATACCATTCACGGCGGAAGTTGAAATGACTTAAGCAGATACTCATCCAGACCACCACCATGGTAAAGGCCGCAATACCGAGCAGGTTGGTAAAAATCAGCTCAGGTGCAAACTGCTCAGACAGCAAGCCTGGCATTGCACCCAGCATGGTGACCATCACTGCCACATAAGGAATACCACGCGAGTTGACCTTGGAGAAAACCTGCGGCAACTGCTTCTGATACGACAATGACCACATCATCCGCGATGCTGCAAACAAACCTGAGTTGGCGGCAGACAGTAAGGCGGTAATGATCACGAAGCGGATAATATCTTCTGCGTATGGAATCCCGATGTGCTGGAACACGGTCACAAATGGACTGCTACTCACGCCCTCAGCGGCCAGACCGGCTTCCTGATGCGGCAATAACGCAGTCACCACCAGAATGGTTCCGACAAAGAAAATCAGCAGGCGGAAAATCGCGGTGTTGATGGCTTTTGGAACGTTTTTGGCCGGGTCTTTGGTTTCACCAGCGGCCACACCAATCAGTTCGGTGCCAGAGAAGGCAAAGTTCACAATCAGCATGGTGGTGAAAATCGGGAATAAACCTTCCGGGAACCAGCCCTGTGCGGTTAAATTGCTAAACAGCGGCGCAGATTCATAGCCCTGATAGCCGATCACGCCGAAAATGGCCAGCAGACCGAGCAGAATAAAGGCCACCACGGTCACGACTTTGACCAGTGCCAGCCAGAATTCCGATTCAGCAAACCAGCGGCTAGACACCATATTTAAGGTAAAGACAAATACCCCAAAAATAATGGTCCATAACCACATCGAGATGTGCGGGAACCACTCCTGCATCAGCAGGGCGGCTGCGGTAAATTCAGTCCCCAGGGTGACTGACCAGGTTAGCCAGTACAGCCAGGTGACGGTATAGCCTGTTCCGGGTCCAATATAACGTTTGGCATAAGCACCAAAAGAACCGGATTCAGGCATATGGACAGCCAGTTCGCCCAAACACAGCATAACCATGTAAGCGATCACGCCGCCCAGAAAATAAGCAAGAATGGCACCTACAGGCCCCGTTTGTGCAATGACTTCACCCGAACCTAAAAATAAACCAGTTCCGATTGCACCACCAAGTGAAATCATAACCAGATGTCGAGTACTCATAGCGCGTTTTAAAGGCGCAGAATTGCCCTGATGCGTAGCATCATTCGGAGAATGAGATGTCTGCATAAGAGTAGGAGAATAAAAGAATAGAGAAGCAGGCTATTGTAGAGAAAAACTACAAATCTGCAATCAATAATCAAAACAATTGGGTTAGAAGTAATCGTCTGGCGCGATTTAGATGGCGTCCCTACGGGGATTCGAACCCCGGTTACCGCCGTGAAAGGGCGATGTCCTAGGCCTCTAGACGATAGGGACGTTGCGAGGTGAGGGCTATATTAGGGATTTGCCCCAAAGATGTCAATTTGATGACGGGAATAATTCCATGATTTGGATTTATTTGTCTAAAAAGTATCTGTTTAGGCTGTTGGAAAATTTATCGTTTGATGATGGCCGCCCGGTTTTTAATAAGCACTTCAATCTGCACCGGATTTTAACCCATGAGCATCTGCACGACCCACCGCACCGGAGATAAAAAAGACCACATTTAGTGGTCCGGGGTTTGGTACTCAGGTGCTTGTGGCTGCGGCGCGGCCTGTTCAGCCGGTGTGGGCGCTTGCGGTGCTTTGCTATCACGCGACACAATGTACAGATAAAGTGCCGAAGGCAGCAAAATAATCAGGACCAGAAAAATCTTTTTTAACATTGTCTTATAAAAAAAGCATGGGAAATTACTGCAATTATAGCGGATGCACAGTCTAAAAGCGCAAGCCTGTGCATATTTCCACGCTAGAATTTAAAGGTCACATCGGCAATAAACTGCCGGCCAATGTCGGGCTGGGCGCTGCCGCTGCTGTCAATAAAGCTGTTGGCGCGGTTGGTGACATTGTTAATAGTCAGACCCAAAATGGTTTGAGTATTTTTAACAGACGGAATCCGGTAGCTGGCTTTCAAGTCCCAATAAAACTTGTTCTGGGTGGTGTACGGCGTATAGGCATCATGCTGCACGCCCTGTGCGTCGGTATAGCCTTTGGCCTTACGTTTTAGGGCATCAACTTTACCCTGATAACTCAGGAAATGGCTGAGCGTTAGCGGCAGGCGGTCAAACTGCATCTCCCAGTTCAGACGCACGGTCCACGGCACATGAAACTCATGGGCAGGGCGATCCTCGGCATCAATCAGTTGCCCCTTATAATAGACTTGCGGGGTGGCGGTCAGAATATCGGTACTGTCGTAATGATCAAAATTGCGCGTGGTTTCGGTATAGTCTGCATTCAGGGCCAGACGATGCTGTGCACCTAAAAATGCCAGTGGCGCCAGGTTGCGGATGGAAAGTGAATAAATATCGGATGCAGAGCGACCGCGATTGTCATAGCTATAACTCAGATCTTCCAGATTCATTTTAGTTTTACGTAACTGGTCCTGATTGTCACGGTTGACCCATTTCAGGCTGAATGCGGTATTATTCAGTTTGGAACTCAGGCCAAGTACGGTTTCATCGCTATACGGGGTTTTCAGCTCGGAACGATAGGTGAAACTGGTCTTTCCTGCGGTTTTGGGTGTCCAGCCCTGTTCCAGCTGCGCGCGTGTATATTTCTGCTCAAACTGGTCAATCCGGTCATTCAGTTCATTCACAAACGCATTTAGCCCGTAATAGCGGTTCCAGCCACCCAAAAGGATCAGGCGTTCATTGCCCAAAGGACGGATTTCTAGTGCAGTTCTGGGGGCAACATTGTTCTGTTTATGGATGGAATCATAGTCACTCCGGAAGCCCAAGGTTGCGCTCAGATACTGATTCCAGTGAATCTGGTCTTCAATAAAGGCATGCCAGCGATCCTGACGGATATCCAGTTGACTGGCATAATAGCTGGTTTTGCTGCTTAAATACTGGCCTTGATATTTTCCATCCAGACTTGGCGCAGTATCACAGGCATCATATAGAGTGCCATTATCAGACTGGCAGTCGGCGCCGCTTAAATTTAAAGGCGTGGCATATACGTGGGCAGTTTCAGGGCGTTGCCAGTAAGCAGCATAATGGCCATAGCCGGCCCCGATTTTAAACTGATGCCGTAAAGATGCGGTTTCAATCGGCTCAAACAGGGCTTTAATGGTGTATTCCAGCCGGCTTTCTTGCTGCTTTAAGCCGCCCATATGACCTTCGAAACTATATCTGTCCTTGCCCCAGTTTTTGCTGCTCGAGTTGAGCCAGCTATAGTGGTTCTGGGCGGCCTGACGTCCTGCTTGCTGGCGTTGATAATTTAGCTGCTGGGTCAGCAAGACACTGTCGAGCTGGTTGTTCAGATTAAAATACAGGTTCTGGCTGTTCGAGTGTTGGGTCGATTCAGAATCACGGATATTGGATTTAAAATACAGTCCATCATTTTCCAAAAAGCTCGCGCCCAGCTTAAACGAGGTACGTTCAGAGGGATCATAAAATAATTCCACACCGGCATTGCGGGCCTGACGCTGCTGTTCAAATTGCCCTGATTCGGCAAAATCTGTTTTTAAGGGAATGGCTGAATGCCGGTATGAAGCAAAGGCATTAAAACCCCATTGCTCACTGAGCCGACCATAACTGTTCAGGCTAATGCCCTGTTTGGTGAAGTAGGGCTGTGCCGACTCATCGGTCGAATCTTCAAAAGCATCCCGGCTGTCCTGAGAGGGGAAATTGACTTTTGACCAGGCATCTGAGGTGTAGTCATAACTGAGCGAACCGTGAATTTTGCCAATTTCAGTTTGCGGAGCGCAGGTTTCGGCAGAAACCACGCCGCCGGCAAATTCTCCATATTCCGCCCCGACATTACTGTCTAACACGGTCAGTTTACACAGTAGGTCGGTATTAATGGCAGCAGTCTGTGAATTGCCCATTAGCTGGTTGGGATGATTGGATTGCTGTGCCCCCACCGGATTAATCGTATTGTTGATGGAGAGGCCATTGATCAGAATCTTGTTATCGTAAGCCAATCCGCCATTAATACTGATATCGGCCGCGTTCAGTTCACCTTGCTGCAAGCTGCTGCGAAAGCGGTGACCTAGCTGCACGTTCGGATTCACCTTTAAAAAGTCGGTGATGTTCTTGCTGCTATTCGGGCTTTTCTTTAAATCTTCCTGTTTATAGACTGTTTTTCCCAGCGCATTTTCCTCTTTGGCCTCGACCACAATGGTCGACAGTTTGAGCGAGGGAGAGAGGGTGGTAGGTTCTGATTCTTGAATCTGTTCAGCAAAACTAAGGGAGCTGAAGCTGCTTAAAATGGCCACAGACAAGCTGGAATAGGCAAAACGCATGAGATGTGTTTTTTGTAAAAGATAATGCAAGCGATTATCATTAACCTGATGGGCTTACTCAATAGAAATGAGAATTATTTGCAATAACAGCTTAAATAAACAACAGTGCTGTGCAAAGAAGAATGAATAACAAACAGGAGGGGAGAGAAATGAGATGGCGTCCCTACGGGGATTCGAACCCCGGTTACCGCCGTGAAAGGGCGATGTCCTAGGCCTCTAGACGATAGGGACGTTTAGAAGATGGCGGTATCTTATTGATCCGCCACCAAGGTGTCAAGTAGATGCGGGGTGAGTTTGTTTAAAATATAACAGAACAGTTCCGCGGTCTTTTGTGTGTCGTACAGGGCAGAGTGCGCTTCTTTGCCATCAAATTCAATGCCGGCCTGAATACAGGATTTGGCCAGTACCGTTTGACCGAACATCACCGCGCTTAAGGTTACGGTATCGAGTACGGAAAAGCTGTGAAACGGATTCTGGTTTTTGGTACTGGTACGGGCAATGGCCGCCTGTAAAAAGCCCAGATCAAAATGCGCATTGTGGCCGACCAGCACTGCATGAGTACAGTTCTGCTGGCGACGCACTTCATTCACGGATTTAAAAATACGTTTCAGCGCCGTTTTTTCATCTTCAGCCATGGCCATACGCATCGGGTTGAACGGATCAATCCCGATAAAGTCGAGTGAACGACGGTCCAGATTGGCCCCTTCAAACGGATTAATATGCGCATGATAGGCCTGACCCGGAACAAAATGGCCTTCCGCATTAAACACAATCGGAATGGCGGCTATTTCAAGTAAGGCATCGGTTTGCGAATTAAAACCTGCTGTTTCGACATCGACCACAACAGGTAAGAATCCACGGAAACGCTGACCAATTAAAGGTAGAGTTTCGTCTGTCACACTTTTCTCCATTGGATGGTTTGACCGGCATATAGCGGAACAATCTGTTCACCATCCAAATAGTCTAAACTTGCAGGAATCACTTGGTCTTCTTTAACCAGGGTAATCGTACCAGTATTACGCGGTAAACCATAGAAGTCTGCGCCAAAGTGGCTGGCAAAACCTTCTAGGCGGTCCAGTTTACCGACCTGGTCAAAGGCTTGCGCATACAGCTCAATGGCGGTTGGTGCGCTATAGCAGCCGGCACAGCCGCAGGCATTTTCTTTGGCATTTTTAGAATGCGGCGCGCTGTCGGTTCCGAGGAAGAATTTCGGATTGCCACTGGTCGCCACTTCCAGCAAAGTCTGCTGATGGGTTTGACGTTTTAAAATAGGCAGGCAGTAGAAGTGTGGTTTAACCCCACCAACCAGCATGTCATTGCGGTTAAACAGCAAATGTTGCGGAGTAATGGTAGCGGCCACGTTGCGGTCCTGCTCCAGAACAAAGTGCGCTGCTTCGCTGGTGGTGATGTGTTCTAGCACCAGTTTCAGTTTCGGGAACTGTTTTAATAAAGGTGCCAACACTTCATCGAGGAAGCGTTTTTCACGGTCAAAAATATCGACATGCTGATGGGTTACTTCGCCGTGTAACAGCAGCGGCACCTGATGTTCTTCTAACTGTTCAATCACCGCATAAACTTTACGGATGTCGCTGACCCCATTGTCCGAGTTGGTGGTCGCACCAGCCGGATACAGCTTGATGGCATTGACATGCTCGGAGTCTTTAATTTTTTTCACTTCGGCTGGCGAAGTCTGATCAGTGAAATACAGCACCATGCGCGGATCAAACGCCACGCCTTCTGGCACATGCGCCATAATGCGTTCACGATAGCTGATCGCTTCTTCCACGGTTTTTACAGGCGGGACAAGATTCGGCATACAGATCGCACGTGCAAACTGTTTGGCAAGATCTGGAACTGTACGTTTTAATGCTAAACCGTCACGTAAGTGAGCATGCCAGTCATCTGGCTGTAAAAGAGTAATCGTATTCAAGGTGATGCCGATCGAAAAATAAATGGAATGATAATCTATAAACCTGACAATGATAACGTCAAATCTAGACAAAAGATGCCTTATATTGAATTAATTTTTATCATTTTGTGTTATTTTTAAGCGACTATAAAAATTATATTTTATGTCAATGGAATACAAATATAAGCTTGTCCAATTGCAATACGACAAGGAAAAAATAGAGGCACTGATTGCCCGGCAACGACGCAGCGCAGGTCAGGTGTTTCCGAAACAGCTGGAACAGGAATTTTGGCAGCAGTATTTGGAGCGGGCCCGGCATAATATTAACCAGTATTTCTGGTCGGGGGTGCTGGTCTATTTTATTCTGACCATGCTGGTCATTCCCGGGGATTACTGGATTATCCAGCCGCAACATTTCTGGCATGATTTTATCCGCTGTCTGCTCGGGCTACTCAATGGCGGTCTGTGTCTGCTGACGCTGTTTTTCTTTGCGCATTATAAAATCCTGCGGCGCTATTTTGCCTATGCCGCCATGGCGCTGGTGTTCTGGGCCATCTTGTCGATGACCTGGCTGACCATGACCGTGTATACCGAAGCACTGAAATATCAGGCCATGATGATCATCTGTATCATTTACATCATGGGCTATGTGCTGACCGGGGTAAAACCATTTCATATGCTGCTGACCGGATTAATGGCGGCAGTCATGACCATGGTCATGCTGTTTACCTTTTACATTCCAATTGATGTGATGGTGATGGCGCGGGTGCTCATCGGCAGCGTAGTGATGGGTTTTTTAATGAGTAAAATGCTGTGTACCCGAGAGCGGATGATCTTTCTGGTGATGCAGCAGGCGAAACTCGGCGAGAAAATTAACCGGATTAACAGTGAAGAATTGCTGCATTTAAGCCAGCATGATGCACTGACCAAAGTGTCGAACCGGCGCAACTTTGATGAAATGCTGAACAGCTATTATGAGCAGGCGCGGCATGATGAACGGCCCTTGTCCTTGCTATTTATTGATGTCGATTTCTTTAAGCTGTTTAATGATTTTTATGGCCATCAAAAAGGTGATGAAGTCATTTCATCAGTGGCCAAGTCCATTAAAGACGCGATTCGGCATATGGATTTTGTGGCGCGTTATGGCGGCGAAGAATTTGTGGTGTTGCTGCCTGAAACTGATGCGCATGGTGCTTATGCGGTGGCGTCAAATATTTTTAGGGCAATTGAACGGCTGGCCATTCCACATGAAAAATCCAGTGTGTCCGATATCATTACTATCAGCCTGGGTTTTACCGTGTATAAAGGCGAGCTCGAGATTTCCAAGGATGATCTGATTAGCCGTGCCGACCAGGCGCTGTACCGGGCGAAAAAACTCGGCCGGAACCAGATTTATTATCAGACCGCGCAGGTCAGCGATATTCTGCAAGGTTTAGAATAAATCCCAAACAGCAAGTACAAAAAAACCGCCCCGAAGGCGGTTTTTTCATAGAGACAACTTATTTCTTGTCTTTTAATTGTGGAACAGCAGAACCTGTACCCACGGCCAGTAAACCAGCACCGGTATAAATGCCAAGTTTTTGACGGGTATCGGTAATGTCCAGGTTACGCATGGTTAACTGACCAATACGATCCATTGGCGTGAACATTGAATCACCTTTTTCCATGGTCAAACGCTCAGCTTCATAGGTGAGGTTTTCAGATTCAGTGTTCATGATAGTGTAGTCATTACCACGACGCAGTTCTAAAGTCACTGTACCAGTGATGGCTTTTGCAACCCAACGCTGTGCAGTTTCACGCAGCATCAGTGCTTGAGAATCGAACCAGCGACCTTGATACAGTAAACGGCCTAAACGTAAACCGTTAATGCGGTATTGTTCGATGGTGTCTTCGTTATGAATACCTGTCACTAAACGCTCGTAAGCAATGTGCAGCAGTGCCATACCCGGAGCTTCGTAAATACCACGAGATTTCGCTTCAATGATACGGTTTTCGATCTGATCCGACATCCCCAGACCGTGACGGCCACCAATGCGGTTGGCTTCCAGAATGAACTCTACCGGATCTTCGATACGACGGCCATTCAGTGCAACCGGGAAACCTTCTTCAAAGGTAATTGAAACTTCTTCAGGTGCAATTTCAACGTCATCTTTCCAGAACGCAACGCCCATGATTGGCTCAACAATCTTGATACCGGCATTCAGGTATTCCAGATCTTTGGCTTCGTGCGTTGCACCCAGCATGTTCGAGTCAGTCGAGTAGGCTTTTTCTTTTGACATTTTATAGTCGAAGCCGTTGTCGATCAGGAACTGTGACATTTCTGCACGGCCGCCTAGCTCATCAATAAAGGTCTGGTCTAACCACGGCTTGTAAATTTTGAGCGCCGGGTTGGTCAGTAAGCCGTAACGGTAGAAACGCTCGATGTCGTTACCTTTATAGGTTGAACCATCACCCCAGATGTTCACGTCATCTTCTTTCATGGCAGTAACCAGCATGGTCCCGGTAACTGCACGGCCTAGTGGTGTGGTGTTGAAGTAAGGCACACCACCTGTTGAAATGTGGAACGCGCCACACTGAATTGCAGCAATACCTTCAAGTGCAAGCTGTAAACGGCAGTCGATTAAGCGTGCTTTTACTGCACCATAGGCTTCCGCTTTCTTCGGAATAGCATCGTAATCATCTTCATCTGGCTGACCCAAGTTTGCTGTGTAGGCATAAGGTTCAGCGCCTTTTTGTTTCATCCACAATAAAGCAGCAGAAGTATCTAGACCACCAGAGAAGGCGATACCCACTTTTTTGCCTACTGGTACGCTTTGCAAGATCGTTGCATTATCAGTCATTGCGAGTCCTAACTTATGAATATAGGCAACCAAAATGGTGGCCAAGGAGAATTCGAAAATGGCGCTATTGTAGCACTTTTCCGAAACGATGTTTTCTGAAAAATTTGCTTTCTGAAAAAAGTTAGACTTTTTTCATCGGTTTCAGTTTATTTTCGGCCACAGCAGCCCATTCCTGGCTTGAGTATGATAGAACAATTTATATCCACAGAGAGGAAATGCCGATGCAGCCCAATGTCACACCGCCCCCATTGATCTCCAACAATAACCGCAATGAAACCCTGGCGCTGGTTCATGGTATTTATGCCGGTTTACTCAGTTTTAGTGCGGTGGTGTTCCTGTATCTGGAATATCAGCAGCGCAGTATTGCCACAGTCAATTTAGTGATTGTGATGGCCTTGATGCTGCTGTTGATTTATCTGAATATCAGCGCCTGTTTAAAAGTGAAACGGGGCGATGGTGAAGGACGCACACTGTCGCGTATTTTGGCCGTGCTAATGTTATTAAGCTTTCCAATTGGCACGGTGCTCGGTGCAATTGCACTATGGAAAAGCAGCAGCAAGCAGTGGCAGAACTGACATTGGCAGTTTGTCATGATAATTTTTTGAAAATGCCATAAACAAATAATAAAAAATCGCTACAGTATTATGCAACAAGTTGCAAAGCCAGCGTACAGGAATACATGATGACAACAAGCTATGCACATCTGCTCAGTCCATTACATTTAGGTTTTACTACCCTGAAAAACCGGGTGGTGATGGGGTCCATGCATACCGGTCTGGAAGACCGTTTTTATAATTATCCGAAACTGGCGGCCTATTTTGGTGAGCGTGCCAAAGGCGGCGTTGGCCTGATTATTACGGGCGGGATTTCCCCGAACCGTCAGGGCTGGTTATTACCGGCCGGCGGCACCATGAATACCTTGGGGGATATTGCACCGCATCGACTGGTGACACATGCGGTACATAAGCATGGCGCCAAAATCCTGTTGCAGATTCTGCATGCCGGCCGTTATGGCTATCAGCCTTTTGTGGTGTCGGCTAGCCCGATTAAATCGCCAATTTCACCATTTAAACCGCGCCAACTCAGCGATAAACAGATTTTAAACACCATTCAGGACTATGTGAAAACCGCCAGTCTGGCCAAAAAAGCCGGTTATGATGGCGTGGAAATCATGGGTTCTGAAGGCTATTTGCTAAACCAGTTTTTAAGCCGTCATGTCAATCAGCGCAATGACCGTTGGGGTGGCCCGATTGAAAACCGAATGCGCTTTGCTGTGGAAATTGTCAAAGCCATTCGTGCAGAAATTGGCGATAAGTTTATTATCTGTTTCCGTCTGTCGATGCTGGATCTGGTACATGATGGCAACACTATGGATGAAGTCATCACGGTAGCCAAAGCTTTGGAACAGGCCGGTGTGACTTTACTGAATACCGGTATTGGCTGGCATGAAGCGCGTATTCCGACCATTGTGACTTCGGTGCCGCGCGCGGCGTTTGTCGATTACACCGCAGCCGTGAAACAGCAAGTGTCGATTCCGGTGATTGCTTCTAACCGGATTAATATGCCAGATACGGCCGAAGAAATTCTGGCAGCGGGCAAAGCCGACATGATTCAGATGGCGCGTCCTTTACTGGCCGATGCTTTCTGGGTCAATAAAACAGCCACCAACCGGGTCGATGAAATCAATACCTGTATTGCTTGTAATCAGGCCTGTCTGGATCATACCTTTAAAAACCAGCGCGCGACCTGTCTGGTCAATCCGCGTGCTGCTTATGAAACCGAACTGGTCTATGTCAAAACCAAACAGCCAAAACGGATTGCCGTGGTGGGTGGTGGAGTCGCTGGTATGTCTGCTGCAACGGTAGCTGCAGGCCGTGGTCATCAGGTGACATTATTTGAAGCCAATGCCGATGTCGGCGGGCAGTTTAATCTGGCCAAAGTGATTCCGGGCAAAGAAGAATTCCACGAAACCATCCGCTATTTTAAGGTGCAACTGGAAAAAACCGGCGTAGATGTACGCCTGAATACCAAAGTCAACCGCGAGCAGCTGGAACGTGAAGGCTTTGATGAGGTGATTGTTGCCACTGGCGTGGTGCCGCGTGCACTCAACATTCCGGGCAGCGATTTACCACAGGTTCTGTCTTATGCCGAAGTACTCAATGGCGCGCCTGTCGGTCATAAAGTGGCGGTAATTGGCGCTGGCGGCATTGGCTTTGATGTGTCCGAGTTTTTATTAAAACCGGAGCAGCAGCCACAGCCGCAACCTGTGGAGGACTGGAAACGCGAGTGGGGCGTCGATTTAAATCCACACTATGTATCTGAAGGCGGTATGCAGGCACCGGAAATTCATCCCCCTGTGCGTGAAATTTATTTGTTGCAGCGTAAAACCACGCCATTGGGTGCCGGCTTAGGTAAAACCACCGGCTGGGTGCATCGTGCACAACTGAAAAAGCACGGCGTACGCATGTTACGCGGGGTGCAATATAAAGCCATTGGTGATGAAGGCTTATGGGTAGAAATGGATGGCCATGACCAGTTATTGCGAGTCGATACCGTGGTGGTCTGTGCCGGGCAGGAATCGGTCAAAGAGATTATGCCGGAAAATGGCCAGCAGACCTTGGCGCAGTATCACATTATTGGCGGGGCAAAACTGGCGGCGGAACTGGATGCCAAGCGCGCCATTCGCGAAGGTGCTGAATTGGCCGCCAAACTTTAAACATTTGATGAAACAATATTCATTTGAGTCACTTGAATGTAATTTTTACTTGTCAGATGGAAAAAAGCTTCGTATTATGGCGCACATGGAAGCGTGGCAGAGCGGTTTAATGCACCGGTCTTGAAAACCGACGAGGGTGTGAGTCCTCCGTGAGTTCGAATCTCACCGCTTCCGCCAAACAACACTGTCCAACATTGCTTAACGCAATATAAGCGATTGATTATATTGGTTAAAGTTGGAATACAACGGTACGACGCACGTTGACACTTGACGTAAATCGACGGTTATAAAGTAGTAAGAAATGTAGTAAGTTAAAACTTACTACATTTTTTTTTTGCGTGGTTTTTCTAATGGCACGTACTCAAAATAAGCTCACGGCACTACAAATTAAAAAACTTAAAGCTGATCCTCAAAAGAGCATAAAGATTGGTGATGGTGGAAATCTTTACTTTCGTGTGGCTTTGTTGCATAAATATGTAAGCATCTGATTTAAATAAATTTAATTTTGGATCAAAAAATAATCAAAACTTTTAAAATCATATAGTTATGAAATCTTTGTGCAACAAAGCCGGTTGAAACTAAGATGCATTGCATCAAATTATTAGGAGATAAACTCAGTGCAAGGAGTTTTGATAGCCAAGTGAATGAGATCCATGCACGTGTAGCAGTCCTTAACAGATTTACGGAATTAGGTCGCCCACTTACCCAAGTTACGCCTTAAATTTGGCTCAATTAGGGGCGCTTTGCATTTCAAATCTTTGTGCAACAAAGCCTGTCCCGTTGTCCGTTATAGGTCATTCGTCTTTTGCCGCCTCCCTGATGCCCGCATCACGGAGGCGATTTTATAAACGCTAGCGGTTTTGAGAGTGCCTGGAAATTATTGCACTTCTGGCGGGAAACCATCTTCATTCAGCGCCGCCACCAGCTGATCTACGCTGGCACTGCTGTCAACGGTCACGATTTTACTGTCCAGATCAATGTCAACTTTGGCATTCGGGTCCACATCCTGAATGGTGGCTGTCACACCGCGGGCGCAGCCGCCGCAAGTCATATTGGCAATATGCAGTTTCATTAAGATGCTCCATGAGTCATGTGAAGATGCTTTCAGTTTAAAGCTTGTCATGATGGGAAGGTCAAGCCAAATTTTTATGCGCAGAGACTTGACCTTCCCATGATGT
This sequence comes from Acinetobacter sp. CIP 53.82, assembly GCF_000369465.1. Lineage (NCBI taxonomy): Bacteria > Pseudomonadati > Pseudomonadota > Gammaproteobacteria > Moraxellales > Moraxellaceae > Acinetobacter > Acinetobacter sp. CIP 53.82. The sequence goes on along the minus strand of NZ_KB850046.1, from coordinate 373,835 downwards.
CAATCTGTATGCTGTAGGGAAATCCGGGTATTGGCCGAGGTAGGGCATGAGCATCTCAAATTCATCTGCTGTTTTTCGTGAAACATTGTCTATTCAGGGCATGACCTGTGCTTCATGCGTAGGCCGGGTAGAAAAAGCCTTAAAAAAAGTGGATGGGGTCGAGCAGGCCAATGTCAATCTGGCCACCGAACAGGCCGTGGTTGAATCGTCCGCGCCACTTGACCGGGCTGCTTTGGTCAAAGCCATTGAGCGCGCCGGTTATGATGTGGTCGTCGCGGCACCCATCGAATTGTCAATTGACGGTATGACCTGTGCCTCCTGCGTGGCGCGGGTAGAAAAAGCCCTGAAAAAAGTGCCGGGTGTGCAGCAAGCCAATGTCAATCTGGCCACTGAGCAGGCCTGGGTCGAAGCGGATACTACGGTCAGTGCCGATAAACTGATTCAGGCCATCCGTAAGGCTGGTTATGATGCCCAGCTACAGACCACGACCACCACTGAACAGGCGGATCAGAAAGCCAGCGAGCAGCAGCAACTAAAACGTGATCTGTTAATTTCCCTGGTGCTGGCCATTCCGGTATTTGTGCTGGAAATGGGCTCGCATTTAATTCCGGCTTTTCATATGTGGGTCATGCATCAGATCGGGCAGATGCCGAGCTGGCTGTTGCAGTTCGTGTTGACCACGCTGGTATTGCTATTTCCGGGCCGGCGTTTTTATCAAAAAGGCATTCCGGCCTTGCTGCGTTTCGCGCCGGATATGAACTCGCTGGTGGCAGTCGGAACCCTGGCCGCATACAGCTTTTCGGTGGTGGCGACTTTTATGCCACAGCTGTTACCGGAAGGCACGGTCAATGTCTATTTTGAAGCTGCCGCGGTGATTGTAAGCCTGATTTTGCTGGGACGCTATTTTGAAGCCAAAGCCAAAGGCCGCACCTCGCAGGCAATTCAGCACCTGATCGGCATGCAGCCAAAAACCGCCCGCATTGTACGTAATGGCCAAAGTGTGGAAGTGCCGCTGGCTGAAGTCAGCTCGGGTATGCAGGTCGATATCCGCCCAGGAGAGCGGATTCCGGTGGATGGGGAAGTGCTGGACGGCCGCAGTTATGTCGATGAATCGATGATTAGCGGAGAGCCGCTGCCAGTAGAAAAAATGGCAGGCAGCGCCGTGGTGGGCGGCACCATCAACCAGAATGGCAGCCTGAGCATCCGCGCAACTGCGGTGGGGGCAGATTCGGTGCTGGCGCAAATTATCCGCATGGTCGAGCAGGCGCAAGGCTCCAAACTGCCCATTCAGGCGCTGGTCGATAAAGTCACCATGTGGTTTGTGCCAGCCGTAATGCTAATGGCTGTGCTGACCTTTCTGGTCTGGCTGATTTTTGGTCCTGAACCGGCGCTGACCTTTGGTCTGGTCAATGCTGTAGCGGTGCTGATTATTGCCTGTCCATGTGCTATGGGGCTGGCCACTCCAACCTCGATTATGGTCGGCACTGGACGTGGGGCAGAAATGGGCATTCTGTTCCGTAAAGGCGAAGCCTTGCAGCTGTTACAGGAAGCGCAGGTGGTGGCGGTAGATAAAACCGGCACCTTAACCGAAGGCAAGCCGCAACTGACCGATTTTCATGTACAGGCCGGTTTTGAGCAGACGCAATTATTAAGCTGGGTGGCGGCGGTAGAAGCCAAGTCGGAGCATCCGATTGCCTTTGCTATTGTCGAAGCCGCGCAGCAACAAGGCTTATCTTTACCAGCTGTGAGCGATTTTGATTCGATTGTCGGGTCCGGCGTGAAAGGGCAGGTCAATGGTCAATGGCTGCATATCGGGGCCGACCGTTATATGCATCAGCTGGGTTTAAGTACCACAGCCTTTGATCAGGTTGCGGTACGTTTGGGGCAGGAGGGAAAAACACCACTGTATGTGGCGGTAGAGGATCAACTGGCGGCCATCATTGCCGTGGCCGATCCAATCAAAGACAGCACCTTTGCCGCGATTGAAGCCTTGCATCAGTTGGGCGTAAAAGTGGCAATGATCACCGGCGATAACCGGCATACCGCCGAAGCGATTGCCCGGCAGCTAAAAATTGATACTGTGGTTGCCGAAGTTCTGCCGGAAGGCAAAGTCGATAGCGTACGTGAATTGCAGCAGCAATATGGCCGTCTGGCCTTTGTCGGCGATGGGATTAATGATGCCCCGGCGCTGGCACAGGCCGATGTCGGGCTGGCCATTGGCACCGGTACCGATGTAGCCATTGAAGCCGCCGATGTGGTGCTGATGTCCGGCAGTTTAAAAGGCATTCCCAATGCGATTGCTTTAAGTCAGGCCACTATCCGCAATATCCGCCAGAACCTGTTTTGGGCCTTTGTTTATAACGTGGCCTTAATTCCGATTGCCGCCGGCGTGCTGTATCCGCTGTGGGGCATTTTACTGTCGCCGATGTTTGCTGCAGGCGCAATGGCACTGTCATCCGTGTTTGTGCTGGGCAATGCTTTACGCCTGAAGCGCTTTGCCGCGCCGCTGCAATAGCCGTTGGCGTCAGGACATTTTCGGTTTAAGATCGGAGGCAGGTCTTAAACCGCCGTATTGAGCGAGAAGCATGTGAATATTGGTCAAGCCGCAAAGCAGTCGGGCATCTCTGCCAAAATGATCCGTTATTATGAAAGTATCGGCCTGCTCACGGCTGCCCAGCGCAGTGCTGCCGGTTATCGGGTCTATTCCGAGCAGGATTTAAAAACCCTGAATTTTATCCGTCATGCCCGCGAGCTGGGCTTTTCTACCGAGCAAATGAAAGAACTGATTTCGCTGTGGAAAAATAGCGGCCGCCAGAGTGCAGAAGTGAAAGCGCTGACCTTAAAACATATTGATGAGCTGAACCAGAAAATCCAGCGTTTACAGGACATGGTCAATTTGTTGCAGCAATCTGCGCAGCATTGTCAGGGCAATCACAGCGCGGAATGTGCCATTCTGGACCAGATTGAAAAAGGCGGATAAGCCAGTAAGCAGCAGGAATCGAATTGCAGGAGGATGAATCAATGCAGATTCATCCTCCTTTTTTATGCTTTATTTACGGATTTGAATGGCAAACTGAATCACATGCGACTTCCCCTGATGCAGCTGTCCTTCATGACGTTCCACTTCACCGACAAAGAAATGCAGCAGATGATCTTGCTGGAAGATCTCTAGAAAATCACGTGGATCATACAGCATGTCAGGATTGCCCGGGCCACCGGTGGCATAGGCCAGTTGTGCTTTGGAATAGACCTCGCCAATGAACCAGCCACCGGATTTCAGGCTATGACGCACGCCGTGCAGTAATTTCTGCTGGGTCGGCTGATTGACATGACCAAACACGCAAATCGCATGCTGAAACTGGTTTTCCGGCCATTCTACCTGACTTAAATCCACCGCGGCGGTGTCCAAGGTCAGCTGTTTGGCCTGGGCATGTTTTTGGGCTTTTTCAAGCGCAACAGTCGAATAATCCCAGAGTAGTCCGGCAAACGGCAGTTGCTGTTCACGGGCGCGCTCGGCCAGATAAATCAGGTTACGGCCTTCACCTTCAGCAATGCCCAGCGTAGCGCCAGAAATCGCTAACTGCTGGGCCATCTGCTGAATAAAAACGTTGGCCGCTTCGCCATATAAATGATCGGTGCTGTGGTAGCGTTCATCCCATGGATTGCTAAAGCGAGGTGTCATATGCAGGCCCTTCATTGGTTAAAAATAAACGGGGGAGAAGATTAAGACTGGCCTTGACTATAACATATTATAAAAACATATATTGTTTTATTCGGCTTCGGCAAGTTGTATTTGGGTGAAGCCTGATGGGCCGGCTTTGCTGCGGTTAATATTCAGTGTATTTACTGCAATAGCGCTTCATCCGCAGGGCCTTCAGGCGTTATCATGGACAGATCAAAGCATTGGATTGCCTTATGAAAATTATTGCCGATGAAAATCTGGCCTTTACCGATTATTTTTTTGCCGAGTTTGGTGAAATCTCCCATCGTCCGGGCCGGACCTTAACTGCGCAGGACCTGCACGATACCGAAGCCTTACTGGTGCGCTCGGTAACCAAGGTCAATGCCGAACTGATCCAGCACAGCAAGCTGCGTTTTGTGGGCAGTGCCACCATTGGTACCGATCATCTGGATATTGCCGCGCTGGAACAGCAGCAGATTCGCTGGTCCAATGCCGCCGGCTGTAATGCACAGGCGGTTGCCGAATATGTGATTACCGCCTTACTGCATGTGCGTCCAGCCTTACTGGAAGCAGGCCAGCAGTTCTGTCTGGGCATTATCGGACTGGGCAATGTCGGTTCGCGTTTGGCGGTAATGGCGGAACTGCTGGGCTGGAAAGTGGTGGCTTATGATCCTTTGGTGCAACGTGAAAGTGTGCAGCAACTGGCATTGGCAGACGTATTGGCTCAGGCCGATGCCATTTCGATTCATGTGCCGCTGACCAAAACCGGTCCGTATCCGACCTATCATCTGTTCAATGCCGAAACCCTGGCCCAGATGAAGCCGGATGCAATTTTAATTAACTCAGCGCGTGGTCCGGTGGTGGCAGAGCAGGCATTAATGACCGATATCCAGCAGACCGGGCGTGCGGTGGTGCTGGATGTATTTGAGCATGAACCGGAAATTTCTGCCGAATTATTACATCTGGTCACGTTGGTAACGCCGCATATTGCCGGTTACAGTCTGGAAGGCAAAGCCCGCGGCACACAAATGATTTATGCCGCTTTTTGTGAAGTCTTTGGGCAAGTGGCACATAAACGCTTTGAAAACCAGTTGCCGCCGTGCAGCGATTATTTTAGTGGTCAGCCGTTAAAAGCCGCACTGCAACAGCATCTGCCACAGATGTATGATATTGCCGCCGATGACGCCAAATTACGTGCCTGCTTGAAAGACGGCAAGGTCGATCAGCAGGCCTTTGACCATTTACGCAAGACTTATCCGCTGCGCCGTGAATGGGCTGCGCATGGAGGGCCGGCCGCATGAGCCTGAACTATCAGCCGACCTGTAGCCTTGAGGCCATGCGCGCCCGCGCCAAGATGTACGCCCAGATTCGCCAGTTTTTTGCTGAGCGCGAAGTGCTGGAAGTGGAAACGCCTATTTTATCGCAGGCCGGTGTCACCGATGTACATTTAAGCTCAGTACAGGCCAAGCGTCATGTATTGGGCCAGCAGCAGACGCATTATCTGCAAACTTCGCCTGAATTTGCCATGAAACGCCTGCTGGCCAGTGGCAGTGGCCCGATTTACCAGATCTGCAAGGTGTTTCGTGATGATGAGCACGGCCGCAAACACAATAGCGAATTTACCATGCTGGAATGGTATCGCCCGGGTTTTAGCCTGAAAGAGCTGATGTTTGAAGTCACCGATTTACTCAATCTGACCTTGGCACAGCGTTTTGGTGAAGTGCGTCCCACAGTACTGAGTTATAAACATGCTTTTATGGATCGGCTGGATCTGAATCCGCTGCAAGCGACATTGCAGGAACTGAAAGCCTGCTGTCAGCGTGTCGGGCTAAGCCTCGATTTAGGTGATGATCGTCTGGGCTATATCGACCTGTTGTTCTCGCATATGGTTGAGCCTAGTCTGGGCTTTGATACGCCGGTATTCCTGACTGATTTCCCGCCGGAACTGGCCTCACTGGCCAAAACTCGTGTCGATGAAGATGGCGAACTGGTTGCCGCCCGTTTTGAGCTGTACATTGAAGGGCTGGAACTGGCCAATGCCTATGATGAACTGGCCGATGCCGAGGTGCTCCGTGGCCGTTTTGAAGCCGACAATCAGGAGCGGGAAAAACTGGGCTTGCATGTGATGCCACTTGATGAATATCTGCTCAGTGCCTTGCCTCAGATGCCGCCATGTTCAGGTATTGCGCTGGGTATTGACCGTTTATTGATGATTGCAACCCAGCAGATGCGTTTGGAACAGGTGATTAGCTTTCCGGCCGAACGGTCTTAAGGCGGCTTCATCCAGATCAGCGCAGGGGATGGTTCATCCCTAGGAAATAAAAATACCCGTGTATAGCACGGGTATTTTTAATTTTATGACTCAATTTTAGCTTGCAGCGGTATATTCTGCTTTCAGCACTTCAATGGCTTTAATACGGCGCTGAATCAGCATTTCACCAATATCCGGGCCTTTAATCTCAGGCGGTAAATCCTGCGCTTTAATGCCGCGCACCACCTGCATGGCTTTTAGCACATAATCGGCCTGCGGATAGTCCCGATCTTCCATGCCTAAACGGCCACGCGAATCACATTCACAGGCCTGGACAAAGGCTTCTACCCGTTCCGGACGACGCAACACATCCAGACGCTGTAGCAGACGCCATAAGGTGCCCGGTTTCAAGGTCAGGGCCTGATGGCATTTTAAATGTTCCTTGCACACCGCCAGCGCCAGCTGTTTGGTATAGGTCGGCACTTTCAGGCGGTCACACAGGTCAGTAACCGGCTGAATACCACGTTCTTCATGCATGATATGACGCGGTAATTCATCGGCTGGGGTCAGGGCCTTGCCCAAGTCGTGCACCAGCACGGCAAAACGCACATCCAGACTGTAATTCTGGCGGCAGGCCTGTTGCAGGGACATTAAGGTATGCACGCCGCAGTCAATTTCCGGATGATATTCCGGGCGCTGTGGAATCCCAAACAGGGCATCAATTTCCGGAAACAAAACTTTTAAAGCACCGCAGCGACGCAGCACTTCAAAGTATTCATCGGCATGGTTTTCCTGTAGGGCACGTGCAGTTTCTTTCCAAACCCGTTCCGGGGTTAAAGCGTCCAGCTCGCCAGACGCTGCCAGCGTGCGCATCAGGGCCAGAGTTTCATCGGCCACACGAAAGCCCAGTGCTTTATAACGCGCGGCAAAACGGGCAATTCTGAGCACACGTAAAGGATCTTCAACAAAGGCGTCGGAAACATGACGCAGCACTTTTTGCGCCAGATCCTGCTGTCCACCATAAGGATCATAGACCTGGCCGTTTTCATCCATGGCCATGGCATTAATGGTCAGGTCACGACGGATTAAATCTTCTTCCAGTGTGACATTGGGGGCAGTATAAAACTCGAAACCATGATAGCCCTGACCGGCTTTACGTTCGGTACGGGCCAGTGCATATTCTTCTTTTGATTCAGGATGTAAAAACACAGGGAAATCTTTGCCCACGGGCTGATAGCCTTGGGCTAGAAGCTGTTCGGGTGTTGCTCCGACAACCACATAATCTTTTTCGTGATAGGGGTGCCCCAGCAAATGATCTCGCACCGCACCGCCTACTAAATAAACTTGCATGAAAAAACCTCTATTCTTGAGGTCATCATGCAACAGAATAGAGGTTTTCTCAAGTCAGAATGCCGAGCTTTTCACTCGGCATTCAGTTTTTATAGCGCGTCTTGTTCCGCTTGCTGAATTTCTGCCACGGTTAACGCAGTCATATTCACCACACGACGGGTGGTCGCTGTTGGCGTTAAAATATGTACCGGTTTCGCTGCGCCCAGCAAGATTGGACCAATGGTCACGTTGCTGCCTGAAGTCGATTTCAGCAGGTTAAACGAAATATTGGCTGCATCCAGGTTCGGCATAATCAGCAGGTTAGCTGAACCTTTGAAGCGTGAGTTCGGGAATGCGAAATGGCGAATATTTTCGTCCAGTGCCGCATCACCATGCATTTCACCTTCCACTTCAAGTTCTGGTGCAATCTCAGACAGAATATCAAACACTTTACGCATTTTTTGCGCGCTGGCATCGTTCTGGTCTGAACCAAAGCTTGAATGCGACAGCAGGGCAATACGTGGTGTTACACCAAAACGGCGTACTTCTTCAGCGGCCAGAATGGTCATTTCAGCCAGCTGTTCAGCGGTTGGATTACGGTTGATGTAAGTGTCGGCAATAAACAGGTTACGATCTTCCAGCATCAGGGCATTCAAGGTGAAGAAAGTATTGTGACCTTCTTTCAGACCAATGATATTGCTAACGAAGTCTAAGTGAATGTCGTAGCTTGAATAAGTACCACATAACATACCGTCAGCCAGACCGTGTTTCACCAGCATTGCGGCAATTAAGGTCGAGCGGCGACGTGCTTCACGCTGCGCATATTCAGGCGTTACACCTTTACGCTGCATGATGCTGTAGTAATCATCGGCGAATTTTTCGTAATCCGGGTTTTTCTCTTGGTCAACAATAGTGATATTCACACCATGTTCCAGACGTAAGCCCAGTTTCTTGATATTCGCTTCAATAACCGCAGTACGACCCACCAGAATCGGTTGCGCCAGACCTTCGTCCACTGCAATTTGTACTGCACGTAAAACGCGTAAGTCTTCACCTTCTGCATAGGCAATGCGTTTCGGATCGGTTTTCGCCTGTGCAAAAATTGGTTTCATCATAAACGCAGAGTTATATACAAACTCTGACAGACGTTGATGATAAGCCGAGAAGTCCTGAATTGGACGTGTTGCCACACCTGAATCCATCGCTGCTTTGGCGACCGCAGGAGCAATTTCAAGAATCAGACGCTGATCAAGCGGACGTGGAATTAAATAGTCACGACCAAATGAAGCAGATTTTTCACCATAGGATGCCGCATCTGCTTCTACGTGTGCCATACGTGCAATCGCGTGTACGCAGGCAATTTTCATTTCTTCGTTAATGGTGGTTGCACCGACATCCAGCGCACCACGGAAGATGTACGGGAAGCACAGCGCGTTATTCACCTGGTTCGGATAGTCAGAACGGCCAGTTGCCATAATTACATCATCACGTACTTCGTGGGCATGTTCAGGCAGAATTTCCGGGTCCGGGTTAGCCAGAGCGAAGATGATCGGATTAGCCGCCATCTGCTTGACCATTTCTTTGGTCAGAATACCGGCAGCAGAGAGACCGAGGAACATATCGGCTCCGGCAATCACATCGGCCAGTTGGGTCGCTTCAATATCCTGTACGTAGCGTTTTTTCGACTCGTCCAGACCTTCACGTTTAGTGGTCAATAGACCGCGCGAGTCCGCCACAATAATATTTTCTTTTTTCGCACCCAGGGCGCAAAGCAGATCCAGGCACGACAGGGCAGCAGCACCGGCACCTGAAGCCACAATCTTGATTTCGGCAATATTTTTGCCGTTCAGCTGTAGCGCATTCAGCAGCGCAGAACCGACGATAATTGACGTACCATGCTGGTCATCATGGAACACCGGAATGTTCATGCGTTCACGCAGTTTTTGCTCAATGTAGAAGCATTCTGGTGCCTTGATGTCTTCAAGGTTAATCCCGCCAAAGGTTGGTTCGAGTGCAGCAACGATATCAACGATTTTGTCTGGATCATTTTCAGCGATTTCAATGTCAAATACATCGACGCCGGCGAATTTCTTGAACAGAACGCCTTTACCTTCCATAACCGGTTTAGACGCTAAAGGACCGATGTTCCCTAAACCTAGTACAGCGGTACCGTTACTCACCACGGCAACCAGGTTGCCACGTGCTGTATACAGTGCTGCAGTAGAAGGATCTCGTTCAATCTCTAAACATGGTGCCGCGACACCAGGTGAGTATGCAAGCGCTAAGTCACGTTGGTTGACCAGCTGCTTACTTGGGGTAACGCTGATTTTACCTGGAGTAGGAAATTCGTGATAATACAAAGCCTGCTGTTTTAATGATTGATCGTCCATCTGAATCTCGTATGTTACTGTGTCCAGCGATGCTGGCGGTTTGTGCTAAATCTGCTCGAATATACCATTACTTACGCACTAAGCACAGTCAAAGCTGCGCATTTTTAGAACAAACTTAGAAGTTTAAGCTATAGATTAAGATTCACTAACAATAAGTGGTGTCTGCATTTTTTCACTCAGGAAGCGGGTCGCATCCTGTTGTGGCAGCGGTTTGGAGAATAAAAAGCCCTGGGCGATGTCGCAATCGAGCTTTCTGAGGTACTGAAGTTGATGTTCAGTTTCAATACCTTCAGCGACAATGGTCATGCCCATGGCAATTATGGCACTGACAATGGCTTCCTGCTTGCTGTGGCCAATCTTGGACACAAAGCTGCGGTCGATCTTTAAAACATCTATAGGAAAATCGGTTAAGTAAGAGAGGGAAGAATAACCGGTACCAAAATCATCCAGCGAAATATGAATATGGCGCTTCTTGATTTCTTCCAGAATATATTTGACCTCGTCGGTATTTTCCAGCAACGACGATTCAGTAATTTCCAGTTCCAGGCTTTCACCGGAAATATGATAGGTATTGAGCGCCTCATCAATATCTTCCAGAAAATGTCCGCGTTGTAGCTGCTGCGCCACAATATTGACCGAAACCCGGATGTTATCAAAGCCCAGTGCCTGCCAGTCCCGAATCTGCTTGGCGGTTTGCTGAATTACGATATGGCCAATCTCTGAAATCAGGCTGGTTTGCTCGGCAATTGGAATAAATAAGCCGGGTGGAATCAGGCCTTTTTCCGGATGGTTCCAGCGTACCAAGGCTTCAAAACCGGAGACCTGCTGATCATGGAAATTGATTTTTGGCTGGTAATAGACGATCAGCTCATCATTTTTAATGGCCTGACGTAAATCGCGCTCAATGTGCACGTCCTGCTCTAACAGCTTGGTGGTTTCCAGCGAATAGTATTTGGTGGTATTGCCACCGAGACGCTTGGCTTCCGACAGCGCCTGTTCGGCACAGTTGTTTAAATAATCCAGCTGCCGGCCATGTTCAGGATATAAAGACACGCCCATCGACAGGGTAATAATATGGTCCTGACCCTGGATATTAAACGGCGCCGAGAAGGCTTTGGTAATACGTTCGCAATGCTGCTGCACCGATGGGCGAATATGTGACAGCTCATAAATAATGGCAAAGTCATCGCCATTTAAATGCGCCACCAACAGCGCTTCGGCATTAATGAGGCGTAAACGCTGTGCCACCTGTCTTAGCAGTTCATCGCCGCCATTATGGCTTAAATATTCATTCAGCACCCGGAACCGGTCGATGTTCAGACGAATCACCGCCAGTTGTTTAATCGAATCCTGATGGGACACCAGATACTGATGCAGCTGATAGTTATAATAAAACCGGTTAGGCAGATCGGTCAGCGTGTCATAATTTTCCAGATAGGACAGGCGCTGTTCCTGCCGGCGGCGCTCGGTTAAATCCGAGACAATCCCGACATAATGGGTAGAGCGGTTCTGCTCATTGCTGACGGTATTCATGTGCAGGCGGATGGTCAGCTCTTTGCCCGACAGGTATTTTTCATCCATTTCGCCATCATATTCGCCTTCTTTGAGCAGTTGCTTGACAATGGCATTGTGCATACTGCGCTGCCGTGATTTGTAATTGCTGGCAATATCAAACAGATGTTTGCCAATAATCTGCTCGCGACTAAAGCCGGTCAGCTGTTCAAAGCACGGATTGACCTCAATATAACGCAGGTCCTCATTCAGAATAAAAATCCCTTCTGCTGCCTGCTGTAGTACGCTGGCGGTCAGTTTCAGGCGTTCCTGATCAGTTTTTTCCTGATGGATGTCACGGCGGATACCGACCATGCGTAATGGACGCCGGGTTTCGGGGTCACGCTCAATCACACGGCCAACATCATGTACCCAGACCCATTTGCCATTGCTTTGCTGTACCCGGTAGGTCACTTCATAGCGGTCGGTCTGGCCACGCAGATGCTGCTTCATGGTGTTACGAAAATGCGCCAGATCATCCGGGTGAATCAGTTGCTGCAGTTTGTGATGATGGGCTTTGGAGCCGGACATTTTCAGCTGCTGGTGTTCATTGGTCAGGGTAATCAGGCGATGCTTGATGTCCCAATCCCATGGTTTTAACCCGGCCACTTCATGCGCCAGCACCAGATTGGCCTGTTGATCTTGCAGGGCTTTATGGATTTGCTCCAGATCAAAGGTCCGCTCTTTCACTTTCTGTTCCAGCATCTGGTTATTAAACTGCAACTGCTGCTCAATGTCTTTGGAGCGGTTCATTTCCGTTTGCAGTTGCTGGCATAGCTGGTCGGTCCAGGCCACTTGCTGTTCGGCCTGTTTTTTCAGCTGATTATTCTTGAAATAGACGCTAGATAGCCGGCGATGCATGTGCATGGAGGTATTGGCACAAATCAGCAGACAGATTAAGGCAAAGTTGGTGGCCAGATAAAACAGCGGTTCGGTGTTGCTGTTAAAGAACAGTGGGGAAATTAAATACGGCACAATGGCCGGAATAAATACCAGCGAAAAATAGCTCAGGCGCTGGGTTAAAAAGGTGAGGGCAAAGGTCTGGCTAATAATCACCAGCAAAGCCGCCAGAATAATGGCCTGATAGGTGCTCATCTCCAGACTGTACTTCGGCAGGAAATAGTACAGCAGGGCAATGCCAATACCAAGGCTAATACCAACCAGCAGGCATACCAGCTTGATCCAGCGATGTGCCATTTGAATACTGTATTGACCGGGCTTAAAGCGCATTTCATTAAAGAACAGGCAGCCGGCCAGCCCCAGTTCACTCAGCAGGAACCAGGCATTAAACGCGAAAGTTGAAAAATTAAAAAAGTAGTGAAAAATAAAATAAATATAAAAACAGAGAATGAGGATGCTCAGCAAAAAGAAGCGCATCAGCCGGATTGTATTGGTGATTTGGGCAGCATACAAATACTGCTCCATGAGCTCATCCTGATGGTCTGACATATATCCCCAAAACCCTATAAATTACAGAGTATGTAAAAATCCATTTTATTTTATGAATAACCTGATATTAGGTGAAATTGTAAAATAATATTTTGAGATTAGTCAGTAAACTTTAAAAAAGCAATCATCTGACTCAGCATTCAGCTAAAAATAAGACGAATTACACGCTGAAGTTAAAATTTAAAATAGAAAGTGCGACCACAGGCGCAGTTTCAGTTCTTAACACGCGCTCGCCTATACACCAGTTCACAAAACCTTTCGTATTTGCGCTACTGATTTCAGCCTCGCTCAGGCCGCCTTCAGGCCCAATTAACAGGGCAAGTTCTGGCGTGGCATTGTGTAAGACATTCACTTCATCTTTGTTGGGTGCTAATACCAGTTTGGTGGCTGGCAGATCGGTATCGAGCCATTTTTCCAGCGACATCGGTGGGAGAATTTTAGGCACAATATTCAGACCACATTGCTCACAAGCAGCAATGGCGATACCTTGCCAGTGATCCAGTTTTTTCTGGTCACGGTCGTATTTCAGACGCATTTCGCAGCGTTCAGAGGTGAGGAGCTGAATCTCGGAAACGCCGAGTTCCACCGCTTTTTGAATGGCATAATCCATCCGGTCGCCCTTACTCATGACCTGACCGAGCAGGGCCTTGAATTTAGGTGTACGGTTGCCCGGATTAAAGCTGTTGACCATCACCGTTGCTGTTTTTTTCTGGACGTCGGTAAGGGTCACTTCATATTCGCCACCTTGTCCATTGAACAGGGTGGCTGTGTCGCCCACTTGTGCGCGCAGTACTTTACACCAATGGTGAAACACGGTTTCGGTCAGCGCGAGCTGCGTCTCAACCGTTAATTCAGCTTCAATATAAAAACGTGGCATAAAGTACAACTCGCAAAAAGAAAATTAGGCTAAACCAAGATCAGTCACAAGCTGACGGGTAGGCTCGGTATTGTTCATGGTGTAGAAGTGCAGACTTGGCGCACCACCTGCAATCAGGCGTTCACAGAATTTCAGCACCAGTACTATCGGCAAAGCGAATCAGGTTGCTGGCATTGGTAATTGGCATAATACCCGGCGCCACCGGAATATTGACACCGGCTTGCTGAATACGCTCAACAAAGTAGAAGTAGGCATCCGGATTGAAAAAGAATTGCGTTAAGGCTGCATTGGCGCCGGCATTTACTTTTTCAACAAAATGCTGAATATCTTTATCAAAGCTTTCCGCTTGTGGGTGCATTTCCGGATAGGCAGCCACTTCAATATGGAAATGATCACCGGAATGTTCACGAATAAAGCGGACTAGATCCTGTGCATATGGCAATTCACCCAAGCCAACCTGACCGGATGGCAAGTCACCACGCAGTGCCACAATACGGTCAATACCTTGTGATTTGTACAGGTCCAGCAATTCGGCAATACGGGCTTTATCATCACCAATACAAGACAGGTGAGGCGCAACCGGTGTGCCTTTGCCATTGAAGTCGTTAATGGTCGATAAGGTACGTTCACGAGTTGAACCACCAGCGCCATAGGTCACCGAGAAAAATTCTGGATTTAAAAGCTGAAGCTCTTGGTGTACGGTCTTGAGTTTTTCTGCACCGGCATCAGTTTTGGTTGGGAAGAACTCGAATGAAATCGGAATCTGTTTTGACATGTTGAAATCCTTTTTATAAATACTTTTTATTCACCCACTCCCTGACCTCTCCCAAAGGGAGAGGAGTATTCATTACTGAATAACGCAGAGTCTTGGCTCAAATTACTTAAATTTCACAAGTAAAACTCGTAATGTAAATGATTTGAGAGTTCCCCCTCTCCCTATGGGAGAGGGATGGGGTGAGGGCTAATTAATATTTATAAGCATCCGATTTAAACGGACCTTCAACCGCTACACCTAAGTAGTCCGCTTGTTCTTGCGTCAATTGCGTCAGAACGCCGCCAAAACCTGCAACCATTGCAGCTGCAACTTCTTCGTCCAATTTCTTCGGAAGCAGTTCAACGCGAATCGCGGCTTGTTTTTGATCTTCAGGAAGATCAGCAAATTTCTCAGCGAACAAGTGCATTTGACCTAAAACCTGGTTGGCAAATGAACCGTCCATCACGCGTGATGGGTGACCTGTTGCGTTACCCAGGTTCACTAAACGACCTTCAGACAGCAGGATCAGGTAATCGTTTTCATTTTCTGAACGATACACCTGGTGAACTTGAGGTTTCACTTCAACCCACTTGTAACCACGTAGGTAGTTGGTGTCGATTTCAGTGTCAAAGTGACCGATGTTACATACAACAGCACCTGCTTTTAATGTATCCAGCATGGCAGCGTCACAAACGTGGTAGTTACCCGTTGTTGTTACGATCAGGTCAGTGTTTAAAAGAAGGTCAGCGTTAACGTCTTCTTTCTTGCCGGTTTGAACACCATTTTTGTATGGAGAAACCACTTCATAACCGTCCATGCAGGCTTGCATTGCACAGATAGGATCGATTTCAGAAACACGTACGATCATGCCTTCTTGACGAAGTGATTGCGCAGAACCTTTACCTACGTCACCGTAACCAATGACCAGCGCACGACGACCAGATAAAAGCATATCGGTTGCACGTTTGATGGCATCGTTGAGTGAGTGACGGCAACCGTATTTGTTGTCGTTTTTAGACTTGGTTACTGAATCGTTTACATTGATTGCAGGTACTTTCAGAGAACCGTCTTTCCACATTTCAAGCAGACGTTGTACACCTGTGGTGGTTTCTTCAGTAATACCGTGGATTTTCGCCAAAACTTCTGGGTATTTTTCGTGAACAAGTGCAGTTAAGTCACCGCCATCGTCCAGAATCATGTTGGCATCCCAAGGCGTGCCATTCACGTTAATTTGTTGCTCTAAGCACCACACGTATTCTTCTTCAGTTTCACCTTTCCAAGCGAACACAGGAACACCAGACGCAGCAATGGCAGCAGCAGCGTGGTCTTGAGTCGAGAAGATGTTACAAGAGGTCCAGCGTACTTCAGCGCCAAGTTCAACCAAAGTTTCGATCAGAACTGCTGTTTGGATTGTCATGTGGATACAACCCAGGATTTTAGCGCCCGCAAGTGGTTTAGCCGCAGAGTAGCGTTTACGCAGACCCATCAGGGCTGGCATTTCAGCTTCTGCAAGTTTGATTTCTTTACGACCGAAGTCTGCTAAAGTGATGTCTGCTACTTTGTAATCAGTAAATGAAGCATTAACCGCGTTCATCACGATCTCCTTAATAAAAACAATTGATCATTCAGTTCGCGGATGCCGTTGTTGATCAAAGCGGATGTTTGACCGATGGTCGAGCCTAGCGCTTTTACATTTCGTACCTGTAAAACGTCGCAGCATCCCTCGACTAGCGCAGTATTGTACTTGGAAATTGCCCAGAGTTCCAATCTGAAATTGTTGAATATCTGGCTAAACTGTTCCGGTTTCTCGCTGTAGTGTTCTTTGATCTCCAAAACAATTAAAAATTCCGGCTAATCCAGCGCCTATCTCCATGCATCAATATAAAAAAGCCCATCATCTGATGAGGTTTTGATCGGGTTGAATGGGTTAATCGGCAGCTTTGGCTTTTTCGGCCCAGTAATCTGCCTGTGCTTCATTAATCTCGACCCCCAGGCCATGTTCATAAATACAAGCCAAATCGCGCATGGCCTGTGCATCACCGAGTTCAGCCGCTTGCTGAACCAAATTTACCGAGGTCGGAATATCTTTTTCTACCACATTCCCACGACGATAATAGCCAGCCAGCTCCAGAATTGCGCCTGCATGTTTCTGTTCGCTTGCTTGTTTCAACCAGTAATAGGCTAACTCAAAGTGAGTTTTGGAATCTTCAGGATCATCTTCCTGCACGTCTTTGGCATAAACGGTGTAGCCTTCGCCCAACCAGTACATGGCTTCCAAATGACCATTTTCAGCGGCTTTTAAGGCCCATTCTTCAGCC
Organism: Acinetobacter sp. CIP 53.82; assembly: GCF_000369465.1. NCBI lineage: Bacteria > Pseudomonadati > Pseudomonadota > Gammaproteobacteria > Moraxellales > Moraxellaceae > Acinetobacter > Acinetobacter sp. CIP 53.82. The sequence goes on along the minus strand of NZ_KB850046.1, from coordinate 357,234 downwards.
AGCAGATTGTCATCTTCATACTCGCTTTGCATATACAATTCAGCCAGCTCAAACTGGGCATCGGCTTGGCCTGCAAGCGCACGGTTAATCAGGGCGGGAGGAACTGTGATGGCGTCCGACATGGTCATATCCAGAAAATATTTGCTACAAGCCTAAAAGGTCTGTCGGAAAAAAGCCAATCTGAAATGAAATGTTTTGAGTCATAGCGCAAAATTGCTCGCTAAATTGCGGTAATTTTAAACTTTTAAAATATCAGTATAGTGCAAGTGACTATATAAAATTACAACAATTGTCTTATATTTTAACCCTAAATTCTCCGAAGATAAGATTTTAAACGGTTATAAAAATGGAGTTTCTATGCAGCTCACTAAAATCTGTCTTAGCTTGGGGTTAGCCATGAGTATCTCTCAGTTTGCTTTTGCAGATTGGGTGGATGATGCCGCTACAAAAGTCGAGCAGCATACCATTCAATTGCGTCATCATATTCACGCCAATCCTGAACTTGGCAATATGGAATTTAAAACGTCGGAACTGGTGCAAAAAGAATTACGTTCTTACGGCATTGAAGTGAAAAAAGGCTTTGCCAAAACCGGTGTGATTGGCGTATTAAAAGGTGCAAAACCGGGTCCAATTATGGCCTTGCGTGCCGATATGGATGCCTTGCCGATGGAAGAAAAAGCCCAAGTGCCTTTTGCCAGTAAAGCCAAAGGTATTTATCAGGGTGCAGAAACACCGGTCGCACATGCCTGCGGACATGATACCCACACTGCCATGCTATTAGGTGCGGCTAAAGCATTGGCAGAGAATAAAGATAAAATTGCCGGTACCGTGGTCTTTGTATTTCAGCCTGCGGAAGAAGGTGGTGCCGATATTGATAACTTCCTGAATGGTGATCAGGTCGGTGCACGTAAAATGATTGCCGATGGCGCGCTGAATAATCCAAAACCTGAAGTGATTTTTGGGATGCACGTGATGGCAGGTATGCCAAGTGGCAATATTTTCTATAAAGATGGTGTGGCTTTAAACAGTGCCGACAATATTCGAGTGACTTTAACCGGTCAGCAGGTACATGGTTCAATGCCGTGGAAAGGACGTGATTCTATTGTCGCCGCGGCTGATATTATCCAGAATTTACAGACCATGGTGTCGCGCCGTGCCGACTTGAGTAAAGGCATGGGCGTGGTTAGTATCGGGCAGATTCAGGGTGGTACCAGTGGTAATATCTTGCCTGAACAGGTTTCGATGATCGGAACCATTCGTTCCAATCATGAAGATATCCGTCAAAGCATCTACAAAAACCTGCCAACCATGATTGATCACACCGCGCAAGCCAATGATGTAAAAGCCAAAGTGGAAATTTCACCGTATGCGCCGGTCACCACCAATGATAAAACCTTAACTGAATTGATGGCGCCATCTTTAATTCAGGCCGCGGGTGAAGGTAAGGCGCATGTTTTAGAACATAACCAGAGCGCCAGTGAAGACTTTTCTTATTATGGCCAGCTGATGCCATCTTTATTTGTATTCCTGGGTGCGACACCAGCTGATCAGGATATGAGTAAAGCCGCACCGAACCATAACCCGTACTTTATTGTCGATGATAAAACCTTAAAAACCGGGGTAGAGTCGCATATGCGTTTTATTCTGGATTATCCAAAAGTTGCCAGCCAGGTACAAAGTGCATGGAAGGCTAAAAAATAATGGTCTTGAACCTATAAAACTCAAGAGAAAAACGGAGCAAATCGGCTCCGTTTTTTATGGCTCATAGATAGAACAATCAAATATCCGCTTTGAAATATAAAATTGAGCAGGAGAGAGTTAGGTAATAACGATGGAAGTTTAACGGAACCCATATATCAAAATAGCCTAAGTTATTTAATCTCTTTTACCTCTCAGAACCTGATCATGCGTTAATTATAAAATGAAGATTAAATATTCCTTGTTTGCGTCTGTTATGACTTAGAGAGAAAACCAGGATAAGGGAGTTTTTGATTTATCAGAGGATGGATAACAGCAGTCGATGTAAACCAATTCATCTTTAATTTAAATTACTTACAAAAATAGAGTTGAGCGGAGCCGTAGCATTTTTTAAGTTAGACCCATACAACGGAACAAAAAAAAGAGAAGAAAAAAATGGTGAACTTTCTAACCGCAGAAGATGCAAAAGTGCTTTCGGCGCATGCCAATCTGGACATCAACCTGTATAAAGCGCGTTTAGCCAGTTTAATTGAAGAGAATGCCAAGCAGGGCAACACTGCAGTATTTACGGTATTGCCCAAACATTTGCCTTTGGAAGAAATTCGCAATCTCTCTGCCGAACTGACCCAGCTTGGTTATCAGGTACGTTTTGAAGTCAGTGAATTCTTTTACAGCTTTAATGTGTACTGGATTTAAACTCGCCCGACAATTTACGCGTTGGCCTGATAGTCCTGAATGACTTCTAACGCTGCACGGAAGGCTTCTTGCGTGGCCGGTGCGCCGCAATAGGGCAGGCTATGCAGTAGTACTTCCTGAATTTCTTCCACTGTCGCGCCATTATTTAAAGCCCCGCGTACATGACCTTTTAATTCAGTCGGGCTTTTGAGCGCAGTTAAAAAGGCAATTGTCACCAGTGAACGATATTTGCGCGGCAATACATCTTCACGTTGCCAGGTAGAACCCCAGGCATGTTCATTAATCCAGTCCTGCAAAGGCTGGGTAAACGGCACAGTATTGTCCTGCGCACGTTTCACAAAACTTTCACCCATGACTTCTGTACGTACTTTTAAACCATTGTCATAATCTTGTTGTGACATCTTGTTTCCCTCAATATTGTTTTCGATGTAGCTTAACGGCTTATGTAGTCTATACCATTGGAAGATGGTCGTAGAATGCCTGTCAGAAGTGTCATTTCCAGTCCATAAAAAAGTGGCCTGAAAGCCACTTTATTCAATATTCAGCATATAACTAAAAACGGATAAACGGTTCCGGATCCTCTTTATGATGATCTGTGGCCAGTTGTGCGGTGCCACCGGTTTTCGGTTCTGCTGAAGTTGCCGGAGGATGAGCTTCCGTATCGACACCTAAAGGTTCAATTAAATGCGGATTGTCTAGTGGCAGGGTCTGTTCCAGCTGCATATCGAAGATATCGGTCAGAATACTGTCAAAGCGCTGCGCGTTATAACTGAGTAGCTGGCTAGCTTCTTCGGGTTGAATCGCGCCGGTATTTAGGGCATCGGCAATGTGTTCTTCAAAACTGAGGCCATCAAAACTGCCTTTGGCTTCAGCTTTTTTAAAGCGATCCCACAGCGGTTCAATCTCGGTTAAGCTCTGGAAGGTACTTTCCATCCGGCCAAAGACATCGTCCGGGTCCGTGTTATAGAAAACATGCTGTTTCAGCTGCTGGCGAAAAGCATTGTCCTGCATCATGCTCATGGCCACATCACGTTTCAGCTGATCGCTTGGTGGCTGCAAGGCACGGCCCCACGGGAAGCAGATCAATTTCACGACGCCAGCCGCCAGCTGCATAGGGAAATTATTGAACAGTCCAAAGAAGGCTTCTTGTGCATTAAACAGTGCTTTGTCTAAAGCCAGTTGCGCATGCAGTTGCTCATCTGCGGTTTTTTGCCCATGTGCATAGTATTTTAAGATGGCGGTGGCAATAAACAGCTGCGCATGAATATCGGCCAGGCGTCCGGACAGCATTTCCTTGCGTTTAATATCACCGGCCAATAAACCCAGACACATATCGGCAGTCAGGGCAAAGGCCGCACTAAAACGGTTGATGGTTTTGTAATAAGGCCGGCTAAATTCATCGGCTTGTTGCGGAGCATCGGATGAACCGCCAAACCAGCCAAAGGCAAATGCGCGCGCAGTCCGGTTAAAGGTATAACCGAGATGATGGTAGAACAGTTCATTAAATTGTGTCAGCGCGGCATCTTTATCAGGGGCTTGTAGCAGTTGTAATTCTTCATACAAATACGGATGGCAACGCATCGAACCCTGGCCAAAAATCATCAGCGAGCGGCTTAAAATATTGGCCCCTTCAACGGTAATGGAAACTGGAATGGCCTGATAGGTCAGCGCCAGAAAGTTCCGTGGACCCAACTGGATGGCGCGGCCACCGACCACATCCATACCATGATTAACCACACGGCGCATAGACTCTGTGGCATAGTACTTGGCCATCGCGGTCATCACGGCAGGTTTGCCGCCCTGATTCAGTCCACAGGTCACCAGATAGCGAAAGGCTTCCAGCATATAGGTTTCACTGGCAATATCACTGGTGACTTCCTGTACGCCTTCAAATTTCCCCACCGACAACTTGAATTGCTGGCGGATTCGCGCAAAAGCGCCGACATTTAAATAGGTCATTTCCCCGGCAGCGGTTGACAGTGCCGGTAAGGAAATCCCGCGACCGACGGCCAGACATTCCATTAACATGCGCCAGCCTTTACCGGCATTTTCCACACCACCGATAATCCAGTCGAGTGGAATAAACACATCCTGACCTTCGACCGTGCCATTCATAAATGGTGAACCGGGATGATGGCGCGGCCCGACTTTCACTCCGGCGTGATTGGCCGGCAGCAGCGCACAGGTAATGCCGTAGTCGGTTTTAGTCTTATCGCCGAGTAAGCCTTCCGGATCATACAGTTTAAAAGCCAGACCAATCACGGTGGCAATGGGTGCCAATGTAATCCATCGTTTGGAGAAATTCATTTTCAGACCCAGTACGTGCCGGCCTTCAAACTGGCCATAGCAGACCACGCCGGTATCTGGGATGGCACCGGCATCGGAACCGGCTTCCGGGCTGGTCAGACCAAAGCAGGGAATTTCTTCGCCTTTGGCCAGACCGGGCAAGTAGCGTTTTTTCTGCTCATCTGTACCGTAGTGCAGCAGCAATTCACCCGGGCCTAAGGAATTGGGCACCATGCAGCTGACCGCGGCGGTTAAGGAGCGCGAGGCAATTTTGCTCATAATCCGGCTTTGCGCAAAAGAACTAAAAGCTTTGCCACCATATTCTTTGGGAATAATCAGGCCCAAAAATCCATGGGTTTTAATAAACTGCCAGGTTTCAGGAGATAAATCTTTGTGCTTATGATGGATTTCCCATTCATCCAGCATACTGCACAACTGTTCCACTTCATTGTCTAAAAAGGATTGTTCCTCCGCACTGAGCGTAGGATAGGGATATTGCTCAAAGGTATCCCAGTTGGGCGCGCCCATAAACAGCTCTTTTTCCCACCAGCTGGTGCCGGCATCCAGTGCTTCACGTTCGGTGCTGCTCATGCTTGGCATGGCTTGTGACAAAGCCTTATACGCGGGTTGGGTGATGATTTTCATGCGCAAGGCATCCACCATCACAATTATGCTCAGCACAATTAACGGAATGCCTAAAATTAAGGACCAGGGACTAATAAAAGCAGAGACAATACTGACCACAATCAGGGTCATGGCGCCGCTGTTGCGCGACAGCTGAAAGTAGAAAATCGCCCACAGTGTAAAAACAAGAATGACGATACTGAGTATAAAAAGCATTATTGTATTTCTCCCGGCTGCTACAGCATCACCGTGCCTGCAAGGAAAAATGAAAGAAATACTGCTTCATTTTGTCTGAAGTCATCCGGTGAAGGCTGTTATTGGAACGTCGGTATCGTTTTTTTAAATATCAAGACCATCAAAACGATTGCTAAAAACAAACTCTATGGATGAAGATTGGTTGAAAAATGATCGCCATTCAAGTAAGAACGCGCAACGAAATGTGAAGATAAGTAAGGGATTAGCAGCTAGGTCAAAGAATGATAGAAATTTATTTCTGATTTGAATGGGGTGTTTTTTTAAAGATGAGCCGTCTTTGGATTTAAGAGGAAATAGATGATTTCTCTAAGCTAAAAATTCTGATTCGAGGACGAAGTAAAAATTTAAGTAAAAGATGACCTTGTAAAAAAGCCCCGAATCCGGGGGCTTGTTTTCTCAGCTTAGTTTTCTCAGCTTATGCTTCGATGGTTTGTACACTAATTTTCTTGGCAGGATCAGTCTTGCGACGTACTGCTGGAACTGGCTCACCGTAGTATTGACGGTCTGCAAAATAACTTGAACGCACCATTGGTGCAGACCAGATATTTTTAAAGCCCAGTTTACGGCCGTGTTCTGCATAACGCTCAAATTCTTCTGGTGTTACAAAGCGGTCAATTGGTGCGTGCTGCTTCGATGGCTGTAAATATTGGCCAATGGTTACATAATCTACATCATGTGCTCTCAGATCATCCAATAATGAAATCACTTCTTCTTCAGTTTCACCAATACCCACCATCAGGCCACACTTGGTTGGAATTTCTGGGCAGTATTCTTTAAACATTTTCAGCAGGTTTAAAGAGTGCTGATAGTCTGAACCTGGACGCATGGCTTTATATAAACGTGGCACGGTTTCAATATTGTGGTTAAACACATCTGGCGGACATTCAGTCATGATGCGCAGCGCAATATCCATACGGCCACGGAAATCCGGAACCAGAATTTCCAGCAGGGTATTCGGACTTAAGGCACGGGCTTCTTTAATACAGTCAACAAAATGCTGTGCACCGCCATCAAGCAGGTCATCACGGTCTACCGAGGTAATGACCGCATATTTCAGGCCTAAGTTGGCAATGGTTTCAGCCATATGACGCGGTTCATCCGGATCAAGTGCATTCGGACGACCATGGGCAACGTCACAGAACGGACAGCGACGGGTACAAATATCACCCATAATCATAAAGGTTGCAGTACCACCACCAAAACATTCTGGCAGGTTCGGACAGGCTGCTTCTTCACAGACGGTATGCAGTTTTTGCTGACGCAGTGTCGATTTGATCCGTTGAACTTCTTCTGGTGCCGCCATCTTGACCCGAATCCAGTCCGGTTTGCGCGGCGTTTCAACCGTAGGCACAACTTTTACAGGAATACGAGCGACCTTTTCTGCGCCACGAAGTTTAACACCCTGTTCTGGTTTACGGTTTTCAGACATATTCAACTTTTCCACTGTTTTGACGGGGGAGATATTCGAAAAATAGCGCCTCCATTATAACGGACTTGGGTGCAAATAGGAAAAAAACGATATTCATTTAAAAAATGTGGCTATCACGCAATATATGCTAGGTAAATACAGAAAATCATGATGTTTTCAGTCATAATATGCATATGAGATATAAACAGAATAGATTAGTTTAAGGAGCGTTGAATGCCACGTAAAAAAGAGGTGGTTGCCGGAACTTTCGTTAAATATGATGCGGTGGTCCTAGGTTCTGGTCCTGCAGGTGAAGGCGCAGCAATGAAACTTGCCAAATCAGGCATGCGTGTTGCTGTGGTGGATATGCGTGAGCAACTCGGCGGTAACTGTACTCACGTGGGCACAATCCCAAGTAAGGCGCTGCGTCAGACGGTATCCAGTATTATCCGTTACCAGCGTGATCCGATGTTCCAGAAAGTGGGCGACTGGAAACAGTTCACCATGAAACAGGTGCTGCGTAATGCACATAAAGTGATTCAGCAGCAGGTCGATACCCACTCGCGCTTCTATGACCGCAATAAAATTGATATCTATCACGGTCGTGCTTATGTGCAGGACAAAAATACCGTGCTGGTATTCAGTCCGGAAGGCATTAAGGAAACCCTGATTTTTAAGCAGCTGGTGATTGCAACCGGTTCACGTCCGTATCGTCCAGAAATTTTAGACTTTAACCATCCACGTGTATTCGATTCAGACAAGATTCTGGATCTGGATTTCTCGATTCAGAAAATCATCATTTATGGTGCCGGTGTCATTGGCTGTGAATATGCCTCGATCTTCATTGGTCTGGACCATAAAGTCGACCTGATTAACACCCAGCATAAATTGCTCAGCTATCTGGATGATGAAATCTCCGATGCCTTGTCCTATCACTTGCGTGAACAGGGTGTGTTAATTCGTCACAATGAACAGATTGATCATTTAGAAACCTTTGATGATCACGTGGTGCTGCATTTGCAAAGCGGCAAGAAAATCAAAGCCGATGCCATCTTGTGGTGTAACGGCCGTTCAGGCAATACCGATGGCCTGGGTCTGGAAAATGTCGGCCTGAAACCAAACAGCCGCGGTCAGCTGACTGTAAATGAGCAATATCAGACTGAAGTAGAAAATATTTTCGCTGCTGGTGACGTGATTGGCTGGCCATCTCTGGCGTCTGCTGCCTATGACCAGGGTCGCTGTGCAGGGGCTAACATGAGTGGCGAAGAAAATGTGGCACCGGTGACTGATATTCCAACCGGTATTTATACCATTCCGGAAATTTCTTCAATTGGTAAGACCGAGCAGGAATTGACCGAAGAGAAAATTCCGTACGAAGTGGGTCAGGCTTCTTTCCGTCATCTGGCACGTGCGCAAATTACCGGTGATACGGTTGGTGAACTGAAAATTCTGTTCCACCGTGAAACTTTAGAAGTATTAGGCGTACATTGCTTCGGGAATAATGCGGCGGAAATTATTCACATTGGTCAGGCGGTAATGAACAGCCCGAACAATACCATCAAGTATTTTGTGGAAACCACATTTAACTATCCAACGATGGCAGAAGCGTATCGTGTGGCGACCTTAAATGGTATGAACCGTCTGTTCTAAGCGGTTGCTCATACTGAAAAACCCGTAAACACAGTTTGCGGGTTTTTTTATGGTTAGATAAAAAGGATAAATATCCTGCAGTCAAAGTCCTGAACATCGGTGCATATTCAGTATCTCTAGTTCAGTTCCTGCTTAAAAAGGTCGGCTTCCGGCAAGGCTGATACGTTTTAACAAACGGCGCTGCTCGGCTGGAAATGGACGGCGGGAATGCAGGGTAGCCTGATTATCCCAGAACACAATATCACCGACTTCCCACTGATGCTCATAGGCAAATTCTGGTTGAAGCAGATGGGCACGTAACTGGGTAATCAGTTCGCTACCAGCCTGATCGTCATAGTTTTCCAGTTCCACTTCGGTATGGGTATTGAGCCACAAAGCTTTACGCCCCGATTCTGGATGGGTGCGCACCAAAGGATGTGGATAGGCATGGCTTAAAACCGGTTGATCTTTAAAGCGATACAGCGGACTGTTGCCATAAACGCCGTCTTGCGACGAGGCTTGGGTTTTCTGCCGGCGAACAAAAGGATTGTAAGTAATTAATTGTAGCTGGTCGATATGTGCCTGAATGTCGGCATCTAGGGCATTATAAGCTTTGATGGTATTAATCCAGCTGGTCTGGCCACCATTTTGTGGCAGTTCAATAGCATAGAGCAAAGAGCCAAAGGAGGGCAGCGGTGTCCATTGATGATCGGCATGCGGGCTTAATTCACCATGACCAGTATAATCGCCTTGTCCTACTGCATTGGAAACAGGCACGATATCGGGTGGTACACCGCTATCATCCTGCGCGGCCAGTACAGGCGTGTCGGCAGCGGGACGGAAAATTGAACCGAAATAGGTGGTAAAGGCCAGATACTGTAAATCATCCAGCTGTTGCTGTTTGAAAATTAAAACTAAATGTTCTGCCAAGGCCTGTTTCAGCCGGAAAATGGTTTCACCCGATTGAGCCTTGCGCGCATCTAATCCATACACCACCGCACCAAGAGTCTGGTCAGTGTGTGGAAGAATCCGGATTTAGCTGCCGTCCTGAAATTGATCGGCCTGATGCCAGCGCGGTGCATCATGAATGGCTTGGGAAAGTGGGGTCAGACTGGTCATGTTTAAATTTTTCTCTCAGTGTTATTGCCTCAAGAAAATTTAGAAAAAACCGCAGGCCAAATAAAATCAGAAGAAATGCTAAACTTATGAAAAGGCTATAAAAATAATTAAATATATGATTTATATTCTTTTAATTAAAACAGCAAACCAAATAACTGAATTTGCTGTTTCGGGATTTGCTGTTGATGCTGCGGGTTTTTAAACATTAATGTGCACAAAACGCCTGATTAAAGTATTCAAACAGCTGCGGGGTTTTCATCCATAACAGCAGCGATAAAATAAAAAAGCTGATAATGCACAGGCCAATCAGAATTTTTAACAGCGACATTGAATTAGTCATGCACCACCGCCTGTTCATTCACAAAGAAATGTACCCAGACGCCAAAAGCACTTAGCGCAATCGAGAACATCCAGATGGCATTATAGTTACCGGTTAAGTCATGGTTCAGGCCACCCAGCCAGCCACCAAGGAACGAACCAACCTGATGGGTGAAGAATACAATCCCACTGAGCATGGTCAGATATTTCACCCCGAACATATTGGCTACAATGCCATTGGTCAGTGGCACGGTCGATAACCATAACAGTCCCATAATGACACCAAAGCCATAAATTGTCCAAGTACTGAGCGGTAACAGTAAAAAGGCGATAATGGCAAGGCCACGCAGACCATACAGCCACATCAGTAAATGCGGTTTGGAATATTGGCCGCCCAACCAGCCAGCCGTATAGGTGCCGATAATATTGAATAAACCGACTAAGGCCAGGAAGATGGTACCAGTGGTGGCATTAAACCCATGATCAATTAAATAACCCGGCAAATGAATACCAATAAACACCACCTGAAAGCCGCAGACAAAAAAGCCCAACGATAAAAACCAGAACGGCTTGTGGTTTTTGGCAATCACCAGAATCTGCTTAAATGTTAACGCCGGTTGCGGTTTGTTGGCCGCTGCATTCGGGGCGGTATACATCGGTGCTTTTAAGGTCCATGCCAAAGGAATCAGCAGGGTCATCAAGATGGCACTAACCACCAGTGCACCTTTCCAGCCTAAATTCTGCAATAACAGCAGTGTGGTCGGCAGCATAATAAACTGACCGAAAGAACCCGCTGCACTGGCAATCCCCATCGCCAGGCTGCGTTTTGAAGGATGGGCTGCACGGCCAACTGCGGACAGTAAAATCGGAAAAGAGGTGGCAGAGAGCGCCAGACCTAAAATTAAACCGGCACTTAAATTCAGCAGCCAGCCGGTCGAGCTGACGGCCATAAGTAATAAGCCGAGTGTATATAGTGCGCCACCGACTGCAACTACAATTTTACTGCCGTATTTGTCTGCAAAAGCACCTGTGATGGGTTGGACTGCACCCCAAATCAGGTTTTGCATGGCAATGGCTAAACTAAAGACATTATGTCCCCAACCAAATTCATGGCTCATAGGCACCAAATACAAACCAAATGCATGCCGAACCCCAAGCGATAATGCCAAAATAATGGCACTTCCAATTAACATATAAATTAGAGGTTTGGAAAATTGAGCATTCGACATAAGGTATCCACGTATGGCTAACAGCTTGTTATGGTAGTCGATTCAGCCGCAGATCGCGATAAAATAAAATTCATCAAATGATAAAATTTTTTTATGGCTGCATCAAAAAAGACAGCCTGAAAGGCTGCCTGATGATGGACTGAAAAATTAAAGTCTAGAAACGGATACCAATACCGGCATAGGCCAAAATCGGATTCACTTCAATATCGGCCTTAGAACGAATAAGTTCGCCATGCGTTGCATCGGTCACGGTAATGGTAGTGTCATTTTGCAGATGTGCATAGGACAGCGAACCAACCGCAAACCATTTTTCATTAAAGTCATAGGTAAAACCAACCGTCGCTACCGGTGCGAACGCATCCGAGGCTTCAAGTTCGACTTTCGGATTGGCATTACTTGGTGTGCCTTCCAGTGATGCACCGGCTTGCCCCTGTTTGATATTGGCAATCATATGACCGGCGGCAATCAGATCCTGTTCGGTACGCGGGTTAATTTCCAGTTCGTTAAAGTAGGCATACATTAAACCTAGGCCGACATAAGGACGGAATTTATTTACACCGGTTTTACCGAAGTGATACTGAAACTCAAATGCAGGTGTCCAGGCACGTGCCGAGGCAGCAGGACCATGCGCTTCTAGATCGGTAATTAATAGATCATTTTTCATTGAGATTGCCGGTAAGTCGATACCGCCCGGTATTTGTTCAATTAAATCGATACTCGGGGTGGCAACGGCAGAGAAGGGTGCATAAATTTTACCTTTACCCTGTAAATCGACTTTCGGTGGAATTCCGGCTTTAACTTCAAAAGAGACATTATCGGTAAAGAAGTAGTTGGTCATAATCCCGAGGGTAGTCACATCATCGGCTTCCAGGCCGGTACCCGGGTTATTCCAGCTTTCCAGACCATGAATCTCCGCTGTACCACTCATGGCTGCAGGCAATGTCTCGATGTTAAGCTGATCTAAGAGATTAACAAAGCTTGATGAGAGATTTGGGTCCATATTGGGGTCGATATTACTTTTAACTGCATCAATTGAAATATCACCCACTCTTGCAGTTTCACCTTCTTTTACCGCGGTATTAACCTGAAAGGGTTGTGCCTTGCCTTGTGGCATGACATGCAATGCCCCGACTGAAACAGAAAAACGTTTAAAACCATCACCATCTTGCAGGCTAAAATACGGTGAGGCATAAGAAACAGCAGGTAAGGCCAACAGCGTGCTGGCAAATAATAAGGTCTTCTTCATATAAGGGACTCCATGTCCAATTTGTTGCTCGTTTTTATAAGGGCCATTATTTAATAGTTAGATAAAGCAAGACTGTTGTTTTTGAAGAAGATTGTTTTATTACATTTGTAACATTCTTGAAATAACTTTGCTGCTCTGTGACTTATTTATGACTTGTGTAGCTAGAAATGGTAATACGGTTTTTAGGGATGAAACCTGAATATTGATATAAGTATTTGATTTATTTATTTTAAGTTGAAGTTTTAGGCGATAAAAAAGGCCACATTAATGTGACCTTTCTGACAATTTTTTTAGTTTTTACGCCAATGACAGCTTAAGACTGGAAACGTGACAGGTCTTCTTCAGGACGTGCAGTCAGGACTTCCAGACCGTCTTTAGTCACTAAAATAGTGTGTTCATATTGCGCTGAAAGTTTGTGATCTTTGGTCACCACGGTCCATTTATCGCCAAGTAATTTGGTTTGCCAAACACCCGCGTTTACCATTGGTTCAATGGTAAAGGTCATGCCTTCTTCTAAAATCATGCCGGTATCTGGCTGGCCATAATGCAGCACTTGCGGTTCATCATGGAAGGTTGTTCCAATGCCGTGACCGCAATATTCGCGCACCACACTAAAGCGCTCAGATTCGACATATTTCTGAATGGCATGGCCAATATCACCAATGGTCGCGCCCGGTTTTACAACTTCCATACCGCGGTACATAGCTTCCTGTGCTACTTTGCATAGACGGTTGGCAAGAATAGAAGTTTCACCGCCCACCACGTACATCATGTTGGTATCGCCGTGGTAACCATCTTTAATGACCGTGACATCAATATTCAGGATATCGCCTTTTTTTAATGTCTTGTTTTCAGATGGAATACCGTGACACACCACGTGGTTTACCGAAGTACAGATGGTATGCTGGAAGGCTGGACGACCTGGGGCTGCACCATAGCCCAGGCAGGCTGGAATGGCATTTTGTACATTGACAATATAATCGTGACAAATCGTATCAAGCTCAAGTGTGGTTACACCCGGTTTGATATGTGGCTTGATCATATCCAAAACTTCCGCTGCCAGTCGTCCCGCTACCCGCATTTTCTCAATTTCATCTGCGGTTTTAATTAATCGACGAGGCGCTTGATAAGTACTGTTCATGATCTCTAAAAACTTTTGGAAATTTATATGTGACTATGGTATAAATAGCCGCCCATTTTATCAAATGCTTTTTCGTGAATAAATTTCGCGGGCATTGTGCGATGGGGCAACAAAATCCGCACATATATCGTCACATTACTCTGGGTGCCCTTTGGGGTGGAGAATGCGGATATATGGAGGCCTAACCCAAACTTTAAGGTAAAGAAAATGGCAGATTACAACGTAAGCATGCGCGACCTTCTACAAGCTGGCGCGCACTTTGGTCACCAAACTCGTTTCTGGAACCCAAAAATGCGTCAATACATCTTTGGCGCGCGCAACAAAATTCACATCATCAACCTTGAGCACACTGTTCCTGCGTTAAATGATGCTTTGAACTTCGCTAACCAATTAGCAAGCAAAAAGAACAAAGTTTTGTTCGTTGGTACTAAACGTGCTGCTTCTAACATCATCCGTGAACAAGCTCAACGCGCTGGTCAACCATATGTAGATCACCGTTGGTTAGGTGGTATGTTGACGAACTGGAAAACACTTCGCCAATCTATCAACCGTTTAAAAGATCTTCAAACTCAATCTACTGACGGTACTTTCGCTAAGCTGACTAAACGTGAAGCTTTAGAGCGTAGCCGTGAGATGGAAAAACTTGAACGTGCTTTAGGCGGCGTTAAAAACATGGGTGGTTTACCTGACGCATTATTCGTAATTGACGTTGACCACGAAGCAATCGCGATCAAAGAAGCGAAAAACCTAGGTATTCCTGTAATCGGTATCGTTGATACAAACTCTAACCCAGACAACGTAGACTACGTTATTCCGGGTAACGACGATGCGATCCGTGCAGTAACACTTTACGCTTCTGCTATGGCTGATGCGATCATTGCTGGTAAAGAGTACGCTCAAACCCAAGCAAATGCTCAAGCGAAAGGCGAAGAAGCTCCAGCTTCTGAGGCTTAATGCGTTTTTGACGCAAGCTTGTCATTTTTGCGACATGTGATGGTGGCAAAGTAAGCGTCATGTATGCAGGCGGCCCATGAGTATCCTCTGGGCCGTTTCTGTTCTAAAAAGAATTCATTTTCTACCGAATTAGGAGATTCACATGACTGCTATTACTGCAAGCATGGTTAAAGAATTGCGTGACCGTACTGGTTTAGCAATGATGGAATGTAAAAAAGCTTTGACAGAAGCGGGTGGTGACATCGAATTAGCGATTGACAACCTTCGTAAATCTGGTCAAGCAAAAGCTGCTAAAAAAGCAGGTAACATTGCTGCTGACGGTGCGATCACAATCGCTCAAGAAGGTAACAAAGCAATCCTTCTAGAAGTAAACTGCCAAACTGACTTCGTTGCTAAAGACGAAAACTTTGCTGGCTTCTCTGCGAAAGTTGCTGCTGCTGCACTTGCTGCTGGCGAAACTGACGCTGCAAAAATTGCTGAACTGAAACTTGAAGATGGCCAAACTGTTGAAGAAGCGCGTATTGCTCTTGTTCAAAAAATTGGTGAAAACATCCAGGTTCGTCGTGCGCAAATCATTGAAGGTGAAAACCTTGCAGTTTACAAACACGGTCTGAAAATCGGTGTTGTTGTTGCTTACACAGGTGAAGCTGAAACTGGTAAAGGTATTGCAATGCACGTTGCTGCGTTCAACCCGGTTGCAGTAACTGCTGAACAGGTTCCTGCTGAGCTGATCGCGAAAGAGAAAGAAATTGCTGAAGCAAAAGCAATCGAATCTGGTAAGCCAGCGAACATCGTTGAAAAAATGGTAACTGGTTCGGTTGAAAAATACCTGAACGAAGTTGTTCTTGAGCGTCAAATGTACGTAATCGACAACGAGAAGAAAGTTGCTGATGCATTGAAAGCTGCTAACACAACTGTTGCTCAATTCGTTCGCTTCGAAGTAGGTGAAGGTATTGAGAAGAAAGCAGAAATGAGCTTCGCAGAAGAAGTTGCTGCTGCTCAAGCTGCTGCAAAATAATTTATTTTGCGAAAAAGCCCCGTTTCGGGGCTTTTTTTATGACCAAGACAACAACAGGAAGAACAATGTCGAAGAAAACTAATATGGGCATTGGCGCAGTAATTGCGCTGCTGGTTGCGGCTTATTTAGGTATCGACCTACAACCGCAAAACTCCGGTTCAAATACCTTCACTCAACAGCAGTCTGAAACCACACTTCAAGCTCCCGTTCAGGATGATACCGCCAAAATTGCCCAAGCCTTTCAGCAACGAAAAAATGATGTACAGGTACAAGCTACTGGTACAGTAGTGGCTCTGTTAAGTGATGACAATGAAGGTTCGCGCCATCAGCGTTTTATTCTGGAACTTGGCAATGGGCAAACCTTGCTGGTTGCCCACAATATTGATTTGGCTCCACGCATCGACCGTCTGCAAAAAGGCGATACTGTCGAGTTCTTTGGTGAATATGAATATACCGACAAAGGTGGCGTGATTCACTGGACCCATCATGATCTGCAAAAACGCCATGTTGATGGCTGGTTAAAGCATCAGGGAAGCATCTATCAATAAGCCCTCCAGCACTGGAGCAAAATGCTTCCTGATGTGTAAGCATCTTTAGGTTTGGAAATCCAGATGCGTGGTGTGCTGGCGAGATTTCCAGGATGGTAAAATCTTGCCTAAATAGGCATCCATACACCAGAGCGGTCCAATCAGCAGGAATTGCAGATCTTTAAAGAACGATGGTTTTTTGCCTTCGACCTTGTGGCCATAGAACTGTCCAATCCAGGCAAAAACAAACAGCGCAATATAAAAACCAACACCAACCGGTAAAATCCAGATTAACCAGGCCATCACCAGAGTCAGTGCTGCCATGGCCACGGCCAGTACCAGATCCAGGCGTGCATAAAAAATAAAGGCCAGCACCAGTAACAGGGCAGTAAGCAGGGCGCTGAAATGCGCAATGATGCCAATAATGGAAAAATAGATGGTCGGTACACAGACCCAGTGAATCAGTTTATTGGTCTTGTTTTGATGACTTTCGCTATATTCATCCAGCCATTCTGAAATTGTTTTCATGCAGCACTCCTTTTGCATTATTTTTCTGAGTTTTCAAGAATGTTCTCACTATAAACGAGAAACAGAAAACGGTCAAAATTGGTCGGCAAAAATACCTGAAAATCTCAAAATGAGGGAAATAGGGAAATTCCTGTATAAAGGAATAGGGCTAAATGCGCATAGGATGCGTTTAAAGCGCAGAAAAAAATAAAAAGCTACCTAAGGATTCAAAAAGGATGAAAAGCACGCTAAGCGTGGAAATGAATGCAAATCTGTATTTTTAGAACAGATCATTCACTTTGATGACCAGATCAGCGTATTTAAAATCCAAAAAATGGATAGTGAAGTAAGCGTCTTTCCCTGAATTTGGGCATTAAAAAAGCCACCTGAGGTGGCTTTTGGGTCATATGGTGCAGGAGCTTAAACGGGTATTAGGAGTTTGGACCATCTACACGTTCAATGCTGACTTTGGCTACGCCGGCATTGGTAATGCCTAAACGTTTCGCAGCACCGTAAGATAAGTCAACTACACGGTTACCATGGAATGGACCACGGTCATTAACCTTAACGATTACGCTTTTGCCATTGTTCTTGTTGGTCACACGGATATAGCAGTTCAGTGGCAGGCTGCGGTGTGCTGCAGTCATGGCATTCATGTCGAATGTTTCGCCGCTGGCAGTTTTACGACCGTGGAACTGACGACCATACCAGGAAGCCATACCAGTCTGGCTGAACTTACGAACAGTATTCGATGCTACGGTGTTTAACTTTTCAATGACAGAAGGCTCTTCTTCTGGGATTTCAATTTTTGCAGCGATGGTTTCGCGGCGGATTTTATCGCCAGAACGTTCTGTAATTGAAAGGCTATTTAAATTAGAGAAGTGAGTATTAAAGCTTTGTGCTTCTTTGTTCAGCACACGGGCAGCCAGGCTAGAACTTTCATTGTCGTTATTGAACGATGATGACTGTACCATTTCGGCTTGCGACTGACTTAAGGTAAATACCGTCGACAGCGCCAGTAAATATTTAATTGAAGAATGCATATGTTTAAAACTCCTGCAGCTTGATGCCGTGAATCAACCCTAAGTGGTTGATATAGCAGACATCATGCCTGTTATTTCACTTTTGCAACCATATTTGACGAAATGGATAATATTCATCGTTTACTAAAGGTGTCTAGTCTTTACACGGAAATAACGACAAAAAATACCAAACTTTTACCTCTTTTGGTTAAAAAATAACCAATATTGTAACAAAGTGTGTGAAAAGTCGTTTTTGTGCGCAAAATCTCGTAAAAAAATCTTGACTTTGTAACTTTTGAGTAAAAATAAGTTCTTATCGACTGACAATTTCAGTACCCAATAACCAGAGTGCAGTGGCATACATACGGCTGCGGTTATAGGTGGTAATCACCTGAAAGTTTGGATAGGTGATGTAATAAATTGGACCATAATTTTCTTGTAATTGAATGACATTGACCAGATCGAGGTCATCAATTTTCACAATCGGATTCAGCGGACTGATGCCCTGATTTTTCAGCACACCATACGGGGTAGGCAAGGTTAGATCTTTGGCAATCACTGCATCTGGAGTTGAGCCGCTATAACGGGCAGGGAATGCAATCGGCTGATTACGCTGCCAGCCATGCTGGGCCAAATAGTTGGCAATCGAGCCAATCGCATCTACTGCTGAATTTCTTAAATCAATATGTCCGTTGCCATCATAATCGACGCCAAATTTAGGAATATTGCTTGGCATAAACTGCGGATAGCCAATTGCACCGGCATAGGAACCGACCACAGAATGGGTGGCAACGCCATCTTTATAGCTCCAGGCAATTAGTGCAGACAGTTCGCTCTGGAAATATTCGGCCCGGCGTGGATAGCCAAAACCTAAAGTGGCCAGCGCATCCCGGGTAATAAAAGAGCCTTTATTGGAACCAAAACCGGTTTCAACGCCTAAAATCCCCAGAATAATCGCTTGCGGCACGCCAAACTGCTGTTCGGCACGATTCAGGGTATCGGCATATTGCTGTTTGAAACGCACACCACGTTGAATGGTGCTTTCAGCCAGAAAATTGGTTTTATAGGCATACCACGGTTTGCTTTCACCGGGACGATTCATGATGTTGATAATATTCGGCAGATTTTTGGCACCGCTCATGGCGCGATCAATTTGCTCGGAACTGAGCCCATACTGCTGCATGGTTTTTTGCTTAAAGTTTGGATAGTCCGGATGGCTGAGGAAGTCATTGGCCTGAACAACACTGGATAAGGAAAGAGCACCAACAAGTAAAGAAAGACGCTGTAATTTTTTATAGAAATAACGATTCAACATATTGGTTCAATTTCCCAATGTATTATCAATTTAGTGACAAAAAGCAGATGGTGTTTAAAAATTAAAACAGGTTGAGCAAAAGTGTCGATTTAAAAAGACAGTTCACACAGGCAATTAAGATAACATTCATTCTGGCGCTACAGGCAAGCGCATATACAAAAAGTGACAAAGCCTGTCTAAAAAATGCGCGCTGTTTGTAACAAAGTTCAACCGGGGCTTCATCATCCCTTCTTTATAGAGAAATGTTGCGGGAAAAGTGACATAAAAAACCTGACCGGAGTCAGGTTTATTGAAGGTGTTTCTACTTATGCATGAAACAGGGTGTCGTGATATTCCGCCAGCGCGACCAGTTCATCTTTGGTCAGATTTGGAATAATTTTATCCACCGCAATATGTACAGCTTTAATAACCGCAGCTGAGCCAATATCAGCTGCTTTACGTTTGATCATGCCCAAATCGAGGGTTTTATTAAAGTCATTCATAAAATGACGCACAGTAGCTTCAGCAAACTGTTTATACAACTCGGCCAAAGCAGACTTGTTAATGTCTTTGCCGGCTTTAATTTCGGCATAGGTGTTTTTTAGATTGGTCACCAAGCTGGCATCTAAACTTTCACCGACACGCGTGTTGCCGTCTGCATCTTTAAACAGGCTGCGTTCAGAAAATTCAATTGATTGCTTGACCACATCGTTCGGGGCTTTACTCAACAATTGCTTGAGTAACACCGCTACGGTGGATTTGACATAACCAGCCAGTTTTTCCGCAGTATCGCGTTTGTCACTTGGCGGGAAACGGCGGACAAGCTCGGTTAAAATGGCATCAATGATTTCATCATTAATCATTAATGCTGTTTTATCACGTAATGGATACAGCGGTTCGCTTGAATTTTTTTTCTGCTGCGCAGTTTGAATGGTATTTAAAAGTTCCTCGGAAGGAATAAAACCAAAAAATGGCATCTGTTAACCTCAATGTTTTTTTATTGTCGCGCTAAACGAATAGGGCGAGGCATCCATGTTAAATCCGATACACGACATGGATTAATGTCTAATCCGCCACGACGTGTATAGGTGGCATACACCATCAGTTTTTCAGGATTCAGGTTTTGCCAGATGTCGGCAAACATCTGTTCAACACATTGCTCATGAAAACCGTTATGCTGACGGTAAGAAATAATATAAGCCAAAATACTGCGATAACAAGGTTTTTTACCCTGATAGCGGATAAAAACTGTGCCCCAGTCAGGTTGACCGGTGACCGGACAGTTACTTCTCAGTAAATGTGAATACAGTTGCACTTCGACCTGTTCGTCTTGCTCGGCATCGTGCTGTAATAAGGACGCATCCGGATGATTTTCCAGTCGGGTCGGGCTTAAGTCATCAATACATATGCCTTCAGGATGGCTAATTGCCAGATCATCGACAGATAACAGTTCCAGATTGACCTGTGCCTGTGCCGCGGCTGATAAATCCTGCTCGACGGTATTGATCAGCGCGTCTGTTGAAGCAAAGGTGCTAAAGTTCAAACTGTTGAAATACAGCTTTAAAGATTTCGACTCGATTAAATTTGGTGAGGTGGCAGGCAAGTGAATCCGGCCAATAGCAACTTGCGGAACGCCGGCTGCATTTAACCAGGACATCTCAAAGACATGCCACCAGTCTTTACCTTGCTGAATACCAGCCACATGCGCATATTTTTCCCGCGCTTCAGCACGCGCAATCGGAAACAGCACATCAGGTTGATAAGTTGTTGGGTACTGAGTGTCTTTACCCAATAAAGAATTTTCTACGCTCATTATTCACGCATTCCTGAACCACGGGAGAGTAAATGATAGGCAATGCCATATAACACAGCACAGCATAATGTAATCACGCCTAGGGAAACGGTCACGTTGACATCGCTATGTCCTAAAATGCCATAACGGAAGGCGTTGACCATATACACCACAGGGTTAATTAAAGAAAGGTTTTGCCAAAACGGCGATAATGCACTAATTGCATAGAACACACCACCTAAATAGGTGAGCGGTGTTAGCACAAAGGTTGGAATAATGGAAATATCATCAAATGATTTGGCATAAACGGCATTAATAAAACCGCCTAAAGACAGTAATAATGAAGTGATCAGTACGGTATAAATAGTCACAAACCAGTTGGTAATGTATAGGTCGGTGAAAAACAGGCTCATTAAGGTCACAATAATGCCGACCAGTACGCCGCGACATACTCCACCCAGCACATAGCCCCACAAAATGGCATGTAATGGCACCGGACTCATGATCAGTTCTTCAATGCTTTTCTGGAATTTGGCACTAAAGAAACTAGAGGAGACGTTGGCATAACTGTTGGTAATGACCGCCATCATGATCAGGCCGGGCACAATAAACTGCATATAGCTAAAGCCGCCCATTTCCCCAATACGTGAACCGACCAGATTACCGAAAATCACGAAATATAGACTCATGGTGATGGCCGGTGGTAACAGGGTTTGTGGCCAGATCCGCATAAAACGGCGGATTTCCTTATGAACCAGCGTATACAGCGCAACTCTTAATTGATTAAAGTTCATTGCGCGACTCCTGCAAGATTTTTCTCTACCATCTTCACAAATAATTCTTCAAGACGATTGGCCTTGTTGCGCATACTGCGCACCTGTACCCCTTGTGATTCCAGTAACTGGAACAGCTCATTCACGGTATGGGCCTTGTCCATAGTCACTTCCAGGGTCAGCGGATCGACCAGATTAAAACGTACCCCGATAATATCCAGATGAATGGGCTGAATCGGCTGAACTAGATCGAAAATAAAGGTTTCTTCATTCAGCTGGTTCAGGAAGCCTTTCATGGTGGTGTCTTCTTTAATCACACCACGGTCAATAATGGCAATCCGGCGGCACAGCATTTCCGCTTCTTCCAGGTAGTGGGTGGTCAGAATAATGGAAGTGCCACTATTGTTCATTTCAATCAGGAAATCCCACATCGAGCGGCGCAGTTCGATATCGACCCCGGCGGTCGGTTCATCCAGAATCAGCAATTTCGGTTCGTGCATCATGGCGCGGGCAATCATCAAGCGGCGTTTCATCCCGCCAGACAGCATTCGCGCTTGCGTGGCACGTTTATCCCACAGCCCCAGTTTTTCTAAATACAGTTCGGCGCGCTGCTGCGCCACTTTCTTTGGAATACCGTAATAGCCGGCTTGGGTCACCAGAATATCAAAGGTTTTTTCAAAGTGACCAAAGTTAAATTCTTGTGGCACCACGCCCAGACACTGTTTGGCCTGTGAAGGATGGGTATCCAGATTGTGGCCAAAAATTTCCACGGTGCCCGAGGTTTTCTTGGTTAAGGAGCTAATGATACTGATCGTTGTAGATTTGCCTGCACCGTTGGGACCCAGCAGCGCATAAAATTCACCTTCAGGTACGGTCAAATTGATACCTTTTAAGGCCTGAAACCCGTTGCGATAGGTTTTAGACAAGTCTCTTAACGTCAATGCATCAGTCATGAAAATCTCGCATGGTGTAGGGAGAGGCTATTGTGAGCGATATTGCCCAATAAACCAAGTAATCTACCGGGAATTCTGCATCGTATATTTGGAACGATTGCTTAAAGCATAAGCATAAAAATAAAGAACTTATATATAGTTGCTTTACCTTGTGCATTTTTTTGTTATGATGTGCGACGCGCGCTCGTAGCTCAGTTGGATAGAGTACAAGTTTCCGAAGCTTGGGGTCGTGGGTTCGATTCCCGCCGGGCGCACCAAATTCTGATCAATAAAAAACTATAAAAATTACCAAGATTCAATCATTTAAAACTCTTTACTTCAGTTTTGAACCAAAATCCTTTCCATAATCTGGCTTGAATAACGAATGCTGAACCATCATCGTAGGACAGTGCTTATTGGTCTGCCTTTCTATATTTGGTTAAAAAGTAGTCATTGAACTGCATTTTCTTTGCATTTTTTATCTTTATTTTGATTAAAGAATCATCCTTTCTAGATTTTTATCGCCTCATCACCCACAAAATAGAAACATCCGTTTTAAGCTTTAAACAGGACAGAAAGGCTGAATAAAAAATCTGTTTAATCAGAAAAATCTCGTCGCTATACCAGATCAGTTTAGTGAGATATAGAAGCACCTAAATTTAAATAATCTATATGATTTTAAAATATTTTTTCTTTATATGACTGGCATTGAGATGGCATATCAAAAATAAGCATAACTGTCGGATGAATTCGCCATAGCCGGAAGCGATTTTTCAGCCTATAAATGTCGCAGGGTAAATTACTAAAACACCATAAGAGTCAGAACAATGGGTTATATCGTTAAATTAATTCCTGAAGAAGTCTATTTTGTGCCGAATGATCATGAAATTGGCATGACAGAATCGCGTGAAAAAGCAATTGTAGAGGGTCTGTTTTTCGAATATGCCAATGCGCGGGCAAAAGTCAGGCTGTTTAATAAAGACCTGGTTGAAAATATTGATTACATCATTGAATCGACCAGCGAAGATCCGGTGCAACTCAAGTAAAGCTAGACATAATCCAAGAAAAATAATCACAGAAAAAGGACGCTGAATTGAGCGTCCTTTTGATAAATAGGGGATCAATGAGTCGTATCTAGCTTATTCATTATGGATGATTCGGTTCCTGATACACAATCAGGGCCGTTAAAATAGGAACTGCGAAGGCTGGAATTAACAGCATAATCCAGTACTCGACGCTTGGCATGTTGCTCAAGAATTGATACACGATAAAACCTAGACCTAAAACTGCAAACAGGCAGAATGCAAACAGAATAATAAATTTTTGCATCTTCAATTCCTCTTTTTAATTTAATGTCTCAAGTCCACTATAACGGATAACGCAGAATTTAGAAAAAGACTTATGTTTCATTCTGTTGCCGGCGATTGTTTGCTATCAATCTAGCGATAGAGCAGGGTGAAAATGAGAGCAGATGCGCTGAAAAAATAAGGCTGAACTTCACGACAGCAATATAATAAGCCTGATTAAGTTTTGTTCAATAGTCTTTTTGCTATACAAATGCTGAGAAATGTTAGAAGGCTTGCCAATCCAAGCCGAAGGGGACTATAGTGAACCTACAGTAGGTCGCAAAACAAAGACGCTACGATGTAGTTGGACGGATCAATGACAGCTTGTTGAGTTTGTAACTCCGGTTCAAACAATAGATCTAGCACTAGCCTTCCAACATAAAAAAGCTCGCAGCAATGCGAGCTTTTTCTTGCTTAAAATAATGATGAATTGAGCGTCACATTGAGCAAATTGTTAAGAATAAGAAAAACCGGATAAAATGTTAAACCATAAAAATCAATCACTTATTTTTAATTATACTGACCTAATAAAGCATAGAATTAACATTGTCAAACAAATTAACAACTCTGTTTAGTCAAACTTGAATCAGCTATGCTATAACAAATTGTCTTCAAGAAAACCAATGATAAGAGGAAATAACCATGAGCCAATTAATTGATATTAAAGTAGAAGATCAGTATCAGCACCGTTATGATGCCAAAGCACAGCTGCGTCAGATTGCTGAAAATGCCAAAACAGCTGAATTGCCGTTATTTAAGAAAATTGACCATATTATTGTCGAGGATGAAATTATCCTGCCAAGTATTGAATTATTTTTTGAAAGCCAGAAGAGCAATAATATTTATAAAATTATTGAATAGAAAGAAACTTAGCATTTGCTAAGTTTCTTGTTTTAAGCTGGCCTAAGCGGTTTCAAACTGATTCAGCACATGCGCCAACAGTTGATAAAGCGCCAGACGATTTTTATTGGCCTGCTCAACTTCTGTTTTATTTAAGCGGATTTCTTTTTTCAAACGACCTTGTGTACGTTGTTGTACACAGACATGCTGCGAAGATACCGGATCATTTTTAAGCGTTAATTGGGGGCCTTGATGATAATGAAACAAGGCATGCAAACATTGATCCAAGCTCGGATAAAAATGAGAAATGGTTAAGGCGGTGAGGTTCGCAGACTTAGGGATATGCCGACTCATACGTCTTTACTCTTTATTTATAAGTGACCTGATTCTAAAAGACTTGTGCCCATTTTGCATGCATAAAGTTGTAAAAAGCGATGCTTGATCTTCAAGGACTTCAAAACAGGTGATGATTTCACTCTAACCGCTTTAAATCAGGCCGACATCAACATCGTATTTATGGAACTCCTGCAAAATATTGCGCAGCATCTGTTGGGCGGTTTCATCTGTGGCGTTCAGGATGATTTCCTGATTGCGAGTGCTGTCGAAGCATTCAATCGCCTGAATCAGCCAGCGCTGTTCATGTTCGGTGTTGTGAATGATGATACGGCGGGGCTGTAACTGTGCAGAAACCTGGCGTGGAATGACATGGGTAATGGCCAGCTGAATCTGCTTGAGTTCGTCTTTAGGACTTAAAAAGGTGATGACCCAGTTGCCGACTTTGCTGAGTTGCATCGGATTATCAAAGGGTTCAAATTGCAGGTAGTGCAGGGCAGACATGCTTCATTCCCAACAGAATACAGAGCTGTTGTTATGCCGTGCTGTGGCCAATCTCACTATTGGTCTTAAGTCTTAGTGTTTTAAGAAAGGATTGCTTATTTTTAATTATTTTTCTAAAAGCTGAACAATAACCGCTATTTATAAAGGTTTTTAGCGCATATAAAGAAAATTCTTAGATGAAAAAAGACTTAAAGCAAAGCAAAATTATATGAATCTTCAGGCACTTTGCAGGCTCTGCAGCGAAAAGTTAATCTGCTGTAAAGCATGGTTCAGTTCTTTTGGTGGCAAACGCGATTCCTGTAATTCGGTGATCCACTGCATTTGACACAGTTTCAGGCTACGAATATCCGGTGCAGCCTGAATGCGGAGAATAAGCTGTTTGGCCATTAGACCACAATAACGCTGCAACAAGCTGGCCATTAATTGCTTGGTGTCTTCAAAGCTCAAGGTAACCAGCGGTTCTGGCTCTGGCTCCACTTCTGGCGGTACTTCAATTTCCAGGACCGGAATTTCTGGAGCAATCGCAGCAGGTTCGGCTTCAGCCACTTTGGCCGCTGAAGACGGGGCAATAATATGTTCGACCCATTTTTCCACCAGTTTTGGTACCGGCGTATTTAAGGTGGTTTTAATTTCTGAACGTAGGGTAGAGGCTGCTTCACTTTGCGGTTCGGCTTGAGCTGGCACCAAAATTTCTGCTTCGGCTGGCTCGGTCGCAGCAGAGCTGATTAAACCCATCTCCAGCAATTGTTCAATTAATTCTGGCGTAGCAATACGCTGTTTAAACTGGTCGCCCAATTGCTCGAAATCTTCGGTTCCAATTAGCACCAGAAGACGGCGTTGACGTGCATTCAATTGCCGTTGGCGTTGTTGCAGGGCGTCAATGCCCAACTGTGTTTTATGATAATGAATCATGCCTTAATTTATTCCCTAAATAAATTAAGGCTGACTATAAAGAATGAAAATTACACTAATATGAAGGGTTTATGACATTGTTGGGCTTAGAGTGTGACGATGTTGGCGTTCTCAAGGGCTTTTCTTAAATAAGGGTCAAGTTCATCCTGACGCAGCAACCATTGGATATAATCATTTGGTAAATCGGCAATGGCCGTACCACGATGCTTACCAAAACTCATGACGCGTGGAATACGGGCGTCTTCAGATGCAGCATATAAGGCTTCAATACTGTCAATTTGCAGATGATGCACAATATGCATCAGGATATTGGCGGTCAAAATAATATCCATATCGGCCCGGTGCGCTTTTTTAATCATATCGCGGGCTTTTTCGCTGCCTTTGCTAATCATGTAAATTAAGGCAGAAATGTTGTGTGCTTCAACATCGGGCCAGACCAGACGCGCCAGAGCAAGGGTACAAATCGCTTTAATATGAGAAGTATCAACACCGCATTTTTGAATAGCGCGAATGTCATAATCAATATTGTGACCAATGATATACAGCGTTTCTTCAGGTAGGCAGAAGCTGGTGTAATGCGGCTGATCAATCAGGTCGGATTCCAGAATATGATGCACGGCCATCGCGGCATAGGAAATCGGTTCATCGACCTGATAAAACTGGTCAAAAATTTGCGATTTATCCAGGCTGATTTTGCCCTGTTGTAATTGAATGGGCGCATAGGCAACTTCGATCGGATAACCATTCAGGGTATGGGTTTCAGTGTCGAGAATAATCGCGTGCATGTGCTCATTCGCTTGTTAAGGGATTTAAAAAGCAATCTAACACTATCATGTTGAAAGTTACAGGGCTGTCGGGCGAATAATCGGCATTTGTGGGCCGTTCAGCTTATCTATTTTAAAGATAAGTGACTCTATTTTAATACAATACACTTATATATTAATTGCACTGATATTGCCTGAGCGCAGCAAACAGCGTAAAAGTGAAAATTGCGAAGGACGCAACTTTAGAATAATACCTGTATAAGGATAATCAGATGAGAAAAATATGGCTTAGCGTGGCGTTGGCCAGCAGCAGTTTATTTTTAACGGCATGTAATGATGACAATGACAACAGCGCAGTCATCATTGATGACGGTATTCCGAAGCATAATATTAGCCAGCCGGTAGTAAAAGCTGAACTATATTTAGACCAGGATTCAAATGCGAATATGGTCTTACAGTCGGTTAGTGCTTCACAAACCTTGATGACGTATAAAATGCTAGGAGTGAATGGGCAGGAAACACAAGCTACGGCCTTGCTGTTTGAACCTAATCAGCCTAAACCGGCTGGTGGATGGCCCATTGTGGTCTGGGCACATGGCACTACGGGTGTCGCCGATATTTGTGCACCAAGCCGTCAGGGCCTGAAAGGCAATGAATATTTTATTGCGCGCCTGCTGGCTGAAGGTTATGCCGTGGTCGCTCCAGATTATGAAGGGCTGGGCGAACCGAGTGGACAAGAGCTGCATCCGTTCTTGAATTTAAAAAGTCAGGCTTACTCCATTACCGATGCGGTTGTGGCGGCACATCAACATTTTAACAATAGCGCTGAAACACGCTGGACCGTGGTCGGTCATTCCCAAGGTGGACAGGCGGCTTTAGGTGCAGCGCAATATGCATCCCGGGCGCAATTAAATTATAAAGGTGCGGTGGCCATAGCGCCGGCATCTTCCCTGAGCATGATTCTTAGCGGTGGAGAACAGCAGGCAGCAGCAGAACCAGATCTGAGCAAAAAAATACAGATTCTGGCTCCATTAGATACTTTCACGGCATTAATTACGGCAGGTCTTAGAAATAGTCATCCAACCCTGCAATACTCTGAAGTGTTCAAGAACCCGACCGATCTGCTCGCGGCAGAAGCCGAGTCGCTGTGTAATGCTGATCTTGGCGCAGCATTCGGTGGAGAAATGATGAAGTATGCGCAGACCTATGGCAACTTGGCCGCTTATCCACGTACTCAGACCGACTTTATGACTACGGTTCCTGAAATTAAAGATTTCCTGACCCAGGCATCACAGCCATTAACTGTTAAGATTTCAACGCCTGTGTTTATTTATCAAGGCTCTGCCGACCCGACCATTCCAAAACAGGTCACTGATTTTCTGGTACAGTCTGCACGCCAGCAGGGAACCAGAATTCATTATGTCACCGATCAGGACTTACCTATAGATCAGAAATGGGATCATGGCTCTGTATATGTCGATAATTGGGATGAGATTGTGGCAGATGTGAAATCGATCATGCCTACCCAATAATTTTTTCAATTCCGGTAAAGATAGAATTAATGATATAGCTCATGTTTTTATAAAAACATGGGCTATTTTTATGCAAAACTGATTAAAGTTGATGGGTAAAAAATATAAAGTTCATGTTACAATATGCGCCAATCTTAGCACGGCTTAAAAGCCCTACATGAATAGGACCTCGCTAATGTTTGCCAATATCTCTATTGCTGACTTTGATCCAGATTTAGCTCAAGCAATCTCTAATGAAGATGCGCGTCAAGAAGCACATATTGAGCTAATCGCTTCAGAAAACTATTGCTCACCTGCAGTAATGGAAGCTCAAGGTTCAAAACTGACCAATAAATATGCAGAAGGCTACCCAGGCAAACGCTATTACGGCGGTTGTGAATATGTAGACGTTATTGAACAATTGGCTATTGACCGTGCTAAAGAACTCTTTGGTGCTGACTATGCTAACGTTCAGCCGCACGCAGGTTCTCAAGCAAACTCGGCAGTTTACTTAGCATTACTGAACCCGGGCGACACAGTTTTGGGTATGAGCCTGGCTCACGGTGGTCACTTGACTCACGGTGCAAAAGTTAGCTTCTCTGGTAAAACATATAACGCGGTTCAGTACGGTTTAAACCCTGAAACTGGCGAAATCGACTATGAAGAAGTTGAACGTCTGGCTTTAGAACATAAACCACGCATGATCGTTGCTGGTTTCTCTGCATACAGCCAAATCGTAGATTGGCAGCGTTTCCGTGACATCGCAGACAAAGTAGGCGCTTACCTGTTTGTGGATATGGCACACGTGGCTGGTCTGGTTGCTGCAGGGGTTTACCCGAACCCGGTACAAATTGCTGACGTCACTACAACCACTACCCATAAAACACTACGTGGTCCACGTTCTGGTTTAATCCTGGCTAAAGCCAACGAAGAAATCGAGAAGAAATTACAATCTGCTGTGTTCCCAGGCAACCAGGGTGGTCCATTGGTTCACGCGATTGCTGCAAAAGCAATCTGCTTTAAAGAAGCAATGGCGCCTGAATACAAAGCCTATCAACAACAAGTTGTGAAAAACGCACAAGCGATGGCTGAAGTGTTAATCGAACGCGGTTACGATGTGGTATCTGGCGGTACGAAAAACCACTTGTTCCTGTTATCTTTAATTAAACAGGACATCACCGGTAAAGATGCGGATGCTTGGTTAGGTGCTGCTCACATCACTGTGAACAAAAACTCTGTACCAAACGATCCACGTTCTCCATTCGTCACTTCTGGTA
Organism: Acinetobacter sp. CIP 53.82; assembly: GCF_000369465.1. Lineage (NCBI taxonomy): Bacteria > Pseudomonadati > Pseudomonadota > Gammaproteobacteria > Moraxellales > Moraxellaceae > Acinetobacter > Acinetobacter sp. CIP 53.82. The sequence goes on along the minus strand of NZ_KB850046.1, from coordinate 327,279 downwards.
TCCGTATTGGTACACCAGCAGTAACCACACGTGGTTTCGGCGAAGCTGAAGTACGTGAACTGGCTGGCTGGATCGCTGACATCCTAGACAGCAAAGGGGATGAAGCTGTAATTGCTGATGTCAAAGCAAAAGTTGAAGCTGTTTGCGCGAAATTTCCGGTTTACGCGAAATAAGCCCACACTTGAGAAAAAGCTCCCTCAAGGGAGCTTTTTTTATAGGTGCTAAAAAACAAATTGCAATTATTCAGCCGGATTAAATTCTGCTATAACAGTTGCATAGCACTTGTGAAATAGATCAATTATTTTTATTTTTTGGCTGATAACGATAAAGGAACAAAGAATGGATAAACCGACAATTATTTTGTCTGAACAAGACTTGCACCGTTTAGAAACCATGCTTGAACATCAGTCTAAACTTACCCCGACCATGGAACATCTGGAAGATGAGCTGGCGCGTGCCGAAGTGGTTGCACCGCAAGATGTGCCAAGCAATGTGGTGACTATGAATGCCCGCGTGCTGGTGACCATTGCACCTTTCCCGGAACCAACCGAAATTACGCTGGTGTATCCGCATGACTTCCGTGGCGATAAAGGCCAGGTCAATGTACTGGCACCTGTCGGGGCGGCTATTTTAGGACTGGCTGAAGGGCAGGAAATTGAATGGCCACAACCCGATGGTCATATTATGAAAGTCCGTATTGATAAAGTGTTGTATCAGCCGGAACGTGAAGGTGATTATTTATAATCTCCGCTGCGCGAAAAATTAAAGCCCTCAGTTGAGGGCTTTTGTGTCTTTGCAGTTTGGCTTAAAAATTTGATAAGTATGCGCGAAAAGGAGAGGATTCACTCTCTGTCATTGATCGGTAAAATATTGTTAATTTTAAATATTCCGCTTTTACTGCATTTGCAAAAAGCTACAGCTTGCTTTATATAAAAGTCTTAGTATAAAAAATGATTTGATCAAGCTGATGATGTTATGCCGCAAATAGATGTGTTAGAACCATTAACAGAGCTGGAGCTGAACCGGGATACCATTCTCTCGATCAAGCGTCATGAGCTGGTGCCGGTATTAAGTGACCAGTACAAATTAAATCATTATGCCGATGCCCTCATTCAGTCGCAGGCAGTGCTGTTAAACGGGGTTGATCCGCACATGACCCAGCAGCTCAGTCAAACCATTGAAGAATTGATCCGCATGCTGGCGGATTCCAAAAAATATCTGAAAAAACGCAAATTTAATGCACTGCAAAAATGGCTGGGGATTGATCTGGAATATGGTTCCAGCCAGGTGGAATATTATAAAAAGCTGGACCGCTTACTCGATCAGGCCAATCATTTAAGCCAGAAATTACAGATTGAAATTCAGAAATCTCAAGCGCGTTTTCAGCAGTTACGTGGCTTAAGAGAGCAGATGGCGCAGCATATTGTCGCCGCTGAAGAATTTTTGACTGAATATCCAAGTTTTGTGAAACATCAACATCCTTTAGATAACTTCTCGGAACGATTATCTAAAAAAATAAATACACTGCGCACACTGCAGGCGAGTAATGATATTGCCATTACCCAGATGCAGCTGAGCCAGCAGCTGTCATTTACCTTGTTGGACCGGTTTAAGGAAGCGCAGCAGGTGCTGATTCCGGCCTGGCAATATCATGTCAAACAAAGTCAGCAAAGCAGCTCGACAAGTGAGCTGGAAAAGCTTGATAATAGTCGGGAAAATCTGATTAAAACGCTAAAAAAATCACTCGAAAACAGCTCTAAATAGAATCAAATATAAGGTGACGTATGACCCATCCTGAACAGGTAAATGCCGTGGTGGAAGCCATAACCGAAGAAAATCAGCAGAAATTCCAGGCGCTCAATTTACAGGAAATTGGCTTGCAGCCATCCGATTTCAATGAGGTCATGGCCGCGCGTAAAGAACTGGCCGACTTAAGCCATAATTCGGTGGCGGAATATGGGAAAAATATTGCCACCAAAACTTCGACTTATACTGATGAACTGCTTCATCTGGTGCAGAATAAAGATCTGGATGCGACCGGGCAAAAGCTGAATCAGGTGGTACAGGTGGCGCAGCAGTTAAATACCAGCAGTATTCTCAACAAATCGAAAAGTTCCGGTTTTTTTGGCAGCCTGATCAGCAAGTTTAAAGGTGCCAAGCAGAATTTTGACCAGCACTTTAACAGCACCAAAGAACAGATTGATGTACTGGTCAAGGAAATTGAAACCTCGCAAAACGGCTTAAAAACCCGTGTCGATACTCTGGATAAAATGTTTGAAGGCGTGCAGGAAGAATATAAACAGCTGGGGATTTATATTGCCGCTGGCCAGCTCAAGCAGCAGGAAATCCAGCAGCAGATTGGCCAGTTAACCACCCAGGAACAGGACCAGAGTACCACCCAGAAAGTTTATGATTTAAATCATCTGGCCAATAATCTGGAAAAACGCGTCAGTGATTTACAGGTGTTGCAGCAATCGGCCATGCAGACCCTGCCAATGATCCGGATTATCCAGTCCAATAACCTGATGCTGGTCGACAAGTTTTATGCAATTAAAAACATTACCTTACCGGCCTGGAAAAACCAGATTAGTCTGGCAATTTCCTTAAATGAGCAAAAGAACAGTGTGCAGCTGGCCAACAGTATTGATGATGCCACCAATGAGCTGCTACGCCGTAATGCCGACCTGTTACATCAGAACTCGGTCGATACCGCCAAAGCCAACCAGCGTTCAGTGATTGATATTGAAACGCTTGAACATGTGCAAAACACCCTCATTAAAACAGTCAATGATGTGATTCAGGTGCAAAAAGAGGGAATGCAAAAGCGTGCCGAAGCAACCACGCGTTTACGTGTGCTGCAAGATAACCTGAATCATCTGGTGCTTGAATCAAGTTCGAGCGGTTCCAATCCTTCCTGAGTAAACTCTGGCTCGGGAGTATTGCAAACGTAAGGAGAATACATTGCCCTTAGATGATTATGTGGTACCGACCGAGCACATCAATAGCGGTGTGCTGGCGCTGAAAAAGCGCCAGCGCAATCTGATGTTGCTGGGTATAACCTCCAGCACGGTGTTCATTGCCTCCATTATTGCTTTTTTTGTACAGCAAGATTTTGTCTATGGCTTTTTTGGCCTGACCACACAGGTCGAACAGCTGCACATTCCCTTAAGTGTTGATGCAAACCTGGCGATTTTAGAGCAGCAACCGGATTATTTTCTGGGGCTGTTGTCCTGGTTTGGCTGGCTGTTTCTGAAATTATTGCTGTCGTTTATTGGCGCCTTTTTTGTGGTGCATTTTCTCAAGAAAATCCGCTTTTTCTATGTGCGCTTTCAGTCCTTTATCCTGAAGTTTGTCGGCTGGTTAATTGCCTTTATCATGCTGTGGTCAGGTCTGACCTATCTGCAATATGACCTGAAAAATGATGACTATGATGCGCAGCAAAAAATTGTCTATTACGACAAGCAGCTGGCAGAAAGTGAGCTGGCGCGTTATCTGGCAGATGCACCGCTGGATACACCAGTCAAATCCTATTTACTGGCGCAAACCGCTTTGTTGCATCAGCCACCGGATAAAGCCGCAGCCATTCCGCATGTGTTGAATCTGGTGAAGGCCGAGCAGCAGAATCCGGATTTTATTCAGTATGGCTTTAAACCGGAACAGCTCTGGTCAATGCAGCAACAGGTTTATGGCAAAACCCTGACCCCAATGGCAGAAAGCGTGAATAAACAGGTGGTTCAAGCCGAGCGTTTAAGTCAGTTTGTACAGATTCTGGTGATTACAGCGGCGATTGTGTCAGCCATTTTCAGCCTGATTTTCTTTGTGTTGGCACAAAGTTTTAAAAAGCGGGCATTAAGAATTGAGCAGCGGATTTTTTAATGCTGATGATGAGGCTCCTGTGGGAGTCTTTTTCTGGTAGATGATTTTTATCGCGTTGTTACAATTTAGATTGATCCATCCATAAAAGACAATGATTTATAAAAACGATCATTAATATAAAAACAAACTGTTTTATCTATTTTTAAATTTGGCCTATGATAGCGGTATTGAAAAATTTGACTCCTTAGGAGACATTAGCAATGTTAGATCAAAATACTACAGCCCAATTAAAAGCCTTGTTAGAACGCCTTGAAGGTCCAATCGAATTAGTGGCCACTTTAGATAGCTCTGACAAATCAGACAAAATCAAAGAACTGGTAACTGAAATTGCCGCCCTGTCTGATCAGGTGACTGCACGCTTCGATGGTAACAACAAACGTGCACCAAGCTTTGGTGTCGCCAAAGCCGGTGAACAGCCGCGTGTATTCTTCGCAGGTTTGCCAATGGGCCATGAGTTCACCTCTTTGATTCTGGCATTGTTACAAACCTCAGGCTATGCACCAAAAGTGTCTGATGAAGTGCTGGCTTCTATTAAAGACTTGGGTATCCAATCGGATTTCGATGTATTCGTATCGTTAAGCTGTCACAACTGTCCAGACGTGGTGCAGGCATTGAACCTGATTGCGATTTACAACCCGGGTACTACTGCCACTATGATTGATGGTGCATTCTTCCAGGATGAAGTGGAAGAACGCAAAATCATGGCGGTACCGATGGTATTCCAGGACGGTAACCACATCGGTCAGGGTCGTATGACACTGGAAGAAATCATTGCCAAATTAGACACCAACTCTGCAGCCAAAGAAGCTGAAAAGTTAAATGCCAAAGCGGCCTTTGATGTACTGGTGATTGGTGGTGGACCTGCTGGAAACACTGCAGCGATTTATGCAGCACGTAAAGGCATTAACACCGGTATCGTGGCGGAACGTTTTGGCGGTCAGGTGATGGACACCATGGACATTGAAAACTTCACTTCAATCAAGAAAACCCAAGGTCCAAAATTTGCCGCTGAAATGGAAGCACACGTACGTGAATACGGTGTCGACATCATGAACCTACAACGTGTATCTGACATTAAAGGTGCAGATGAAACAGCCAACGGTTTAGTTGAAGTGACCTTGGAAAACGGTGCCAAGCTGGAATCGAAAACTGTGGTGCTTTCAACCGGTGCACGCTGGAGAGAGATGAATGTCCCAGGTGAAGCAGAATACCGTACCCGTGGTGTGGCGTATTGCCCGCACTGTGATGGTCCTTTATTCAAAGGCAAACGTGTTGCAGTCATTGGTGGGGGTAACTCGGGTGTAGAGGCCGCAATTGACTTGGCCGGTATTGTTGAGCATGTAACCTTAGTAGAATTTGATACCAAATTACGTGCCGACCAGGTATTGCAAGACAAGCTAAACAGCTTGCCAAACACGACTGTCATCAAAAATGCGCTTTCGACAGAAGTGGTCGGTGATGGTTCACAAGTGACAGCGCTGAAATATAAAGACCGTGCAACAGATGAAGAGCACACGGTTGAACTGGCGGGGATCTTTGTACAGATCGGTTTATTACCAAATACCGATTTCTTGAAAGAAACCGCAGTTGAGCTGAGCAACCGTGGCGAGATTGTGATTAACGACCGCAACGAAACCAATGTCAAAGGTGTATTTGCTGCTGGTGACTGTACTACAGTACCGTACAAGCAGATTATTATTGCCACAGGTGAAGGCGCGAAAGCATCGTTGTCTGCCTTTGATTACATCATCCGTTCTGGACAGTAAGTAAAATTAGAATAGGGCCTGAGTTCCCCAATACCCAGGCCCTATATGCGGTAAAATATCAAAAAATAGTTATTGTTTTTTTACAGGAACTGAGATCGCTAACAGCTCAGTTCCTTTTTTTGTTGTACCCCAGTTTTAGGGATGAAGCAAGTTTAAGCGCTTGAACTTCTCAGTCAGTTCTTCCGGACTTTCCCGATGCTCAGGATGCGGCACAATACATTCAATCGGGCATACCGCAACACAGGTTTGATGATCATAAAAACCAACGCACTCGGTGCAGCGGCTGACATCAATCTCGTAGATTTTGTCGCCTTCATAAATGGCATCATTCGGACATTCCGGCAGGCACATATCACAATTGATGCATTTATCGGTAATCAGCAGCGCCATGAGTTAACCTGCCTGATAGGCCAAGGATGATGCTGAAATATCAACAGTGGAGTTCGGTAAATTACGGATCAGCAGGGCATAGCGCATATCGACATCAGCCGGGACCGGAATTTCCACAATATGACCAGAGCCTTTGGCTTCCTCAATTGAATTGCCTTTTTTGTCTTTGATTTCAGTGAGGATAAAGCTGATATTGCCTTTGGTGGTCATCAGTTCTAAAGAATCACCCACGACAAAACGGTTTTTGACATCAATTTTAATGTAGTCGCCATTGCGCTCCAGTACTTCGCCGCAGAATTGCTGATGATCAAAACTGGATGAACCATTTTCATAGTTCTGATATTCGCTATGCACATGGCGGCGCAGGAAACCTTCGGTATAACCGCGATTGGCCAGACCTTCGAGCTGGGTCATCAAGGATGGATCGAACGGTTTGCCGGCTAAAGCATCATCAATCGCTTTACGGTAAATTTGTGCAGTACGGGCACAGTAAAAATAGGATTTGGTGCGGCCTTCAATTTTCAGTGAATGTACGCCAATTTTGGTCAGACGTTCTACATGTTGTACCGCACGCAAATCTTTGGAGTTCATGAAGTAGGTGCCGTGCTCATCTTCTTCGGCGGCAAACATATCTTCTTCATTGCGTTGTAACAGCACCGGTTCATTAAACTGGTGCTGGGCTTGCATGTGGAGCGCATCAGCATCTTGCGAGCAACAGCCTGCGTCCAGATTTTTTACCGGAATTACATCGCCAGTTTCATCCTCTGCGGCATCCAGCACTTTGTATTCCCAGCGGCAGGCATTGGTGCAGGCGCCCTGGTTGGCATCGCGTTTGTTCATATAGCCTGATAGCATGCAGCGGCCGGAATAGGCCATGCACAGGGCACCATGTACAAACACCTCAATTTCCATATCGGGAACTTGGGTTTTGATTTCTTCAATTTCCTCAATGGACAGTTCGCGCGACAGAATCACCCGGGTCAGGCCCATATTTTTCCAGAACTTGACCGTGGCCCAGTTGACCGCATTGGCCTGTACCGACAGGTGGATATCCATGTGCGGGAAGTGTTCACGCACCATCATGATCAGGCCCGGATCGGACATGATTAGTGCATCAGGCTGCATGGCCACGACTGGCTCAAGATCACGGATAAAGTTTTTCAGTTTGGAGTTATGCGGCTGGATGTTGACCACCACATAGAATTTTTTGCCTAATTCATGTGCTTCTTTAATGCCAATAGCCAGATTGTCATGATCAAACTCGTTATTCCGGACACGTAAACTATAACGCGGCTGCCCGGCATACACGGCATCTGCTCCATAGGCAAAGGCATAGTGCATATTTTTTAAAGAACCGGCAGGAGAGAGAAGTTCGGTAACGGGATGAAGATGCATGATCAATCAAAAAGGCATAAAAAAATTGTGGCTTTATTGTAGGGATAAAATTTTTCGATTCAACCTAGTAAAAAACTCGGGATTATCAGGCACTCAGCCTGCTAGCGCTGAGAGATGAGCGGCAGCAGGCGAGAGGAAAAACGGTTAATTGACACGCTGACCGTGCTCATCAATCACCAGTTCACCATCTTCTTTACGAAAGGCCTTGAGCTGCGGCTGGGTCAGTAAATCCAGTACCAGTTCAGAAGGTCGGCACAGTTTAACGCCGCGTTCAGTCACCACAAAAGGACGGTTAATCAGCAGTGGATGTTGTACCATCAGGGCAATCAGTTCTGCATCGCTCAGATCACGCTCGGCCAATTGCAAGGTTTCATACGGCGTTACATTTTGACGGATCGCCTCGCGTACGCTTAAACCGGCCTGCTGAATCATGTCGGCCAGCACTTCGGCTGTTGGTGGATTTTTTAAATATTCAATAATTTCAGGTTCTTGTCCAGTATTACAGATTAAGGCCAAAGTGTTGCGCGAAGTGCCACAGTCAGGATTGTGAAAGATTTTAATTGGAGCCGCCATAGTGCTAAAACTCAGGTAAAAGAGGAATATTGCTTTTATATATGGATATGCGTATATTCGCAAGTATAAATATGGGGAAGCTGTATGAATCAAACTGATTTTTTTAAGTGCCTGTCCGATCCGACCCGTCTGGATATTTTGAAACTGGTGCTGGCCAAACAGAATATTTGTGTCTGCGAGCTGACCGAGGCATTAAATTTAAGCCAACCTAAAATTTCCCGTCATTTGGCTTTGCTGAGAAATTTATCGGTTTTACTGGACCAGCGTCAGGGGCAGTGGGTGTATTACCGCCTGAATCCAGATTTACCCGAGTGGGCAGTGAGTGTGCTGAATATTATCGCGGAGCAAGATGTCAGTCCGATGAATTCGCTGACAGCAACGCTTTCAAGTTATTGTGAGTAAAACCATGAAATTCCTCTTCTTATGTACCGGAAACAGCTGCCGCAGCATTTTATCTGAAGTGTTATTTAACAGTCGTGCTCCAGAAGGCTGGACAGCCTATAGCGCCGGCAGCAAACCGACCGGTCGTGTCCATCCTCTGACGTTAAAGACGCTGGAAAATCTGGGCCTGTCGACTGAAGGGCTCTCCAGTAAAAGTATTGATGACTGTGAGCAGTATCAGCCCGATGTGGTGATTACCGTATGTGATGCGGCTGCCCAAGAAGCCTGTCCTTTGTATTTGGGCGGCGCGCTTAAAGCGCATTGGGGACTTGCCGATCCATCGCATCTGGATTTGCCGGAAGCGGCCAAGTTGCAGGCCTTTTTAGAAACAGTCGCGCATATCAACAAGCGTCTGGATGCACTGTTTGCGTTACAGCCTGAGCAGATGACCCGTCCCGAACTGATTGCAGCCATCAACAACATTTCCCATATCGAGTAAGTCATGGCCAGCACCCGCAAACTTTCCTTTTTAGACCGCAACCTGACGCTGTGGATTTTTATTGCCATGGCACTCGGAATTGGCATTGGGGTGTATTTCCCGCAGGTGTCGAGCAGTCTGGACCAGATGAGTATGGGCAATGTCAATTTACCAATTGCCATTGGCCTGATTCTGATGATGTATCCACCGCTGGCCAAAGTGGACTATGCCGCTTTACCGCAGATTTTTCAGGATAAACGCACGCTGCTGTTGTCGCTGGTACAAAACTGGCTGATTGCACCGTGTTTGATGTTCGCACTGGCACTGATTTTCCTGCAGCATTATCCGGAATATATGACTGGCCTGATTCTGATTGGACTGGCACGCTGTATTGCCATGGTACTGGTCTGGAATGATCTGGCCTGTGGTGATAACCAGTATGTCGCTGCCTTGGTGGCCTTTAACAGTATTTTCCAGATTCTGTTTTTCAGTACCTATGCCTGGTTGTTCTTAAGTGTGTTACCGCCTTATTTTGGTGTGGCCGGTCAGGTGATTGATGTCAGTTTCTGGACCATTACCCATGCGGTGCTGGTCTATCTGGGCATTCCGTTTTTGCTGGGCTTTCTGACCCGGCTGATTCTGGTGAAAAACAAAGGACTGGACTGGTATCAGCAGCGTTTTATTCCCAAAATCAGTCCACTTAGCCTGCTGGCGCTGCTGTTTACCATTGTCGCCATGTTTAGCCTGAAAGGGGCCGATGTGGTTGGGTTACCTATGGATGTACTGCGCATTGCCATTCCATTGACCATCTATTTTGTATTGATGTTCTTTGTCAGCTTCTTTATGAGCAAGTGGATGGGCAATGACTATCCACGTACCACGGCCATTTCTTTTACCGCGGCCGGCAATAATTTTGAACTGGCTTTGGCGGTAGCGATTGCAACCTTTGGTCTGGCATCACCGGTGGCATTTACCACCATTATTGGCCCGCTGGTGGAAGTGCCTGTGTTAATTGCCCTGGTGAGTGTCTCGCTGTGGCTGAAACGTAAATTTTATGATGGAACAGGTGGATGATGTCACTTCCCAATCTTGATGTAGACTTAATTGAACAGCCGAGTTTTGAGCAGGTTCAGGCCAGAGCATTGCCGCATCCGCCGCGAATTTTATTGCTGTATGGTTCAAACCGCGAACGTTCCTATAGCCGTTTGGCGGTGATGGAAGCCGGCCGGATTCTGGAGCACTTCGGTGCCGAAGTTAAAATTTTCCATCCCAAAGGTTTACCATTGCCGGAAGATGGCGATGCTTCACATCCTAAAGTTCAGGAATTGCATGAATTGCTGGCCTGGGCAGAAGGCATGGTCTGGTGCAGCCCGGAACGTCATGGTGCCATGAGTTCTATTTTGAAAGCACAGATTGACTGGATTCCTCTGGCTGCCGGTGCCATTCGTGCGACCCAAGGTAAAACTCTGGCGCTGATGCAGGTCAGTGGTGGTTCGCAATCCTTTAATGCGGTGAATCAGATGCGTATTTTAGGGCGCTGGATGCGGATGATCACCATCCCGAACCAGTCCTCGATTCCGAAAGCCTTTTTGGAGTTTGATGAAGCCGGACGTATGCAAGCCTCTTCCTTATATGACCGGATTGTCGATGTCATGGAAGAGCTGTACAAGTTCACTTTATTGACCCGCGGGCAGGCCAGCTATCTGACCAACCGTTATTCCGAGCGTAAGGAATCGGCTGCGGAACTGTCGAAACGGGTTAATCAGAAGTCGATTTAGGCGTTTCATCCGCCTCTAGCTGTTTTAAAATTTGGCAATGGTCGATGGTGGTTCGGGCATTGCAAGACTGCCGTAATTGCTGCAGTTGCAGCTGAAAATGCTGTAACTCAGCAATTTTGCTTTCGATTTGTACTAAATGATGATCAAGCAGTTCATTTACCGCCTGACAGTCCTGATCAGGCTGCTGTTCCAGTGCAATTAGGGTTTCAATTTCTTTTAAGGATAAATCCAGTGCGCGGCAACGTTTAATAAAAATTAGCCGTTTTAAGGTGTCATCATCATAATAACGATAATTATTTTCGGCCCTTAAGGTGGGTTGGATGAGCGCTTTCTTTTCATAAAAACGCACCGTGTCTGCACTCAGACCGGTTTTTTTGACCAAATCCCGAATCAGATAATGTGCCATGACTTGACCTTGGAGTTAGACCATAGTTTCTAATGAGCATAATACAGTCATAGAAAAATGCAACAGGAGGCTTTATGGCCTGTCAATGTCAGCCTGCACCGGTCAAACCCGATGGCCGTTTTCGTACTGCACTCTGGATTGCCCTGATTATTAATTTGCTGATGTTTGTGGTGGAACTGTTTGGCGGGATGTATGCCCATTCGGCAGCACTCTGGGCCGATGCGCTGGATTTCTTTGGCGATGCCGCCAACTATGCCATTTCACTGGCCGTGCTAGGGATGAGTCTGTACTGGCGTGCCACTGTGGCTTTATTAAAAGGCATTACCATGGCCACGTTTGGCTGTCTGGTGTTGGCCAAAACGGTCTATAACTATATGCAGGGCATTCCCCCGGAAGCGATTACCATGGGGGTAATTGGTGGACTGGCCTTAGTGGCCAACGTAGTGGCAGCCGTGATTCTGTATCGCTTTCGTGATGGAGATTCCAACATGAAATCGGTCTGGCTGTGTAGCCGTAATGATGCAATTGGCAATGTTGCGGTGATTCTGGCGGCAGTAGGGGTGTTTGGAACGGGTAGTTTATTGCCGGATATTATTGTCGCGGTGATTATGGCAGGGCTGGGTTTAACTGCGGGTTATCAGGTGATTAAAAAAGCCTGGGCGGAGAGACGGGAAAGCCGAGCTGTAGATCAGTGTGCATAAGGACGTTGATATAACATCAAATCAATGGGTGATATAGAACTCGACTCATTGAGACAAATAAAAAACCGGTCAATCTGACCGGTTTTTTTAGTTCTGGAAAAGCTTATTTTTCCACGAATGCACGTTCAATCACGTAATCGCCTAAAACGCCCATACGTGGTGATTCTTTTAAGCCGTGTTGATCAAGCAGCGCAGCAACATCATCCAGGAAGGCTGGGCTACCACACAGCATCGCGCGGTCAGTTTCCGGGTTAAAACGTGGTAAACCGATTTTCTCGAACAATTGACCAGATTCAATTGCAGTGGTGACACGACCTTGAGTATGGAAATCTTCACGTGTTACCGTTGGATAATAAACCAGTTTTTCTTTCGCGCCCAGTTCCGAGAAGAATTCGTGGTTTGGAATTTCGTTCAGAATCAGGTCCTGATACGCCAGTTCAGAAATATAACGTGTACCATGAACAACAATGATTTTTTCAAAACGTTCATAGGTTTCCGGATCACGAATCACCGACAGGAACGGTGCAAGACCGGTACCTGAAGACAGCAGGTATAAGTTTTTACCCGGATTTAAGTCATCGAGTACCAGAGTTCCGGTTGGTTTGCGAGAAACCAGCAGTTCATCGCCCACTTTAACTTTTTGCAAAATCGAGGTTAATGGACCATCTGGCACTTTAATCGAGAAGAATTCCAGCTCTTCTTCATAGTTGGCACTTGCAATCGAATATGCACGCATCAAAGGCTTACCATTCACTTCAAGACCGATCATTACAAATTGACCGTTTTTAAAACGCAGTGCAGTGTCACGAGTCGTTTTAAAAGAGAATAAAGTGTCATTCCAGTGGTGGACGTGAGTAATCTTTTCGACGTTAAAAGCAGCCATTAAAGGTCTCAATAAATTATCAAATTAGAACAGGTTGCTATTCTAATCTAAATTCATACTCGATAAACTGAATATATTTAATTGAGCTTATCAAAAAAAGTGATTATGACTGATCTGACCTTGCCAATTATCGGGATTATGAAATCTCCTTATAAAGAAAAGTTTGGCATCCCGCGGCAGCCGAATCTGGTTCAGGTCGAATCCTATATTGACATGCTGGAACCTTATAACGATTTGCTGGCCTTTGAGGGCATTGAAGCATTTAGTCATTTGTGGTTGCTGTGGCAATTTCATGACAATAAAAACCAGCAGCAGACAAAATTCCGTGCTCAGGTGCGGCCGCCGCGTTTGGGTGGTAACCAGAAAATTGGAGTATTTGCGACACGCAGTATGTACCGGCCGTCACCGGTGGGCTTGTCAGTGGTGCAATTAAAACAGGTGAAAAAAGTCGGCAAGGCAGTACGGGTTTATGTGACCGGGAGTGATTTACTCGATGGTACACCGATTTTAGATATCAAGCCTTATATCCAGTATTCTGATGCGGTCATGGAGGCGCAAAGTGGCTATGCGCAGGATGAGCCTGAACGTAAACAGGTGGTGTGGACAGAGCAGGCCGCTGTACAAAAACAGCAATTGTTGCAGCAGCATAAAATTAGCGCGCAGATGCTGAGTGAGCTGGAACAGGTGTTGTCTTTAGACCCGCGTCCGGCTTATCAGGAGGATGAAACCCGGCTCTATAAAATGCACTTTGCCAATATTGATGTCGGATTTCTAGTACAGCCAGATCAGGTGCTGATTCAGATGTTAGCGCTTAAGCCGGCTTAAACATAAAATAAGCCATCGCAATCAGCACCGCCATATGCAGAATTTGGGCCGGTGCAAAATACAAGGCAAAGCGTGGTCCGCCAATTAAAAAGGCATTCACGCATTTGGCCAGTGCATGTGCACCCAGACCCAAAATCAGCGCATAAAACAGGGTTAAATTGCTGGGCGAGCCTTGGGTAATTACCGCGGCAGCGGCAGCGTGAATTTCAAATAAGGATGCCAGGAAGGTTCCGGCAATTAAACCGGTGCTGCCCAGTGCCTGATCCAGTCCGTAGACCATGGCTTGAATCAGGGTGAGCGTGACCACAATAATCGCGGCCTCTTTGAGGCTAAACATGCGGCTATCGGCTTCTTTGGCTTTTTGCTGTGAGCCGGTATTTTTTCTGAGCAGCCAGTAACCCACCGCCACCAGAATCATAATCGCCACTGCACTCGGTACCACAAATACCTTAAACCAAGACAGATTAATCCCCACAATAATAATCAGAATCTGCAACAGTGTCGCCACGCAGGACATGAGCGCCGCGCCCGCATTAATCTGGGCATCGCCGCGGCCGGAACGCACTTCCATGCCTAAACTGGCAATGGTGGCGGTACTGGACACAAAGCCGGACGCAATTGAGGATAGCATCAGTGCATTATTGGTGGACAGCAGGCGCTTGGCGATATGCGCCAAAGCCTGTACCGATAAAATCAGAATCAGCAGTTTTAAAATCACATAAGGATTGAGCACATTGCCCCATAAGGGGGTATCTGGCGTCAAAGGCAGGGCAATCAGAACCAGTGCCAGCAGGAACAGACCATCACGCAGCTCTGCTTCGGTAATCCATGTGCTGACAATGCCGTGCATCAGGTGTTTGGTCATGAGCAGACCGGTTAAAATAACCGCCAGACCAGCCGCCAACGGAATATTCCACAAACAGAGCGCGCCAATAAAATAGGTCATAATAAAGGCCAGTTCGGTGGTCGCACCCGGGTCTTCAACCTGATTTTTAAGCGAAAACAGCCCAACTCCGCCAATAATCACGGCCCCGACAATACCAAAAACTGGCCCTAGCAAAAAGCAGATCGCACCGAGCAAGGCACACACGGCAAAGGTGCGCACCCCGGCAAAATGATGGTTGGCTTCATTGTGCTTGCTGCGTTCACGTTCCAGACCAATTAACAGGCCACAGCCAAGTGCGGCTGCAAGCATAGTCATCAGCTCCTGAAAAGAGGTACTCAAGATTGAAGGGGCAGTTAAAAATTCCATCTTTATATCCCGCGGCAGTGGGGCGACGTCTCCATCATATAATTGATTCTGTGAAGATTGCTATGCGGAACTGTATGTTTAATTTGCAGGAGCTGCGCTTGATGCGTATCTGCATCAGATTTTCCAGTGGCAAAGGCAGGCGGGAAAAATAAACTCTGCTATAGTGTGCTGATGTTGGGGGAACAAAAACAATGAATTTTAATTTTGAAATTGATACCACCTGGTGTTTAGAGCAATTATTAAAAGATGGCCGGATCAGCGAACGCGATAAAATGCTGGTACAGACCACGCATCGCCAGCGTGAGCAGCTGAAATGGCATCCGTTGCAATGGATTGCGCATTTTAACCTGACCGATCAGCAACATCCCCAAACCACATTGACACTGAACCGTTTATGTCAGTGGCTGGCAGAAAAGACCGAGCTGCCTTTTTATGTGATTGATCCGTTAAAGGCCGATGTGGCCGCTTTAACCGCGGTGATGTCCCAGGAATTTGCCCTGCGCAATAAAATTCTGGCGGTAGAGATTCAGCCCGATGCGGTGTTCATTGCCACCGATCAGCCGTTTATGACCGATTGGGTCGCCAATTTAGAACACAGTTTATTGCCGCGTAAAATCCAGCGCGTGCTGCTGAGTCCAGAGCAGTTACAGCGTTATCTGGTAGAATATTATCAAGTCAGTCGTGCGGTCAGTGGTTCACAAAAAGCCGCAGCACATGACCGTGAAAATAAAGGTGTCGAAGCCTTATTACAGCTGGGCGATACCCAAAACCCCGATGCCAATGACCAGCATATTGTTAAACTGGTGGACTGGGTGCTGCAGTTTGCTTTTGAACAGGGCGCCAGTGATATTCATTTGGAGCCACGTAAAGACAAGGGTAAAATCCGTTTCCGGATTGATGGCGTACTACATACCATTTATAACATGCCGGCCAATACCTTAACTGCGGTCATTTCACGGATTAAAATTCTCGGCCGCATGAATGTGGCAGAAAAACGCAAACCCCAAGATGGCCGTTTAAAAACCCGTACTCCCAAAGGTCAGGAAACCGAATTGCGTCTTTCGACTTTACCGACGGCTTTTGGTGAAAAACTGGTGATGCGTATTTTTGACCCGGAAGTGCTGGTACGCAGCTTCCAGCAGCTCGGTTTTGAAGAACGTCTGTTACAGGGCTGGCAAAGTCTGACCGGTCATAGTCATGGCATTATTCTGGTCACCGGGCCGACCGGTTCGGGTAAAACCACCACGCTGTATTCATCACTGAAACAGCTGGCCACCGATGAAGTCAATGTCTGTACCATTGAAGACCCGATTGAAATGATTGAACCGAGCTTTAACCAGATGCAGGTCAATCAGGGCATTGAGCTGGGCTTTGCCGATGGCGTGCGCGCGCTGATGCGTCAGGACCCGGATATTATTATGGTCGGGGAGATTCGTGATCAGGATACGGCCAATATGGCCATTCAAGCGGCATTAACCGGTCACCTGGTGTTATCGACCTTGCATACCAATGATGCGCCGTCCAGTCTGACCCGTTTGCATGATTTAGGTGTGCAGCCTTTTTTAACTGCAGCCACCATTCTGGGGGTATTGGCGCAGCGTCTGGTGCGCAAGCTGTGTCCGCATTGCAAACAGGAAGGCATGATTAATACCAATGAATGGGAACATCTGACGTTTGACTATGTCATGGAGATGCCGGAAAAAGTTTATAAGCCGGTGGGCTGTGAAGCCTGCCGTCAGACCGGCTATAAAGGCCGGATCGGGATTTATGAGTTTATGCCGCTGAGTCTGGACACCAAACAGCTGATTGGTGCCAATGCTGATCTGACCCAGTTACGCCAGCAGGCCAAGAAAGAAGGCATCGAGCCGCTGCGGATTGCCGGGGCGCGTAAAGTCATGGCCGGTATTACCACCTTAGAAGAAGTACTGCGGGTGGTGCCGTTAAACTAAAACCCCAAAAAGTGAAAAATTTTTGAATATGAGGAAATCTTAAGATTCAGCTCATCTTGCTTTGTTTTAATGACTACATCGAAACGAACAACACTGAATGAGGAAAGACAGATGAACCTATTTTCAAAAGCACTTTTAACTGCAGGTCTAGTGGGCGCAACTACATTTGCTGTTGCAGATACCGCAGTGAACCAGTCTGCATTGGCGCAAGCAACCACGGTGAAACAGGCGTTAACCATGAAAGATGACAGCAATGTCCAGCTGAAAGGTTATATCGTAAAAGCCATTGGTGATGAAAAATACCAGTTCCGTGACAGCACTGGCACCATCACAGTAGATATTGATGATGACCTGTGGAATGGTAAAGCGATTTCTGCCAAAACTCCAGTGGTGATTACCGGTGAAGTGGACATCGATTATAAACCATCTAAACGTGTTGAAATTGATGTCGAGCAGGTTCGTTTCTAAGCCGACCTTTTAATCAGATTGATTGCAGCTCCACGCAAAACCACATGCTCCATGCATGTGGTTTTTTTGAATCTTGTGAAAAATCAGGCATGATGTAAAAAAGGCTAGAGTAGAACCAATGCGTATTTTACTGGCAGAAGATGACGCCTCTCAGGCAGAAAGTATTAAAACCTGGCTGGAAATGGACGGTTATAACGTCGATTGGGTCGAGCGTGGCAATCATGCCATTTTGGCCATTGAGCAGCATCACTATGATTGTGTGCTGCTGGATCGTGGCCTGCCGGGCAATACCGGCGATGAAATTCTGACCGCTTTGCGCCGTAAACAGTTGGATACCCCGGTGATTTTTATTACCGCCAAAGACAGCATTCAGGACCGGGTCGATGGACTGGATTTAGGCGCCAATGATTATCTGGTCAAGCCTTTTAGTCTGGAAGAACTGTCAGCACGGGTGCGCAGCCAGTTACGCACCCGGCAGACTCAGCCCGATCATCAGATCCGTTTTGCCAATTTGCTGTTAGATACTCAAGCCAAAACCTTAACCCAGGATGGCCACGCGGTGAATTTAACCGCTAAGGAATTTCAGATTCTGTATAAATTAATGCAAAAGCCCGAGCATGTGGTAACCCGGGAGCAGCTGGAAGAATCGCTGTATGCCTGGGGTGATGAAATTGAAAGCAATGCCATTGAAGTGTTTATTTATCAGCTGCGTAAAAAAATTGGCAGCCATTTAATTAAAACCATTCGCGGTTTGGGCTATCGCATGCAGCAGGAACAGGCGTAAATGAAGCAAACGGGTGCGGTTTCTTTACAGAAAACCCTGGTCAAAACCTCGGTACTGAGTTCGATGATTGCCGGCCTGCTGGCACTGGTGCTGCTGTTTGCCGTGTCAATTTATCAGACCATGCAGCTGCAAGATGAAATCATGGATGAAGCGGCCGATATGCTGTTATTGCAGGATATTAGCAGTGGCGCTGGCGAGCAGGTTGATGAACTCACTGAACAGTTCAAGATGCATTATCAGCTGCGACTGGGTCAGCAGACCTTAACCGAAACGGAAGATTTTCCCTTAGCACCAGCTACAATCACACAGCAGGAAGAGGGATTTTCCTTTGTCTGGGCGAATCAGCGTTTATGGCGCGTTTATGTGGCCAGTGATGATGACTTAAGCGTATTGATGACCCAGAAAATGAATGTCCGTTTTCAGGAAATCTGGGCCACCGGTCTGGGCTATGCCGCGATTTTAATTTTACTGTGGCTGATTCAATGGGGCATTGTGCATTTTGCCATTCATAAACAGTTCCGCTCTTTACAGGCCTTATCTGCGCAAATTGCGCAAAAGCATGTGCAGGATCTGAGTCCGGTACAAAGCACCCAGCCAGAATTGCTGGAATTACAGCCGATGGTGCAGCAGTTAAACCGTTTGCTTAGCCGGCTGGAACATTCTTTAGAAGCCGAGCAGCGTTTTACTTCTGACGCCTCACATGAATTGCGTTCGCCGCTTTCCGCCATTCAAATGCGTTTGCAGGTGTTAAAACGCAAATATCAGGATCAACCGCAATTAGCGGAAGATCTGGCCCAGATTCAGCGCGATGTCAACCGCGGCACTCAGGTACTGGAGAATCTGCTGTTACTGGCGCGTTTAGACCCGGCACATCTGCAAGACTTGCCTATAACCGAGGTTGATTTACAAAAGCTGGTGCTGGATGTGCTCGAGGCCTTGGCACCGTTTAGTCTGGAAAAGCAGATTAAACCGCGCTTGCAGTTACAGCCGGCGATCATTCAGGCCAATCCGGAATTGCTATATACCTGTATCCGTAACCTGATCGACAATGCCATCCGCTATGCCACACAGCAGGGTGAGGTGGTGGTCAGTATCAATGGTGATGCTGAACAGGTGCAGCTGTGTATTGAAAATAATGGTCAACAGATCAGTGATGAGGTGTTACAACGTCTGGGTGAGCGTTTTTATCGGGCGCTGGGCACACAAACCCAAGGCAGTGGTCTTGGTATTTCGATCTGTAAAAAGATTATCAGCCTGCATCAGGGCCAATTGCAGTTTAGCCGTTCAGCTTTAGGCGGTTTACGGGTGGAACTGAGTTTGCCCGGTGTGAATCAAAAATAACAAAATCGAAAATAACAACATTGAGTTCAATCTTGAGATACGCATGGGCAGTTAAAAAGCAGTATGCGCTGATTCATACTGCTGCTTCCCACGATTATTATTATTCAGATATTGTTCTTATTTGGTGAGAATAAGGCGATTATTACGGGTAAGGCGTAGGCGGTATTCTTCTCCGGCATGCATGATGCGAATTTCACGACCGAGAGCAAACAGGTTATTAGAATGTAACATTGGTAAGGCATACTGTTGATCTGCATTACGGCTAAACAGGCTAAATGGTGCGTTCATTCCTTCGACTCCGTGGTGTATGTTGAACGATATAAATGATAATCATTATCAAATATATCTGTCAACGCTTGATTTGGGGAATTTATAAAAAGTATAAATTTGCTTACACTTGCTCATATTTCAAAAACAGGACGTTTCATGTCAAAGCCACATCTACATATCGCGATTGGGATTTTATTGCATCAGACCCAGGTCCTGGTCGGCTGGCGCGAAGCCAAACAGCATCAGGGCAATAAGCACGAATTTCCCGGCGGCAAGGTAGAGCAGCATGAAACGCCAGTGCAGGCCTGTCGCCGTGAAGTGCGCGAAGAAGTAGGCATTGACCTGATCCAGTGGCATGAGTTTGATTTTATCCGGCATGAATATGAAGATGTGATTGTCAATTTGCATGTGTTCCATGCCTTTGTGCCGGCGGCGTTGCTCTCAGACATCCAGCAACCGTGGACCTGGTATAAACGGCAGGATTTGGCTCGTTTGAATTTCCCGCAAGCCAACCAGCGTATGCTGCAACGCCTCTACTGGCCTGAATGTATCAAAATTAGTGAAGACTTAAACTGTCTGGATACCCCGGATACCCAGCAACTACTGTATTGGCGAGTTGCGCCGGCACCGGAACGCAGTATTGAGCTGGCCGAGCAGAATATTGGCTGTTTAAAATCATTAATTGTTAATCTGGAACTGTGGAAGCAGCTGAATAGCGTGCAGCAGGTCTCGGTCGCTGCCATCCATTTAAAGCAGCAACAATGTCTGCAATTGCACAAGGGCAGCCTGCAGGCCGGTCAGCGTTATATTGCTGCCTGTCATGATCTGGAATCGTTACAACATGCGCAGAATATTGGCTGTGATGCTGCAATTTTAAGTCCAGTGCTGCCAACAGCCAGCCATCCGGATACTCCGGCATTAGGCTGGGCACAATTTCAGAACTGGGCCAAACAGGTCGATATTCCGGTGTTTGCCTTAGGCGGGATGCATCGGCAGGACTTGGCGCAGGCCCAGCAACACCATGCCTATGGTATTGCCGGGATCCGCTTTATGGATGCGTTGGATAGCGCTTCAGCCTAAAGTTGTTTCAGCGCTTGCTGTGCCTGTTGCACGGTACGGCTATTGTTTTGTAGCTGGCCGGCTTTTTGAATAATCAGCCATAATTGGCGTTTCATCGCCGGTGTTTGTGCATAGCTCAGACCACGGCGGGCCAGGGCTTCTGCATTTTTCGGCTGTTTTTTCTGGTTCGCCACCAGCCCTAAATACATATAGGTTTCAGCCGATTGCGGTGCCAGACGCTGTGCCTGTAAGGCGGCAGCTTCGGCACGCGCCCATTGTCCCTGACGATAAGCCGTCTGGGTCTGCTGCATCAGTTTCTTAAACGCTGGTAAAGAGCGGCCATCTTCAAAACGCTGCTGTACTTTTTGTTCAGGAACCACGACCTGTAATTTCTTGCGCTGAATTTCTTCCTGTTCATAAGGATGAATCACCACGCCGGTGGGTGTGCGAATGGTTTTTCGTTCAGTCATTTTTTCTTGGTCCGGTTGCGGTGCCGGCTTGGATTCCGGCAGGCTTTGACAGCCCACCAGTCCAGCCAGTCCCATCCCCAAGATCAGATATTTCAAGGTCATTTAATTAAGGGTCCACTTATTGCGTATAACTGCCGCTTGAAATGATGCGTGCATCATTTTCGGAAAGTTGTCTTTCCATCTCGGCTTCACTTTCCTGGATATAATTCTCGATACTGTCACTGCTTTCAGGTACAGCTTGGTAATATTCGGTATCCGGATTGTAAACCGGCTCAACCTGATAATGCGGTAAACCACAGGCGGTGGCCTGACGCGGCACATGATTGCGATAAATCGGAATATACATCGCACCAGCACAGCCTTGAGCCGACAAGTGACCAGAGTCACGGTCAATCCAGTGCCACTGTACGCTGTCCGGCTGGCGTAGATTCACCGGCTTCTGGCGCAGCTGACGCATCACATTGCTCCACACCGGCAGGGCACCCGATGAACCTGTCAAACCGGTGACTTTGTTATCATCCAGCCCTAACCAGACCACGCTTAAATAGTTACCCGAATAACCGGCAAACCAGGAGTCGCGGGTATCATTGGTGGTGCCCGATTTACCGGCCAGTTTTAAATCGCTGGACAGGCTGTTATAGGCTGCACGTCCGGTTCCTGCACTCATTACCTGTTGCAGGCCATAATTCAGCATATAGGCCGCAGACGGTTCAATGGTCTGCTGTACTGACAGGCCATAACGCTCGAGCAGACGACCATTAGAATCGACCACCGCGCGAATGGCTTTGGTTGGATACTGGAACCCACCGGTGGCAAAGTTGCCATAAATATTCATCACCTGCATAGGCGATAAATCGACTGCACCCAGATAAATGGACGGATACTGTGGAATATTTCCGCTGCTGACGCCAAATTTAATCAGATGGTTACGGAAGGTTGATAGACCAAATTCCTGACCTAAACGTACCGCCGACAGGTTATAGGAATTGGCCAGCGCTTGCGCCATCGGGACTACGCCATGTTCGCTGCCGCTGTAATTACGCGGTGTCCAGGACTTGCCGGCAGATGGAATACTGATTTCGGTATCCTGTACCGGACTGGCCCAGTTATAGCGACCCGATTCCAGCGCGCTTAAATAGATGACTGGCTTCAATAGCGAGCCGACCTGACGTTTGGCATCCAGCGCACGGTTAAAGCCGGTAAAGTCTTGGGTAGAGCCGACTGCAGCCACCAGTTCACCATTTTCAGGATGGGACACCAGCACCGCACCTTGCAAATCTTTTAAACGGCGCGGATTGGCATTGGCCAGACGGTTTACTGATTCTTTAAATGCACTTTGTACCTTGGTCTGTGCAATTGGGTCTAAAGTGGTAAAAATCCGTAGTCCCTGATTGGTCAGATCACCTTCCTGATATTCAGCACGTAACTGACGACGCACAATGTCCAGAAAATCCGGGAAGCGGGCAGGGCCCATGGTCGGTTTGGCAATCACATTTAACGGACGCGCGGTTTCGGTTTCATACTGTTCCTGCGTCAGATAGCCCATCACCAGCATATTGTTCAGTACAATATTACGGCGTTTTTCTGCCGCTTCCGGATTACGCCATGGATTATATAAAGACGGTCCCTGCACCAGACCAACCAGAAAAGCCTGCTGGGCAATATTCAGTTCACGCAGCGGCAGACCAAAATAGAACTGTGAGGCCAGACCGTAACCATTAATAGAATAGTTGCCGTTTTGACCCAGGTTCACTTCATTTAAATAGGCTTCCAGAATTTCATCTTTGTCATAATGCAGCTCAATTAGCATCGCCATCAGCGCTTCATTGGCTTTACGCTTTAATGTACGTTCCGGGGTCAGATAAAAGTTTTTCACCAGTTGCTGGGTCAGGGTCGAACCGCCCTGACGTTTCCCGCCGGTAATATTGCTGACAATGGCACGCGCAGTCCCGCGAATCGACACGCCATGATGCAGATAGAAATTACGGTCTTCGGTGGCAATTAAGGCTTCAATTAACGGTTTTGGCACCCGGTTCAGTTTAATCAGCACCCGGTCTTCATTGTGCTGCGGATAAATCCCGCCAATCAGCATGGGCTCTAAACGGGCAATACCGGTAGTCGATGGTTTGGTTGCACTGACTTCAGCAATCTGGTTATTGGCAAAGCTGACTTTGAGCACCTGTTCCGGTTCAACACTTTCACCAAAATCGAAGCCGCGGGTATGTACAAACAAGGTATCACCCGCATCGACATAGCTGCCGGTTTTGTTATAGCTTTCTGCGCTTTTATAGCCTAAAAGTTTTAATTCCTGCACGAAATCGGCTTTATTGAGCGGTGCATTGGTATAGATTTCCAGCGGACGAGCAAAGACCTTGGCTGGAATGTCCCAGCGCTGTCCTTCAAATTTATCTCTAACAATATTATCTAATCGAATCAGGTAGATACTTAATGCCAGAAATGCCCCAATCACCAGTATACAAAATAGAAGTGCAATAATACCTATGCCACGTTCAGACTTCATAAATCGCAATAAAACCCTAAGAAATTAGGCTAATCATGCGAAGCTTTTACATAATTTGCAATATTTAATCTGTGAATGAAGCGGCCAATCGAGGAGAAAAAACGGTTGGATTCAGATTTCTAAAGTTTTTTTAAAACATTCGGGTTAGTGCTATTATAGTCAACGGATCGTAGCGGAGCGATGTCGTAGGTGCAAATTTCACACAAGAACTTTCGTAATATCGGATTGATTGGACGTCCTGGCAAAACTTCGGTCGTAGAAACGCTCAGTTTAATTCATGATCATCTGCTGAATTTAGGCCTGCATCCGGTATTTGATGCAGAAACAGCAGAACTGGTCCCTTATCCGAACACCCAAACCGTCAGCCGCGCCTTGCTGGGCGAAGTGGTTGATCTGGTGATTGTGGTCGGCGGTGATGGCTCGTTGCTGCATGCAGCGCGCGCGCTGGTCAAATACAATACGCCGGTCATCGGGGTAAACCGTGGTCGTTTAGGCTTCCTGACCGATATTAAACCCACGGAAGTCATCTTCAAGCTGGATCAGGTATTAAAAGGCGAGTTTCAGCTGGACCGCCGTTTCCTGCTGGAAATGGAAGTGCGCTCCAAAGGTGAAGTCATTTATGAAGCAGTGGCTTTAAATGATGTGGTGCTGCATTCCGGTAAATCGGTACACATGATTGATTTTGACCTGAATATTGATGGTCAGTATGTTTATCGTCAGCACAGTGACGGTTTAATTGTATCCACGCCTACTGGTTCTACCGCCTATGCCTTGTCTGGTGGTGGCCCGATTGTGCATCCGAGTATGGATGCGATTGTGCTGGTACCGATGCATCCGCATACCTTGTCTTCACGCCCGATTGTGGTGGGTGGACAAAGCGAAATTAAAATCCAGATTCGTGAAAACCGTGTCTTGCCAATGGTCAGTGCCGATGGTCAGCACAGTGTTTCACTCAGTGTCGGGGACAGTTTGCATATCCGCAAGCATCCCTATAAGTTAAACCTACTTCATCCACCGGGTTATGACTTCTATATGGCATGTCGTACCAAGCTCGGCTGGAACCAAGATTTTGATTCTTTGCAACAGCAGGATTTATGATGAATATTGAACAGATGCTGGCCGTACTCAATCCTGAAATTGTTGGTCGTCTAAAAACCGCGGTAGAGATTGGTAAATGGCCGAATGGTGTGGCGTTGACCAAAGAGCAGCGCGAAATTTGTATGCAGGCCGTGTATGCCTGGGAAATCCAGCATTTACCGGAAACTGAACGTAGCGGTTATATCGACCGTGGCACCAAGGAAGAAGGTGAACAATGTGATGATGATCATCACAAAAATGAAGATTTCCAGCCGATCAAGTTTATTTAAACTTTAAGGAAACGGATTCATGCAAAAAAGGTAAGCCGCGGCTTACCTTTTTTATTGGCAGTCTTTTGTGGCTTAAGCATTTAAACGCGCAGCCCAGAATTGCTGTGCTTTGTCCATGGCTGCTGCAAAACTGTCGCAGACGCCCATGGTATACAGCGCGATGCCCATGGTTTCCACCACCGCCACTTCACCATAGTCATGCGATTGCTGGCCTTCCCAGACGGCTTTAAATACCGCCAGGTCCAGTTCTTCTTCAATCGGGCTGCGGTTGTCGGTCAGCTTTGGCAATTCATGTTCATACAGCTCGCCGTTACGAATGCCACAAATTAAGGTTTTGGCATCCGGATTCCGTTCAAACTCGCCGCCTTCACCTTTAATCACCGCACTGTTCAGATAGCCCAGTTTAAACGCCGACTGTTGATGGGAACTGCGATAGGCCGGATGGAAAATGGCCTGTACCGTGGCTTTGGCATTAAAGGGGTTAATCAGCCGGGCAAGAGTATGAATAGGTGAACGCAGGCCCATTACATTCCGTAGCGCAATCAAATCGGCCAGCACCGGAGAAATCACGTCTAAAGGCAGATAGGCAAAATGACGCTGCTGTAATTGCTGTTCGACTTCCGTATCTGACTGGCAGATTGGATAGCCTAAGTATTCCAGCACCTGTTCGGTATAGACCCGGTTAATGGTATGCCCAGCAGCGCCGTGCATGACAATATTAAAACCCTGTTTGGCCAGAGTCAGCGCGGCCAGTAAAAACCACGGATAATGTTTGCGTTTCCCGGCATAGGAGGACCAGTCCAGATCTACATCTAAAGCTTTAAACTGCAACTGGTCACGGGTGGCCTGAACAAAGCCGGCCAGTTCATCGACCGATTCTTCCTTGACCCGCAGCAGCATCAAAAAAGCACCGAGCTGAACATCGAGTACTTCCTGTTTCAGGATCATGGAAAAGGCCTGATAGGCTTCTTCATAGGTGAGGGAACGTGCACCATTTTTGCCTTTTCCCACAATACGCACGTACTGGGCAAAAGGATGTTCAACGTCTTTATAAATGTTTCTTTTCGTGCTCATGTAACTGCCTGAATCTCAAATAAATGGCGCCGGTCGCTTCCCACAATATACACATGTTTGCGGCTTTTTAAAAACCGTATGCTTTGCTCGGATTTAGACTAATGTCTAAGCTGCTTCTGCTTTAAAGTTCGCCAGTTCTCGCTGTTTTTAGCAGCACTACATTTGAATTTTAGGTAAAATTCGCAGCGTTTTATATTGTTTTTTATTTTTACTCATCTCCTGTTCTAAAAAGCCGCTTTTGCGTTTGAGCCTGTTTATTCTGGCGGCTCAAAGTAAGCCCGACTTTTGCCGATGAAAATAAAGCGTTGAATGTTTTGAGCTATCGCTCAAGGCAGTGTATGCCTGTTGTTTTAAAAACAGGCAGAACAGGTCGTGGGTAAAAAATCAAGGGTATTTGTCCTCGGGACAAGAACAAAAGTAGATCTGTTATGGCCAAACAACCTATTTATAAATCCCTGTACTTTCAGGTGATTATTGCAATTATTGCAGGTATTCTCGTCGGTCATTATTCTCCTAGTGGCACACAAATTATTAATGGCGTGGAACAGTATGTTCCAGGTCTGGGTGAGCAGCTGAAACCCTTAGGTGATGGCTTCATCCGTTTAATCAAAATGATTATTGCGCCGGTGATTTTCTGTACCGTGGTGAGTGGTATTGCTGGTATGGAAAGCATGAAATCGGTCGGTAAAACCGGTGGCGTGGCATTACTGTATTTTGAAATTGTCTCTACCATCGCCCTGATTATTGGTCTGGTGGTGATTAACGTCTGGAAACCAGGCGTTGGCATGAACGTTGATCCAGCTTCTTTGGATACCACCGGTATTTCAAAATATGTAGAAACTGGTGAAGCGCAATCTACAGTCGAATTCCTATTAAATATCATTCCAAATACCGTGGTCGGTGCCTTTGCCCAGGGTGAAATCCTGCAGGTGCTGATGTTTGCCATCCTGTTTGGTTTTGCCTTACACCGTTTAGGGCCAGCAGGTAAGCCGGTCTTGAAACTGATTGATCAGATTTCGCATGTGTTCTTTAACATTGTTAACATGATCATGAAAGTTGCGCCAATTGGTGCTTTCGGTGCGATGGCCTTTACTATTGGTAAATACGGGATTGGCAGTCTGGCGCAACTGGCGCAGTTAATTATCTGCTTCTACCTGACCTGTGTGCTGTTTATTTTTATCATACTCGGCAGTATTGCGCGCATGACCGGTTTCAGTATCGTAAAAATGATCCGCATGATTCGCGAAGAATTACTGATTGTATTGGGGACCTCATCTTCAGAATCAGTACTACCGCGTATGTTGAAGAAACTGGAAATTGCCGGCTGTGAAAAATCGGTGGTGGGTCTGGTCATTCCAACGGGTTATTCCTTTAACCTGGATGGTACCTCGATTTATTTAACCATGGCCGCAATCTTTATTGCTCAGGCCACCAATACACCTTTAGAACTGCATCATCAGATTACTTTATTGCTGGTGCTGTTGATTTCTTCTAAAGGCGCAGCAGGGGTGACCGGTTCAGGCTTTATTGTGATGGCGGCAACACTGGCGGCTGTGGGTCAGATTCCGGTGGCCGGTCTGGCGCTAATTCTGGGTATTGACCGCTTTATGTCTGAAGCACGTGCTTTAACTAACCTGGTGGGTAACTCATTGGCAACCATTGTTGTAGCGAAGTGGGTCGGTCAGCTGGATCAGGAAAAGCTGCAATATGCATTAAATAATCCGGAAGAAATTGACCGCAAGATGGCAGAACAAAACCAGCAATCTGCTTCGGCTTAACAGCAGGGCGGTGACTAAAGGAAGCTTCGGCTTCCTTTTTTATTACTTGGCAGTCAATAAAAAAGCCGGGAAAAGCCATGACAGTACGCTTTAAAATGCATAGCATGGGGCTGAATGTAAAACAAGAATGTATACCCTACAAGGATGGACTATGCTGGCTTATGATGCAGATTTAGAATTATTCCGTGACAACTTCCGCCGCTTTATGAGTGAACAGATTGCCCCGCATTATGAACAGTGGGAACGGGAAGGAATTATGCCGCGCTCGGTCTGGAACCAGCTGGGTGAAAACGGCTTTTTATGTGTAGATGTACCGGAACAGTATGGCGGCTATGGCGTACCGACCCATTATTCGCTGATGCTGGTGGAAGAATCGGCACGTGCTGGTTATAGCGCACTGTCTACCGGTATTTCCTGTCATTCAGAAATTGCTGCGCCGTATATTTTAAATATTGGTTCAGAAGAACAGAAACAGTACTGGCTGCCCAAAATGGTTAGCGGTGAAGTGGTCGGTGCGATTGGTATGACCGAGCCGGGTGCTGGTTCTGACTTGCAAGCCATGCGCAGTCATGCCATTTTGCAGGATGATCATTATATTTTAAATGGTTCTAAAACCTTTATTTCTAATGGCCAACATGCCGATCTGGTGGTGCTGGCAGTAAAGACCGATCCGCAGGCACGCGCCAAAGGCGTGTCTTTATTATTAGTCGATACCCATCTGGATGGTTTTAAGAAAGGCACCAACCTCGACAAGATTGGCCTGCACGCTCAGGACACCTCGGAATTGTTCTTTGATAATGTAAAGGTACCTAAAGAACAGTTACTGGGCCAGCCGGGACAGGGCTTTGCCTATTTAATGCAGGAATTGCCACGTGAACGGACTGCGATTGCCGCCACCGCCTTGGGCGCTATCCGCGGTTCGATTGACATCACCACGCAATACGTCCAGGAACGTCAGGCCTTTGGTCAGAAAATTGGCCAGTTCCAGAACAGCCGTTTTGTTTTGGCGCAGACCAAAATTGATGAGCTGGCCACGGCTGCGTTTTATAACCAGAATGTCGAGCTGTATATGCAGGGCAAACTGGATGTCGAAACCGCAGCAGCACTGAAAAGCTTCTCGACCGATATGCAGATGAAAGTGGCCGATCAGCTGCTGCAGCTGTTTGGTGGTTATGGTTATATGACTGAATATCCAATTTCTCGTTTCTTTGTCGATGCCCGTATCCAGCGGATTTATGGCGGCACCAATGAAATTATGAAAGAGATTGTGGCGCGCGGTTTATTGGGCCGTTAAGTCCTGTACATCAGACCAAATGAAAACACCCGCCCAGCATCGACTGGGCGGGTGTTTTTTGGTGGGTGTGTTTCTGAGACTGATTTTAATGCAGGCTGAGCACATGCAGACTTTCCCGAATAAAGATCGGCAAGTCTGCTGGTGAGCGTGAGGAAATATACAGGTTATTGTCATTCACTACCGCCTCATCAAAATACACGGCGCCGGCATCCATCAGTTCCAGCATCACCGGGGCAATGCTGGTCATGCGCCGGCCTTTGACCACACTGGCATGGATCAGCAGTTGCGGACCATGACAGGTGCTCATAATCGGTTTCTGGGCATTGGCAAAATTTCGGACAAAATCGACAAAACGCAGATCATCACGCAGTTGTGCCGGAGATTGGCCGCCGGGAATCAGCAGCGCATCAAAATCATGAATGGTCACATCATCTATACTTTGGTCGATGGTCACCGAGCTGCGCCGTTGATAACCATAGACAATATTGCCGGCCTTGTTTTCAACATTTACCACGCTATGCCGCGCTGCACGGAAGGCGTGGATCAATTCTGGATAGTCTGCATCTTCATAATCATGGGTAATCAGCACCGCGATTCTTTTTGACATTATTATTCTCCGAATTGCTTTAAATAAAAGAGTAAAGGGGAAAAAGCAAAATTTCATTGCTGCTTTGTAACCAGTTTTCTTATTTCTTTTTCAAGTTAAAATTTCTGGAATTTTATTCAATATTTATGGGCGTTATTTTCTATGTAAGTAATTATGACGCCTGTTCAGTTTACGCAATAAACTTGCAAAATCCTATCACTATTCATCGAATTCAGATGCAAAAGCTATCGGCTGATTGGAAAAAGGCCCTGTTTCATCTGCTTAAATTCGCTACACTCTGGATGGAAAAACAGGCAAAGCGTCGTGACTTGTTCAGAATTATTCATGAGCCATAGCTGCTCAATTGATAAACAATCTCATAAGTTGCAGAGAGTTTAACCAACTGTTTGTTTTTAAGACTGAATCAATCAAAGTTGTATTGCGCAACATTTGAAAGCTAACTATTGTTATACTGTTTGCATACCGTTTATGAAGGGCGACATAACAATGATCAACGACGATCAAAACACAACGACTTCTCTTGACCTGAACAATATTCGTGAGGAAATTGACTCTGTAGACATGCAGATTCAACAACTGATTAACCGTCGCGCACGATTGGCAGAAGCGGTGGCCAAAGCCAAATTTGCCGCTGAAGAGAATCCGCTGTTTTACCGTCCGGAACGTGAAGCACAAGTTTTACGTAATGTTATGGATCGCAATGAAGGCCCATTGTCGGATCAGACCATGGCGCGTTTATTCCGTGAAATCATGTCGGCCTGTCTGGCACTGGAAGCACCGCAAAGTATTGCCTTCCTGGGGCCTGTTGGGACTTATACCCATTCTGCGGTACTCAAGCATTTCGGTCATGATGCCCTGGTGCGCCCTTTACAAACCATTGATGAAGTCTTCCGTGAAGTGGAAGCGGGTAGTGCGCATTATGGTCTGGTGCCGGTAGAAAACTCCTCTGAAGGGGTGGTGAACCATACCTTAGACTGCTTTAAAACTTCGAATTTGAATGTGATTGGCGAAGTTGAATTGCCAATTCATCATCAGTTCCTGATTTCTGCAAATACCCGTAAAGACAGCATTAAACAGATTTATGCTCACCAGCAAACGCTGGCACAGTGCCGTAAATGGCTAGATGCGCATTATCCTGGGGTGGAGCGTGTGGCTTTAAGTTCCAATGGTGAAGCGGCGCGCCGTATTCGTAATGAATGGCATTCTGCGGCCATTGCTTCTGAAATTGCGGCAACCATTTATGATCTTGAAATCATGCACAGCAATATCGAAGACAACCCGGAAAACACTACGCGCTTCTTGGTGATTGGCCGTGAGAAAGTGCCACAAAGCGGCAATGACAAAACTTCATTGTTGGTGTCTGCACATGACCGCGCTGGTGCCTTGCTGGAAATTCTGGCGCCATTTGCCAAACACAACATTAGTCTAACCAGTATTGAAACCCGTCCGGCTTTACCTGAAAAATGGGCCTATGTGTTCTTTATTGATCTGGAAGGTCATATTGAGCAAGACAATGTTAAAGCTGCGATTGAAGAAATCCGTCCATTGGTGAAAGAAGTCCGTGTACTCGGCTCTTATCCGGCGGCAGTTTTATAAAATTCTCTGGTGGCCGTGTGCGCTGCATGCGGCTGCTTTTCACCTGTAAATCTGGAAGTAAAAAATGTCGTTTGTCCCAGCCAATGAAGGCATCTCTAAGTTAAAGCCATATCAACCAGGTAAGCCGATCAGTGAACTTGAGCGCGAATTGGGTATTACCGATATTGTGAAATTGGCATCCAATGAAAACCCGTTGGGCTGTTCAGACAAAGTCAAAGAGGCCGTGGCTGCCGAGCTGGCAGAAATTGGTCGTTATCCAGATGGCGGTGGTTTTATTTTAAAAGACCAGATTGAAGCGCAGTTTGGTTTTGGTCATGAACGGATTACTTTGGGTAATGGTTCAAATGACCTGCTGGAAATGTTTGCCCGCGCTTTTGTGTCCGAGCAGGACTCAATCGTATATAGCCAGCACGCCTTTGCGGTTTATGCACTGGTA
Source organism: Acinetobacter sp. CIP 53.82 (assembly GCF_000369465.1). Lineage (NCBI taxonomy): Bacteria > Pseudomonadati > Pseudomonadota > Gammaproteobacteria > Moraxellales > Moraxellaceae > Acinetobacter > Acinetobacter sp. CIP 53.82. The sequence continues at coordinate 295,561 of NZ_KB850046.1, read as the reverse complement.
ACTCAGGCCATTAATGCACAGGCCATTGAAGTACCAGCCAAAGGTTTCTCGCACGATTTAGAGGCGATGGCTGCAGCCATTCAAGCCAACACCAAGCTGGTGTTCATTGCCAATCCGAATAACCCGACTGGCACCTGGTTTGAAGAAGCTGAATTTGAAGCCTTCATGCAGAAAGTACCGGCCAATGTAATTGTGGTACTGGATGAAGCCTATGTGGAATACTTCCCGGAAAACTTCAACAGCCTGAAATATCTGGATCAGTATCCAAACCTGATTGTTAGCCGTACTTTATCGAAGTGCTATGGTCTGGCAGCGCTACGAGTTGGTTTTGCTCTGGCCTCTGTACAGGTGACTGACTATTTAAACCGTATCCGTCAGCCATTTAACGTGAACCATTTAGCTATGGTGGCAGCTGTAGCAGCGCTGAAAGATGAAGCCTTTATCGAAAAATCACGTGAAGTGAACAAGGCTGGTATGGCGCAGCTGGAAGCGGGCTTTAAGGCACTGGGCCTGAACTATGTGCCTTCACGTGCCAACTTTATTCTGGTTGATGTACAGGCTGATCCGGCACAAACCTTCAATGCCTTGCTCAAAGAAGGCGTGATTGTACGTCCGGTTGGTATTCCAAACCATCTTCGTGTATCGATTGGAACAGAAGCAGAAAATGCCAAATTCCTGACTGCACTGGCGAAGGTGTTAGGTCTGGACGCAAAGGCATAAGCCATGACGCAACCCCTGTTTGAAAAAGTCGCTTTTATTGGACTTGGGCTGATTGGCTCAAGTCTGGCGCGTGTGATTCAGGCTGAACAGCTGGCTCATGAGGTAGTGGCATCGACCCGTTCGCAAAAAACGCTAGAAGATGCCAAAGCCTTGGGTTTAATTGCTGCCGGTTATAGCGATCCGGTCGAAGCGGTAAAAGATGCTGATCTGGTGGTACTGGCCTTACCGGTACGTGCCACCGAATATGTGTTGCAGCAGATTAAACCGTATTTAAAACCTGATGCAATCCTGACCGATGTCGGCAGTACCAAAGGCAATGTGGTCGATGCAGCCAAAGCGGTTTTTGGTGAACAACTGCCTGCCGGTTTTGTGCCGGGGCATCCGATTGCTGGAGCCGAGCATACCGGGGTCCATGCCGGTAAGGTCGATTTATTCGCCAATCATAAAGTGATTTTGACTCCATTACCGACCAGTGCGGATTGGGCGGTCAATAAACTGATTCAACTGTGGGAAGCAGCCAAAGCGGAAGTGATCTGTATGGATGTGGACAAGCACGATGAAGTGCTGGCACATACCAGTCATCTTCCGCATTTAATGGCATTTAACCTGGTGGAGCAACTGGCCAACAGGGAAGACAATTTAGATATTTTTCGCTATGCTGCAGGCGGCTTTCGTGATTTCTCGCGAATTGCAGCCAGTGATCCACAAATGTGGCACGACATCTTCTTTGCCAATAAAAAGGCAATTTTGAATGCAGTCGATGGCTTTGAACAACAGCTGGCAATCTTGCGCCAGCTGATCGAACAGGAAAACTCGCAGGCTTTAATGGGCCTGCTGGGACATGCTCAAGCAGCGCGTCAGCATTTTAATCATATGCTGGCCAAAAAACCGTTGATGGAGAACAATAAAGTGACACAACAATTTACGATTTTACCGGGCTCTAAAAATTTCCAGGGTAAATTTACTGTGCCAGGTGATAAATCTGTGTCACATCGTTCAATCATGTTTGGTGCAATTGCAGAAGGCACCACCCATGTCACCGGCTTTTTGGAAGGTGAAGATGCACTGGCGACCTTGCAGGCTTTTCGCGATATGGGCGTCAGTATTGAAGGCCCAAAAAATGGTGAAGTGACCATTCACGGTGTGGGGATGCAGGGCCTCAAAGCTCCAGCTGGTGCGCTGTATATGGGGAACTCTGGCACCTCCATGCGTTTGCTGTCAGGCATGTTGTCGGCGCAGGCCTTTGATTCGGTGATGACCGGTGATGCATCCTTGTCCAAGCGTCCAATGGAGCGTATTGCCAAGCCATTACGTGAAATGGGTGCACAAATCCAGACCACAGGTGAGCGTGGTACGCCACCGGTGTCAATTACGGGCAGCCAGCAGTTAAAAGGCATTCAGTACGATTTACCAATGGCCTCGGCACAGGTGAAATCAGGAATTTTACTGGCCGGTTTGTGGGCCGAAGGTGAAACTGCAGTAACTGAACCGGAACCAACCCGCGACCATACCGAGCGTATGCTGCGTGCTTTTGGTTATGAAGTGAAAACCGAAGGCAACCGTATTTCCCTGCAAGGCGGCGGTAAACTGGTGGGAACCAATATTCAGGTGCCTTCAGATATTTCATCTGCAGCGTTCTTTATGGTGGGCGCGGCCATTACTGAAAATGCCGATGTCACTTTAGAAGCTGTAGGCATTAACCCGACCCGTACTGGTGTGATTGAAATCCTCAAGCAAATGGGCGCAGATATTACTGTATCCAACGAGCGTATTGCCGGCGGTGAACCGATTGCCGATATTCGTATTCAGGGCAGCCGTACCTTAAAAGGTATTCATATTCCGGAAGATCAAGTGCCACTGGCGATTGATGAATTCCCGGCGCTGTTTATTGCAGCCGCCTGTGCGGAAGGCCAGACTGTACTGACTGGTGCGGCTGAACTTCGCGTCAAGGAATCTGACCGGATTCAGGTGATGGCAGATGGCTTGAAAACCATGGGTATCGACTGTACCCCAACTGAAGATGGCATCATCATTGAAGGCAAGGGCAAAGCAGGTGACTGGTCGCCTGTGTTCACCGGCGGTGAAATTGAGTCGCATCATGACCACCGTATTGCCATGAGCTTCTCGATTGCCGGTTTACGTAACTCGGAAGTGATTAAAATTGTAGGTACAGAAACGGTCGCGACCAGCTTCCCGACCTTTACCCAATTGACCGCTCAGGCCGGCCTGCAGATTGAAGTGACCGAATAAAGAGAAAAATAACCCAAAACAGCCAAGCTTTTGCTTGGCTGTTTGTTTTATATTGCTTATGCTAAATATACAACAAGAACAGCAGTAGGGTCGTTTATGAAAACACTCCAGTTTACCGCACAATGTGATAACAAGGCCGAATTACAGGACTGTAAGATTGCCCAGGACTATGTGGCAGATTTGCTGGCCCGACAGTTAAACCAGCACGGCTTTGAAACCTTGCCGCAAAGTGGCGCACAAATTGCGGTTAGTGTGGAAGATCATCCTTTGCCCTTAAGCGTGAGCTGTGAAAGCCGCGATGCCGAAGGACGACTGGTGTGTGAAATCCTGTCTTATCCGGAAGAAGAGCAGGACTGGTTTGACCGGATTGAATCGCAAAGCTTGCTAAATCAGCTGGCCCAGGCGGTCGAGCAGACCTTAAAACAGGATGAAAACTTTACTGCCTTTGAATGGAAAAATTAAAACAATCCCAGATCGAAATCGCGAAGCCATTTCGTCTGTATCCATTTTAAAATTAATAGTACTGTTACAGGTTTCTTTCCAATAAAAAACCCATCAGCAGATGGGTTTTTGTCTTTAGCCTAAGGCCAGGAAGCGGGTAATTGCAATCCGCAGCTGTTTTAAATAGCCGGTAAAGAAATGGTTGGCGCCCGGTAAAATGGTAACCAGATGACGCTGTGGTTTGGCCCAAGTAATCATGTCCGAGAGCAGGGTCACATCATCGGCTTCGCCATGAATAAACAGGATGTCACCTTTAATTTCAGGGGTTACATAGTGACGTACACCAGCTACTGTCGCAGTTGGGAGGCCGCATAAAATAGTCTGTTTCGGCTGTAATTCAACCGGTAGCGCTGCATAACTCTTTGCCATCACATGCGCACCAAAGCTGAAACCGCCGGCATAGAACGGCAGGCCAATGTGCTGGCTACGCGCATATTTGATGACTTCTAGAATATCGTCCGTTTCGCCAAAGCCTTCATCATGCACACCTTCACTCTGGCCTGAACCACGGAAGCTTGGGCGATATACCACGCAGCCGCGCTCTAGGTACATTTGTGCTAATAATGCAGGAACTTTGTGTTGCGGGGTGCCGCCTTGCAATGGATGGGGGTGGCTGACAACCGCGAATCCTTTCACTTCACCCTGTGGATAATCTACGAAAACTTCAATTCGACCCACAGGACCTGGAATGAAAATTTGCTCGGACATAAGATAATCGAATAATGGCAGGAGAATCGATTATTTTACCGATTATGTTTAGGAAAAACACAGATTGGCATTAAAATAAGCTGACTGTTATAGTTTGATTAATTATTTTTTAACCACTTTTTGATCAGGATGTGTATGCTCGCCTTAATTTCTCCTGCTAAGACTTTAGATTATGAATCTGCATTACCCACCGACAGCCACACCTTACCAAGACTATTAGCGCATTCACAAGAACTTATCGACGTTAGTCGTACGCTATCTGCTTCAGAAATCGCCAATTTAATGAGTGTGAGCGAAAAAATTGCCAATTTAAACGTAGAACGCTTCCGCGACTGGCAGGCCGATTTTGATTTTTCCAATGCGCGTCAGGCGCTGTTTGCCTTTAAAGGCGATGTCTATACCGGTCTGGATGCCTACAGCCTGAAGGATCAGGACATTGATTACGCACAGCAACATTTGCGTATGTTGTCAGGCCTGTATGGCTTATTGCGCCCGCTGGATTTAATGATGCCGTATCGTCTGGAAATGGGCACCAAGCTGAAAAATCCGCGTGGCAGCAATTTGTATGAATTCTGGGGCACCATCATTACTGATCTGATCAATGAAGATCTGGCTGCGGCCAAGTCTGAATTGCTGGTGAATATCGCTTCGGATGAATATTATAAATCGGTGAAAGAAAGTAAGATTCAGGCAGAAATCATCAAGCCGGTATTTTTAGACCAGAAAAATGGCAAATATAAAGTCATCAGCTTCTATGCCAAAAAAGCCCGTGGTTTGATGGCGCGCTATATCATCGAAAATAAAATTGAACGTGCTGAAGATTTAAAAGGCTTTAATAGCGATGGCTATTATTTCGATGCTGACAGCTCCCTAAAAGGTGAGCTGGTGTTTAAGCGAGATGAGCAAGCCGCATAAACAGGGGAGTGCGTGCCATGCAACCAGAACTTGCTGATTTTCAGTTGTATTGGCAACGCTGTGCTCAGCAGTTTGCGCTGAATCGCTGCCAGACGCAGCAGCTGTATGCGCGGCTGCTGGCGGCCTATAGTGAGCCGCAGCGGCACTATCATGGCGTGCAGCATATTCTGGAATGTCTGCAGCATTTCGATCAGATTCGCACACAGTTGCAGCAAGCATCGCTGGTCGAGCTGGCGTTATGGTTTCATGATGCGGTCTATCATCCTAAAGCGCAGGACAATGAAGCACAAAGTGCGACATTGTGCCAGCAGTTATGTGCAGATTTTTTAACGGCAGCACAACTGGAAACCGTGAGCCGCTGGATTCTCGCGACCCGGCAGCATCAGCCCAGTGATGAGCCTGACTTAAATGCCTTGCTGGATATTGATCTGGCGATTCTGGCTGCGCCGCCAGCACGTTTTGCTGAATATCAGCAACAGATTCGTCAGGAATATGCCTGGGTCGAGCAGAATCTTTATCAGCACAAGCGCCGTGCGGTATTGATGCAGTTTTATCAGATGCAGCCGCTGTATCAGACCCGGTATTTTGAGCAGCATTATGAAGCACAGGCCAAACACAATCTGGCCCAGGCTTTGTCTACAACGGGCGAATCAGCATCGTGATGGTTTATTCACCCACTAAAATTCAGGCATAAAAAAAGGCAAAGTCAGACTTTGCCTTTTCCATCTTGTCACAAGATTAGTGGTGATGACCGCCAACACCATGTACGTGACCGTGGTCTAACTCTTCTTGAGTCGCTTCACGGATTTCTACGATTTCAACTTCAAACGTCAGGTCTTGACCAGCAAGCGGGAAGTTTGCATCAACGATTACGTTTTCGCCTTCAACTGCTTTAACCGTTACGATCTGTACGCCGTCATCAGTTTGTGCTTGGAACTGCATGCCAGGCTGAATACTGTCTACGCCTTGGAACATTTGCGCTGGAACTTCTTGAACCAGGTCAGGGTTGTATTCGCCATAACCTTCAGCAGCAGGTACGTTTACAGTGAATTTTTCACCCACAGTTTTACCTTCTAGGGCTTTTTCAAGACCAGGGATGATGTTACCCGCACCATGCAAATAGGCAAGTGGTTCACCTTGAGATTGGTCGAGAGTTTCACCCTCTGCGTTAGTCAATGTGTAGTGGAAAGAAACCACGAGGTCATTTGCAATAGCAGTCATGTTATAGATCCATTTAGTTTTCTAAGGGTACATCATAAAGTGAAAAGGCAAATTTGTTGAATACTTTTACTCAAAAAACTCACATTTGGCTTTTTTATGACATTTTCCCAGATATTGGGGCAGTCGATAAAATTTCAATGCAATTTTATTTTAGGGCCAATTTTTCTGCCGAGCATGTCTTTGGCGGTCAGCACCCCGGTATGGGTATAGCCATGAATGGTGGCCTGATGTAGCCGGTATAAAGACACATACATCGATTTGGCGACCATACCCTGTACATTGACCCGACCAAGTAATTCACCCACGGCCGTATGCTGGCTTAAAGAAATCAGCGAGCCTTTGTCGGAAAACTTAAACATCGGCAGTGGTTTCCCATTCACGCGCTGGCTCAGGGCACGAACCAGAAAGCTGGCCTGCTGACTGGCCACCTGCGCACGCGGACCCAGCACCGGTTCATCGGCTTTGGGCTGGCAATGGGCACAATCGCCAAAGGCAAAAATGTTGGGGTCGGTATAAGTCTGTAAGGTGGCATAGACTTTTAAACGGTGCAGATGATCTTTTTCAAAATCTTCCCACTGTTTAAAAATTTCCGGGGCCTGAATTCCGGCAGCCCAGACTTTAATTTCTGCTTCTAGCGGATTACCTGCAGCAAAATAAACCTGTTCTTCATCGACCTTGGCCACCCGATGCTGGGTCAGCACTTCAATACCAAAGTGCTCCAGCTGGGCTTGGGTATGCCGGGAAATCTGCTGTGACAGGGCCGGTAAAATCCGGTCGGCAGCTTCAATGAGCGTAATCCGAACCTGCTGCGGGTCAATCCGGTTTAAACCATATTGGGCAAAAGTCTGTTTGGCCTGATACAGCTCTGCCGCCAGTTCAACACCGGTAGCACCGGCGCCAATAATGGCAATATTCAGGGCACGGCTTTGCGGCTGATTTTGGGCTTCTAAATACAGGTGCAGCAAGTCCTGATGAAACACCGTGGCTTGGGGCAGACTGTCCAGAAAATGACAGTGCTGTTTCACCCCTTCGGTATGAAAGTCATTGGAAGTGGAGCCCAGCGCCAGCACCAGTGTGTCATAATCCACGTCAATCTGCTTTGGTGGCTGTTCTTTTTTGGAAAATTGCGGTGCCTGCAACTGAATCTTTTTCTGGGTCCGGTCAAGGCCAACCAGGGTGCCTAATGTAAACTGATAATGATGCTGGGCAGCATGGACAAAATAGTTGGTTTCTTCCTGATGCGGATTGAGCGTGCCGGCTGCAATTTCATGTAGCAGCGGTTTCCAGATATGGGTCAGTTTCTGATCGACCAGAGTAATCTGTGCTTTGCCCGATTTACCCAAACGATGACCGAGTTGGGTAGCAAGCTCCAGACCGCCGGCGCCGCCACCGACAATCACAATACGATGTAATGCTGACATGATGAACCTATATTGTTATTTTTAATGCAAGAACAGGCTCAATTTATGCCATCTCCCGGTCAGGAAAATGGCTCAGATTGTTCGACAACTTACATCATGTAGCATTTCCACTGTGCTTGTTCACAGGATTAAACCAGCGGATAAGTTTTGGCTGTGGTTTCATCCTTGGAGGAAAAGCTAAACAGGCTTTTTAGCCAGATCAGCAGTTTTTCAAACAGGCTGGCTTCGGCAATATGTACTTCTTCTTCCAGATGAATGGTATTGATCAGGCGGTTATTCTGATAAACATGCACGGTGGCCAGCTGCATCACCTGTGCCAGCGGGGCCGTCAGTAACTTTTCTTTCAGCTCGACATTCAAATGGGTTTCGGTCTGGGTTAAGGGTTCAATCAGTCGGGTCTGACCGAAGGTATCGTTAACAAACAGGCGCTGCTGGGTCACATCAAACTGTTTTAAATCAATCGCGCTATTTTCGCCATATAAAGACGTGGTGACAATTTTCGGTTGCTGCACTTCAACCTTGAACATTTTCAGGGTCGACTTTACCACTGGCAACTCAGCAATCAGCTGCTTGTTTTTTAAAGCCACTTCGTTGCGGGTGTAGGCATAACTGATGTTCATCAGTTGCTGGGCAATTTCAGCGCGTTTAAATGCACTTTTGGCACCCAAAACCACCACAATTAAACGCCGGTTCGGATCATCAAAATTCTGGGTGAGACGGTTGGCCGTCAGCGCCAGGTTATAACCGGCGGCACGGGTATAACCGGTTTTCAAGCCATCCACCGTCGGGTCCTGTTTGAGCAGAATGTTAGTGGCACGGTGATAACGCTGGTTATAGGTAAAACTGGTCTGTTTGGAATAAGCGAGATAATCCGGAGTGTCATTGACGACCGCCTGTGCCAAACGGGCCAGATCGGCCGCGGTAGAATAATGTTCCGGCATGGTAATCCCGGCCGGATTCTGGAAATGGGTATTTTGCATTCCCAAGGCCTGTGCTTCCTGATTCATACGTGCCACGAACTGCGGTACGCTGCCAGAAATCCGTTCGGCCAGAGTTAGGGCGGCATCATTGGCAGACATCACAATTAAACCAGCTAGTAGCTGATCGACAGAAATCTGCTCACCTTCTTTCAGGTACATCTGGGATTCATCCCACATCACCTGTTTCACCACCGACGTTGCGGTCAGCACATCTGCCACGTTCAGCTTGCCGGCCTGAATGTCCTTGAGCACAATATAGGCCACCATCATCTTGGTCAGCGAGGCCGGGGCGCGCTGAATCTGGCTATTGTGTTCTGCAATGACCTGACCCGATTGTGGATCAAGCACGGTCCAGGCTTCTGCTTCAACCGTTTCAGGATTAAAAGATAATAAGGTGGCATGCGCAAGCGAGCTGCATAGCCAGCACAGCAGCGCAATCAGGTAGATGACACGTTTCAAGGGGATTCCTTTTTTAACCAGTCCGTTGGTCATAAACATAAAAATTTTAGGCATGCTATGCTTTTTTTTGCCGCCTGACTAGCGATAATTTTCGACAATGAAGACGACTGCGCATTGCATGACAAAAAAATGTTAAGCTAATTGATAAGTTATCTCTTTGATCTTTTATATCGCCCATTATGTTGCATTATCAAATCGAATTTGACGATTATCGTCAGCATCTTATTCATGTCACTTTGCGCTTTCTGGCCAATCCGACACAGGTTCTAGCTTTACCGACCTGGATTCCGGGCAGCTATCTGATTCGTGAATTTTCCAAACATATTGAAGCGGTCAAGGCTTATGATGAAGCCGGGCGTATTTTAAAAATCCAGAAATTTGAAAAGAACAAATGGCGTTTGTTTAATACCGATCATGAACTGATTACGGTGGAATATGATGTTTATGCCTACGACCTGTCGGTGCGTGGTGCCTATGTTGATCAGACCCGGTTATATGTCAATCCGGCCTGTGCCTGTTTAGGACTGGAAGGTCAGGAAGATAAAGCCATTGAAGTCGAAGTGTTTCTGCCCAATGAGCTGAAACATTTCCAGCTGGCGACCGGACTGGCGGCCAAAAGTCTGGTGAAAGGGCGTTATACCTTAAAAGCCAAAAACTATGCCGAACTGATTGATGCGCCGTTTGAGCTGGCCGAGCAGACCCGTTTTAGTTTTGATGCAGCAGGCATTCCACATGAATTTGTGGTATCGGGCAAACATGCCATGAATGCTGCGCGAATGCAGCAGGACCTGGAAAAAATCTGTGCCACTGAAATTGCCATGTTCGGTTCTGCACCGTTTCAGGATTATACCTTTATGACCATGGCGACCGGGAACAGCTATGGTGGTCTGGAGCATCCGAACAGTACCAGCCTGATTACCCCGCGCGATGACTTGCCAAAAGCCAATGAGCCGGAAGAGCCATCGAAAGAATATCAGCGTTTTCTGGGGCTGTGCAGCCACGAATATTTCCACTCCTGGCTGGTGAAATTTATCCGTCCGGACAGCTTTGTCAATTATGATCTGAACCGGGAAGGTTACACCTCCTTGTTATGGATTTTTGAAGGTTTTACCTCGTATTATGATGATCTGATTTTATTACGCAGCGGCGTGGTTAATCAGGAATCTTATATTGCTTTATTAAAAGCGCAGATTGACCGTTATTTGCAAAATCCGGGTCGGGCAATTCAAACCGTGGCTGAATCGAGTTTTGATGCCTGGGTCAAATTCTACCGTCAGGATGAAAACTCCAACCATGCCGGCACCAGCTATTACAACAAGGGCTGTTTGGTGGCCTTGTGTCTGGACCTCGGTTTACGTCTGCGTGGCTCCAGTCTGGATGCCTTAATGCGCAAGCTGTATGACAATGCGCAGCAGGGGATTCAGGTGCATGAGCGCACGATTTATGAATTGTGTCAGGAATTAACCGGTGATAGCTGGGCTGAGCAGATTAACCATCTGATTAACACCACTGAAGAATTACCGCTGGATCAGCTGTTCCCGGAATTTGGTCTGAGCTACAGCTTAAAAAATGACAAGCGTTTGCCATTGGGGTTAAAACTGGCTGATAAATCGGAAGGCGTACTGGTACAGGCCGCACGCCGTGATGGTCAGGCAGCGCAAGCCGGTCTGTCGGCGCATGATGTAATCATTGCCATTGATGGCCTCAAAGCCAGCAGCAAACTGATCGAGCAGTATGCCAAACAGAGCGGCAGCTTTACAGTACATGCTTTCCGCCGTGATGAACTGATGCAGTTTGAAGTGAATGCAGCAGGTTCTGAACTGACTGAAGTTGAATTAAAAGTTGAAGATCAGGCCAAACTGGATCGCTGGTTAAAAGTGTAAAATCACAGTCTGAAATCTATACTATAAAAAACCGATGCTCAGGCATCGGTTTTTTTATGCAGATCTATCGTCATAAACCCTATCGTAATCACACCTTATTTGATGATCAGGCGGGAAGTACCGCGAAACTCCGCCACAATCTGCTGCTTCTGGTTCGTGACCCGAATATCATAAATGCCGCTGCGGCCACTGCTGGCCTTATGTTCTGCCACCGCAGTCAGGGTATCGCCGAGCAGGCCCGGTTTTAAATAATGAATACCGCAGTGCTGACCCACCGCCGGATGTTCGCCGGTGTTGCAGGCAATGGCAAAAGCCGCATCCGCCAGCGCAAAAATCACCGCACCGTTACAGGTTTGATGGCCTTGTAAATGCTGCTCGGTAATTTTTAATTCAATCTGTGCGCTGTGTTCACCAAACGACACCAAATGGGCGCCCAGATGCTGCATTAATCGGTCCTGATGAAACATGGGATTAACTTGCTGATCCATAGCAGACTCCTTTTTTAAGATACGTTTTATTTTAAATTTAAAATTATGTGAATCATAAATAGCATTGTGATGCTGAAAATACAAGCAAAAAAATAAGGCCCCGTTGGAGCCTTATTTTCATCGTCTATTCAACGCATCTTTGCAACAGCTTTTTTAGCTATACAGATGCCAGCCCCATTAACGGGCACGACGACTACGTGATTTGGTGTTGGGACGGGTGGTGCCATTGGTCTTGCGACGTGGCTTTTCACCTTCTTCCATTTGCCAGATGCGTGGTGTGCCGGATTTTTTCTTGGCGGTACCATCTTTGTTGACTTTTTTCTGCATCGGTTTGCCACCAGTGCCGCCCGGTTTCTTCACATAAGAACGTGAGCGATACGGCTGTTCGGCTGGTACATCTTTAAAGTCGCTATAGAGCAGTGGTTCAATTTCACGGGTTTCACCCGGTTGCAGGCCCAGCTGAACCAGATCAATCGAACCGATTTTGGTGCGAATTAAACGCAAAGTTGGGAAGCCGACCGCAGCGGTCATGCGGCGCACCTGACGGTTACGGCCTTCACAAATTGAAATTTCAGCCCAGGAGGTCGGCACCGAAGCGCGGTAACGTACCGGCGGATGACGTTCCCATAACCACTCCGGTTCAGCCACTTTAATCGCTTTGGCCGGCAAGGTCATGCCATCATTCAGTTCTACACCTTTACGCAGCTGTTCTAGCGCTTCTTCGGTAATGTCACCATCGACCTGGACCAGATAGGTTTTAAACTTTTTATTGGCCGGGTTGGTAATAAACTGGTTTAAACCGCCATGATCGGTCAGGAACATTAAACCTTCTGAATCCATGTCCAGACGACCGGCAATCCGCAAATCCGGATCGTCAATGAAGTCGGCCATGGTTGGGTGCTTTTCATCGGGACGAAACTGCGACAGCACATCATAAGGCTTGTTAAGAATAACTATTTTCACTGTAACCTACTAAAAAATATAACAAAATCTGGGTGTGGTTCTTATGCTACCTGTAATAAAACCCGGCATGGGAGAGAAAGGGTGACAATGAGCAAAAAGAAGGTCCACAATATCCGGCTACTATAGCAGATTCTGTCTGATCTGCCTGAACTTTATGGCAAAGCTGAGCAGATGATTTTGATTGGAAATGTAAAACTTGCTGAGAGATGCCACAGGATATATGCCGATTTATTAAGCACAGAAATAAGGCCATTTCCCTTATAAATCCCGGGCTGGTTAAATTTTGATTAAACTGAAAAGATCATCGAGTTAAAAATACAATTAAGCAGACAGCCAAAAAAGACCGGTGCCGGGCAAGAATAGTATGGATTTGCCCGCCCACCAATCACAGGGAGTAGCAAGGATTATGGGTTATCAGAAAATCGTCGTGCCTGCAGATGGCAGCAAAATTACGGTAAATGCAGATTTATCCCTGAATGTGCCGAACAATCCGATTATCCCTTTTATTGAAGGTGACGGGATTGGGGTGGATATTACCCCGACTATGAAAGCCGTGGTGGATGCGGCAGTACAAAAAGCCTATGGTGGCAAACGTGCGATTGAATGGATGGAAGTGTATTGCGGCGAAAAGGCCAACAAGATTTATGGCACCTATATGCCGGAAGAAACCTTTGAGGTCTTGCGTGAATTTGTGGTGTCGATTAAAGGGCCGCTAACCACACCAGTTGGTGGTGGGATCCGCTCATTGAATGTGGCCTTGCGTCAGGAACTGGACCTGTATGTCTGTGTGCGTCCGGTACGCTGGTTTGAAGGCGTGCCTTCACCGGTGCAACATCCGGAACTGACCGATATGGTGATTTTCCGGGAAAACTCGGAAGATATTTATGCCGGGATTGAATGGAAAGCCGATTCACCGGAAGCGAAAAAAGTCATTAAATTCCTGAAAGAAGAAATGGGTGTCACCAAAATCCGCTTTGAAGAAAACTGCGGTATAGGCATTAAACCGGTCTCCAAAGAAGGTACTCAACGTCTGGTGCGTAAAGCCATCCAGTTTGCGATTGATAATGACAAGCCAAGTGTGACTTTGGTGCACAAAGGCAACATCATGAAATATACCGAAGGCGCTTTTAAGGAATGGGGGTATGAAGTGGCGCTGGAACGTTTTGGCGGCGAATTGCTCGAGGGCGGGCCGTGGGTGAAGCTGAAAAATCCGAAAACCGGCAAAGAGATTATGATTAAAGATGTAATTGCCGATGCCTTTTTACAGCAGATTTTAATGCGCCCGGCAGATTATTCGGTCATTGCCACCTTAAACTTGAACGGGGATTATATTTCAGATGCGCTGGCGGCAGAAGTTGGCGGGATTGGCATTGCACCGGGAGCCAATATTGGCGGCGCAATTCATATGTATGAAGCCACCCATGGCACCGCGCCAAAGTATGCCGGGCAGGACAAGGTCAATCCGGGGTCGATTATTCTGTCTGCGGAAATGATGCTGCGCGATATGGGCTGGACTGAAGCGGCCGATCTGATTATTCGGGGTGTATCCGGTGCGATTGCAGCCAAAACGGTGACATATGATTTTGAACGCCTGATGCCAGATGCCACCTTGCTGCGCTGCTCTGAGTTTGGTCAGGTGATTATTGACAAGATGGACCAATAAAAACGCTATCTATTTGATGTAACCGCCCGCGTTTAACGCGGGTTTTTTATGCCTTATCTTCTCATCCATTTGTGTCAATGTAATGACAAGTAACCACAGTGATGCTTTGGGTGACTAAGGTAAAATAGTAAAACTATTTTCACTTGATTTGTAATGGATAATCCTGTGCCCAATTACATTGAGGCAATTTGATACAGCTTATGACTTGGGCAAAAAACAAAACCCGGTAGAGTAATACCTGTACATATTGTGCGACATATCGAACTGATACAGGAGTGATATGAAATGGCTAATCAACAAAACCAGCAGAATCAACAGAATCAGCAAAACCAACGTCAACAAAATCAGCAGCAGAATGACAATCAACGTCAACAGCAGCAACAGCCTCAGCAACAAAATCAAAAACAGAAAAACCAACGTCAGCAATGATGTCGCACCCCCAATTTAAAAACTTTTTCATCGCCTAAAGGCGCAGATAGGTTTTTAAATTGATTTACTGACAAAGGCTCTCATGATGAGAGCCTTTGTCATATCTATATAGCCCATGACGATCTAGATCGGAAAGCAGCAGAGGAATCATCTCCAAACCCAGATCAGCAAAACCTGTACAAAAACCGTGTTTTATCTACCCCTGAGCAGACCTTAAGATCAAGTCATCCCTTGATGATGCAGGTGCCATGAATATCTTGATTTCTAAACGGCTCGCCGGTCTGGCGCTTGGCTTAAGTTTGAGTGTGCTGCTGGTCGGCTGTCAGCCACCGCCTTCGGGTGATGCCGCCGGTATGCGCTATCCGATGCTGTATCTGAAATTGCAACAGCAGGAATTCATGGCGCCTTTACCGGTCCCGGTAGAAGGTGTGCAGGCCAGGCAGATCAGTGATACCTGGGGTGCGGCGCGCAGTGAAGGGCGTCGGCATGAAGGCACTGATATTTTTGCCAAACGCGGCACGCCGGTACGCTCAACCACGGCTGGAATTGTATCGCGGGTGGGCACCAACAACCTTGGGGGTAAAGTGGTCTGGGTGATTGGTCCGGGCTTAAGCCATCATTATTATGCACATTTAGAGGATTATGCAGCGGAGATTCAGGAAGGCGACTGGATTGAAGCCGGTGAAATCATTGGTTATGTCGGTAATAGCGGCAATGCTCAAAATACACCGCCACATTTGCATTATGGGATTTATCTCAGTGGTCAAGGCGCCGTGAATCCTTATCCCTATTTGGTACAAGAGCTGACCGATGAATAAGCTAAATCAGTTTACCTCGGCTGTGGAAACCGGTGTTTTGGTGGCCGGCAGGCTGCAAATAAAATATAGATTTCCCAGTGCCAGAACCGCACCGGCCAGTAAAAACTGCTGCGGATAAGACCAGCCGGCGACTTGTAAGCCGCTAAAGCTTAAGCCTCCTATCAGCTGCACGCTGGCGAAGCATAAAGTGGCCATGCCCCATAACTTTTTATAGGCCAGTCCATACAGCTGGAGCAGGGTATAAGAGGTCAGAAACACCACCGCCGGATTCAGCAGGCCGGTAAAAAAGGAAGACAGAAAAGTCATCACTGACCAAGGCGCGATTGCCGCTAAAATGGCCGCCACATACAGGCAATACAGAATTTTTAGGGCTTTGAAATTGCCGAGCTGTTTTGCCAGAAAATAGGCACAGGCCGCTCCGCAGGCACTGCCCAGACCATATAAAATCCAGTGGCTATTAATCCAGAACAGGCTGAGTTGTTGCACCTGACTTAAATAGTCAATCCAGAAGAGTGAGTGTGGTACATAGGAAAACGCGCTACAGCTATACACCAAGAGCAGGCTGGCAAAGACCTTTTTATTGATGGGTACAGCAGCAGCGCTTTGAGGCTGGCTTTGGATGTTAACCGGTAGGGCTTTGGGTTTGAGCAGGATTAAACCCAGACTGCACAGCACGGCAAAGGCACATAAAATCAGCCAGGCGCTTGAGGTGGAGATATGATCTAAATAGGGCAAAAATAATGTGGCGAGCAGCACACCAAGTCCGATGCCACTAAAACCAATCACATTAATTTTAAACCGATGCTGCAATTCACAGTGCTGCGCAACCACGCTCGGCGCCAGAATCATCAGCCAGCCACCGCAGATGCCGGACAATATTCGCCAGAACAGATACCAGCTGCCCTCAAAACCGGCGAACGCACAGCAGAATAAACTTAAACTGCCGAGAAAGGCCGCGGCCTGAATCCAGCTTAATAGCTGCCGGTTTAAGCGCATGGCCCAGACCGCACCAATTAAATAACCGAGTAAATTGGCGCTGCCCAACAGGCTGGCAAACTCGCTACTCCATTCAAAAGCCAGACGGGTACTGGGTAATAAGGCGGTATAAGAAAAACGAAAAATACCGATACCTAAACAGGTGGCCAGCAGTAAAAACAGGCTGAGGCGGCGTTGCTGTGCATCCATGCAGATTCCTTGCGCTTTTTATTATGCGTAAAATATTGTTGTATGGCGCGCGGGCTATTACAGTTGCGCGCTGATCTGGCCAATTTGTTTGCTAATCTAACAACTGTTTATTCCACTGAAACCGGCTGGCCAATGCTATAAAAATGCCCGCCGGCAATATGGTGGATACTTTTCCATTCATCGGCCACTTCATGATAATACCAGTGCCCGTCACGAAATACCCGCTGATCGGCATAGGCTGTAATGACTTTGCCTATAAACAGGTCATGGGTTTGCTGGTTGTGCGGCTCCGGAATAAGTTCACAGATCAGCCAGGCGGCGCATCCGGCCACTGTCGGCACAGGAGAATGCTCAAACTGGAACAGCTCGACCCCACAGCGGTCCAGCTTGTTCGGCTCCTGAAACAGGCTGATGCTTCCCAGTTGATGCACCATCCTGAGCTGTTTTAAGGTCGGCACCTGCAAGGCAAAATAACCTGACTGTTCAATGATGGCACGGGTTTTGGTGCTTTTATCCAGCACCACTGTAACTTTGGCGGGATTAAACTCAAGCGCACAGGCCCAGGCTGCAGCCATGACATCGGTTTCTTGCTGATCTTGTGCAGACACCAGCACGGTCGGACCATGATTGATCAAACGATAGGCCTTTTCCAAAGGCACGGCTTGCAGATCAGCAGGGAGCGTCATATTTTTTATTCCTCAATCAGAGATCATTCTTGAGATATGCAGGAAAACAACAATTCTGCATTGTACCGGGTGTTAAAACTTATATCATTGATGCATGCTTGGGAAAAAGCACAAAATACAGCGGGAGACAGATTCATGAAAATGTATCAGGTTGATGCATTCACAACAGCATTATTTAAGGGAAATCCGGCCGCAGTAATAGTGGTCGAAGACTGGCTTGATGACGCTTTAATGCAGAATATTGCACTGGAAAATAACCTTTCCGAAACTGCCTTTGTCAAGCCGATGGATGCTGAAAATTTCGAGATTCGCTGGTTTAGCCCCACAGTTGAAGTCGATTTTTGCGGCCATGCCACTTTGGCCAGCAGCTTTGTACTGTTTAAGGATTATACCCGCGCCAAAACCATTCATTTTCATGTCAAAAATTTAGGTCTTTTTATTGTCACGCAAGATGATGATGGCAAAATCCGCATGAATTTTCCAACCCGTGTGCCGGTACTGCAAGATGAATTTCCGGCGCAATTGCTGGATGTGATTGATCAGCCGGTTAAGGAAGTCTATTTAAATGCACAGGCCTATATTCTGGTACTGGAATCTGAGCAGGCAGTGTTAGCCGCCCAGCCCGATCTGGCCAAAATCCGGCAGATTGCAGAGCTGCATCAGGTCAGCACCGCAATTACCGCGACAGACCTAGATGTGGCCTTGACCGCGCCCTCTCAGGACTATGACTATATTGCTCGCTACTTTGCCCCGCATAAAGGGATTGATGAAGATCCGGTGACTGGTTCCATGCATACCGGTCTGGCGCCGTTATGGGCAGAAAAAACCGGCAAAACTGAACTGGTGGCTTATCAGGCTTCGGCGCGAGGTGGAATGCTGTACTGTGCCTTACAAGCAGAGCAGCGTATTGAAATTTCCGGTTATGCCAAATTATATCTGGTGGCCGAGTTATTTTTAGATTAAAACAGAACAGGGAAATCACGCTGGGTATGCCGGTGATTTTCAAACATAAGTCACAACAACAAACAATTTAATGCTGCAGTCATGCAAGCGGCTGCAGCAGGTAAAAGGTATTGAAAAAATTATGTTAATGCGGTTTAAACAGCTCAGCCTGTCTTTGCTGATCATGGGTGTGGGGGCTACGACATTTGCCCAGCCGGTGTTGGTAAAATCTGAACAGCAGATTGAAGAATACCGGCTGGATAATGGTTTTCGGGTGATTCTGGCGCCGAATGCCAAAGAAAATAAAGTGGTGATGAGTACCATCTACTTTACCGGTTCCCTGAATGATCCCCAAGGCAAAGGCGGTATGGCGCATTTACTGGAACATCTGGCGTTTAAAGGCACCCAGAATGTCCCGGGAGATGAATTCCAGCGCCGTTTAAACCAGTACACCTTAAGCAATAATGCCAGCACCGATTACTACTCGACCAAATATCTGAACACCATCCGCCCAGATCAGACGGCCATTAATGAGATGATTTATCTTGAAGCCGAGCGTATGGACAAGCTGGTGCTGCAAGAAAAATTTGTGCCGGCAGAAATTGCGATTGTGAAGCGTGAACGCGAAGTGCGTATGGATCAGCCCTATGCGGTGTTAATGGATCAGGTCTGGAAAGCGGCCTATGGCAACCAGTATCTGGGCCGTTTACCGATTGGTGATTTGAATGAGCTGCAGTCGATTCAGATGCCGGAATTGCAGCGTTTTTATCGCAACTGGTATGCACCGAATAATGCCGTGATGGTGCTGACCGGCAAGTTTGATAAAGCGCAGGTACTGAAGCAGATTGATCAGCACTTTAGTCCGCTGGCCAAACGCCAGATTCCGGCACAGGTCAAGGTGCCAGTGCTGGATGCCCGCACCATCAAAAACCGGGATTTTTTAGTGCAAAAAGGCAGCCAGCTGGCCAAGTTCAATATCTATTTAAATGGTCAGAACGGCCAGCATAAAACCGCTCTGGCGTTGGCGCCGTATTTATACACCATGCAGCCGAGCGGGCATTTGTATCAGGGCATGGTTGAAACCGGTATCAGCACCATGGTGCAATCGACCACCTGGCTGGATCAGGATTTTAATCTGGTCTTTATGGGTGCCTTGTATGCACCGACTCATAATGCCAAGCAGGTTGAAACTGCCTTGCAGCAGGGTGTCGAGCAGGGCAAAAATTTTAATCAGACCGAGCTGAACCGGGTCAAAACCCTGATTCGTAATAGCCAGGACAGTCTGTTTAGCAATGCCAGTGCTCTTGCCGGTATGCTAAGTGATTATGTGGTATCGGAGCAGGGCAACTGGGCACAGTATTTTGTCCATCAACAGGAATTACAGGCCTTAACGGTGGATCAGGTCAATACACGTTTACAGCAATTCCTGATTCCTGAACATCGTATGCGCGGGCATATTCAGCCGACACCAGAAGAGCAGAAAAAGGCCCAGCAACAGCAGGCTGCTGAACCGCTGAAAACCCTCGATCAAATGGATGTACAGGCCGAGCCACTCAAAGACATCAGCAGCTATGAGCAGGAAATTCAGCAGTATCTGCACACATCCAAACAGGCCTTAAGCCAGACTGAAGCCAAAATCCAGCGTGGCACACTGGCCAATGGCATGAAATATGCACTGTTTCCCACCTCGACCCGGGACGATAAAACCTACGCCACCATTATAGTCGATTTTGGCAATGAAAAATCGCTGTTTAATCAGGGCGAGATTATTGACCTGATGGCCTATTTAATGCTGCGTGCCTCAGATCAGTACAGCCTGCAGGATATTGCCGACAAATCCATTGACGCCGGTGGTTCAGCTTCGGCACAGGCCAATAGCAATGGCGTGGCCATTTCGATTGTGGCCAAAAAAGATAAATTTGATGAGTTTTTCAGATTTGTCTTGGAAATCATGAAAAAGCCGCTGTTTGAACAGGCCCAGTTTGATCTGATCAAGGCACAAAGTCTGGCCAGTCTGGACCGGCCGTATACCGAGCCGGAAACCGTGGCTGCCTTAAATATGGCACGTTTGATCGAGCGTTATCAGCCGGGAGATTTGCGTTATCACTTCGAGCCGGAATTTGCCAAGCAGCAGTTGACCCAGGCCAGCAATGAGAAAGTCAAACAGCTGTATCGGCAGTTTTTTGCCATGGATCATGCCCGGATTGCCATTACCGGCGATTATGAGACCAAGCCGGTTCTCAAGCTGTTGCAACAGCAGTTTGCCACTTGGAACGGAGCACAGCCGTATCAGCGTTTAAGCGTGCCGTATAACAGCTATGCGGCGCAAAAACAGCATGTACTGTCCGAACAGCGTGAGTTTGGCAGTTATCAGGGCGTGATGACCCTGCCCGTGGGAAATGATCATCCCGATGCAGCCGCATTAATGGTCATGAGTCATATTTTAGGGGACTCACAACTGACCTCACGTCTGGCGCAAGAGCTGCGTGAAAAAAATGCGCTGGTCTACAGTTTTGGCAGTTCGCTCAGTTTAAGCAGCTTTGAAAATTCCGGTGCCCTCAGTGTGAGTGCCAACTATACTGCCGGTAAAGCGGCGCAGTTGTCGCAGGCGGTACATAAAGTCTTTCAGGAGTTGCGCAAAAATGGCGTGACTGCACAGGAAGTAGCGGCGGCCAAGGCTGACATTCTGAAACAGCGTGTCACAGCGCTGGAAGATGAGCGCCGTATTCACCGGATGCTGGTGGCACAGCTGGAACTTGACCGTGATTTACCGTATCGGGAAAAACGTGATCAGGCCATTGCCCGACTCAGCAAAGCCGATATTGATGCGGTGGTCCAGAAATATCTGCTGCCGCAACATTGGGTCGAAGTCATGGCTGATCAATATGGTCAGCCGGTAAAATAAGTGCTGATTACAGATCATTCATATAAAAAATCTCCCTAAACGGGAGATTTTTATGAAGCCGGTTATGTTGGCACTGATCCCATCTGCCAGCAATCCTTATAGGTGCTATGAGTAAGTATGAGGTGAATTTATCATAGAGAATTAGAGCCGATAGAATTGTTTGGCATTATCATGGAACACCTGCGCTAATGCCTGCGGATGATACGTCGCCACCACATCGCTAAAGGCATCAATAATCGTGACTAAGTCGCTACTGACCCGATCCATCGGGAAATTGGAACCAAACATCACCCGATACATACCAAAACTTTTTAGCGCATGCTGAATCAGCGGGGCAGTTAAATCAATGATTTCCTGTTTTGAGGCCAGCCGTTGCTGCTGATGAAACTGATGACCCAGTACCGGCATGAACAGCCCGGACAATTTGGTATAGACATTCGGGCAGCGCGCCAGTTCTGCCAGGTCTTCCTGCCAGCGAAACAGGATATTGTCGCGCGCAGTTTGGGTAATACCGGTATGCGAGCCGACCGGACCAAACAGACCGGCCGGTGTACCGAGGTGATCCAGCACAATTGAGGTTTCCGGAAACTGTTTTGCCAGGACAATCACATCTTCCAGCTGGCTGGAATAGACCCAGGCATCAAAACTTAAATTATGCTGTGCCAGTAGTTCAAAGCCTTTCAGAAATTTTTTGTCACGGTATAAATGCGGATCATCGGCCCAGGCATAAATGTCTTTATCTTCATGAACCGCAGCCATTTTACGAATCCCGCGAAAATGTTGCGGCGCCGCTTTCTGATGCATTTTCAGAATCTGCTTGAACTGGCTGTCACGCGGGTCGGCCGTGGCCACCACTGCACCCAGCTGGATACCATTTTTGGTAAAATCCAGCGACTCAATAAAACGGGTTTCTCCAACCACACCTTTGCCTTTGTGGTCATGCCAGCTGGCCTCCACATGCACCACTTTTTCAACCGGATAAAAGCCGACATCGCGGCAATAATGCTCGGGCAAATAGGGGGCAGTGACATGCTGGGTATGTCCCAGGGTGTCAATCAGCGCTTTGGATTTTAGCGTACGGATGGTTTTATCCAGTAAGCGTGGATATTTCCCTAGCAGCTTGACCGCCAAGCGTGCGCTGTGTGGTGTGTTATACGGGTCCCATTGATGAATATGCGCATCAATCAGTGCAAATCCAAGATTTTGCATAGCAGGTTGGTTTGATCCTTGAAGATGTCTATTTTATTCAAAGCCAAGTCTGCAAAAAAGAAAAGGGTATTTATCGAAAAGATGACATTAAAAAAGCCCAACAGGGTGGACTTTTTTTAGCAATTTAATGATCGTGATCATGTTTGTGTTTATTGCTGTGAAATTCTTCATTACGACGGAAACGTAAATAGTTCTCGAACTGTTCACAGTATTCATCATAATTGTCTTCCAGCATCATCTGGAACTGCTGCAAAATGTAGGACATGACCTGATCTTTGGCAGCACGCATTTCCTCACCATCTTTGAAGTTATTGGCTGCGACCCAGGTATTAAAACGCGCCGTGCCGAACAGCATGGCAGCACTGACCTGACCGCGTTTTTCCGCCGGTTGTTCCTGTGAGCCTTTTTCGACGCGACAAAATTCGTTGGCCTGTTTGATAAATTCATCAGCACGTTCAAAGAAAGCAGCATTTAACGCTTCTTCTTCGGTAACATCGGTTGCTTCAATCTTTTGAACCATGAATTTTTCCTAAGCTAAAATCATAAACAATAATTATAGGCAAAGCCTTGCAGAAACTAAACCTTTGTCTTACTCTAAAAATAGCCTAAGCAAGAAAAAGGAATCACGATGCAAGATGCAATTGCGGTTCAAAGTCTAAAAAGTGATATTGCGCTGCTGCGACAAAACATCTGGCCGCCGGCACATCTGGTCAATGTAGAAGGGCTGCCAATTTATTATGGCAATCCGGCTGAAGTTGAAGCCTATTTCCAGCAATGGTCCGGATTGATTGAGCGGGCACAAGAGCTGTTTCAGCCCTTTATGGAAGATGAAGTGCTGGATGCCATTCATCTGCCAAGTCACTTAAACCTGCCTTTATTTTTCTTTCATGTTGACCGAATCCGGATTAATAAAACCCGGGCCAAAGAATCAAAAACTTTTCGCGGTCTGGCCAGCTTGATGGAAAAGTGCGGCCAGTTTGATGCTACGCAGATGCTGACGATGAAACAGTGGCTGGAGAGTGACGACAGCGCCGCACTGGTGGCACACCGTGAGTTTATTGATTTGCGTACCTATGTGTTTCAGCATGGGCAAAGTGAATACACCCGCACTCGTTTTTATGTCAACGGTATTGTGCTGAGTGTCGAACCGCATTTTCAGCTGGTGGATGCCCGGGAAAAACCGCGCAAGCAGCGGAGCGATAGTTATCATGATCCGCTGGCCGATAACGGTACCTGGAAGGTATTTGGCAAGTACCGCTAAATGATTATCTCCGTGCTGGGCTTTAGTCCGACCAGAAGGTTTTGCTGCGGGTAAATTCCAGCAAATGCTGCTGGGCTTCGGCCAGAACATGCTTTTGCTCGGCAGCAATCCAGCCCAGAACAAACCAGGCCTGCGGGTTTTGCTGAACCTCGTGTTGAAACAGGGCTTCGGCCACCACCAGATCATTAAACTGCCCCAAAGATTCCTGTGCCGGTTTCAATGCTTTCAGATACTGTTTGACGGCATCGGCTTCAAATAAAGAGGCAATAAACTCGACCGAATAACGCAGGCGTTTGACCCGTTTACGGGTGCGATGCTTCTGTTCACTGTCCAGATGTTCAAACTGCACGGCATCCTGACAAATTTGCCGGTGCATTTTTGCAAGCTGTTTCCGTACCTGCTTTTTCAGCGATTGATCATCTTCATGTGCTGTGCACTGGCTAAACTGTAGCAGCTCCAGCAAGAGGCGCACTGTTTCTGGCGCGCGAAACAGTGCATCAATTTCATCGCTGCTTTCGCTACTTGCTGGCAGTTCCGCGAGGGGAGAGCCGGCCTTGGCCAGACGTGGCATCAGGCTTTCACTCAGCGCATCGCGGTCGCGGGTGGAACCAAGTTGCCGGAACAGTTCTGCCAATTGCGCTTGCCATTCGGGTTGTACCTGTTCGGACCAGTGACCAAAGATTTTCAGCGCGCTGCGTAAACGGCGAATGGCCACACGGGCCTGATGTACATGACCACTCTGATAATGATTGTCGGCAATCGCCGTGGCATTTGGTAATAAATGAGTCAGACAGTTGCTGACAATTTTGGCCAGCGCGCGGCTACTCGAATCATGTTTATCGAGGCTAAAAGGTGTTTGATGTTGAACGGGCAAGATGTCCTGCTGATTCTTGAGCATCTGACCGCGCTGTGATTTGCTGCGAACATCAAGCCAGAGCTGATAGCGTTTTACCCATGGCTGCACAAAATCAATCAGGTCGCTAACATCGCCATGTTTCAGTTCAAACTCGACTTCGTAAATATCGCTTTGTGCTGTTGGTGTGCGGACTTCGCCCTGATCAAAGGCCAGTTCAATTGCACTGTCTTTGATTTGTTCAAGCACAATCAGGCGTTGCACATCGGTTTCAAATTGCAGCTCCAGACCGGTATTTTTTAAATCGGCCTTTTTCAGCTCCAGCGCCTGTTTTAGCAAGGTTTGCGCCTGTTTATGTTCCTGATACAGGCTTAGATCCAGCTGCTCCGGTTCATCCGGGCCGAGGGCCAGTTCCAGTTCAAAACGCTCAAAATGATGCTGCCCCGGTGCTTTTAAGGTCTGACACCAGCGTTGACCTTCCAGACGCTGACGCAGGGCGATGGCATGCTGTGCCAGCTGCTGCTCAGGACTGTCATAATATTTGGCCCACAGCTGCATTGGCACGGCTTTTTTCTTGGCAATGGCTTTTTCAAAGGCGCGGCGCTGATGCACCGGCACCTGAAATTTCAGTTCGATTTCCGCCATAACCAACTCCTGCAATTTTTATTCTTGATTGACCTTACTATAGGCCAAGCCATGCATAAAAAGTAGCCATAAAGCGTATTCTTTTGTCTGGCCGGAGCGGGGAGTGGCTGAACTTACTTAATAAACTTGCGACTCACCAGGAATTGTTCGGTGGCATCCAGCAAGGCTTGCGCATGGACTTCCTGTTTTGCGGTCAGCCAGCCGAGTACAAACCAGTCGCTGGCTTCCAGCTCGGTTTGCTGGATATACAGCGCAGCGGAGGAAAGAATCTGATATTCCTGCGCGGCCAGCTGGGCATCGTTCAGGGCTTTGCTGTACTTTTGCAGGTTTTTAACATTATAGATCGTGGTGAGTACCGGGAAAATAAATTTCAGGGCATTAATTTTCTGCGCCAGCTGATCCAGACTGTCAAAATCGGTCTGACTGGTCTGGTTTAGCTGTTCTTGCAGTAATTTATATTGATGCTGCAAAGTCTGCTGAGCGGCCTGTTTTAAATCCTGCGCAGGGTGGGAGGCATCTTCATCCAGGCTAAACATCAACAGTTCCAGATAATGATGTACATTCTGGGTCGATTTCACCAGATTGGCCAGTTTCTCTTTAGCATATAAAATATCTTTGGCCAGATTCGAGGCGGTATTCGGATTCTGCAAAAAGGTGCCGAGGGTATTTTGCATGTGCTCTAAATGTTGCAGCTGATCAAACTGCTGTCTAAACGCCAGTAACTGATTGGCCCATTTTTCCGAAATAGACGCACTCCAGTCTTTGAGCAAATGCACGGTTAAATACAGCTGATTCAGTGCATTTTGCGCCTGTACAATATGCTCGGCTTCATTAACACCCGCTGAAATAGCCGCAATGTTCGGTAGTAAATGCTGCAATTGCTGGGCAATTAACAGTCTTAAATTCTGATCGGCTGAGGCTTTTTTATTTAAACGGAATTCTTCAGCCAGACGCGGCGGGCTGACTTGTAAGTCTAAAGCCAGCAAATTGCCCATTTCGGCCTTGCTGCGTACATCTAACCAGAGCTGGTATTTCTTGACCCATTCAAAACAGAAGGCCAGCAGGGCCTGCACCGAACCAGATTTTAATTCAAACTCAACCTCATGGACGGGATATTCACGCTCGCCGCTGCGAATACAGCCTACATCTAAACTGGCTTCAATCTCGACTTCATCTAGCTGGATAACACGCAAAGTACGTGTCATATCGGTTTCAAATTGCAGTTGCAGCGGGCTTTCAGTCTGACTGAGAACTGCATCTAATAGCTGTCTGGCTTCGGGAGCGGCATCGTAAATGCTTAAATCAAGCGCAGGTGGCTGGTGCAGTTCGCCCAGGTCATGATTATGTTCAAAACGTTCAATATGGGTTTTGCCGGCTTTCAGTGTTTGCACCCAGCGCGTGCCTTCCAAGCGTTGTCTCAGCGCAATACCATGCTGTGCTAGTAGGCGGTCGGCAGTGTCATAATATCGGGCTTGCAGCGAAATGGTTTCAGATTTCTTAGGATCCAGCGCTTTAAGTAAGGCATTACGGCGCGCATCAGGAATTTGAAATTTTAATTCAATCTCGGTCATTCAATTGGTCCTAAAAAATTGAGCAATACAGCAAAAAAGTAGCTTTCTGGCAGATGACGCCGCTATACCAAATTATTATCAAGCGTCCAGAAAAGGCGTTCATTGTTTAAGGCTTCTGATTGTAACCAAAATCTGTCCTGAAAAAAGTAGCCAGAAAAATAGCGCGAACAAAGTGGCTTTTATTTGTACAGAAAATGCGGTAATTTGAGCAAGAACAGAGCATCAGGATGATGAATATGAACGCACCCCTCAACACCGAATGGGCGAAAAAACCGGATGACACGCCTCAAGGTCCAATTCAAAATTATCACGAGTTTTATCGTTTTTATTTAACCGAACACCGCAATATCATGAGCCGGCGTCTGCATATGCTGGGCAGTGGTATCGGCCTGATTTGCCTGACGCAAATGGTCAGGCAGCGTAAGCCACGTTACTTTGTCTATGGACTGGTGGCCGGTTATGCCTGCGCCTGGGTCGGTCATTTTTTCTTTGAAAAAAACAAGCCGGCCAGCTTTAAACAGCCGCTGTATAGCTTTATTTCTGACTGGCGAATGTTTGCCGACATTCTGCGCGGCAACCTGAGTCTTAAAGACCGCGCACTGGATAAAATTGACAACTAATCTTCATTTTTCGAGCAAAACTAAAACTTTCGGTCAAAAATAAGATGAATGGTCAAAAAATTCATTGAAATTGTAGAGTGAATGTTCTATTAATTGAAGCAATGCAGAGTGTATGAAACTTTGATGACATCAGTTTTTAACTTTCCAAGCCTGGAGTGACCTTTCTCCGGGCTTTTTTTATAGCTGGAATCATTGAAATAAAAAGAATGAAGAGAGTCAAAAGAGTGTGGACGTGCTAGCGTTTGATCACATTTCCCCAAATGCGTCCTGGCATCAAATTCTAGTACGTCCATGAGACCATGAATGCACGTTGGTTGTTATTGATATAAAAAAATAAAAAACAACAACTTATATCGTTATTATTGTGAGTCTTAGTAAATACCGAAACCGGCGCTGACTCTATCCCCAATACTAGGGATTTTGCATAAAAATCTGAACTGAAACAAAGCATCAGCGAAAATACAGGCAAGGCCTGCTCTTGAGCTGTAACTATGTAATAATGAGAGCCAATTTTTTGAGGTGTTTCAGGCAGGCAAAATGCGTGGCTTATATTTAATTACCAATGATGATCCGATTGAACTGCTTTTAGCCAAACTTGAAGGTGCAATGGCGACCTATGAAGTTGTAGTCTTGCAATATCGCCGTAAAAAGGTGGCAAAAGAAGATCAGGCTTATGAAATTGAATATATGAAATCATTGTGTGCACAGTACAAAGTGCCATTTGTGATTAATGATGATTTGGAAGCTGCGGTAAAATATGGTGTCGGCGTGCATTTGGGTCAAGATGATGGCTCAATTGTCGAAGCCGCAGCACGTTTACCGAAGAATGTCCTGATTGGCCGCAGCTGTAACAATTCACTTGAACTGGCAGAGCAGGCCATTGCCGATGGCGCTAACTATGTGGCATTTGGGGCAATTTTCGCCACCGATACTAAGCCGGAAGCTGGCAATATTGGTCTAGAAACCTTAAAGCAGGCCAAAGCAAAACTGAATGTACCGATCTGCGCGATTGGTGGGTTAACCGTGGAAAATGGTCAGCAGGTGATTGATGCTGGTGCCGACCTTTGTGCGGTGATTAGTGATATATTAGGTCGTCCGATGCATACCGTTGCTCAACGCGTATATGACTGGTCTGAACTATTTAAAAAGGCGGTTTAAGCCGAAATTTTTGTCTGATTTTATTTTGAGTTGAGTCGATTCATGAGCCTATCTCCAAAGCAAGAACAATTATTTAAACAAGCCAGCAAACATATTCCAGGTGGCGTGAACTCACCGGTGCGTGCGTTCAATGGTGTAGGCGGCACGCCGGTCTTTATTGAAAAAGCCCAAGGCGCATATTTATATGATGTAGATGGCAAACGCTATGTCGATTATGTTGGTTCATGGGGGCCAATGATTTTGGGTCATGCCCATCCAGCGATTATTAAAGCGGTGCAGGATGCTGCAGTAGACGGTTTAAGTTTTGGTGCGCCAACTGTTCATGAAACGACGCTGGCCGATATTATCTGCGAAATCATGCCATCAATTGAACTGGTGCGTATGACCAACTCCGGTACAGAAGCCACCATGACCGCGATTCGTCTGGCACGTGGTTATACCGGCCGTGACAAGATCGTGAAATTTGAGGGCTGTTACCACGGTCACTCAGATTCATTACTGGTGAAAGCCGGTTCTGGCCTGTTAACCAAAGGTGAGGGTGAAGCGACCTCTGCCGGTGTTCCTGCGGATTTTGCCAAACACACCTTAACCCTGCCATATAACGATATTGCCACCTTAAAAGAATGCTTTGCCAAGTTTGGTTCAGAAATTGCCGGGGTAATTGTGGAACCGGTTGCCGGTAACATGAACCTGGTTGCGCCAATTGAGGGTTTCTTGCAAGCCATTCGTGATGTCTGTGATGAACATGGCTCGGTGTTTATTATTGATGAAGTGATGACCGGTTTCCGTGTCGGCTTAGGCGGTGCGCAGGCGCATTATGGCGTTACCCCAGATTTAACCACCTTGGGTAAAATCATTGGTGCCGGCTTACCGGTCGGTGCTTTCGGTGGTAAACGCGAAGTGATGGAATGTATTGCGCCACTGGGTAAGGTGTATCAGGCCGGAACATTGTCGGGGAACCCGCTGGCGATGCGTGCCGGTATCGAGATGTTTAAACATCTGCGTGAGCCAGGCTTCTATGAAAAATTAAGTACACAACTGGAAAAACTGCTGGCCGGTTTACAGGCAGCGGCAGATGAAGCCGGTATTGCGTTTAAAACCCAGCAAGTGGGCGCGATGTTTGGTCTGTACTTTACCGATCAGGAAGATATCACCAGCTTTGACTCGATGCTGAAATGTGATGTCGATGCTTTCCGTAAATTCTTCCACGGCATGCTGGAGCGTGGCGTGAACCTGGCACCATCTGCATTTGAAGCTGGCTTTATTTCAAGCGCGCACAGCGATGAAGATATCGAGTTTACCATTCAAATGGCGAAAGAAACTTTTGCGGAAATGAAAGCTTAAGTTTGAAATCCTCCCTAACCCTCCTTTGGAAAAGGAGGGAATATTCATTTCTAATTTTGAAATTCCCCTCTTTTCCTTGCGCCATATATGGCTCAGGGTTAGGGGAGATTAAATTCTAAAACTAGGGATATTTATTCATGCAAACCAAACATTATTTGACTTTAAGTGATGCTGAATTTCTATTAAATGAAGCTCACCAATATGCGATTCAGAACAACTTTAATGTCAGCATTGCAGTTGTGGATGAAACCGGAAGTTTGCTTGCGATGAAGCGTATGGATGGTGTAGCGCCCATGACTGCAAATCTGGCAATCGAAAAAGCCAAATGTTCTGCCATGAGTCGTCGTCCGTCAAAGCTGTTTGAAGATATTATTAAAGGCGGTCAAATGGGGTTTCTGACGATGGAGACTTTCTCTGGCATGCTTGAAGGCGGTGAGCCGATTCTGTATCAAGGGCAGTTGGTCGGTGCAATGGGTGTGTCAGGTGTGAAGTCTTTTGAAGATGCAGAGATTGCTCAAGTCGCGATTGGGAAGTTTTTAGAACAAGTAGAGTAAAATGAAATTTTTAAAGATAAATGAATACCGAAAAAATTATTAAATTTTAAATAATTATGATATAGAAATTATACTATTTTTAAAAATTAAAGAAAGGAGAAGTATGATGGGGATGCTCATTGCTAAATGTTATCCAACAAAATTATTTTTAAAAGCTGCTGATCATACCTATGTTACATGTGGAAAAAGTGGAAAAAGCTGGGGATGTTGGGGAGGTAAGCAAGGAGGTACTGAGCTAACAATAGGTCAAGGAAGTACCAAGCGTGCTGATACAATTGCGGAACCAAATGAAAGGGCAGGAATTAAACGATATCTAATTGATGGTGTATGCCATCAAGCTGCTAATCGTATTCTACTTCCTGCTAAGATTTTAGTATCTCAGGCTAGAGGTTATCGTCTATCTAGTGCTGTATTTGGTACTTATGGAAAATCACCTTTTAATCAATATCCTGATATTTCAGGTGACCTTCCCGCATGTGATACTGGGGAAAATATTCATTCAATTAAGGAGGAAATAACTTTCTCCAAAAATGAGAACCTAAAAATTATATCTGCCAATCTGGAAATTTATAATAAGTATGCTAAAAAAAGTTTATTAACAAGCAATAATTTAGAAGAATTTTCGAATAATTTTTTTAATATGCAAATAGAAATTTTTACTGAAGAGGTGAAGATTTGGGTAGGTGAGTATATTTCATCACAGCAATTATTAGCATTACAGAAAGCTAAAGAATCTTTGGAACATAAACTATTAATACAAGATAGTTCATTATTGCTGAGTAACTCTATAAGTATGCCTGAATTTATTCGTTCATTCGAAAAAGTTACGAATGAATTTCAATCTGACATTGCAGACATATTGAGTGATTTTGAATATGCACAATTATTACAACTAAATCGTAATGAGCGTTTATCATTAATTGATCCATTATCTATTGATATAGCATTTGGAGAAGGTACATATAAAAAAGCATTTCCGGAAAGTTAACTGACTTAAGTTACTGTAATAAAAAGGTTGTACTATGTCATTCCATGGTCGAAAATTAACTCAAGAGGAGTATGAATACTTTATTACTAAGTTAATTGAAGAGCATGGAGACATCAATAGTGAAGTATTTGTACGTAAAGAGTTAGAACTTACTATTGATTATAGATTAGGAGTTGATTTTCCTAAAGATCGTCGTGAGGCATTATGGTTAGTGCATCAAAAAATTGAAAAAAAAAGGAAAAGAATGTTAGTTCGAAGCTTAATAGTAAACTTACTACCTCATTTAATGGGACATCACATAGCTTCTAGATTTATCAACTATATGTTGAAGGAATACTCGCATGTTTTATCAAATGATGAAATGAAAGATTTATTTATTGATAAATAACCTTATTATTTTAAACCTTGATTTTTTTATTTATTATAAAAAGTTGGACTTAATTTGTCCAAATGCTCCCTAACTGAGTTTCTAAACTTATCAGCCAATTCTCAGTCTCAGTTAGCATATACAGTCACCAGAAAAGCTGTCTGTCTTAAGCCAAAGAGAATCCCATGCTTTATCCCATGCCCAAAAAAATCCAATTTTCTCCCTCACAAGCCAAATGGCAACTGGCATCAGCACAATCAGTATTAGTTCTTGTAGGCTTACAAAATCTACGCATGATGCAGGGGATTCAAGACAGCCCACTGATGCAGAACCTGATTCAGATCAGCAATAAAGCCAAAGCTTTAGATATTCCAATTGTGGACTTGTATGGCGATGACCTGATTCAAGGCATGCAGCAACTCGGTGAATATGCCTCAACGCATCCGCAGCTGATTTTTGCCGGGCAGGTCACGCCGATGCTCAAGCAAATCTTGCCACATCTGCAAAGTGTCACCGAGCAAATCTGTGTAGTTGATGATGCAATTTTATTATCAAATCAAGATCAGCATATTCAGTGGATTGAAAATATTTCGGCACAGGGGATACATCACTTAAATACCTATAGCCTGACTCGCTTATGGGATTTAAGCGCACCTTCCGAATATGTATTGTCGACCAAAGGTATTATGTTGGCTATCGCAGAACAGCTGGATATGGATGCGCTGGATATCGACCCGCATGAAGATCTGCGTCACTATGGTTTGGACTCGGTAAGTATGGTCAGTCTGGTCGGTTTATGGCGTGCCAATGGCGCCAATATTCGCTATGAAGATATGCAGTCCAAACCCACACTACACGGATTGCTGCAGATTTTAACGGGCTAAATTTGCCATTTTCAGAAAATTGACATTTTTATTCAGCAAAATCGGAAAAAACGTCTGCAATTTGCGCAAATTGCATTGTAATTGTGGTGCAAGGTTTTTATCATTGCCGCCTTATTTTCGCGATCAGCCTGGAAGTGTACTTTGAGTAATTTTCTAACCGAACACCTGATTTATCGAGATGAAGATTTTATGCTCATCCATAAACCGGCCGGCTTACTCACAGTGCCAGGAAAAACAGCAGATTTACAAGACTGCCTGATCAGCCGTTTGGTCGCCATTGAGCCTAAAATCCTGTTAATTCATCGTCTGGATCGCGACACCTCAGGCATTTTGGTGTTTGGTCTTAGCCGCTTGGGGCAAAACAAGATTTCACGCCAGTTTCAGGAACGCCAGACCGATAAGCATTATCAGGCAGTGGTGGCCGGGCATCTATACGGCGAAGGCACCATTGATGTGCCGGTGGTCTATGATCCAACCCGTCCACCGTTGCATATGGCCGATCCTTCTCATTCGAAACCGGCGCTTACCCACTGGCAGGCGCTGGAACAGTTTGAAATAAATGGACAGGCGGTTACGCGGGTCAAACTCGTTCCCATTACCGGCCGTTCGCATCAGCTGCGGGTGCATATGCAATATCTGGGACATCCGATTATTGGCGATACCCTATATGCCACGCCAGAGCAGCAACAGCTGTCTTCACGCCTGTGTTTACATGCGGCGTATTTAAGTTTTCAACATCCTCAAACGGGAGAAACACTGGAGTTTAATTGCCCGGTGCCGTTTTAAGGGAAACATATCCTCATGAATTTAAGCTCACTTTTTGGTGGGCTTTATGTCAAAATATATTGCTTTACGATGTCAAATTTTGCTCAAATGGCAAGCAGTCCTTGAGTGATAACGCGACAGTCCTAACTTCTAGAAAAAGGTGGAAAAATTGCAGCAGTTTGCTATTGGTCAACGTTGGTTGTCAGATACAGAAACAGAACTGGGCTTAGGCGTTCTTATTGATGTAGATGAACGTTCAATCAGCATTTTATTCCCCAAGAGTGACGAAACCCGTGTCTATGCACGTAACAATGCACCTTTGTCCCGTATCGTGTTTAATGCGGGCGATGAAGTACAGGACCAGGAAGGCCTGAAATGGACGGTTCAGAGTCTGGAAGATCGCGGTGGCGTGGTGCGTTATAACGTGGTACGTCAGCTGGAAGATGGTTCAGAAGAACAGAAATCGCTGAATGAAACCCGAATTGGCGCGCAAATCCAGCTGTCTAAACCCTTAGACCGTTTACTGGCCAGCCAGATTGACTATAAAGAATGGTACGACCTGCGTATTGAAGCGCTGTTGATGCAGGCCAATATGCACAGCAGTCCGCTGCGTGGCCTGATTGGTTCACGCGTTGGCCTGATTCCGCATCAACTCTATATTGCCCACGAAGTCGGTAAGCGTTTTGCACCGCGTGTATTACTGGCCGATGAAGTGGGTTTGGGTAAAACCATTGAAGCCGGTCTGATTATCCATCAGCAGCTCAAAACCGGCCGTTCTGAACGTATTTTAATTTTGGTGCCAGATTCACTGCAATATCAGTGGATGATTGAAATGCGCCGCCGTTTCAACCTGCAGTTCTCTTTATTTGATCTGACCCGTACAGCGTCAATTAAAGAACACGACCCGGATTTAAACCCGTTTCTGACCGAGCAATGCATTATTGCCTCCATTGACCTGATGATTGACCACGAAGATCTGCGTGAGCAGGCACTTGAAGCTGGTTTTGACTTACTCGTGGTCGATGAAGCGCATCACCTGATGTGGTCAGAAGAAGAAGGCGGCAATGACCGTTATGATCTGGTCGAAGAATTCGCTGAACAAACGGCGGGTGTGCTGCTCTTAACTGCAACCCCGGAACAGTTGGGTGTTGAAAGTCACTTTGCCCGTTTACGCCTGCTCGATCCGCAGCGTTTTAGTTCGTTGGACCGTTTCCTGGATGAAGAAGCGCAGTATCAGCAAACAGCCAAAATTGCTGAAGTACTGATGTCCGACATGCCACTGGAAGAAGGTCATCTGGCTGCTTTGGAAGGCTTGCTCGGTCATCGTATTGAAGACCATCCGGAACAGCGTTTCCGCGCCATTCATGAACTGTTAGACCGTCATGGTACCGGCCGTATTTTATTCCGTAACACCCGTGAAGCGATTCAGGGCTTCCCGGGCCGTGACTGTCAGCCAGCACCACTGCCAGCCCCAGACCACTGGGCCAAAGAGGGCAAGCTACGTGAACAGATGTGGCCAGAAGAAGGCCAACTCGACGGCGCGTGGATGGAAACCGATCCGCGTGTAATGTGGCTAATGGAAAAACTGCGCAGCGATTTAAAACACAAAAAAGTGCTACTGATTGCACGTAGTGGGCCGGTGGTGGAAGCGCTGGAAAATGCACTGCGTTTACATGCCGGTATCCGTACCGCGATGTTCCATGAAGGCATGAGCCTGCTGGAACGTGACCAGGCAGCGGCGTATTTCGCAGAAGATTCCTATGGTGCGCAAATCCTGCTCTGTTCGGAAATTGGTTCAGAAGGGCGTAACTTCCAGTTTGCATCAGATTTAATTTTATTTGATTTACCGGCGAACCCGGACGTACTGGAACAGCGAATTGGCCGTCTAGACCGGATTGGTCAGGAAAATCGGATTCAAATTCATGTGCCGTATTTACTCGGTACGGCGCAAGAACGCATGTTCCGCTGGTATAACGAAGCGTTGAATATTTTCAGCAATATTTCCCCAACGGCGCAGACTTTGCAGGAAAACTTCATTGTTGAATTAAAAGACTGCTTACTGGCAGATCAAGGCCAGCAGTTTGAAGAATTGCTGGAAGTAGTTAGCGTACAGCGCGAAGCTTTGGAAGCTGAATTGCAGGAAGGCCGTGACCGCCTGCTGGAATACAACTCTTGCCGTCCGGTGGTGGCACAGGAAATTGTCCAGGCGCTGGAAGATTATGATGACAACACCACTTTGCCAATGTTCATGAAGCGCTTTATGGCTTCAACCAACATCGACTTTGATGAACAAAGCAATGGCACAGTCATCATCAAGCCAACAGACCAGATGCAGGTACAAGGTCTGACTTTAGATGAAGAGGGCATGACTGCGACCTTCTATCGTGATCAGGCACAAATCCGTGAAGATGCACAATATCTGACTCTGGAACATCCATTTACCGAAAGCGTGATGGAAATGATCAATACCCAAAGCTTTGGTAGTACCAATGTGGCGGTGTTAAAGTCAGCTGCATTACCGCAAGGATCGGTGCTGCTGGAAGTGTGGTTCAAGGTTGATGTGATTGCACCGAAAGCGCTGAACTTGCCATCAAGCTTGCCGCAGCAATTGATTCGTGTATTGCTGAGTGAAAAAGGTCAGGATCTGTCGCAAAAAATTGCCCCTGAAATCTTAAAACCATATTTACATCATTTAGATGGCAATAGCTGCCGTCAGGTGGTAAAAGCACGCCGCGAGGTGATTGAGCAGCGTTATGCACAGGCATTGGACATTGCCAAAACTGCCTTGCCGAGCTTAAAAGAGCAGGCCAAAGAAATGTATGGCGCGAAATGGCAATATGAAATTGACCGTCTAACGTATCTGAAGCAATTTAACCCAAGCATCCGTGAAGATGAAATCAGCCGTTTGCAGAAATTGCAAAAAGAAGGTTTAAGCCTGCTTGACGGTATTGCGGTTACCCCGGAAGCGATTCAGGTGATGGTGGTGGTTAAACCATAACAGTCGTAATTTTTAGAAAAGCACCTTCGTGAACTGCACCCCGAAAGTTGGACACTTTTAGTCTAATTTGAAGGGTGCTTTTTTATGCTGATTTGCCTGACATAAACAGCCCGGCGATCAGTGCACTAGAGTCCGGTAAAATGTTCATGCTAAGATGAGCCAAATTTTTAAAAGATATAACAACGATGGGTAAAGCATTAGTCACTTTAGGCTCTAAAACTTCACATGGCGGTGTGGTTGCTGAATGTGAAAGTTCATTTGTTATTAATGGCATTGCCGTGCATTTAAATGGCATGAAGCATTATTGTCCAAAATGTAAAACTACAGTAGCGGCCATTGCGGCCGATCCAACCACCCAGGTCAAAGGGCGTGGTGTGGTGATTGTTGGTGATAAAACCACCTGCGGCGCAACTTTCTTGCCTAGCCAGAATCTGGTGGTGTCGGCTAAATAAATATATTGGTCAGGCGTAGAGTGTTGAACCAGCCTGGCTGATCTTGAGAATCGCAGCAAAAAATTAAAATTACCTCCTGCAAAATGGATTATCTGCTTCAAAGACCTTTATGACCAAAACTGTTGTTTATTTTGCCCATGCCAATGGCATCGCCAGTCCTTGCTATCAGACCTTTTTTGATTATTTTGATGCCGATATTGAGCTGAAATATATTCCGGTCATTGGCCTGAATCCGGACTATCCGGTTGAGCCAAAATGGGAAAAACTGGTGGCGCAGGTCATTGCCGATATCGAGTTACAAACACCAAAACAGGCGGTGGTCGGTTTGGGGCATTCTTTTGGCGCGCTGGTGTTGCTGATGGCATCTTATCAACGGCCAGATTTATTTAGCCAGCTGATTTTAATGGACCCGCCTTTTGTGATTGGGAAATCGGCGCCGATATTCGAGTTATTACAAAAGCTGGGTTCAAAACAGATTGACCGTTTAACCCCGGCTGGGCTGAGTCTGAAACGTAAAGATACCTGGTCTAGCCGTGAGCAGGCCTATCAGCAGTTACGTGGCAATGCCTTGTTTAAACAGTTTGATGAACGCTGTTTTCAGGATTTTATCCAGCATGGTCTTAAAGAAGATGAGGCCGGTATCAGCTTACAGATTCCAAAACATATTGAAGCCAATATTTTTAGAACTGTACCAAGCTGGTGGTGGCGTTGGCCACGTAAAGCCCCGAATTTACCGGTGCATTTAATCACGGCAGAGCAGAGTGCTTTTTATAAGCAAGGTTTTCCGCAAGGACTAAAAAAGATATATGGCATTGAGTTTAGTGTTGTAGCGGGCGGGCATATGTTCCCGCTGGAATCTCCTGAGCAGAGCGCACGCGATGTGCAGCAGCGGATTCGATCAGCACTTTAAATAAGCAGTTTAAAATCCAGTTAACGGATTTGTGCTTCATCTAAATGGCGCGCGCCTTCGAGCAGCATCCGAATCATGATCATGGTTTGCTCGGCAATGATTTTACGTTCATTGGCGGGCATATCAATCACTTTGGCACCCATATTAAACACCAGCTGGGTAATGGCTGAAGAAACAATCTCCGGATGGGACAGTTTGCTGTTATTCAAACGCTCCAGACGAATCAGGTCATCTTTTAGTTCCTGCTGGAAATAGTTCAGCTGACGTTCCACTGCCTGCTTATAAGACGTCGATCCGGTATAGCCTTCACGCAACAGCAGACTTAAATTACCTTCATCAGCATCTAGCTGTTCAATAAAGACTTCAACCGAGGTGCGGATAATGCTGTTCTGTTTGGATGCTTTTAAACGTGCCTGATTCAGAATCTGACGCAGCACATGGCCGGCCCGGTCAATCAGGGCAATGGCCAGCTCATCAATATCTTTAAAGTGACGATAAAAACTATTCGGTGCAATACCGGCTTCGCGCGCGACTTCACGCAGGCTTAAAGAGGCAATACTTTTTTGGGGTCCGATTAGATTCAGTGCAGCCTGAAACAGCTCTTCCTTGGTAATGGTCGCTTTCCTGCCGACCGTACGCACCGTCATGGGTTCACGGATGTTGGGAACATCTTGGGCAAGAACATCATTACTTATTTTCATGGCAGGCTGAGTCATAGGGTCCAGAGCTGAAAGGCTTTTCAGTAGTATAGCCGTTGTGTGTGAACTTGTGAAATGAATAGAAACAATACAAGCGTATATACAAATATATATACATGTGTATAATAATTGAGAATTCATCGCGTGGTGTAGGCTATGCACGTTATCGAAAAGTCGAAATCTCCCCTCAAATCTCTTGCGAGTGCGATTGTTGATCCGTACTCGGCAAACTTCTGGTTACAAAAAATCAATCCGTTGTGGTCTGTGAATCAGGCATTGGGCAAGATTGTGCAAAAGCAGCAGACCGCGCAGGACACGGTCAGCCTGATGGTGCAGTTCAATCAGAAATTCCAGCTTGGACAGGCGGGCCAACATCACCCGGTCTTTGTCACCATTGAAGGAATTCGCTATGAGCGTACCTACAGCCTGACGCAACTGGATACTCAGCATGTGCTGTTAACCGTTAAAAAAGTCGATCAGGGTAAAGTCAGCAGCTGGTTGGTCAATCAGGCCAATGTGGGCGATATTCTGGAATTTGGCCAGCCTTATGGCGATATGTTGTTGCCTGAAGCGACACAGCCACTCATTTTGCTGGCTGCCGGTAGTGGTATTACCCCAATGTATAGCCTGGTCGATGCTTTGGCCAAATCGGGTCAATTAAAGCAGACCCCGGTTAAACTGATGTACTGGGTAAAAACCTTTGCCGATGTTGCTTTTAAAACCCAGTTTGAACAATGGGCGACACAATATCCATACTTTAGCTTTGACGTGTTTTATACCCAGGCAGGGGAAACACCGGCACAGCGTCTGAATGAAAGCCATCTGCAAACCTTTGAGCAGATTGAACAGAGCGCAGTCTATGCCTGTGGTCCATCGGGTTTTGCTGCACGGGTAGAAGAACTGTTTGCGCATGCACAGCAATTAAAAACTGAAGCCTTTAGCATGAGCCCAATGCTCAATGAAGAAGCTGGTTTTGTACAGGTGACCTTAACCCAATCGAATAAAACCGTGACCATTCCCAAAGGCCAATCTATTTTGACCAGCCTGGAGCAGCAGAATATTCAACCGAAGCATGGCTGCCGTATGGGAATTTGTAATAAATGTGCCTGCAACAAAGTCGAAGGCTCGACCAAAAATCTGGTGAATGGTGCGCAAAACACCGAACCGGGTAATTTGCTCAAGCTTTGCGTGAATTCGGCACAAACAGACTTAGTTATTGACTTATAAGCGGGTACACTCACTATGAATATGCCAGTAAAATTTGAATATTTTAAAAATCCTAAAAACCGCGAATTAACCCAATTAGAACTGGATGAATTGGCGCGTGAATTAGACGCCATCAAGCAGGAAGTGCTGGATGATTTAGGCGAAAAAGATGCCAAATACATCCGCCGTGTATACTCAACCATCCGTTATGCCTCTATTGCGGGTCGTGCCTGCCTGTTTGCCGGCTGGTTCCCACCAGCCTGGATTTTGGGGACAGGTCTGCTCGGCTTTGCCAAAATCATGGAAAACATGGAGCTTGGTCATAACGTTATGCACGGTCAGTATGACTGGATGAACGATCCAAAATTCAATGGTCAGACCTATGAGTGGGATATTGTCGGTACTTCTGAAAACTGGCGTCAAACCCACAACTACAAGCATCATACCTATACCAATATTAAAGGTATGGATGATGATATCGGCTATGGTCTGGTACGTCTGTTCCCAGAACAACGCTGGAAACCGGGTCATCTGCTACAACCGATTTACAGTATTCCATTCTGTTTACTGTTCCAGTGGGGTGTGGCGATTCAAAACCTGGAACTCGGTAAAGTGTGGATGGGCCGTAAAACCAAGGCTGAGCTGAAAGAAGAGTGGAAACCTTTACAGAGCAAAATCTCTAAACAGCTGTTTAAAGACTATGTGTTCTTCCCGCTGATTGCTGGTCCTGCAGCGTTACCAGTATTCACTGGCAACCTGGTGGCCAACGGAATCCGTAACATCTGGACCTTCAGTATTATTTTCTGTGGTCACTTCACCAAAGATGTTGAGGTATTCCCAAAATCGGTATTGAAAAATGAAAGCCGTGGTCACTGGTATATGCGTCAGATTCGTGGTTCTTCTAACCTGACTGGTTCAGAAGCGTTCCATATTCTGACTGGCCATTTAAGCCATCAGATTGAACACCATTTATATCCGGATGTACCGGCACGCCGTTACCGTCAGATGGCGCCAAAAGTACAGGCAGTATGTGAAAAATATGGTTTGCACTACAACAATGCCAGCCTGTTTAAACAATATGGCAGTGTACTGAAACGGATTGCCAAGTATGCGTTTCCGTTTAAAAAATAAGTATAAAATGCGTTAAGAGAAAAAAGGCAATTTTTATAGGAAATTGCCTTTTTTATTGTATAGAAAGAGCCATAAAAACTAAAAACAAAGCAGCCAACTCGGAAATCTGGAGAAAAAGGTTATTTGGTATGATTTTTGTTAATTGTTTATAAAATAATTCACATAAATGATTAACTTTGAGCATTTATGCCAATTACTTGATAAGTACAATGATATCCAAGCTTATATACTCTATGTGAGTATAAGTATATAGTTTTGATGAAAATTTAAAGCACAACAAGATTGATGACACTCAGTTAAATATGTATATGAAAAACATGTTAATTATTTACACATTTTAACAATTGGTAAAAATATTTAGGATTAAACATTTTTTAATTGAAAATCATAATCATAATCATAATTAAAATGCAGTGAATTATTTCTAAACAATTTGGAGGTTTATACAACATATACTAAACAAATCCTATGCTAGTTTTATAGAAGTAAGTATGCTTTTGGTAAAGAAGGAAAATGTATAAAAAACAAGGCTCGAACTTCCACACATCTAGCGCAGGTTTTACGCTCCTGGAATTAATGGTGGCCGTCATTATTTTGGCTATTCTCGCAGCCATTGCCATGCCTATGTATTCAAATTACATCACCAAAGCCAAAGCGCGTAGTGCCCAGTCAGATTTAGTTGCGTTAAGTTTGGTATTGGAAAGTATGTATCAGCGCAACTTAAGCTATGCAACCCCTACACCAAATCCAACTACAGATAATACGGAAACTCAAAATCACGCAAAAGGCTGGCAACCCGCGGCAGCAGATACCTTTAAATATACAGTAGAAATTAAAGATATTGATTCAAAACCTGGTTATGAGTTGATCGCTACGGGAGAGGGGAGGAATGCCGGATGTGTACTGACCTTCAGAAGTAATAATTATAAAAATATTGCTGAAACTAGTAATGGCTGTGGCGGGTTAAGCTCATGGTAAGGCAACGTGGCGTGACCCTCATCGAATTGATGATTGGGATTGCTTTGCTTGCAATTCTTGCTGTGGCTATTTTCCCATTGGGCCGGGCTTGGGTGGCGAATGCGCAAATTACCAAAACTGAAAAAGAACTATTGGAAGCATATGCGCGTGCTAAAAATGAAGCGTTAAGAAACCCGAATGCTGTCAAGGAAGGAATTAAGGCTGCCAGTCTGGAAGTGACTTCTACTACAGTGGTGGTAAAAGACAGTAACAATGCGACTATTTGGAGTTTCAATATTACTCCAACGGTCACAATTCAGTTGTCAACTTTACCAGCCTCAGCAGCCTGTGACTCAGCAACTCAAAAGGTTGAATTAAATAATAATGCGTCTTTACAGACAAACACATGTACCCAGTATTTGATTCAAGCGTCAGGAGGTCAAGATGAAGCAGGTTACTTCTAACGATCTTGGAATACCAAAGTATCAGCAGGGCGCGACTTTAATCGAAGTATTGGTTTCAATGGTGCTGATGGCAATTATTGGTTTAGGCGCTGCTTATATTTCTGGTCGAACAGCAGTGGTGCACCGTGATCAAAACTTACATCTCCATACAGTGAACCAGATGAGACAGTACCTTGAAAAAGGGGGGTGTCCTTCTGCTGCTGATGATGGCGTGAGTTATGTTAATGCACAAGATATGAAGGTCGCAGTGGAATGCGAAGTAATCTCAAAAACTTTTGAGATTCATAGCAATGGTTCCAATACGAATCAAGAGGTTGTCATACAATATCCAACACTTAGTGTAATTGAGGCGGCAAGCGAAGCTGATCTAGCAGATGGTCAGCTAGTTCCAGCTATCCCAGTTAAGATATCACCGTAAGAAGGAGAGCAAAAATGACGAGTTTAAAGCTTTCACAGCGCGGTTTTACTTTAATTGAAATTTTGATTGCATTAACGCTCTCAATTATCATTATTTTGGCTATGCTGCGTGCATTCGTGACTACGGGGAAGGTTACAGCCGAAGCATCATTTGGTGCGAAAACCGATAGTAGTTTAATGTTGGGTTTGATAGCAGTTGACCGTGTTTTGCAAGGTGTAGGTTACAATGTTAACAATCCTGCTATTAAATCTCATACTTTTCCAGAATCTGCTGATGGTGCTGAATATCTTGTTTGGAAAATCACTGATACTGAATGTAGAGCTTTAAAAAATGTCAAAGTAACTGATAGTGCTGATGGTGGATTGTATGTGTATGGTACAGATAGTTCAGGTTATGGATGTAGCGACACTCTGGCGAAGCCTGACTTAGTAGCAAATCCTACACTTAAGGTGGAGCGTTTAGTTCATATTGAAAAAGTAATAAAGACATCAAAAATTTCAAATGATTCTAATAAAATTGGTTCAATAAACATAGAGCTTAAAGATTTAGGTAGTGAAAGATGCACCCCTTTTGGTGTTGCCATAGCATCAGCAGCAAGTGAAGCGGCAGCAAGTGAGCCAGTAGTAAGCGGTGGTAAATATCAGGTTGTTATCAGTATCAATACTTACGCTGCAAGTACAGAAACTACAGCACGTACAATTGAAAACACAACATGCCTATTTAACTTTAAATAGGGAGGATTAGTCATGCAAAATGTTATGGATATGAAAAGAAATAAGCCAGACATTATTTCTTTTATAAAACAGGCGGGCGTATCCTCTCTGCTGTTTATTGTATTGGTTGGTCTGTCCTTAACAGTGTTAACTGTGGGTTATATGTCGACAATGCGAAATCTACAGTCCAGCGCAACCACGACTCACGCGCAAACTCAAGCACAAATGCAAGCCATGATTGGTTATCATGCTTTTTCTAAATATCTAAATCAATTAAGTAAAGAAGATAATGGGCTTAGACTAATAGATCAACTTTGTAATGGTGAAATTGAAGAGTCTAATCCAGAAACTCAAATAAAATTTGAACGTGTTGGTGCTTGTAATAATCCAGTGCTTAAAGATCAATATAAGTTTGATATCATTGGTAAAAGTGGCGGTGCTTCTGCTATTTTGCGCGCGAATTATAATATTACGAGTGAGCTTTCTAAGGAGCAGTTCAAAGGCTCAGTTTTTGAGGGTGGATTACAGGTAAATAAATTGGAGAGCTTAATTGCTGATGGTGTAACTTTAGAGGTTGGAGGAGGAAATATTTTACAGCAAAGTGGAACACCTTGGAGCAGCAAGGAAATTAGTGAAGCTGGCATTACCCTTAAAGCCTTTTCGCAAAGAGATTTCTTAAACCCAACAGATGTAAGAAAAGATGCTAATTATATTTTTTATACAGATGGAAATAATATTCCACAATGTAGAATCAATAATGTGTATAAAGGTGGTGCTGAAATAAAAACTGAAACTGTAATTGGTACAAATGGTCAGGGAGCTGATTGTAATATCGGGGGAGTTTCATATGATGCATCAAATAAACTATGGATTGTTAATAGTAATGCAAGCAATAAAATTCCAGGTGTTTTGTGGTTCGATGGTAACGTTAAAGTAAATGTATGGAAGAGTAAGCTTATACTCAAATATACGGTTGAAGGAGTCACCTCCCAATTAGTAACAAATTACCCAGGAAATATTCTAGTAAATTCAATTGTTGCAACGGGAAAAATTGAAAGTTCTATTGTTGAACAAAGTAGTGATAGTACAATTAAAGATGGTTTTGATGCATTAAAAAATCAGTTTAAAGCTATACCTAATATACCGAATAATATTAAGCCTGAAGAAATTGTTGGTTATGACATTTTTGCTCCACACCACTATATTTTAGATGCAGTTAATGATACGGATAGGGCAAGTCG
This sequence comes from Acinetobacter sp. CIP 53.82, assembly GCF_000369465.1. Taxonomy (NCBI): domain Bacteria; kingdom Pseudomonadati; phylum Pseudomonadota; class Gammaproteobacteria; order Moraxellales; family Moraxellaceae; genus Acinetobacter; species Acinetobacter sp. CIP 53.82. The sequence goes on along the minus strand of NZ_KB850046.1, from coordinate 251,017 downwards.
ATTAGCAAAAGTGTGTCCAGCTGAATACCCACTACAATACTGTCAGTCTCAAGATGCATTAAAGACACAGAGTCAACTCGAAGATTATCCAGCAAGTATAGCTAATGTTTTGTATCTTGCTCGAAATTTAGAATTAATTGGCGGTAAAGATGGTGGGACTCTTGTCTTAGTTAATTATTATGGCAATTTACTTGCTAACTCTGCTGCAGGAGGTACCGGAGGGGCTTCAGGTAAGTTGATTGGTACTGGCACGGTCAGAATTGAGGGTAATTTAATGGTTGTCGGTACTACGGATATGACAGAAATGTCAGGTGACTTTAAACTTAATTTAAGTAAGGCAGATGATCCTGGTAACTTCGTTCCAGTCTATAAAAAGACTTTTGGTATTGGCGGCATCCGCTACATGTAACCTCCAATCTATAAAAAACCCACGAAATGTGGGTTTTTTTGCGCATAAATAAATTTAAGCCAATTTTTTATAATCAATAATTTTAGGCAATACTTGATCGACACCCGCCATATAAGAATAAGTTGCTAAACTCAGCATGGCTTCATCTTCATCACTATTGCCATACGCGTAAATAGCAGCATAATTTTTTAAATCGTATTGTTCTAAAATCCGAATTTGCTTTTGTTCCCGACTACAATCAGCTGTAGAGTATCGTCCTGTAAATTGCTGATTTTCAATTTCTGTTTCGGTACAAATCAAACCAACATTTAACTGCTGACAAATATACTGTAAATAAATATCCACACTCGCAGAAACCACCACCACATCATCACCATTGAATTGATGTTGTTTTAATTGCTGTAACAGTTGTGGGTTTAGATCATGCATTAAATCTGCTGCATAGCGTTGTGCAAGTGCTAATATTTCAGTTGTACTTGCATCTTTGAACATGGCATTAAACAATTTAGGACGCATGGCATGTGCAGGGTAAACTTTTAGGTAATAGGCTTGAATCCAAGGTAAGATTTTAAGTCCTTGCTTAATAATATGCCGCTTAGATAAAGCATAGAAAATAAACCCTGTAAAACTGTCTTTGCTGCACAGGGTGCCATCAAAATCAAATAAGGCTAGATTTTTATATTTTTGGCTTTTTGCATGCATGTGGTATATCGCCCGTTGACCCGAGTAGCAAACCAGTTGGTATTATAATCACGGCTGAGTTTTGGCCCAGAAATTACCACCTCTGGCATCATCGCATAAAATGGTTCTTTGCCTGTTTGTTCCTGATAGAGTTTTAATAAGGCGCGATACGAAGCGGTATCTTCAAAATCCTGCTCTTTTTCTTTTTTCAGATCGGAGCGGATTTGACGTGGGGTGAGCACAATATTATGTTTGGCAAAAACACTAATCAGCTCGCGTTCAGATTGACTCTTGGCACTGCGAACACCGCCATCTTTGCTATAGAGCAGTAAATCACCATCTAGAGATAATTCGGCTTCGGTTAAATCATTGAGCATGCTCTGAAAAGCGGCATTACGGCTGGAATACATACCCGAGTTATAATCGGCAAAGCGATATAGCGGTTTATCATAGTCGGCCGGATACATCATCAGGCGGTGAATACCATAATACAGGCCACCATATTGGCTGTATAAATCGGTGCGTAATTCTGCAATATTGCCGCCTTGGCGTTTATGTTCCTTGGCATAGCTGATATGCACCTGCATCGAACCTAAAGTGGTAATCGGATTCAGCTTTTCTCCAATATTTTGACCAAACAGCTTGGCTGCACCGGTCAGGGCCGATACATGATAATGCTTGGCCATATAGTCAAAAATTTCACGATAAAGTTCATCCAGTTCCCGTTCGGTTTTGACCCGGCGCATCTGGCTTAAATAGTTATCTTCCGGGCTTGGATGGTTTTTCAGTACATCCTGAAAATAGCCGGCAATGGTGCCTCCAATGGCTTCACCGAGTTTATCTTTAAACTTCTCGTCTAAGCGTTCCTGGACTTCTTTAACCGCTTTTTCACCTAAACCATAAACCTGCGGATCGGCAACAAAGTTGGATTCCTGATCGACCACGGCGACAATGGTACACATATTTTCCTTGGTCTGCGGAATACCCAATTGTTCACTAATATCGTAAATATCTTTGGCCCATGAATCACGATCTTTCACGCGGGAAGGAATTAGTCGTTTGATCTGATCTGCATCTAGACTTGGCTCATCGCCTTTATTCCACCAGGCGCTGTCGCCACAGGCAGCTAAACTTAAAGATAACGCAATCAGGCTTAAAGGTTTGATTACAGATGACAGGAAGGTGTGTTTCATAAACAGGAAAACTCGGTCCAGACGGGTCAGCCTACAGGGCAGATGAAGTATACAGAAATTCGGCTATACAGGTGTGAATATATATGTATACGGCCTACGTTGCACTGTCAATTTTTATCTGCAAGATGCCAGAGAATTGAGTGGCTCAAAAAGCGGATATTGTAGGGTTAGATACTGAGTTCTATTTCAAAATAAAGCACTGATTTTAATTTGATGATCTTCTGTTATTTTAAGAAAATATTTAAATAAATAAGGGAGATGCTGTATAAAATCATCTGAATTATTTTTTAAAATATTATCTGTTATTTTTTAATGATTGCAAAATTTTCTAATCAAAATAAAGGGAATTATTTTAGCGTAGAACCGTGGTTATTTTAGTGTATATTTTAAATAAACCTTGTGTTTAGCAAATATAGGGCGTATAAAGCTAACTCTCCTTTGCGGGGTGGAGCAGTCTGGTAGCTCGTCGGGCTCATAACCCGAAGGTCGTTGGTTCAAATCCGGCCCCCGCATCCAACTTTTAATGCTTATAGTGATTGAATATTTGTCCATAATTGTGAGAATTGGGACAGTGAAAAGTTTAAAATAATCAAATTTGATTGTGTTTTTATCCGATTTTTGAAAGATGAAATTTTAATAAAATGGAACAGCTTTCTTAAATGATCACCTAAGCTCATATAATGAGTCAGTTATGTTGAATAATGTAGAAAATTGGCAGTTGGCCACTGCAGTCAATGGTCAGGAAATTTTTGTAAAAGTAATGCCGCTGAAAAAGAAGCAGCGCTCGAGCCAGGGTTTTATCTGGGTGGAAGTCGGTAAAATGATTGAGCTTCAGTCCGGACAGCAGGTAGAATTTAACCTGGATGGTAAAAGTTTTTATATTGCTTTAAATCAGTTATATAAATTGAATTAATTTATTTTTATTGCATTCAGAACAGAAGTCTGTATAGTGGTCGTTAACTAGAAGAATTACTATTGTTTCAGCAAATCTTTTCCCTCCGTCGTTTTTTAATATCCTTCGTAGTATCAGATTTTTAGTTTCAAAGTCATTTTCCAGTTAATTATTGGTTTATCTATGACCAATTTAAAAGTTTTTTAATACAGGATTATCTTATGTCAAATACAGTTACTGGTACTGTGAAATGGTTTAATGAAACTAAAGGTTTTGGTTTTATTCAGGCAGATTCAGGTCAGGACGTTTTTGCTCATTACAGCGAAATTACCAACCAGGGCTTCAAAACTTTACATGAAGGCCAGCGCGTTGAATTTACCATCGTAGCGGGTAAAAAAGGCGACCAGGCCAGCGGTATTACTGCAATCTAATTGCCGGTTTCGCTGCAAAAAGCTCATCTTCTGATGGGCTTTTGTTTTTTTAGCATCTGCTAAAAACAGATGTGCTGTGGTCGGTACAGATGCATAGAAATTTTGGTCAGAAGGCTTTAAACTAGCTCGGTTTTTAGCGCCGTATCCAGTTTTCTCCCATCTGAAAGATTCGCTGCGCATTTTCTGTTTCCCGAGGTTCCTACATTGAGTTCACATCCTGTCATTCAAGAACTGTTTGATCGTCCTATTGAGCGAAAGCTGTGGGTGGCACCAATGGCAGGTGTCACGGATCGGCCGTTTAGAACGCTGTGCAAATATTTTGGCGCAGGCCATGCAGTCAGTGAAATGATGACCTCGGACAAGACTTTGCGCATGAGCAAAAAAAGTCTGTATCGGGCCAATTTTGATGGCGAAATCGCGCCGATTTCTGCACAAATTGCCGGCTCCGATCCGGCTGATCTGGCTGAAGCTGCGCGTTATCAGGTGGCCAATGGCGCACAGATTGTTGATATCAATATGGGCTGTCCTGCCAAAAAAGTATGTAACAAGCTGGCTGGTTCGGCGTTGTTGCAAGATGAAGATCTGGTCGCCCGGATTTTAGATGCAGTCGTAGAAGCAGTCGATGTGCCGGTGACCTTAAAAACCCGACTCGGTTTTTTAAACGGTCAGGAAAATATTCTGCGTGTGGCCAAGCGTGCGGAGCAGGCCGGTATTGCAGCGCTGGCCCTGCATGGTCGTACCCGCGAAGATATGTACCTGAACACGGCGCGTTATGAGTTAATCAAGCAGGTTAAGGCCGAGCTGAATATTCCCCTCATTGCCAATGGCGACATCGACAGTCCGGAAAAAGCTAAAATGGTGCTGGATTATACCGGTGCAGATGCGATTATGATTGGCCGTGCGGCACAAGGCCGTCCCTGGATTTTCCGTGAAATTGCCCATTATCTGACGACCGGTGAACATTTGACTGCACCGAGTATTGAAGAAGTCAAACAGGTATTGCTTGGGCATTTATCTGAACTTTATAGCTTTTATGGAGAATATTCAGGCTGCCGTATTTCACGTAAACATATTGCCTGGTACACCAAAGGACTGCGTTCTAGCAATGAATTCCGCCAGAATATGTACCGTGTGGAAAGCACGGCCGAGCAGTATCAGGTGGTGGAAAACTATTTTAATCAACTGTTAGAACATGGCAACATCATGAGTGATGTGCAGGTTGAACAGGTGAATCTGTTAGAAACCAAATAATTAAATATCTATCATAATTGTGGCGCATTAGAGCGCCATTTTTTATCCCCGATTTTATCCGTTTACAATCTCTACAGACCTGAACACAGGGCAACATACGCTCACTGAACACGGACAGGACTTGGACATTGCAGGGCTTGGCTTGCTCTATGCTAGGTAAGTCTTCACTTGGCAAGATGATATTCCAGTCTTGTTAATAACAATGATCCAAGGAGTTTCAACATGACCAATACTAATCGTCCTGTGACTGAATTTAGCCATAAGACCTCAACAGAATTACCACAAGAACGAAGCCAGGGTTTAAATGTCGACCCGACCGATGTCAACGCACGTCCTGATTTGGACACCAATCGTGTCCCGGATATGAATGAAGCAGGCGATCATCCTGTGGGTACTAGTGTCGGTGTATTAGGGGGTGCGGCAACCGGTGCGGCCGTCGGTGCTGCAGCTGGACCGGTCGGTGCCGTAGTAGGCGGTATTGCCGGTGGTGTAGTGGGTGGATTGGCCGGTAATGAAATTGCCGATGCGATTGATCCGACTGCAGAAGATGTATACTGGCGTGATCAGTACCAGAACCGTCCATATTATAATGAAACCCGCAGTGTCTATGCCGATGTCGACTATGATCGTGATTATCGCGGCGCCTATCGACTGGGCTATGAAAACCGTCCTTTATATGAACAAAATGTCGATTTTGACCGGGCCGAGCCAGAACTGCGCACCAAATGGGAACAGATGAAAGGCGATTCCCGTCTGAACTGGGAAGAAGCAAAATTTGCAGCCAAAGATGCCTGGCAACGTGTCACCCGTTAAAGCATTCAAGACACTATCAGGCCAATAAAAAACATCTCCGCGGAGATGTTTTTTGTTTATTGTTCGCGCTTAGTGACTGGTCATTTCCAGCACCAGTTGATTAATTAAATCACCGGCTTCCATGTCACGAATCAGACCGACATTGGCACCGGCCCAGAATGCACCAAATCCCTGTTCACCTTGCTGGCTAGCTGCGGCATGTAACTGCTTGCCAATATCATAAGTATACGGATAGGTCGGTACCGGCGGACGGTTTGGCGTATCCACCAGACGGTGCCACTGATTGACCAGACCACGTGCCGGACGGCCGGAAATTGAATCGGTAATTTGGGTACAGCTCTGGCTAAATAAAGCCTTGCGATACGCCTCATTGGCATTGGAAGATTTACATTGCACAAAGGCGGTCCCGAGCTGTACCGCGACTGCGCCAAGGTTCAGGACACGTTGTGCATGTTGACCATTCATAATTCCACCAGCCGCAACCACCGGAATCTGACAGTGCTGGGTCAGTAAAGTCACTAAATCTACCGTGCGGATACCGCCATCAATAGCGGCATTAAACAGGCCACGATGACCGCCAGCCTCTACGCCTTGGGCAATAATAATATCAATACCCGCCGCTTCAATGGCTTGTGCTTCGGCCAGATTGGTGGCAGAGACCATGGTGATAATCCCGGCCTGTTTTAGCGCCTGAATCTGATGGGCGTGCGGAATACCAAAATGAAAACTCACCGCCTGAGGACGGGTTTCCAGCACCAGATTCAGATAATCATCATTGCTTAAAAAACTAGGATACAGATTTTTGAGCTGGGTCGGCAGCGCTACGCCATAATGGACAAAATGCGGACTTAAATAATCCAGCCAGACCTGAGCAGCAGCTTCATCCAGCGGCTCGGGTTGATGACAGAAGAAATTGACCTGAAAAGGGCAGTCGGTCAGGTCCTGGGTTTTTAAAATCTGTTCTCGGGCAGACGCCACTGAACTGGCCCCTAAACCCAGTGAACCCAAGCCGCCCTGGTTGGAAACTTCGGCAGCCAGTTCAGGTGTCGAAACACCGGCCATCGGCGCTAAAAAAATAGGATGTTTAATGCCGAGCTGTTCCAATATAGACATGCGATTTCTCCTTATTCTTCCTACACTTTGCCCAAGCTGAACAAAATTAGCAAATCATAATCATTATTTATTTTTTAAATAATCTGCCGGTTTTTACACAGCAGTTACATTCGTTGCGACAAGCTGGGTCGTGCTAACGCATCGGCTTGCTAGGCGCAACATTTTCGCTTTTTTATAATCAGCTTATCTCCTGATTTCTGCTGAAACGCATGTCTGAACGTATCCGTGAAAAACTGCAAATTTTAGCCGATGCTGCCAAATATGATGTGTCCTGCTCATCGAGTGGCAGTCGGCGCAAAAATAAAGACCAAGGGCTGGGCAATACCGGTAATGGCATCTGTCACAGCTATACCGAAGATGGGCGCTGTGTTTCGCTGCTTAAAATCCTGTTCTCCAATGTTTGCATTTATGACTGTGCCTATTGCGTGTCGCGGCGTTCCAATGATGTGAAACGCGCAGCCTTTACCGTACAGGAAGTGGTCGATCTGACCATAAATTTTTACCGGCGCAATTATATTGAAGGGCTGTTTTTAAGTTCCGGTATTTTTAAATCGGCCGATTACACCATGGAACGAATGCTACAGGTGGTGAAAAAGCTGCGGCTGGAAGAAAACTTTAATGGATATATTCATTTAAAAACCATCCCGGGCGCATCTCAGGAAATTATTACCGAAGCCGGTTTATATGTTGACCGGATGAGTATTAATCTGGAAATGCCGACCGAAGCCGGACTACAGCAGTTTGCCCCGGAAAAAAGTCATGCCGAAGTGCAGAAGGATTTGGGTATTGTCCGCGATCGCCTGATTCAACTGAAAGATGAATCGAAAATCATCAAATCGGTACCGAAGTTTGTTCCGGCCGGACAAACCACGCAGATGGTAGTGGGTGCACATAATGAAACCGACCAAGACATTATTATGATGGCCGATCGGCACTACAAAGAATTCAAGCTAAAACGGGTTTATTTTTCTGGTTATATTCCAATTAATACACAGGAAAAGGCCTTGCCCGCTGTCGGTTCAGCGCCGCCGTTGCTGCGTGAAAACCGGCTCTATCAAAGTGATTGGTTAATGCGTTTTTATGGTTTTGCTGCGCATGAACTGGTGGATGATCAACATCCCAATTTAGACCTGGATGTCGACCCGAAATTGGGCTGGGCACTGCGTCATCCAGAGGCTTTTCCGGTAGATATCAACCGTGCCGACTACCAGTTGATTTTACGGGTGCCGGGTATAGGCGTGCGTTCGGCGCAGAAAATTGTGCAGGCGCGCCGGTTTGGGCACATTCATATAGATCAGCTAAAACGCATGGGCGTGGCCTATAACCGTGCCCAGCATTTTATTCGCTGTGCCGACAGCCCGAAATTTAAAAAAGAGCCGCCAGCGCAGCAGATTCGCCAGCAGATTTTACAGTCGGGGCAATCCAAATATCAGCAGCAGCTCTCGCCACAACTGGGCTTTGCTTTTTAATGGCCACCTACTGCTTTGATGGCACGCTCACCGGCTTGCTTTGCTGTGTGTTTCGGGCATTTCGCTTTCAAGAGTTTGATGTACACATTACCGCCAATCCGCAGTCCCAGCATGGCCTGTTTGATGAGTTTATTGTCGTGTCTTCACAGGATGTGCAGGGGCAGCGGGTCTGGCAGGGCTTGAAACAGAAAATCCAGCCCGGCAGCTTGCGTCAGTTTTATCTGTGCTTTTTGTCGGAGCAGGAACAGGCCTTTCAGCATCTGTTTGATTTTTGCATTTATGTTTTTCAACACGGCCATGCGGTGGATGGTAATTATGGCCATCCGGCGGTGTTGGGCATGGCACAGTGGGCCAAGCAGGTGGGCCGGGAAAAACATCGCATGGAAGCTTTTGTACGCTTTAAAAAATGTCAGGATGGTCTGTTCTTAAGTCTGGTGCGGCCAGATTTTAATGTATTACCGCTGATCGAGCGGCATTTTAAGGCGCGTTATCAGGATCAGCGCTGGCTGATTTATGACGAACAGCGTGATTACGGCATTTATTATGATCTGGATGATGTGCATCAGGTTCAGATGAATGCCCGGCAGCTGGATCTCCAGCTGGGCAGTGGCCACAGTCAGGCCTTTAGTATCGAGCTGGATGCTGAAGAATTTTTATATGACCAGCTGTGGAAAGATTATTTTCACAGCGTCAATATTCAGGCACGGCAGAACATGAAGCTGCATATTCAGTATGTACCGAAACGTTACTGGCGCTATATGAATGAAAAGTCGCTCTAACTTTCATCCCGGCCGGTTTCATCAGTATAATGCCCGGGTTGTATCGTGGAAAAGGTAAAAGCATGAAGGGGTATGTAGGGGCTGTTTTGCTCACAATAACAGGTTTGACAGCATGTGGACCACATGAGGCAGAGCAGGTACAGGTCCAGCCTGAACAGTACCAGGTGGCCAGTGCAGAGCAGCTACAGCAGCGCTTTAGTGCCTTAAACCGTCAACTGGAAGCCGATTTTCAGCAGTTTAAGCAGCTGGAAAGTATTGCCTTTGCCCAGCAGTTTCCTTTAGATGCCGATAATCTGATGACCTTGAACCAGCATCTGGTCAGCAGTACCGCCTTAAAGCCGACCAAAGCCGGCTATTGCGATATGATGAATGGCTATTTTGCCGAGATGTATCGTCTCGGACATTATAATCTGGAACTGCTTGATCAGATCCAGCTGCCCCAGGCTCAACAGGAAAATTTAAAGCAGAATTTTGCCAATGCCGACAATTTTTACGATTTTATTTTAAACCGCTATACCAGCTATCGTCAGGTGCAGCAAACCATGAATTATGGCTGTAACCTGAAAGCGGCTTTACAGTAAACACAGCCCTAAGGTAAAAAAACCGCCCGATTTGCTTGGCGGTTTTTTTATAAAGGTGTGACATGGAACAACGAGCCAATCCAGTGTGCGAATAGCATGGCCACCACGCCCCAGACCGTGACCCGCAAGCTGCCTCTGAGCATGGAGGTGCCGGCAAAATAGCTGGACAGGGCACCGAGTAAGGCCAGCGATAAGACACCTACAATCACAATGCTTCGGTCCAGATATTCCACCGGACTAAAGACAATGGTCAGTAAAGGCAACAGCGCCCCTAAAGAAAATGCAATCGCCGAGGATGCCGCCGCCTGTACCGCATTGGCGGCAGTATTTTCATGAATGCCGATTTCATCGCGGGCGTGGGCGGCTAGGGCATCTTTGGCGGTCAGCTGTACCGCCACTTCATGCGCTAGCTCAGGCGTCAGGCCGCGCAAGGTATAAATATGGGTCAGTTCTTTTAGTTCCAGATCGGGGTTTTTACGCAGTTCTCTGGATTCCATGTGCAGATCAGCCTGCTCGATATCTTCCTGGGATTTGACCGAAATATATTCGCCGGCAGCCATGGAACTAGCGCCTGAAATCAGGCCGGCAATACAGGTAATCAGCAGGGTCTGGCTGGAAGCACCACTGGCCGCCATCCCGATCACCAGACTGGTCACTGAGATAATCCCATCATTGGCCCCCAACACCGCAGCCCGTAACCAGCCCGTTCTTAAAATATAATGTTTTTCATGATGATGTGAATAACTCATAGCCCGCCTGATTTCTTATTGTATGCGGCTATCTTAACCCAGAGATGCAAAAAGCCCCAACTTTTGGGGCTTTTTTAACAGCGAGTCAGGAATTAACAGCCGGTCAGCTTTTCCGGTTGTGGGCGTTCTTCCGGGAAGAAGAATGGACGCAGTTTGACCCCAATGCCATTGCCAATAAAGGCAAATACCAGCCACAACCAGCCATGTAAACTGCCAGAGGCAATACCACTGAAATAGGCGCCAATATTACAGCCATAAGCCAGGCGTGCGCCATAACCTAACAGCAAACCGCCAACAATCGCTGCCATCAGCGAGCGTTTTGGAATATTAAAGTTCGGTGCGAATTTACCGGCCAGACTGGCTGCCAGCAGGGCGCCGAGCATAATCCCGAAGTTCATCATCGAGGTAATATCAAACCATAACGACTCTGTCAGTGCTTTGGCATTGGCTGGTTGCTGCCAGTAGCTCCAGGAGGCTACATCAACACCCACAAAACTGGCCGATTTGGCGGCCCAGACGGCCAGCGCAGAGGTTACGCCCCAAGGACGTCCAGCCAACGCAAGAGTAGCGAAGTTCAGCAGGGTCAGGATGATACCGCCCCACACCAACGGCCACGGGCCACGTAAGAAGCGTTTCCAGCCCTGATACTGTGCAGCCGGTTCAACCTCCAGACTGCCATGACGTTTCTTTTCATACCATACGGTAACCAAGGCAATCAGGGCAAACAGCACAAAGTTCAGCAATAACGCCGGCATCACACCTAAGCTGGTGACCAGTGAAATAGGTGCCAGATGCGGCAGGTTAAACCACCAGTCTAAATGCGTGGTGGCAATCAGTGAGCCTAAGCAGAAGAATACCAGTGTTACCAGCATGCGTGCGCTACCACCACCCACGGTATACAGCGTACCAGAAGCACAGCCGCCGCCGAGCTGCATGCCAATACCAAAAATAAAGGCACCAATCATCACCGACATTGACACTGGGCTAACAAAACCATTGACCGGATTGCCAAACAGTTCACCTGCACCTAAGGCTGGGAAAAACAGCAGTACTGCCAGACCAAGCATGATCATTTGTGCACGCAGACCGCGACCACGACCTTGCTTGATAAACACCCGCCAGCTTGAGGTAAAACCAAAAGAAGCATGGTACAGGGTCATCCCCAGTGCACCACCAATCAGGAATAATAGTGCCTGGTTAATGCCCACCACCTGATAGGCGCCAATACAGCCAATAAACAATAACACCAGCGCGACCCAGATCGAGCGATTCGACCGGTCGGCTTTTGCAGCAATAATAGACATAGACAATAACAGGGAGAGAAATCAGAATCCTGAGTATTTTAGTGGAAATTTAAACTTTTAACCTGATAGAAACAGTCATTTAAGCTATTTTTAATTTGAAATTTCTAATTTAAAATATTAGTAAAATGAATAGGGTCTGTTGACATTTCATAATGGTAGCCAAATAAAGATACAAGCTAAGGCAACAGAATTTTCATAGCTTTGCTTTAGCTTGTCATAGCGTGTGGCAATTCCTCTAAATTGCTTTAATCTAGCAAAAGCATTCTCAATTAAATGTCTGATTTTATAAAAATACCAATCCACATGATCATTATTTGAAAGTGTATTGGACTTCTTGGGAATATTAGCTTGAGTTCCCGTTTTTTCTATCTGTTCTCTCAAGGATTCAGAGTCATAACCATTATCGGCACAGAGAATTTCTGTCTCGTGCAGGTCTATATTGTTAACTAATTTCGGTGCCACTTTTACATCATGGGTCGTACCATCCTCTATCAAAAACTGAACAGGGTTCCCATGAGAATCAACTGCCAAATGAATTTTAGAACTATTTCCACCGATACTTTTTGAGATAGCCTGATCCTTGATTCCTGTAGCATGCTGATGAGCCCTCACATGGCTAGCATCAATAAATACCCACTCTAGATCAGCATCAGATGAAATTAACTTAAATATTTTTAATAACTTATTGTCTTTCGACCACCGGGAAAATTTCTTGAATATGGAGTTTGGCTTTCCGAAGGCAGCAGGTAAATCCCGCCACGGGCAGCCTGTACGGATTCTATAAAGAATAGCTTCAATAAAATTTCGAAGATTTTGTTTGAGATAAATACGAAAATTACGGAAAATGTTTTCTAACTTAGACCAGTGTTGATCAGTCAACATTGTACGAGGCATAGCGAGGAGTAGATTTGGTTTGGCGATTAAATTCTACTTTCTCGCTATTTTTTTTTGCACAGTAAATGTCAACAGACCCTAGTAAAATGAATAATAAAAAAGCTCCCGGAAGGGAGCTTTTAGTGAGGAAGTGAATTTTATTGCTGGGCTTCTTCACGTACGTTCGCAGCACCTTGTTCAACAGCACCGGCTGCGGTTGCAGTTGCATCTTTGGTGGCTTCCTTGGTTTCATCCCAAGCCTGACTGGTTGCCGCAGCGGCATTATCCGCGGCCTGATCTAACTCTGCAGCAGCTTCATCCGTTGCAGCATCCATTTCAGCTGAAGCTTCTTCAGCAGCACCGGAAATATCATGACCTGCCTGTTCAGCAGCATTTTCCAGATGCTCGCCAGTGGTTGCACCTGTTTCAGGCGCCTGATCACGGTTACAGCCCACTAAAGCAACGGTAGCAGCAAGACCTAAAGCAACAAGTAATTTATTCATTGTCATATTCCTTTTAATTCTATTCTCAAGGCAAATATCCACAACAGCAGTGAATATTCAAAAATATAAACCAGTTCCGATCTGGCAATAGATAACAAATTGTTGATTAAATGTAAGAAAATGAAATACAAAAAAAGCCTATAGCGTAGTGCACGCTATAGGCTTGTGGTGTTCTAGAGTTAATTCAGCAGAATTATTGCCCCGAACGGATGATGTAATCAAAGGCAGACAACGATGCTTTCGCGCCTTCACCTGTGGCAATAATAATCTGCTTGTACGGTACTGTAGTACAGTCACCGGCAGCAAATACACCTTTGACGTTGGTTTCGTTGCGGTCATTAATCACAATTTCACCACGGTTGCTCAGCTCAACTGCTGTTTCTTTCAAGAAATCGGTATTTGGTAACAAACCGATCTGTACAAAGATCCCCGCCAGTTCAACCGTATGCTCTTCATCCGTTGCACGGTCTTTGTATTTCAGCGCTGTCACTTGTGAACTATCACCGACCACTTCTGTCGAAAGCGCATTTTTAATCACTGTGGTATTTGGCAAGCTGTTTAGCTTGTCTTGCAATACCTGATCCGCACGTAACTTGGTATCAAACTCTACTAAGGTCACATGCTCAACAATACCCGCCAAGTCAATCGCCGCTTCTACACCCGAGTTACCCCCACCAATGACTGCAACACGTTTGCCTTTGAATAAAGGACCATCACAGTGTGGGCAATACGCCACACCACGGGTACGGTATTCTGCTTCACCTGGGACATTCATCTCTCTCCAGCGTGCACCGGTTGAAAGCACCACAGTTTTCGATTCCAGCTTGGCACCGTTTTCCAAGGTCACTTCAACTAAACCGTTGGCTGTTTCATCTGCACCTTTAATGTCAGATACACGTTGCAGGTTCATGATGTCGACGCCGTATTCACGTACGTGTGCTTCCATTTCGGCTGCGAATTTTGGACCTTGGGTTTTCTTGATTGAAGTGAAGTTCTCAATGTCCATGGTGTCCATCACCTGACCACCAAAACGTTCTGCCACGATACCGGTGTTAATGCCTTTACGTGCTGCATAAATCGCTGCAGTATTCCCGGCAGGTCCACCACCAATCACCAGTACATCGAACGCAGCTTTGGCATTTAACTTTTCAGCTTCTTTGGCTGCAGAGTTGGTGTCTAACTTGGCAATGATTTCTTCCAGTGTCATACGGCCCTGACCGATGTGGTTACCGTCCTGGAACACCATCGGTACCGCCATGATCTTACGTTCTTCCACTTCATCCTGGAAGAATGCACCATCAATCATGGTGGCAGTAGTACCCGGGTTGTAAATCGCAATCAGGTTCAATGCCTGCACCACATCTGGACAGTTGTGACAGCTTAACGATACGAATACATCGAAATCCGATTGGATACCCAAGTCTTTAATAGAAGCCAGCACTTCATCAGACACTTTTGGTGCATAACCTGAAGTTTGTAACAATGCCAGAATCAAAGAGGTGAACTCATGGCCCATTGGCAAACCTGCGAAGAATACACGCGGTTGCTCACCGGCTTTGGCGACACCAAAGCTTGGTGCACGTTTGTTGTTGCCATCGAAGCGTGCAGTCACCTGATCAGACAGGGCGGTAATTTCAGTTACCAGTTCTTTGATTTTGTCTGATTTGTCAGAGCTATCTAAAGTGGCCACTAATTCGATTGGACCTTCAAGGCGTTCTAACAAGGCTTTTAATTGGGCTGTAGTATTTTGATCTAACATTGCTAACGTCTCCAGAGGAGTAAAATGTATTTGATAAAGACATGATAGGAGAAAATATTTAATTGGTGAAACGGTTTGTTTTTATTAAAACAATCGGTTTTTTAAATCAAATAATAAAAATCATGTATTTATGCGGAAGTTGCACATAAAAATGTATGGCTTTATCTTCTAAGATGTGGCTTGTCACTGGAATTTTCAAGAATTGACAATAAGAAAATCAAAGATTTGCTATTTGTGACTAAAACTAGGCATTATCCTGAGCAATGGCATTTAAAATTACAAAGGTGAGTATCAAGATGAGTTTAAGCCGAGGCATTTATCAGCATTATAAAGGGCAGTTGTATCAGGTGTTGCATGTGGCCACGCACAGTGAAACCGAGGAAAAGCTGGTGGTCTACCAGTGTTTATATGGTGATTATTCCATTTGGGTTCGACCACTGAGCATGTTTACCGAATCGATCAGTCTGGAAGATGATCGTGAATTACCGCGTTTTAAACTGGTTCAGGAAATGATGTGAGAGGTGAAATTGCTGCACCTCAATTCAAGGTCGCAACGAGACCTTGTTAAAGTGTAAATCGTACTCCAGATATTTTTGCACAAAAGCAGCTTTATCATGACTGCGTAGCAGATTGTTATAGATAAATTCTGGCACAGGATGATAAAGCTCTGCCAACCCATTGTTATAAAATATTTTTAAGTAGCGTGTTGAGGTATTGTATTTGCAGAAGGTTACAGTCAGGACAGTTTCCATTAGCCATTCCTCCTTTATTGTGTTTGGAATCGTTATAGTTTGACCATATGCCAAATGCAGAGCCGGATGTATTACTGATTTGTAAGAATTTTCAACTTTATCCGCGAAAGTCGAGTGTTGTGTGCCAACCTTCCCGGTCAAAGCGCAGCGTATGGGGACAATCTGCACCACGGTTGCAGCAACACTAAACATTCACTGCAAAAAAACTACACTCAGAAAAATCAGAATCTTCTAAGCTTAGCGGCATCTCTGTAATAAAAACAATCGACTGAGCCATTCTCATGCAACTTTTTCAGTGCAGTTATTGTCAGCATCCGATTTATTTCGACAATACCCAGTGTACCGTGTGCCAGCATCATTTAGGTTTTGATGCGCAATATATGCATATGCTGGCGTTGCAACCGGGTCAGCGGGCAGGGGAATTTGTTGAAGCGGTCACGCAAAAGGCTTACCGTTTTTGCCAGAATCATCAGCATCAGGTCTGTAACTGGATTATTCCGTTTGACAGTCCGGAGCAGTTTTGTCCGGCCTGCCGTTTAAACCGGATTATCCCGGATTTAAACCAGCCGCAATATTACTGCCGCTGGCAAAAAATCGAGTTGGCCAAGCATCGCCTGGTCTATGCCTTGCTGCGCTGGAATTTGCCTTTACTGAGCAAGCTGGAAAGTCCTGAACGTGGGCTGGTGTTCGACTTTAAGGCCAATCCGAATGATGATCGTGCTCCCAAAGTCATGACCGGCCATGCCAGCGGGGTGATTACTTTAAATATTGCCGAAGCCGATGATGTCGAGCGGATGATGGCCAAGCAGAATATGGCCGAAGTGTACCGGACTTTGCTGGGGCATTTCCGGCATGAAATTGGCCATTATTATTGGGATGTTCTGGTGGCGAACAGTGATTATCTGGCACGCTTTCGGCAACTTTTTGGGGATGAGCGCGCCTGTTATCAGCAGGCGGTGAAGGACTATTATCAGCACGGCGCACCAAGCAATTGGATGGATGCCTATATTAGTGCCTATGCCACCATGCATCCGTGGGAAGACTGGGCGGAAAGCTGGGCGCATTATTTACATATTGTTGATGTGCTGGAAACGGCAACTTCTTTTGGCATGAGTATTCATCCGCAAATTGTGCATGAAGAGCAGCATTTTATGTACTTCAAGCAACGTGAAAATCCGTATTTTTTGACCGACTTTAACGAGATTTTTCAGGCCTGGTTGCCAGTGGCTTTTGCCATGAATAGTGTGAATCGGAGTATGGGGCAGGAAGATTTTTATCCCTTTGTGATTAGTCCGAAGGTGATGGAAAAATTACAACTGATTCATCAGGTGATCCATGGTTTGCCGCCAGTTTCGGACAATCCAATTCCTGTAGATGGTTAATGCTTGATCCATCATCAAACCCTCATCTATCATAAAATCATCCCACCTTATAAACGGCGGCATTGTCCTGTTTTATCGCCCTGTACCGTGTTACGTCCACCCACCGGTGGTGTCGCGTTATTTTCACATTCCAGATTGCCATCGACCTGATTACGGCTAATATTCAGCGTACCCCGATTGTTTTTGAGCTGGATATTGCCATTTACACGGTTATTGTGCAGCTGGGTCAGCTTGCCGCGTTCCAGTTGAATATTGCCTTCAATGCGGTTATTGGTCGCCACCAGCTGTGCAAAACGGCCTTTGGATTCCAGATTGCCATCAATATGGCTGTTTCGGAGAATGGCTTTGGCACCATCGGCCAGCATGACATTGCCATCGACCTGCACATTAATTAAGGTGCATTGCTTGCCAACGAAAATATTGTCGGAAATCGAACGATCTTTTAAGCTGCCGCTACACTGCACATCAGCCCAGGCCGGCAGGGACAGGGTGGTGAATAAGGCTGCAATTAATAGGGTTTTCATCGGTCTATCCATAGCGCATTTTTCAGTAGCTTAATCAACGCAGATGAAAATAAAAAGAATCTACAGCAGCTAAAATTGAGTAAAAATGTAAGCGCATCAATAAAAAAACCACGCGATCAAGCGTGGTTTTTTTCAATCAGTTTAATCTAATACAGATTAGATTTTACCAACTAGGTCGATTGAAGGAGCAAGTGTTGCGTCGCCTTCTTTCCATTTTGCTGGGCAAACTTCACCTGGGTGAGCGTGAACGTATTGAGCAGCTTTTACTTTGCGAAGAAGTTCTTGCGCGTCACGGCCGATACCACCCGCGTTGATTTC
This sequence comes from Acinetobacter sp. CIP 53.82, assembly GCF_000369465.1. Taxonomy (NCBI): domain Bacteria; kingdom Pseudomonadati; phylum Pseudomonadota; class Gammaproteobacteria; order Moraxellales; family Moraxellaceae; genus Acinetobacter; species Acinetobacter sp. CIP 53.82. Next base: position 233,241 of record NZ_KB850046.1, on the reverse strand, counting down.
GATGATCTGGATTTTGCCTTCTGGATCGATGACGAAAGTACCACGATCAGCAAGACCGTCAGCTTCAATTAATACTTCGAAGTTTTTAGACAGTGTCCAAGTTGGGTCGCCAACCATTACGTATTGGATTTTTTTGATTTCTTCTGAAGAATCGTGCCAAGCTTTGTGCGTGAAGTGAGTGTCAGTAGAAACTGCATAGATTTCAACGCCTAATTTTTGGAATTCAGCGTAGTTGTCAGCAAGGTCACCAAGCTCAGTTGGGCAAACGAAAGTGAAGTCAGCTGGGTAGAAGAATACAACTGACCATTTGCCTTTAAGATCAGCTTCAGTTACTTCAACGAATTGACCGTTGTGGTAGGCATTTGCTTTAAATGGTTTAACTTCAGTATTAATTAAGCTCATCATTGTCTCCATGATTGAGGTTTGTTTTGAATTTCAATTAGATTATAGAAATTTGCTTTATTGCTGAAATGGTATTTTTACATTACCACCATCGGAAAAACCGAATTGATGATTGTTTAAGCCATATTCAGGCGGTGTGTATTATTATGTAGCCGAAAAATATGATGACCACATGACAATTAAAAAGTACACCTTTTTCATTCCTCATCAAACATGATGTCAAGCTCGGTAAAATTCAAGGGTAAAGCAAAAATATTTTTTATTTTTAGGCAGACTGCTTGGAAATGTTCGTCATCGTCACAATCTAGAAGCCACCGTACTCAGTTTGCGGACAGCGGATTCGCTGCAAAAGCAGACAGGCTGGAGGGTCTGTTCGTTCATTTCATGGGCGGATTCTTCCGCTGGCTGTCATTACAGCGTAAAATAGCCGATTGATATTTTTTTATTTAAATTAGGAATCTTGTTCTGTGCAGAGTCATTTAAATGTAGATCAACTCGTTATGGCGCGTGACCGTCATCCTTTAAATCGACTGCGTAAAGGAAAAGATGCAAATGAAAAACAATATTCTGAGCTATTTGAAAAATCCAATCTGAAAGTTCGGGAACGCCTGGGCCGTATTCCAAACATCAAACTGAATCAGGATTTGCCGGTCACCCAATACGCCGACAAGCTGGTTGAGGCAATTCAAAAACATCAGGTGATTATTGTGGCGGGGGAAACCGGTTCGGGGAAAACTACCCAGTTGCCGCAAATTGCCATGCTGGCCGGGCGCGGTTTAACCGGTCTGATTGGTCATACCCAGCCGCGTCGTCTGGCCGCGCGCAGTGTCTCGCAGCGGATTGCCGAAGAAGTCGGTGAAAAACTTGGTGAATCCATTTCCTTTAAAGTCCGTTTTAATGAACAGGGCTCGCAGGATTCGCTTGTCCGCTTAATGACCGATGGTATTTTATTGGCAGAGCTGGCCAATGACCGTTACTTAAGCAAATACGACACCATTATTATTGATGAAGCGCATGAACGTTCCCTGAATATTGACTTCATCATGGGTTATTTAAAGCAGCTGTTGCCACGGCGTAAAGATCTCAAAGTGATCATTACCTCAGCGACCTTGGACGTAAACCGTTTCAGCAATTACTTTAATGGCGCGCCGATTTTTGAAGTTGAAGGGCGCAGCTATCCGGTCGAAGTGCGTTACCGTCCCATTTCCGAACTGAGCATTGGCGGCAGTGATGATGATGAGTTTGATGACTTTGAAGAAAACCTGCCGCGTGCGGTAGTGCAGGCGGTGGAAGAATGCTTTGCCGATGCACAGGAAAAAGGTCATCCTGAACATGCCGATATTCTGGTGTTTGCCAGCACCGAGCAGGAAATTCGTGAATTACAGGAAACCTTGATCAAGCATGGCCCGCGCCATACGGAAGTGTTGCCGCTATATGCACGTCTGGCCCTGGCCGAGCAGCAGAAAATCTTTAATCCATCGGGCGGTGGCCGACGGATTATTATTGCTACCAACGTCGCGGAAACGGCGTTAACTGTACCGAATATCCGCTATGTGATTGACAGTGGTTTTGCCCGGATTTCACGTTATAACTATCGTTCACGTGTACAGCGTTTGCCCATTGAAGCAGTTTCGCAAGCCGCAGCCAATCAGCGTAAAGGTCGTTGTGGCCGTATTGCACCGGGTGTCTGTATCCGTCTGTATTCGGAAGAAGATTTCTTAAGCCGTCCGGAATTTACCGAACCGGAAATTAAACGCACCAACTTAGCTTCGGTGATTTTGCAGATGCAAAGTCTGGGCCTCGGTTCGCTGGAAGATTTTGATTTTATCGAGCCCCCAGATCATCGACTGGTCAATGATGGTCGCAAGCTTTTGATTGAGCTTGGCGCAATGACGGAGAAGAAAGCGAATCCGTCTAAAGCGACTGACGAAAATAATAATCTCCCTCTGTCTAAAAGAGGGGTTGGGGGAGATTCCTTAACCAAAATTGGCCAGCAAATGGCAAAAATGCCGATTGATCCACGTCTGGCACGAATGATTCTGGGCGGGGCACATTTTGGTGCCTTAAATGAAATTCTGGTAATTGTGGCGGCACTGGCGGTGCAGGACCCACGGGAACGCCCGGCCGACAAACAGATGCAGGCCGATCAAAAACATGCCTTGTTCCGTGAAGCCGATTCCGATTTCCTGTTTTATCTCAAACTCTGGGATGCCTTGCTGGCCAATCGTGACTTGAGTGAAAACAAGCGCCGAAGCTTTGCCCGTAACCATTTCCTGAGCTGGTTACGTTTACGTGAATGGAAGAAAACCCATGAGCAGCTGGTCGATCTGGCACAGGGGTTAAAACTGTCTTTCAATGAAAAGAAAGCCAGTTATGAAAATCTGCACCGGGCTTTATTAACCGGACTGTTATCGTTTATTGCCAATAAAACCGATGAACGTAATGTGTTTATGGCGGTGCGTCAGCAAAAAGCGCGGGTTTTCCCAGCCTCAACCTTGCATAAGACCAATACCCCGTGGGTGATGGCCTTTGAGATGGTGGAAACCTCACAGGTGTATTTGCGAACCCTGGCCAAAATTGAGCCGGAGTGGATTCTTCTGGCGGCGCGTGATCTGTTAAAACATCATTATTTTGAACCGCACTGGTCGAAAAAAGCCGGAGTGGTCAATGCCTATGATCAGATTTCACTGTTTGGTTTAATCATTGAACCGAAACGTCAGGTGAATTATGAAAAGGTCGATCAGCCGGCGGCGCATGAGATTTTCCTGCGCGATGCCTTGACTACCGGTAACTTGGGAATTATGCCGCCGTTCTTAAAGCATAATTTACTCAAACTGGAAGAAGTGGAGCGGGTCGAAGACAAGCTGCGCCGCCGCGATCTGGTGGTAGATGAAGAAACCATCTATCAGTTCTATGCCGCAAAAGTGCCGACAGATGTGGCCAGCCGCCGTTCTTTTGAAGACTGGCGCGCGACCGTCGAGCCGAAAGAGCCACGTTATTTATTTGTTGATGATGATGCCTTGTGGCTGAATGATCGCCCGACCACGCAGCAATTCCCGGATTATCTGCGTAATGGCGAATTGCGTCTGGCGGCTAGCTACCGTTTTGATCCGAGCCATGATGAAGATGGCGCAACGGTAAAAATTCCGGTTCAGGCCCTGCCACAGGTCGATGAAAACATCTGGTCCTGGGGGATTCCGGGCTGGCGTGAAGAGCTGATTGAAGCGCTACTTAAAGCCTTACCGAAAGATAAACGCCGTAACCTGGTGCCAATTCCGGATACTGCGCGCAAACTGACTGCGCGAATTGATGCGACACATCTGCGTGAGCATATTTTCAGCTTCCTAGCTTTTCAGCTGCGCGGCGATCAGATCACTGAAAAAGACTTTAGCTTTGAACGGATCGATCAGTATCTGCTGCCGTTTATTAAAGTGATTGATGAAAAAGGCCGAGTCATCGAACAGGGCCGTGACCTGAGCGAGTTGAAAGCCCGCTGCCGCACCGAAACCCATAGTCCGGTGAAACAGCTGAAAGGTGAATTTAAAACCTTCCCTGACAACTTTGTGTTTGAAGCCTCGCAAAAAGTCACTGGCGTGGTGGTCAAGCAGTATCAGGCGCTGGTACCGACCAAAGACTTTGCTGCGCTGGAACAGAAAGATGAATCTGGTGTGGTGATTCAAACCTTTAATGATCAGGCAGAGGCAATTAAACAGCATCGGGCCGGCGTGATTCGCCTGATTCATATGCAGCTGGGTGATTTAATCCGCCAGCTGAAAAAACAGATTTCTAAACCGCTGGCGCTGGCTTATTCTCCGTTGGGCGATAAAGCACAGCTGGAACAGATGCTGGTCTATGCCACCTTGCAGATGTCAATTGATGACTTGCCAGTCAACGCTGAACAGTTCCAAACGCTGCTACTTGAGGTAAAAAAATCATTCCTCAGTCATGGACAGAAAGCGCTGTTCAGCTTTAATGAGATTTATATTCAATGGCAGGATATCCGCCGTAAACTGCTGATGCTGGATGAGTCGGTCTTTGCCAAAAATATGGATGATATTGAAGATCAGCTGGACCTCATGAACCTGGCCGATTTCGTGTATAACAAGCCAGCAGACGTCTGGAGCGAATATCCACGTTATCTGAAAGCGCTGGTGCTGCGTTTGGAACGTTTGCCGAATAACCTGCAACGTGATGATGCCGCCATTGTGCAGATTGACCCGTGGATGGACAAACTGTTCAAGTTTAAAAATGACAGCCGCTTGAAAGAATTGTACTTTATGGTGGAAGAATTGCGCATCTCGTTATTCTCGCAGCCAATGAAGACCAAGATGCCAATTTCGCCAAACCGGCTACAAAAAGTATGGGAAAAGCTGGGAATCGGTTAAGATAGAGAGAATTTCAAAAAGGAGTTTTACATGGGCATTCGCATTACCGGTACGGGCTTATTCCATCCTGAAGATGTCATTACCAATGAAGAGTTAGTTGAAAGTTTAAATGCTTATGTGGAACAGTATAACTCGGCCAATGCTGACAAAATTGCAGCGGGCGAGTTAGAAGCACGCCGTGGCTCAAGTGCAGAATTTATTGAAAAAGCCTCTGGCGTGAAACGTCGCTACGTGTCAGAGAAAACCGGTCTGCTTGATCCAAACCGTTTACGTCCACATTTAAAAGAACGCGCTGATGATGAAATCTCGCTTCAGGCCGAGTGGGGCGTAATTGCAGCCAAACAGGCAATGGAAAATGCCGGTGTCGCGGCTGAAGACATTGATGTGGTGATTCTGGCCTGCTCGAATATGCAGCGTGCCTATCCGGCGGTGGCCATTGAAATTCAGACTGCACTCGGGATTCAGGGCTATGCCTATGACATGAACGTGGCCTGTTCAGCAGCAACCTTTGGTTTAAAACAGGCGTATGATGCCATTAAAAGCGGTGCGCGCCGTGTCTTGCTGGTGAATGTCGAAATTACATCGGCACACAATGATTTCCGTTCGCGTGACAGCCACTTTATTTTTGGCGATGTTGCCACTGCGTCAATTATTGAAGACACCGACAGCAAAACCGGTTTTGAAATTGTGGACACTCAGTTATTTACCCAGTTCTCGAACAACATCCGTAACAACTTCGGTTTCCTGAATCTGTCTGAAAATGCCGATATTGATGACAAGCGTTTCCGTCAGGACGGCCGTAAAGTCTTTAAAGAAGTGTGTCCACTGGTTGCGAAAATGATTACCGCGCAGCTGGAGAAAAATGCGATTGCACCAGCCGATGTAAAACGTTTCTGGTTGCATCAGGCCAATGCCAGCATGAACGAACTGATTCTGAAACTGGTGGTTGGTAAAGCGGCTGCGGAAGCAGATCCGGCGTTGGTGCCAATTATTCTTGATGAGTTTGCCAATACTTCATCTGCCGGGGTCATCATTGCCTTGCATCGTACTGCGCATGAAGTGAATGATGGCGAATATGGCGTGTTATGTTCATTTGGTGCCGGCTACTCGGTGGGCTGTATCCTGGTACAAAAACACGTGGTTTAAGGGGCAGAGATTGCAGGTCCAGCATGATGCAAAATGGATCAAGACGCTGAGCGCCTTATCTAAACGCTATTTCACGCCGACCTTTTTAGGCAGTGAATATATTGATGCATCCCGACCTGCCATGTATGTGGGCAATCATTCCCTTTACGGGATTTTTGATGCCCCCGTTATTATTGATTATCTGTTCAATGAACATCAGGTGGCTGTGGTTAGTATTGCCGACCACAGCCATTTTTATTTGCCAATCTGGCGCGATATTGTCAAAAAGTTCGGCGCAGTCGATGGCCAGCGTGAATATGTGCGTGCCTTGATGCAGCAGGGCTATTCGATTCTGGTCTTTCCGGGTGGCGGACGTGAAGTGCTGAAACATCCGGGTGAGCAGTATCAATTGATCTGGAAACAGCGCTACGGCTTTTTACAGTTGGCACAGGAATTTCAGTACGACATTATTCCTTTTGCTGCCTTTGGCCCTGATGATATTTTCGAGTTTGGTTTTGATACCAGAACCGTGGTGCAGCATCGTCTGTTTCAGAAACTGCTCAAAGTCCCTCAACTGGATAAATTATTACGTCATGGCGATGTGATTCCATCATTACCGAAACACCTGATTCCCAAGCGGGTACCTTTTTATTTTCAGTTTTTGCCACCGGTAGAGGTCGGGCAGAGATTAGGTTCTGAAGATTTGACCACGCTGCGAGAGGAAATCGCTCAGCAAATTTACCAGAGCTTAGCGCAGCTAAAAGCCCGTTCAACTGGGCACTCATCCTCATAATAGCCGGGTTGTGCCTGAGTTTAAGCCCGCATAAGTGATTTTTGATAAAAATAACGAGAAAACTTTATGAAAAATAATGCTTAGGTTAAGATGAACCATCCTTTTATTTGAAGTCTTTTGAACAGCTATGCAACCATTTGTTCTCTATAACTCAGAGCAGCGCAAAAAAGTAGAATTCGTGCCACGCGTCGATGGACAGATCGACATGTATGTCTGCGGTATGACCGTGTATGACTACTGTCATATTGGTCACGCGCGTGTCATGGTTGCATTTGACTACATCATCCGTTTCTTGCGGAGTCAGGGCTGGAAAGTCAAATATGTGCGTAATATTACCGATATTGACGACAAAATTATCAAACGTGCCAATGAAAATGGCGAGAGTATTACCGCTTTAACCGACCGCTTTATTCAGGCCATGAATGAAGATGCAGAAAGCCTTGGCTGTCTGGCTCCGGATGAAGCACCGCGTGCCACTGACTATATCGACCAGATGCAAAACATGATTGGCAATCTGGTTGACAAGGGCACCGCTTATCCGGCTTCAAATGGTGATGTTTATTTCCAGGTTGAAAAATTTGCAAAATATGGCCGTTTATCCGGTCGTAAACTGGAAGATATGCAGGCTGGTGCTTCAGAGCGTGTCGATGTCGAAGTAGAGAAAAAACATCCATTTGACTTTGTGCTCTGGAAACATGCCAAAGAAAATGAACCGGCTTGGCCATCACCGTGGGGCAAAGGTCGTCCGGGCTGGCATATTGAATGTTCGGCGATGTCGACCTGCTGCCTGGGCAATCATTTTGATATTCATGGTGGTGGTTCAGACCTGATGTTCCCGCATCATGAAAATGAAATTGCCCAGTCTGAAGCCTCTACCGGTGAGCAGTATGTTAATTACTGGATGCATGTGGGCTTTATTAATGTCGATGGCGAGAAAATGTCAAAATCGCTCGGCAACTTCTTCACCATTCGGGATGTGATGGAGAAATTCCATCCGGAAGTGATCCGTTATTTCATCGTGTCTTCACACTATCGTAGTCCGGTGAACTTCTCGGATGTAGCACTAAAAGAAGCTAAGACGGCGCTGTCCCGTTTCTATCATTCATTTAAAGCCTATCAGGCCGTGTATGGCGACAAGCTGTTAGAAACGCTAGATGACACATTGGTCGAACGCTTTAATACCGCAATGCGGGATGATTTTAATACCGCGGAAGCGATTGCAGTGCTGTTTGAAGTCAATAAAGAACTGAACCGCGCGGTGAAAGAAGAAAATGCCGAACAGGCAGCAATCTTCTATGCTACCTTGCGTCATCTGACCAATATTCTTGGTTTAGTACAGCACAATGTCGATGAATTCCTGAAGTCAGACATTGGCCAGGATGCACTTGGTTTATCTGAAGAACAGATTGAAGATCTGATTCAACAGCGTAAAGATGCCAAAAAAGACAAAAACTTTACCCGTGCCGATGAAATCCGTCAGTCTTTGCTCGATCAGGGCGTAGTGCTGGAAGATACCCGTCAAGGTACCGTTTGGCGTCGTGCTGATTAAATCGCCACTTGGAAGCATAAAGAGTTGACAGTTGTATGAAACTCTCTATAATGCACTTCCATATTGCGGGAATAGCTCAGTTGGTAGAGCACAACCTTGCCAAGGTTGGGGTCGCGAGTTCGAGTCTCGTTTCCCGCTCCAAAATTTTAAAAGCCTCAGTCAAATGATTGAGGCTTTTTTTATGCGTTTTTATCCAGATATGAAACATTATCCATTATCTACACTCAAACTTAGCTTAACTGCCTGAGCTAAAAAATGAGACTCATGTTCACCATCTTCCTGTGCTGTGGTTTATCAACAACAGGCGGAATCATGAAGAAATCGTGTGAAATCTTATACATTTAAAAACGTGACATTTGCATAGATATGCTAAAATTGCGAAAATTAATTTCTGCTTGAATGAAGACCGTTCAGCCCTGAACGAAGGTTAAAAATTTGAATTCTGAAAACATGTCAAACCCGATTGATTTTCAAGGTGTGGCGCTCAGTACCTTGCGTATAGAAGAACAAGCTCTGCAAACACTGGCCACACAAATTGACGAGCGCTTTAGCCGCGCCTGCGAAATTATTTTGCAATGTAAAGGCCGTGTGGTGATCACCGGTATGGGGAAATCCGGGCATATTGGCCGTAAAATGGCGGCGACTTTTGCCTCGACCGGTACACCTTCATTCTTTATGCATCCGGGCGAAGCAGGACATGGCGATTTAGGCATGCTGGTACGGGGTGATGTGCTGATTGCCATCTCCAATTCTGGCAAAAGTGATGAAATCATGATGCTGATGCCGCTCATCAAACATCTGCAAGTGCCGTTAATTACCATCAGCGGAGATGACAGCGGCCCAATGCCACAAAATGCCGATGTGGCTTTAACTTTAGGGAACATTCAGGAAGCCTGCCCACTGGGTCTGGCACCGACCTCGAGCACCACCGCAACATTGGCCTTAGGGGATGCACTGGCTGTGGCCTTACTTGATGCGCGTGGGTTTACCGCAGATGATTTCGCCCGTTCCCATCCTGCGGGTGCTTTGGGTAAACGCTTGCTGTTGCATGTCAAACACTTAATGCATACCGGCGCCGAGCTGCCAAAAGTCGCGCCAGAAACCCCAATGAACAAAGTGCTGTATGAAATTTCCGACAAGCGTTTGGGGCTGACCACGGTGGTGGATGAACAGGACACCTTATTGGGAATTTTCACTGATGGTGATTTGCGCCGTTTAATCGACAAACAGCAGGGCTTTGATATTCATCTGCCGGTGGCTGAAGTCATGATCAAGCAGCCTGCGACCATTTCTCAGGAAGCCCGTGCGGTTGAAGCACTGGCACAGTTACGCGATAAAAAAATTAATCAATTTGTAGTGGTCAATGATGCACATCAGGTGATTGGTGTGATCAGTATGCATGACCTGATTCAGGCCGGGGTAAATTAAAAAATGGCATCGTATATTTTATTGGAACAGGCACGTCACGTTGAGGCTTTGGTTTTAGATGTCGATGGTATTTTAAGTGATGGCTTTGTTACCTTAACCAATAGCGGTGATGAAATTAAAAACTTTGATATTCGTGATGGTCTGGGCATGAAACTGGTGCAGCAGGCCGGGGTGAAAGTCATCATCATTACCGGGCGTACCAGCCATATTGTTGAAAAACGTATGAATGCCTTGGGTGTGGACCTGATTTATCAGGGCCGTGAAGATAAAGGCGTAGCTTTACGTGAAGCCTGTGCCCAGCTGAATCTGGCACCAGAAGACTGTCTGTATATGGGCGATGACTGGCCAGATTTATCTGCCTTTGCCATTGCCGGGATGAAAGTCACGGTGCCGAATGGTCATGTTGAAGTGCGTCGTCGTGCTGATCTGGTGACTCAGGCGCAGGGTGGCCGCGGTGCGGTACGTGAAATCTGCGATATGATCCTAATGTCAAAAGGCGTATACGAACAGTTACTTGAAAAGTATACCGCGATCCCTCATTAATAAGATATTCCTCTGATTGAGTTGAGTTAAAACCCCACTTATGGATACCCGAGTTTTATATATTACTGCGATTGCAATTGCAGCTGTAAGTGGTGGTTATTACTATTACAGCGGTAAAGGCAATAAACTGGATACCGAGGGTTCCAGAAGTATGACCTATACGGCGGAGCAGATTAACCTGACTCAAACCGATGAACAGGGGAATTTATATGTTCGCGCTCAGGTTGACCGTTTAGAGCAGGATATGCAAAAGCAGACCTCTCAATTACAGAACCTGAATGCGTCGATGTATAAAGAAGGGAAAGTTGATGCCACTTTTTATGCCAAGCAGGCACATGGCTATAATGACAATGAAAAAGTAGTGTTATCTGACCAGGTACGTGCCACCAAAATTTTAGCGCAAGGTCAATTAGAACTGCAGACGACAGAATTGACGGGCTATCCGGACAGTCGGGAAATTGAAACCGATAAACAGGTGATGGTGCAGTCTCCACAAGCTGAATTTGTAAGCCAAGGACTGAAAGCCAATTTGAATGATGGTCAATACGAATTTTTTAATATTCGAGGAACATATGAACGTTAATCCGAAGCTTGCAACACCTCGTACTTTCCTGAAGAAAGCCGCGCTTGTAGGTTTGGCAGTATTGTCCTCAGCTACAGCCTGGGCCTTGCCTTCAGACCGGAACCAGCCAATTACCCTGGTGGCTGACCGTGCGACATTTAATGAGCGTACCGGTATTACCACCTATACCGGTAATGTGATTATCGAGCAGGGCACAATGCGCTTGCAGGCCAATTCAATTGTGGCCAATCTGAACAGTAAAAAAGAAATCAGCACCATTACCGCCAATGGTAGTCCGGCACAGTTCCAGCAAAAGACTGACCCGAATAAAGGTCTGGCCAAAGGTCAGGCGCAGAAAATTGTCTACAATGCGGAAACCGGTATTATTACTTTGTCGGGCGGGGCATTTTTACAGCAGGATGGGGCCAGTATTCGCGGCAATACCTTGCGTTATAGTATGAACAAAGGCGATATTGAAGCCATTGGTACGCCAAACAACACCGGATCATCTTCAGGTCGCGTACAGATTGTGATTCCACCATCCAGTTCAAAATCATTCCCGGGAGCACGCGATTAATGGATCAGGTCGTACAGCCACAAACTCTGACAATCAAACACCTGGCCAAAAACTACAGTAAGCGCTGGGTGGTGAAAGATGTTTCTTTCTGTATGCAAAGTGGCCAGATTGTTGGACTGCTTGGCCCAAATGGTGCTGGTAAAACCACCAGCTTCTATATGGTGGTTGGCTTGGTACGTATGGACAAGGGGGAAATTCATCTGGATGAACTGGATTTATCTGACCTGGCCATGCATGAACGTGCGCGCAAAGGCATTGGTTACCTGCCACAAGAGGCGTCAATTTTCAGAAAACTGACCATTGCTGAAAATATCATGTCGATTCTGGAAACCCGTAAAGACTTAAACAAGCAGCAGCGTCAGCAGCGTTTAACCGAACTGCTGGCTGATTTTAAAATTACCCATATTAAAGATTCACTGGGCATGAGTGTCTCCGGTGGTGAGCGACGTCGTGCGGAAATTGCCCGTGCTCTGGCTGCCGATCCGAAATTTATGTTGCTGGATGAACCTTTTGCCGGGGTGGACCCGATTTCTGTCGGGGATATTAAAGATATTATTAGCACCCTTAAAGATCGCGGAATTGGTGTATTAATTACCGATCATAACGTGCGCGAAACATTGGCAATTTGTGAGCGTGCTTATATTGTCAGTGAAGGTGCAGTGATTGCCGAAGGAACCCCACAGGAAATTCTGGAAAATGAAACTGTGAAACAGGTCTACTTGGGCGAAGATTTTAAGGTGTAGTTGGTGAAAAACACATATAATTGTTATTTGTTGTATGTGTTTTATCCTGAAAGCGTTTTATAATTAACAAAAGTATAAAAAACTAGCTTAAAAACATTTACAATTTTAAAAATATTTCAAAATATTAGTTTGAATGACGACAATGATGGGTTGCAAGAGCTTAACAGTTCATAAAAATAAATTATTCAGGCAGACGCTACTGTGGCAGGCTTTATGGCTGAGCGGACTGCTGAGCCAGTCGCTTTATGCTGAAACGACGACTTCAGAACGGCAAACACTTCAACAGAGCGTGGCACGTTTATTTACCCCGCAATCTGACCAGAATTTTACTCGTGTCCGTATTAGTGAACTGAGCCAGTTTCAGCTCGATACACAAAATATTCAGGAAATGCCCCGGGCAGTACCAGCATCATCTGTTTCAGAAACAGCGGCATCAGCCCGATCCTCTGTGCAACAGCCTTTAAGTTTTAATGACACCATTCGGACCGCTGTTCAGCGTCATCCTGAAATTACCCAGGCCATTTCCACTTTGGCAGCCCAGAATGCCAGTATTGATGTGGCGAAGTCCGGTTATTATCCGCAATTATCTGGTGGTATTTCCACAGCAGACCTGACCAAAGGCGAGCGCGGCCGTCAGCTGCTGAGCCTGAATGCCACGCAAATGCTTTATGATTTTGGCAAGGTCAAAAGCAGTGTCAACTTGGAACAGGCCCGTTTGGCCGCAGAGCAGGCCAATGTGCTGGTCAGTATTGATGATATTGCTTACCAGACTGCCAATGCCATGATTAATATCAAACGCTATCAGGAAATTACCCGTATTGCTGAAGAGCAGATTCAGGGGATTGCCCGCATTGCGGAAATCACCAATTTACGTGCCGAGGCCGGGATTAGTACCCAGGCCGACCCGATTCAGGCCCGTTCCAATCTGGAAGCTGCGGAAGCCAATTTAATTGTGCAGCAAACCCAGCTGCGCCAATTTCAGCAAAAGCTGCGCACCTTGGTCGGGTTTGAGGTTCATCAGCGTAACTGGCAGATTCCAGAGCGGCTGGTGAAAGAGGCGCAATTATATTCAGAGCCGGTTTTTCAGCAGATTCCCGGACTAATGGCTGCTCAGGCTGAAGTTGAAGTGGCCAAATTACGTAAGCAGCAATCACGTTTAAGTGCTTATCCCACTTTAAATGTGAAAGGTTCTATAAGTCAGGCCATCAATGGTCGTAATCCAAATAACAATGAAGATGATGGCCTCTATAATTCGATCATGCTGGAAGCCAATAGCAACTTTTATCAGGGCGGCGCAATTGCGTCACAAACCCGGGCGGCCAGTTATGCAGAAGAAGCGGCCAAGGCACGGGTCAATAGTGTGTATCTAGAGGTGCTGGATGAAACCCGCATGCTGCGTGAAGAAATCCAGAACAAGCAGCGCCAGATGAATATTCTGGTCAAGCGTCAGGCCACCACCATCCAGACCAAAGAGCTGTATCAGGAACAATATAAATTAGGCACGCGCTCAGCTGTCGATTTACTGAATGCCGAACAGGCAATTCATAGTGCCGCCCAGGAAATTGAAAATACGCGTTTTGATATTTATGCCGCCATTGCGCGCTATATCTCCATTACCGGACGGACACGCGATATTTATGATTTAAACCATATATCCATTCAGGGGCTTGAAGTTCAGCCATGAGTACTAAAATAAATTATCAACCGTGGCTTCAAGCAGTGCTGAGCATTGCCAAGCATTACCGGATTGAACCATCCGCAGAACGTATCCGCTTGCAGCTGGACTGGAATCCGAACCAGAATATTGATGATATTTTAAATCTGATTGCCCGTCAGGTGGGCCTAAGTCTGCGCAAAACCGACTTTAGCGCCGAAGTGATCAATCCCTGGCGTTTGCCGGTACTGGTTGAATTCCAGGATGGTCAGGTGGGCGTAATTGACAAGGTCGATGCTGAGGGTAACCTGAGTATTCAGTTCAGTGGTGATCAGGGTTTGTCACAAATGCTGGCCAGCGACACCTTGACTGAGCATGTGCGGCATGTCTATATCCTGCGTCCGGAAAAATCGGTTCCCGATGCGCGGGTAGATGAATATGTCAAACCCTATGAAGACAACTGGTTCTGGTCAATTGTGCTGCGGGACTGGAAACGTTATATCGATGTAATGTTTGCCTCCCTGATGGCCAATATTCTGGCGCTGGCCACCATCCTGTTTTCGATGAATGTCTATGACCGGGTAATTCCGGCACAATCGGTTCCCACTTTGTGGGTGTTGGCAGGTGGGGTGCTGATTGCGGCCATTTTCGAGTTTAGTTTAAGGGTCGCACGGATTTACCTCTCCGATATTATCGGCAAGCGCGCTGATCTGCGTATTTCAGATCGGGTATATGGACATGCGCTACGGATTAAAAACAGTGAACGCTCTAAATCGACCGGGACCTTTATTTCACAAATTCGTGAACTGGAAGGGGTGCGTGAACTGGTGACGTCGACCACCATTTCTGCAATCGCTGATTTGCCTTTCTTCCTGCTGTTCCTAGGCGTGTTCTGGGTGATTGGCGGGAACCTGTTCTGGGTGATGCTGATTGTGGTACCGCTCATGATTATTCCCGGTATTCTGGCGCAAAAGCCTCTGGCTAAACTGGCTAATGAGGGGATGCGTGAAGGAGCAATCCGCAATGCCATGCTGGTGGAATCGGTACAGGGCATTGAAGACATCAAGTTATTACGCGCCGAAGCCCGCTTCCAGAACCAGTGGAATCATATGAATGAAGTCTCCGCCGATTTTGCTATGCGTCAGCGTAAAATTGTTGGGGTGATGACGGCCTGGACCCAGAAAATTCAGGGGCTGACCTTTGCAATTGTGGTGCTGGTCGGCTGTTTTGCGGTGATGGATGGAGAAATGACCACCGGTGCTCTGGTGGCTTGTTCAATTTTATCTTCACGGATGCTGGCACCAATTTCACAGATTGCCGGCGTGCTGGGCCGTTTGCAACAGGCCAAAGTGGCGAAACAGGGACTGGATGAATTAATGAAAAAACCGGTTGATCAGCCGGAACATAGCCACTTAATTCATCGTCCGGTGTTAAATGGTCATTATGAATTAAGCGGGGTCAGCTTTAAATATGGCGAAGATGATCCTAAACCGACCTTGATGGTGCCCAAGCTCGAAATTAAAGCTGGTGAAAAAATTGCCATTCTGGGTCGTAATGGTGCCGGGAAATCTACCTTGTTGCAGCTTTTTTCCGGCATGCAAACCCCGAATCAGGGCAAAATTAAACTCGATGGCGTAGAGTTGGGCCTGATTGATCCTGCTGATGTACGCCGTGATATGGGGCTATTGAATCAGAATGCACATCTGTTTTTTGGCACGGTACGGGAAAACCTGACTTTGGGTGCACCATTGGCCAATGATGACGATATTTTACAGGCACTTCGAATTACCGGTGCGCTGGCCTTTGTGCAGGAAAAGAAAGAAGGGCTGGACCATCTGATTCTGGAAGGTGGTGTGGGGTTCTCTGGCGGCCAGAAACAGGCCTTGCTGCTGGCACGTTTGCTGCTACGTCAGCCGAATATTTTATTGCTGGATGAACCGACGGCTGCAATTGATGATGTCTCCGAGAAACAGCTGATTGATCATTTGAAAATGTGGCTTGGGCACCGGACTTTGGTGGTGGCCACCCATCGCCGTGCAGTCTTAGAGCTGGTGGACCGGATTATTGTGGTCAATGATGGAAAAATTGTGATGGACGGGCCACGAGACCAGATTCTCAATCAGTCTGCATCTCAACCACGTCAGATGGCAGGAGCGAAGTCATGAGTGAACAATTAAGCAAACGTTCAATGCAGGTGACCGAGCTGGAGCCGCCTTTACCTAAAGCCAGCCTGTTTATCTGGATTATCTGTATAGGCTTGGCAGTTTTGCTACTCTGGGCCTGGCTGTTTAAGCTGGAAGAAGTATCCACCGGCACCGGTAAAGTGGTGCCATCTTCGAAAGAGCAGGTGGTACAGTCTTTAGAAGGCGGGATTCTCACCACCTTGAATGTCCGTGAAGGGGAAATTGTTAACCGTGGGCAGGTGCTGGCCCAGCTGGACCCGACCCGGTTTGCTTCTAATGTGGGTGAATCGGAATCTTTGCTGGTATCTTCCTTGGCCACTTCGGCCCGGTTACGCGCTGAAGTAAATGGCACGCCTCTGGTTTTTCCTGAAGAAGTGCTGAAAGAGCCTAAACTGGTACAACAGGAAACTGCTTTATACAATTCGCGCCGGGCCAATCTGGAAGAATCTTTGGCCGGTTTACGGCAGGCTCTGGTGCTGGTCGAGCAGGAATTGCGTATGACCGAACCCTTGGTGGCCAAAGGTGCGGCCAGTGAGGTGGAAGTGCTGCGTCTGAAACGCGAGGCCAATGACCTGCGTAACCAGATGAATGATATTCGTAACCAGTATTATGTCAAAGCGCGTGAAGAGCTGTCCAAGTCCAGTACCGATGTACAGACCCAGCAACAGGTGGTACGTGGCAAGTCCGACACCTTGAACCGCACAGTCTTCAAGTCGCCGGTACGGGGTGTGGTCAAGGAAATTGATGTGATGACCATTGGCGGGGTCGTACCGCAAAATGGCAAGTTAATGACCATTGTGCCTTTAGATGAACAGCTGTTAATTGAAGCGCGGATCTCGCCGCGAGATATTGCATTTATTCGCCCAGACCAGGAAGCACTGGTCAAAATTACCGCCTATGATTATTCGATTTATGGCGGTTTAAAGGGTAAGGTCACGGTGATTTCACCGGATACCATCCGTGATGAAGTCAAGCAGGACCAGTTTTATTATCGGGTCTATATCCGGACTGATACCGATAAACTGACCAATAAATCTGGCCAGCAGTTCAGTATTACCCCCGGAATGGTGGCCACGGTTGATATTAAAACTGGTTCTAAAACCGTACTGGATTATCTGATTAAACCGTTTAACAAGGCCCAGGAAGCATTACGCGAGCGTTAATCGTCAACTCAACATAACCTCCCAGTTTGGGGGGGGGTATTGCCAAAATTTGCCTGAAAACACGTTATAATTTCAGAGATTATTGCATTTTAGCTGTGTTATGCCATTTACCATTGCCTCCCTTGTTCGCTTTGAAGAAGATATTAAAAAGAGCCGTTTTGAGGCCATTGCCGTACCGGTAGAAAACGAACAGGCGGTTAAAGATTTTCTGGAAGCCAACAAAGACCTGACCACTACCCATCAATGCTGGGCATGGAAAATTGGCCATCAGGTGCGTTTTAATGATGATGGTGAACCTTCTGGCACTGCCGGCCGACCTATTCTGGCTACCATTGAGGGCAATGAGCTGACCAATGTGCTGGTGCTGGTCAATCGCTGGTATGGCGGGATTAAACTTGGCACCGGTGGCCTAGTGCGTGCCTATGGCGGTTGTGCCGGGCAATGCCTGCTGCTGGCAGAAAAAATTGAACTGATTGAAAAGAAAAAAGTCGAGTTTCAGTGCCAGTTTAATGAATGGGCCATTTTTCAATATGAACTGAATAGCCAGAATATCGAGTTTCAGGAACAGTACGGGGCAGATGGCGTGCAGGTCAATGCCTTATTACAGGTGCATCAGATTGAGCCTTTGGCCTTAAAAATTCAGGACGTTACCCGCGGCCGGGAACAGCTCAAAGTCATGGAGGAGCCAGCAGATGACTGAACATGATCCTTTGCTGAAATATCGGGAACAGCATAAACATCGGCTGAATTATATGCCATGGCTGTACTGGTCGCTGAAACCGAAAAACCGGGTTTGGGCCGAAGCCTGGCAAAAAGACTATCAGGCCTATTTGATGGAGATGGAAACGGTAGAAATTGGCGAGAACTGCTTTATTTCACCGCTGGCGCATATTTTTGCCGAACCGGGACGTAAAATTATTATTGGGGATAATACCTTCATTGCTGCAGATTGTACCTTGCATGGCCCGCTGGACATTGGCAGTGAAGTAGCAATTAATCATCATAGTATTCTAGATGGGGGCCGGGTCGGGATTAAGATTCACGATCAGGTGCGTATTGCCGCCTATTGCCATTTATATGCCTTTGATCATGGCATGGATTTGGCTCAGCCGATTTACCAGCAGCCGGTGCGTTCGCAGGGCATTGAAATTGAACGCGATGTCTGGCTGGGTGCTCATGTCGGCGTTAAGGATGGTATTAAAATTGGTGCCCATGCGGTTGTCGGCATGCACAGCATGGTCACCAAAGATATTGAAAGCCGGGCCATTGTCGCGGGGAATCCGGCACGTTTGATTCGTTATCGTGATTAATTTCAGACATAGCTCTCTATCTTCAAATGTCTGTGTTTTATTTACATTTTGTCATGTCATCCGCTGAGGACTTATGCTAAGTTTTAGATAACAATTAAAACGAAAGCCTGGCAGACAGGCAACAAGAGAGGCGACAATGAAACGAGTAATTGCCTGTATTGATTCTTCACCCTGTATCAATGCACTCGCGGAAGCCGCAGCGTGGATAGCCAAGCAGACCCAGCGGGAACTGGTGCTGTTACAGGTGCTGGACTATTATCCGGCCAGTTATCACTTAGGTGAAATTAGCGGGGTCATTGGTTTTGAAAGCAATGCCATGTTATTGAAGGAACTGGCCGAGCTGGAACAGAAGCAGAGCGACATTGCGCTGGAATATAGCAATAATCTGCTGCGTCATATTTCCGAGATGGTGCAGCAAAAATATAATATCGTGCCGACCCAGATTCAGGAAAAAGGCGATTTTCTTGAACAAAGTTTTAATGTCTTGCAAGAAGATGATATTGCGGTCATCGGCCGGGTTGGGGAGCGTTCCGCCGAACGCAATAAAGCCCTGGGCAGTAACGTCGAAAACTTTATCCGCGGGGCCAATTGTGCCGTTATGACCGTGGGCGAGCAGTTTAAGCCGCCAACCCGTTTTATTTTCGCTTATGAATATTCACCAACCTGCTTAAAAATCATGAAGCGCATCACCCAAAGTGATTTGCTGCGTCTGCTGCAATGTCATTTGCTGTATGTGGGTGATCATCCGGAAATATTGAATGAGCCGACCCAGTATTTAAAAGCCGCTGGTTTAGATGTGGTGGTGGAATATCGTTATGGAGATGTGGCGGAGAATATTCTGGATTATCAGCGTGAACATGGTATTCAGCTAATTTTGCTTGGGGCCTTTAGCCACAGCAAAATCCATCAGTTTTTCTTAGGCAGTATTACCACCACCATTTTCCGGAATTCCAATGTGCCGTTACTGGTGGTGAAATAAAGCCCAAATATCTTACACGCATCTGATGAATTACTGTCCAAGGTTATCCGCATTTATTGTGGATAACTATATGGACAGTATATGTAAGTTTATAAAAAATAAAATAAATATTATTTTGTGTGTTTTTTGTTCTGTTTGGGCCTTATTTAACGATGGCCAAGGCAAAGCCATCATGCCCTTTGCTGCCTACCGTTTGCAAGGCAGTTGAGGACAATAAACGTGGATGCTCCTGCATCAGCTTAAACATCTCGCGAATGCCTTCAATGCTGGGCTTGTGATTGTCCGGATTGATGATGTCACCGGCGCGAATTACATTGTCCAGAAAAATTAAGGTGCCGGAGCGTGACAGATTCAGGCTCAGTTCCAGATATTCCGGATAGCTCTGTTTATCCGCATCAATAAAAATAAAGTCAAACGGGGCAGTATCAGCTGGCAGGCTTTTTAAAATATCGGCGGCGCGGCCCACACGCAAATCAATAGTCTGTTTCAGCTTGGCCTGATCAATATTTTCCTGTGCCACGGCGGCGTGTGCATCACGACCTTCAATAGTCAGAATATAGCCATCTTCCGGCAAGGCACGCGCCAGCCACATGGTGCTATAGGCAGCAAAGGTACCAAGTTCCAGAATACGTTTACAGCCGTTCATCTGAATTAACATCTGTAACAACATGCCCTGGTTGGGCGCAACAGCAAGGTGATCCGGATAACCCCGATCATCGGTATGTTTTAAGGTTTGGGTCAGAATCGGATCTTCAGGAATTAAATGTGTTTCGATGTAGTGGTCGAGGTCGGTCCACATTTGTTTCATAGTCGGGGGCACCTTTGTTGCAATGCATGCATTTTAAACTTTTCCCCCTAGAGTGCAATTTTTATCGGGAGAGTTGCAGAATTAATAGACATAAAAAGAGGCGCCGCAGCACCTCTGTATTCAGATCCGGATTTATTCGTAATAGCACATTGACGAATAGCGGCTTAAATCCGGTCCCCAGGTACGATAGCCCTGCGTATCAATATGGATTTGCCCTGAAGCATACAGTCCCAAGCCCATATTCAGGCTTTGACCATACTGGGTCCAGAACTGGCACAGTCTGAACTTGGTATTTTCAATAAAGGCATAATCTTGCGGCTGTGGAAATTCCGGCCCAATCCGGAAATCAATAGCGGAATTATATAAATGCCGTGAGGAACTGGCACCACCGGCGCACTGGTTCAGCGGTAAATCGCGATAGACTGAAGTGACTTCAAAATCGGTCAGGACTTTGGAGGCCACCAGATATTTAAAGACTTTTAAGGTTGGAATCTGATTGCGCCATAATTCGCGGTTGGGCACCATGTATTGCGAGCGGCCACATTTTTGCCAGTCACGTGCGGTGCGCAGTAATTCAAAACTTGGAATAATATTGCCGACGCCTTCAGCATTCAGGAATTTTTCATATTCGCGGACCTGGCGCAGGTTATCGGTCACGGCAATCCAGCTGTTATAGGCATAGGGCACCACTTTTGGTGCGACCTTGCGTTCATAGCTGATTTTTTCTTGTGGGATATAAATCCGTTTTCCATCAGGCGAATGAATCGTTTTCCCTTTCTGCGGTGTGGTTGTACATCCGAGCATGATCAGGGGCACGATGCTGAGCGAGAGCACCGCCTTGAGAAATTGCGTCATTATGCAAATCAAACGTTTACTAAAATCCTAAGCATTCTAATCTAAAAGCTTCGGTAAAAATTGAAAATATTGCAATCAAATGTGTGTTTTAGGTATAAAAAAAGATCAGCTTTTGCTGATCTTTTTAAAATTACTTTTCTAAGTATTGTAATTTGTCCGGCTTGCCATTCCATTCTTCACGGTCAGCAGGCTGTTCACCAATTTGCGTGATATTTGGCCATTTTTCTGCCAGTTCAGCATTCAGCTCGATAAATACTTCCTGACCTTCTGGTAGCTCATCTTCCGAGAAAATCGCATTGGCTGGACACTCAGGTTCACACAGTGCGCAGTCAATACATTCATCCGGGTTAATCACCAGGAAGTTTGGACCTTCATAGAAACAATCTACAGGGCATACTTCTACACAGTCTTGATATTTACATTTAATACAGTTTTCAGTGACAACAAATGTCATGGCGACAGCTACCTAAAAATATGGTTCTAATAACTAAGCTGTATTTTAGGCAAAAATGATGTGAACTAACAATTGCTTTTACTGATATTTGATATAGACAGTGCTACTAAATTTGATAAAAGTGCTATAAAACCATCAAAAAAACTTATAAATGAAAAAGACTCTCAAATGAGAGCCTTTCCATATATGAAATTCAAGTCTTGAATCAGGTGTTTAGCTGCTCTTTCAGGGCATACAATTGCTCTAGAGCCTGACGTGGGGTGAGATTATCGACATCCAGTTGGCGTAAGGCTTCGAGGGCCGGTGATGGTTTTTCAACTTCGACAATCCGTTCAATCACTTCAGTTTCTACCACCGGTTCACTGAATAAATCATGCTGGACCGATTTTTGTACTGACTGATGTGACTGCTTTTCCAGAATCTTCAGGCGATTTTGTGCTTCTTTAATCACATTGGCAGGAATACCGGCCAGTTTGGCCACCTGCAAACCATGACTCTGGCTGGCCGGACCCTGCTGGACTTTATGCAGTAAAATCAGGTTGCCATTGAGTTCTTTGGCCGTAACATGATAATTATCAATACCTGATTCTTTGCCCAGCTCGGTCAGCTCGAAATAATGCGTAGCGAACAGGCATAAGCATTTGATCCGTTTGGTTAAATCCAGCACACAGGCCCAGGCCAGGGACAGGCCATCATAGGTACTGGTGCCACGGCCGACTTCATCCATCAGCACCAGTGACTGATTGGTGGCATGATGCAGAATTTGCGAGGTTTCGGTCATTTCCACCATAAAGGTTGATTTACCGGTAGACAGGTCATCGGCCGAACCAATCCGGGTGAAAATCCGGTCAATCGGACCTAGCACCGCAGCTTGAGCCGGCACATAACTGCCACAATAGCCAAGCAGGGCAATTAGTGCGGTCTGGCGCATAAAGGTCGATTTACCGCCCATATTCGGCCCGGTAATAATTGCCATACGATGGTTAAAATCCAGTGTGGTGTCATTTGGGGTAAATGCGGTTTTGCTCAAGGCTTCCACCACTGGATGACGGCCGGCGACAATCTTGACTCCAATTTCCGGTGAAAATTCCGGACGGGTCCAGTTTTTCAGGCGGGCCTGATGGGCAAAGTTGGCCAGCACATCAATCTGGGCAATGGCGCTGCTCATCATCTGCAAATTGCCAATGTCCTGACGCAGCTCATCCAGCAGCATTTCAAACAGCATTTTTTCCCGTGCCAGCGCGCGTGATTCACTCGATAATACTTTGTCTTCAAAACTTTTCAGTTCTGGGGTGATATAACGCTCGGCATTTTTTAAGGTCTGACGGCGAATATAATGCTCCGGTGCCTGTTCAGCCTGCGCACGGGACAGTTCAATATAGTAGCCACTAACGCGGTTATAGCCAATTTTAAGCGTGTTGATGCCAGTACGTTCACGCTCCTGAATTTCCAGATCAATCAGGAACTGGCCGGTATGATCACGGATTTGACGTAACTCATCCAGCTCGCTGTCAAAGCCTTCGGCAATGACATTACCATCACGCAGCAACACCGGTGGCTGTTCCACAATGGCCGCCATTAAACGCTGGTAAAGGCCCTGAAAATCGCCCAGTTCTTCATTCAGCTGTTGTAAATATTTGGATTGGCCGGCACTGACAATCGGCTGCACGGCATGACGTAAATACGGAATCTGGGCACAGGCCTGACGCAGCTGCACCAGATCACGTGGGCGCGCACTGCCTAAAGCGACCCGGCTCAGCACACGTTCAATATCACTAATTTCTTTCAGTACCAGACGAATTGGTGCATCGTGATAACCGGTTAAAATCGCTTCGGTCGCATCCAGCCTTGCATCCAGCAGTGCGGTATCACGTAGCGGTTGCATTAAGGTGCGGCTAAGTAGACGACCACCCATCGCGGTCTGGCAGTCATTAATCAGCTGAAACAGTGAGGTGCCGTGTTCAAATAAAGGTTCAATCAGTTCCAGATTACGCCGGGTCACCGGGTCTAGCGCAATAAAATCGCTACTTTGTTCCAGCTGAATCGAGCGGATATGCGGCAACGCCGTTCTTTGGGTTTCTTTGGCATAGTGAATCAAGGCGGCGGCGGCGGCTTTGGCCAAAGGCAAATGATCAATCCCAAAGCCAGATAGGGTAGCTACGCCTAGCTGGTCACACAGGGTTTTCTGGGCATTATTCAGGTTAAAATCGACATTTGGACGTTTGGTAACCGGGCAATCCAGCTGTTTTTTAACAGACTCGATGATATTCGGATCGACAATATCTTCATCGACCACAATTTCGCTTGGCATGAGACGCGACAGTTCAATCGCCAGCTGTTCCGGTTGATACTCCTGCTGCTGGACCTTGAAAATACCGGCACTTAAATCTAGCAGTGCAATCCCGATCTGGTTCTGCTGTAAACAGAGCGCGACCAGATTGGAAGATTGATAGCTGTTGAGCAGGGCATCATCGGTGAGTGTGCCGGGGGTAATAATCCGTACTACGCCACGTTCCACCGGGCCTTTGCCAGTTACCTCGCCAATTTGCTCGCAGATCACCACGGTTTCGCCTTTTTTGACTAGTCGCGCCAGATAACCTTCGGCAGAATGATAGGGCACGCCGGCCATCGGAATTGGCTGGCCATTGGCCTTACCGCGATGGGTCAGGGTAATGCCTAACAGTTTGGCCGCCTTGTGCGCATCATCAAAAAATAATTCGTAGAAATCACCCATTCGATAAAACATTAAAGAATGTGGATGTTGTATCTTCACTTTTAAATATTGTTGCATCATCGGGGTATGCGAAGATAAGTCAGCCACAATTTCTTGCATGTTCATGTACATTCAGTTCCTTCAATTAACGCATGGGTGTTGGAATGGCTTTCACCGCGTGGATGTCATTTGGGCCAGCTGGAGCAGATAAAACATCGTGTTTAAATCCTGCACGTCGATGCTGTTGACGACCCAACAAGCGCTTCATCTTAACAAATTTAGCTAGGCGGAAAAAACCGATTCTGGAAAATCTGTGCTGAAACTGAGCAGCTTATGGCGGAGAAAATTAAGCGAGCAATACAGCTGATGAAGATTGCAGCAGAGAAGACCAGGAAATATGGAAAGCAGCGTTGCAGCAATGCGCTCGAAGCAGCAGGAGAGGCACTCTATACTGGGGTAAAGAACAACATGAAGATGAGCCCATGATGCCCAAATTCTATTATCAGGCTTTGCCAGTACAGGTGTATTTTGGTGCGGGGGAAGCCAAGCGCACGCAGGATATTCTCAAGCAGGCCGGTTATCACAAGATTCTGCTGATTGCCACGCCCGGCCAGCAGAAGGCCGCTGAGCAGCTGGCCCGGCAACTTGGTGATTTGACCGTTACGGTTTATGCTCATGCGGTAATGCACGTGCCGGCAGAGGTGGCACGGCAGGCGGTTCAGGCAGCACAAGAATTACAGGTGGATTGCTGTCTGGCTTTGGGTGGCGGTTCGGCTATTGGTTTAGCCAAAGCCATTGCACTGGACACCCATCTGCCAATTGTGGCAATTCCGACCACCTATGCGGGCAGTGAAATGACCCCGGTATATGGTATTACGGAAAATCAGCTGAAAACCACCGGCAAAGCTGCACAGGTGTTACCGAAAATCGTGATTTATGATCCAGCGCTTAACCTGAATCTGCCGGCAGAGATTTCTGCCTGTTCGGGCATGAATGCCATGGCGCATGCGGTGGAGGCTTTGTATGCAGAAAATAAAAATCCGGTGATTAGCCTGATGGCGCTGGAGGCGATTCGCTGTCTAGCCACCGCTTTACCGGAACTGGTACAACATCCGAAAGATATCCAGCTGCGTGAACAGGTCAGCTATGGCGCGTGGCTGGCTGGGATTTGTCTGGGTTCGGTGGGTATGGCGATTCACCATAAAATCTGTCATAGCCTGGGGGGTACCTTTAACCTGCCTCATGCACAAACCCACGCGATTATACTGGCCTATTCGGTGCATTATAACCGCCATGCCGATGTACAGGCGATGGATCAACTGGCCGCTGCACTGGGTGTTGACAGTCGGGAGGAGCTGGGCCGTTTTATCTATCAATTAAACCAGCGCCTGCAAATTCCTTTGGCCTTAAAAGACTTAGGGTTACCGGAACATGCCCCGGCGGACATTGCCCGGATGATTTGTGATTCGCCGTATTATAATCCGCGTGAATATGACGATGACGAATTAAAGCAGCTGTTGCTGCAGGCTTATGCCGGTTTGCCTCCTGCCACACTTTAATATGTGGCAATATGTAGCCATCTTCCAGAGATAAAAAACCGAAGCGGTTGAAGGCTTCGGTTTTTTATTGGCAGGTTAAGGTTTATATAAACCCAGCTCCTGCAAATGTAAGCGTAAAATCCGGCGCAGTTCTAATACCGCCTCCGGGGTTTCCTGAATCGAGTGGCCGCCGGTAATAATTTTTTCAGACTGGGCCTGTTTCAGATGCGCACTTTCATAGGCCACAATATCATCGGTGATGAGAGCAGGGTCGTTACTCTGACTGGTATTGCCCATAATACTATGATATTTCAGTCCTTTACGTGGCTGAATATCTTGAGTTAAGGCAATAAATTTGGATTGATGGCTTAAATCGCTTGGGCCATTTTGAATCAGGCCTTTATCTAGTTCATTGACCAGATCTTTCAGGCTCGGGTCTTCATTTAACAATGAATCGGTGGCCGCATTTAAAAATGCCCCCGGTAAACGGATAATTTTACGCGCCACTTTGGTAAACCAGCGATCGGCATATTCGGTGCCGCGGTGCGGAGCGGCCAAGAAAATTGCCCGGTTAAAGTTAGGAATATCCTGCATAATCAGGCGCTGCTGAATCACGGGAATACGGCGGTATTTGGCCAGTTGTCGGCCACTCATCATCGACAGGGCTTCTTTGGACACATCGGCATCACTGACCAGGAGTCGGGCAATAATCCCGCCCATACTGTGGCCGACCAGCACCGCATCTTTTTTCGCCGCGGCTTTGGGATTGACCTGCTGGAAGGCTTGGGTCAATAGAGCATGAATCTGGAAACGGCTTTCAATAATTGGCATATTGGTCGAATAAAACACCTGCCAGACCTGATAATGCTCGCGTAACACTGGATCACCCATAATATCGTTGGTTAAGCGAATCCAGGCTTCCGGACTACTGGCCAGACCATGCACCAAAACCAGCACTTTTTTATTTGGATTATATGGTTCCAGAAAATATAAATGCGGCATGGCCAGCTTGTCATCACGGTCAATCAGTGACAGATAAGCCGATTTCAGCAGATTATTTTCCGCCAGCCACAGTCCATAAGGCGCAGAAAAATTAGCCGCCAGCGGATAGTTTTTATTGGCAATGCGGGCCTGTTCATATTTATAGGGATCATAGGCGCGCAGGCGAAAATCCTTGTTCAGGATATCCTCTACATTGCCAAACTGCTGCGGTTCAGCCACCAGGGTTGCCGCCAGATAACGGGCCTGATGGATATTCGGATTCTGATTGTTTGGATAACGATGGCTTAAAGGATCAATAATATAACGGGCTTTCTCTGGCTGATCTGCGCGTTGCTCCGGCAGAATGACCAGAAATTCCGAGCCAAAACCATCACGACGGGTAATGGAGCGCAAGCCTGAAAAGTTCAGGTCATAGGTGGCTCTTAACTGCTCGATTTTTTGCTGTTTTAAGGTTGGAAAATAATTGAAGTCAATATGATAGGTACTTTCACCGACCTGAATCTGGCTGGCCACCACATCTGGTTGATAGCGCAGGGTATAGCTGGACACCAGTTTGGCAATGGCCTGATTATAAAAGTCGCGGATTTGTACCTGACGGTTGTCAAAAATCCGGTCTTGTGGCGCCCGTTCGGTTTTGAACATATAGGCATAGCTATAACGGATACTTTTATCCAGCATAAACAGCTGCTGGTCGAGGCATTTTTGATAGTTCTGCTGCTGTAATTGCTGTTTTTCTTCGGACTGGTGTTTGCTTAAAATTCCGATTTTACAATTGGAAGAATCGGCCAGTTGCATGGCTTTGGCCAGATAAACTTCGCTGGCAGTGGACAGCAGCTGTTCATCCAGAATTTCCGGAATCTGCTTCAGTTCATCAATACACTGTTTCGGGTTTTCGGTACAGATTTGCGCTTCACGGCCAGTCATGGACAAGACATTGAGGCTGGCCTCGCTCAAGCGGTCACGAGATAAAATACTTTCCCGTTCGTTGGCAATGCTGACATTTAATGCTTGCTGTTTAACACTGACCGTTTGGCAGCCAACGAGAATGGAACTGCTGAGCGCGGTGGCCAGCATCATCTTATACGTCATAGTGGTCATGTGAATTCGCATCGTATTTTATAAGTTTTTTTTAATCATACTGAATTTCTTGGTTTTTTCAATTGACAAAAAAATAGGCCATATAACATGACCTATTTTTTCTTTCACCAGACTTAAGCCTTCGGTGTCATGATTTGCCAGACATTCCAGCGGCCCTGTTTTTCAATTTCAGTAATTAAACGGTCTGCCACAGCTGCTTCTTGCGGATACTTGATCTTGTAGTTTTTCAAGGTCTGTACCGCATTTTTCTTTTGCTCTAAAGCAATATAGTTGTTGGCAGCAGCCAGATAGGCTTCCTGTACGCCGGCTTTCATGGCTTTATCTAAATAAGAAATTGCTTCACGATGACCACCACCTTCAGACAGGGCAAAACCAAACCAGAAATTGGCTTCGGCATCTTCCTTGTTAATTTTCAAGATGCGCTGCGCATAAGCCAGAGAACGGGTGGTATAAATTGAACCTAAGTCCAGGTTACGTGCCATTACGCTGGCTTTAAAGGCACGAATCAGCACATCAAAAGAGGCATTTTCCTGTACCGCCAGGCTGTCCAGTTGTTGGGTGACTTCTTTGAGTTTAGCTTCAAAACCGCGGCGTTCCTGACGGTCAGTAAAACGTGGTGGATAGTGACGTGCTTTACCTTCGACCATCTGTAAAAAGTCATCAATTTCGGTGATGTCAATTTCATTTTCACCGGCCAGCACCGCAAACTTCAAGCTGCGCTGGTTGTTGTTGATGGTCGGAATAATCAGACGGTTGGTGTCTAAAGTAATTTTTTTCGATGGATTATCCGGGGCAGTTACTTCCATTTTAGTCACTGGCTGGGCCGCAGCCTGTTGCAGGTTCAGTTCAAATGGAGGAGGTGCATCATAATTAAACGGATTTAAAGCATAAAATGGAGGGGTCAGATCAGGCTCGGTAAACACAATTGGTGCATTGGCTGGGTTTTGTTGTTTTGGTGCAGTGGAACAGGCTGAAACTAAAGTGGTCGCAATCAGAGCAAATGCCAAAGGCTTAAGCGTCATAATATTCATCCGTTAATTTATTTTAAAATGGCTGAGCATGTTCGTCAGTCTAAAAAATCTGTGACGAACATGCAAGAGAAGGCAAGAAGTTTGCTGTTACCGTGTTGTTAAGCTTTGGACTGGCTGCTTTGTGCTTCACATTCACGGCGCACATCTTCAATAATTTTTAATTCTTCAGCACTAAACGGCTGTTCGTTTTGCTGCTGCTTTTTAAAGCTTGGGTCGAGTAAAGACAGACGCTGGCATAAGGTATTCATGCGTTTTTCATTGTGCTGAATACGGTCTAGCAAGACCCGCATGCCGTCTAGAATCGGATCGGACTGATCCTGGGTAGCCGCATACGGCTGGAAACCGATGCTTTCGGCATAGTCACGGCGGCGTGCTTCGGCTTCATCTTTTGGCTGATCTTTGGTAATAAAACGTGCCGGATTGCCGACCGCAGTGGTATTGGCCGGTACCGCTTTGGTTACCACTGCATTGGAACCGACTTTGGCATTTTTACCCACGGTAAATGGCCCGAGAATTTTCGCGCCAGCACCAACAATCACGCCATCTTCTAAAGTCGGGTGACGTTTGCCTTTGTTCCAGGTGGTCCCCCCAAGAGTCACGCCATGATACAGGGTCACATCATCGCCAATTTCGGCTGTTTCACCAATCACCACACCCATACCGTGGTCAATAAAAAAACGGCGACCAATTTTCGCACCTGGATGAATTTCAATACCGGTGGCAAAGCGGCTAAATGAAGACAGCAGGCGCGCCGAACCCTTGCAGTCTTTGTTCCAGAGTTCATGTGCAACCCGATGCATGATCAGGGCATGAATGCCGGGATAGGTGGTTAAGACTTCCAAGGTATTGCGTGCAGCAGGATCGCGCGCAAAGACAGCTTGTATATCTTCTTTGAGCTGTTTAAGCATTATCTTGATCCTCGTCCTGTGTCGATGTTGTTGATGATTTTTTCCATGAACCGTTATTCAATGCCTGTACGCGACTAAAAATGCCACGTAATAAGTGATATTCCATACGATCTAATTGTATACGTCCAAAAAGCCGACGCAAGCGCAAAGGTAATAATCTTGGATTTTTCGGATCCATAAATTCAATCTCGGCCAGCATTTTTTCAATATGCGGATAGAACTGTTCCATCTGGGCATGGGTCACCAGAGGCTCATCCCATTCCATTTCAATGCCATCAAGAACCTGCATGGTGGCTTTAGGGTCTGGCTGCTGTTCTACCCGGGCCATGGCTGCCATCCGCATTTCATAACAGATAATCTGAATGGCCTGGGCCACGTTTAACACGCCGTAGTCGCTATTCACCGGAATGGTGACATGGTAATTGGCTAGGGCCAGTTCTTCATTGGTCAGACCACGATCTTCACGGCCAAAAATCACCGCAATTTCCTGATGCGATGCCGTGACGGCCTGCATGGCTTTTTCCGCAGCCGGGCGGACATCCAGCAGCGGCCAGGGAATGGTGCGGCTGCGCGCACTGGTACCAAACACCAGATGACAGTCCTGAATGGCCTGTTCCAGGGTGTCGACAATTTCAATCTGTTCAATCAGATCGGTGGCACCGGCCGCCAGTGCGTCAATATCCGGATGCGGATAGGTCTTCGGTGCGACCAGCACCAGTTTGGACAGGCCCATGGTTTTCATGGCGCGTAAGGCGCTGCCGATATTGGCGGGCAGAGTGGTATTGACCATGACAATACGCACATGGGAGAGATGTGCTGACAAGGCAGCATTGTCGACTTGACTCATACAAGGTCCAGAATAAAGAAAATTTTAAATTAAGAATATTGACCCATTTCGGCCTGATATAAATCGAGCGCATCATCCATGCTCATGTCCGCTGGAGGTGCCGGAACGTGGGCAGGCTTGGGCTCATGCGCCACCGCTTGGGCGGCTTTAGATTTCACCTGATATTCGATATGCAGAGCATCTTTACCAAAATAATCACGTAGCTTGATCAGCAGTTCATCCATTGGCGCGACTTTCCATTGCACGCCTAAATGCAGTTCAGCAGTGGCATAACCATAATCTACATACAGAATCACAGGAATATGCGTGCTCATATCAATATTGGTATACGGCATCAAAATCTGCTGTACATCACGACTCAGCGTTTTACTGTCATGTTCGGCAGATAGCGTAATCTTGATACTGTTAGCCCGTTTCTGACGGATTTCATTCAGGCTAAAGGCTTTGGTCAGACGCCCCATTGGACGGTCAAAACCTTCGCGCTCATAAATTTCGCCTTCAATCACCACCACTTTTTCAACCTGGATGATGTCTTTAAAGCGCTGGAAACGCTCGTGATTGGCTGATACTTCAATTCGTGCGGTGCCATCATCTAAGGTCACCACCACCCGGTTCGGGAAGTTGGCCACATCCAGCACCAGTCCGGCAAAGACTGTGGTGACCCCACGGCGGGTCGGACTCAGTTCATTAATTCGCGCCGGAATAAAGGATTTCAGCTCAGCCCGGTATACATCAATCGGGTGGCCGGTCAGGTACAGGCCTAAAGTATCTTTTTCACCTTTTAAGCGGACTTCATCGGACCACGGTTTAACCGGTTTGGCCGGTTTGCGCTGCACTTCTTCGACTTCACCAAACAGGTCCATAATCCCGGTTTCACGGTTAGAACGGGCCTGTTCTGCAGCTTGCACCGCTTCCGGTAACTGCACCATCAGGCTGGAACGTTCAATGCCTAAACAGTCTAGCGCACCGGCACGAATCAGGGCCTCTAAGGTGCGTTTATTGATTTTTTTCAGGTCAATCCGGTGACAGAAATCAAACAGGTCTTTATATGGTCCTTGCTGGATACGCGAATCAATCACCGATTGCATGGCCTGTTCACCCACGCCTTTAATTGCGCCTAAACCATACACAATGGTTTTGTCATCGGTGGCATGGAAATGATACAGCGACATATTCACCGACGGTGGTAATACTTCCAGACCATTGTGGCGGCAGTCATCAATCAGGAACACCACGTTATCGGTGTTCTGCATTTCCGAGGACATGACGGCAGCCAGGAACTCAGCCGGGTAATGGGCTTTGAGCCAGGCGGTCTGGTAGGCCACTAACGCATAGGCAGCCGCGTGTGATTTGTTAAAACCATAGCCGGCGAACTTTTCCATATAGTCGAAAATATGGTTGGCGGTGGCTTCATCAATATCTTTTTGGGCTGCACCTTCAATAAAGATTTTACGCTGCTTGACCATTTCTTCGGGTTTTTTCTTACCCATGGCACGGCGCAGCAAGTCTGCACCACCAAGCGTATAGCCGGCACAGTACTGTGCGGCCTGCATCACCTGTTCCTGATACACCATAATCCCGTAAGTTGGCTCCAGTACGCCTTCGAGCAGCGGATGCAGGTATTCAAATTCACCGCCATGCATACGATGAATAAAGTCCGGAATCAGGTCCATTGGACCCGGACGATACAACGATACGAAAGCAATAATTTCTTCAAATTTACTCGGGCGTGCTTCTTTCAGCATCTTTTTCATGCCCACGGATTCAAACTGGAACACCGCGGTGGTATTGGCATTGGCAAAGACCAAATAGGCATCTTTGTCATCCAGCGGAATATGGGCAATATCCAGCGGGATCTCGGGTTTAACCCGTTTATTAATATTCTGCACCGCATCTTCAATTACAGTCAGGTTACGCAGCCCCAGGAAGTCGAACTTGACCAGACCAGCGGCTTCAACGTCATCTTTATCGTATTGGGCCACCCGGCCGGTGCCATCGGCATCGCACAGTACCGCAGAGAAGTCGGTAATTTTGGTCGGTGCAATGACCACACCACCGGCGTGTTTACCGGTATTTCGGGTAATGCCTTCGAGCTTTAATGCCATTTCCCAGATTTCAGAAGCATCGTCATAGTCCGGATTACCCGGATTGGTGACAATATCTTTTAACTGCGGTTCAGCCGCCAGCGACTCTTCCAGACTCAGACCCAAAGGTTTGGTCGGAATCATTTTGGAAATACGGTCGGCCAGACCATAAGATTTACCCAAAACCCGGGCCACGTCACGAATCGCGCCTTTAGCGGCCATGGTACCGAAGGTGGCAATCTGCGATACCGCATCACGGCCATAGGTACGGGCCACGTAGTCAATCACGCGGTCACGGCCGGCAATACAGAAGTCGACGTCAAAGTCGGGCATCGAGACACGTTCCGGGTTCAGGAAACGTTCGAACAGCAGTTCATAGCGCAGCGGATCCAGATCGGTAATTTTTAAACTGTACGCTACCAGCGAGCCGGCACCCGAACCACGACCCGGACCGACCGGCACGCCGTTATTCTTCGACCACTGAATGAAGTCCATCACGATCAGAAAGTAACCCGGGAATCCCATCGAGTTAATAATATTAATTTCGTATTCAATCCGCTCATCATACGGTTTGCGGATTTCAGGCCAGTCTTCATCGCGCTGCGCTACCGGATAAAGATGGTTCAGGCGCTCTTCCAGACCTTCCTTGGATAAATGCGCAAAGAAGGTTTCAATGGTATGGCCTTCCGGAATCGGGTAATCCGGCAGGAAGTATTTGCCCAGTTGCAGCGTCACATTACAGCGCTTGGCAATGTGATAGGTGTTTTCAATGGCAGACGGAATGTCGGCAAACAGCTCGGTCATTTCTGCAGCGGTTTTAAAATACTGCTCCGGGCTGTAGTTTTTTGGTCGGCGGCTATCGCCCAAAACATAACCATCGGCAATACAGACGCGCGCTTCATGCGCTTCAAAATCTTCACGGCTGATGAAGTGCACATCATTATGTGCCACCACGCCAATATTATATTTTTTCGCCAGCTGTACCGCTTCATAAATGAAGTCTTCTTCATTCGGGCGATTGGTGCGGGTCAGGGCCAGATAAACCCGGTTTCCAAACTTGGCAATCCATTCTTCAAGTAAAGGTTCGGCTTTTTGCGGGTTAGAGGTACAGAGCATTTTACCGACATCGGAGTGAATGCCGAGCAGGGCGATTAAATCGTCATGCTGCTCCAAGACCCAGTCTTTCTGTACGCAGGGAATATCCAGCTGCTGGCCTTCAATAAAACCGCGCGACACGATTTCGGTCAGATTACGCCAGCCATGATTGTTCATGGCCAGTAAGGTCATGCGATGTTCGGCATCATTCAGGCGGATTTCCGAACCCATGATCGGCTTGATGCCTTTGCCCAGACATTTGCCATAGAATTTGACGGCGGCATGCAGGTTGGACAGGTCGGTGATGGCCAGGGCAGGCATTTCTTCACTGGCTGCGGCTTTGACTAAATCAGGTATACGTACGATAGATTCTGTAATCGAAAATTCAGTATGAATACCAAGATGAACAAAGTGCATAAATCAGTCCCTGCAAAAACCACTGCACATTTTAGCACGGGATTTTGGCTTTCAGTTTGAAATTAAGGGGAAATGGCGAAGTTTTAGATACTCAAGCCAACGTAGCGGATTGGTTTCTCATCACTTGAACAGTAATCTGTATAGGCCGGAAACCGATGTTTTCGAGCTGCTACGAGGGTGATTAACAGCCAAAAATAAAACCCTCCGTAGAGGGTGATTAATTTGAGGATTGATGATCTGTCCCGCGCTGGATAGAGAGGTGAACCCTTATCTGAGTTTAGCCAGCCATTCACCCAGCATCTGCACAATTTGCACCAGAATCAGCAGCACAATGACGGTCAGAATCACCACGCTGGTATCAAAACGCTGGTAACCGTAAGAAATGGCCAGATCACCAATTCCGCCGGCACCGACGGCACCGGCCATTGCGGTTGCACCAATCAGGCTGATGGTGGCAGTGGTCAGGTTTAGAATCAGCGAGCTACGTGCTTCCGGCAAAATAAACTTGAAAATAATCTGCAGCGGTGTGGCACCCATCGCCTGTGCCGACTCAATAATCCCTTCATTGACTTCCAGCAATGAGGTTTCAACCAGACGGCCAATATACGGACCGACATAAATGGTCAGCGGGACAATGGCAGCCCAGGTGCCAATTGAGGTACCGACCAGAAACTTGGTTAAAGGAATAACGGCAATTAACAGGATAATAAATGGCAGGGAACGTAGCGCATTTACAATCGGGTTCAGGCCATGATAAATCGCGCGGTTCGGTAAAATACCGCCCGGACGGGTGGCGACCAGGGTAATCCCCTGAATAAAGCCCCAGATACAGCCAAACAGCATGGCAAAAAACACCATGTGGAAAGTTTCTTGTAAGGCTGTGACAAACTGGTCCATCGACAGGGCGCTTTTCCAGAACGGCGCGGTCAGGCTGGTGAGCCACTGGACAATTAAATCTCTCATCCTTCTACTCCTGCTTGTTCAACCTGAACCCCATTTTGTTCGAGGAACTGAAGTGCTTGCTGAATAATGGCCGGGTCCCCTAGCAACTGAATAAACATCTGCCCAATCACCGCGCCATTAATTTCAGTCATGTTAGCAAATAAAATATTCAGGCTTAAATCAAACTGTTTAATTACTGCCTGAATCACGGTTTCCTGCGCCGATTTCCCTAAAAATTTCAGGCAGTAAATACTGTGCTGATTCTGGTTTTCCAGATTGTTTAAAATATTCACCGGTAACTGCTGTTGCAGCACGGTTTGAATAAAATTCTTGGTGGTTGGATGCTGCGGCTGGCTAAAAATGTCCAGGGTAGAACCGGTTTCAATCACCTGGCCATGTTCCATAACGGCCACATAATCACAGACTGATTCAATTACATCCATTTCATGGGTGACCATGACAATGGTAATGCCTTGTTCACGATTAATTTTTTTTAGCAGTTCCAGCACCGATTGCGTGGTTTGCGGATCCAGCGCACTGGTGGCTTCATCACAAAGTAAGATTTTAGGATGATTGGCCAGGGCACGGGCAATCCCGACCCGCTGTTTTTGACCGCCAGACAGCTCATCTGGATAGGCATCTTTTTTATGTTTCAGATCAATAAATTCGAGCAGTTCATTCAGGCGTTTTTCACGCTCTGCCGCCGACCAGCCGAGCAGTTTCATCGGCATTTCAATATTGGCCGCTACGGTTTTGGTTTGCAGCAGGTTAAAGTGCTGGAAAATCATGCCGATATTGGCACGTTCCTGACGCAGCGCCTTGGCACTTAAAGCGGTAAAGTCAGTGTTATTGATGATTACCTGACCTTCATTCGGGCGCTCCAGCAAATTAATCAGACGAATGAGGGTACTTTTTCCTGCACCACTATAACCAATAATTCCAAAGATACTGCCATCTGGAATTTGCAGATTGACCTGATCCAGCGCGCGAATGGTCTGGCCTTTAAGCTGATAATGTTTGGAAATATTCTTAAATTCGATCATAGCGTCAAGAAACTGTACAAAAATGAAAAACAGGCAAAGTACACTTTGCCTGTTTGTTAACTCAGCATTATATGCTTAATTGGTTTCAGTTAAATAGCTGACAGGTTTATTTACCGCAACTTTTGTGCCACCGAAGTTTTGATCTACATACTGTTTCACCGCTTCAGTGTGATAAAGCTCACCGACTTTTTTCAGGATCGGGTCATCTTTACGTGCTTCTGCAACTGCCAATACGTTGACGTTCAGCTTGGTACTCTGGTCAATTGGTTCGTAGAAGATTGAATCTTTCAGTACGTTTAAACCGCCTTCCATCGCTAGGGTATTGCCTAGCACAATGGCATCCACTTCATCTTTAACACGAACGGCTGTCGCCATTTGAATTGGCTTGATCACAATTGCTTTGGCATTTTCAGTAATGTCATTTGGAGTGCCCGTTGCAGGAGAGAAGTCTGCTTTCAGCTTGATCAGACCTGCAGATTGCAATAACAGCAGGGCACGCGCTTCATTGGCTGCATCATTCGGAATAGCAATGGTCGCGCCGTTCTGGAACTCTTCCACTTTTTTCACTTTGCTTGAGTAAATCCCCATTGGCTCAAGATAGGTGGTCGAAACCGGCGCAATCTTCTGCTCATTGTTGGCATTGTAAGCCACCAGATAAGCATAAGACTGGAATGCGTTCACATCAATTTCGTTGTTTGCCACAGCGGTGTTCATTGAAACGTAATCGGTGAAGTTTTTCACTTCCAGCTTGATACCCGCCGCTTCAGTTTCAGGCAAAGTCGCAATATAGCGCCAGATGTCAGCATCGGAACCGGTAGATGCCATGGTGACGGTTTGTACAGTTGCAGCATCAGTTTGTGCGGCGTCAGTTGCCGGCGTTTCCTGTTTTGCACAGCCAGCTAAACCAACAGAAAGACCTAGAACCAGGCCAAGGAACTTTTTCATGTGTCCATCCCAAATAAAGTGAAGCAGCCAAGCTGTTACTTTATTGATAATTTTAAGCGCCGGGATTTCACTTGAGCCGAAAGAGGCGAGATTCAAGTCCATCCAGTGCGCGAATTCGTTTAGGCTTTCAGCTATCTGCTGTATTTTTCAATTGACTTTAAAAGCGCTTAAAGCCATGTAATTGAAAACTTTATTTTTAGAAGATAGCGAAAAAATGGTCTA
This sequence comes from Acinetobacter sp. CIP 53.82, assembly GCF_000369465.1. Lineage (NCBI taxonomy): Bacteria > Pseudomonadati > Pseudomonadota > Gammaproteobacteria > Moraxellales > Moraxellaceae > Acinetobacter > Acinetobacter sp. CIP 53.82. The sequence continues at coordinate 195,843 of NZ_KB850046.1, read as the reverse complement.
CATCATAACAATAAATTGATATACAAAATAGTGTATAGAAACTAGACCTTTAGCCGTATTCCTGCATAAGTAAAGTTCATAAAATAAGAAAAGAATAAATAAATCAATTTACTATTTTGAATTGAAAGGGCTAAATCTATGAAAAAATCTTATAGATGTTTATATAAAAAATTATACAATCTAAATCGTAAAAATAGATATAGCACAGATGGGGTAGGATGATAGATCTTTATAATGATTATTTCCTTCAATCCTATGACAGTTTTCATCCAAACTTGAGATTTTTAATGCGCTTGCAGATAGCTTTGGCGATCAATTTGATAGAGCACATGCATGAGTAAAGGATGATCTGCCGGCACCAGCGGATGCGCAAAGGTTTTGACTTTGCTTAAGCCAATTTTTTGCATGACTTTTTCCGAGGGCGTGTTGAGCACGGTAGTAAAGGAAACTACGTTGTCCAGCTGTAGCTCACGAAAAGCATAATCCAGTACGGCTTTTGCGCCTTCGGTGGCATAACCGTTGTGCCAGTATTGCTTGGCTAGTCGCCAGCCAATTTCAATACATGGGGCAAAATCATAGTGTTCTAGATGCTGATGTAAACCAATAAACCCGATAAATTCACCGCTACTTTTTAGTTCGACAGCAAACAGGCCCCAGCCGTGTGTGGCAATAAAATTCTGGATGCGTTGCATAAAAGCCAGACTTTGCTGCTCGGTCAAGGGATTGAGGAAATAGCGCATGACTTCAGGATCGGCACACATTTGGATAAATGGGGATGCATCACTGTCTTGCCATTGGCGGAGGATCAGGCGAGGGGTTTGGAGGTGGATTTTCATGTTAAAATGATTAATAAGCTCTTGATACATCATAAATGCATTTATCAAGAAAAGAATGATAATTTCCGTAATGAGATAAGACATGAAATCCCTTCTGCCTTTAGGGTGAGGGTTTTCACCTCTCCCTGACCCTCTCCTGAGAGGAGAGGGAAACCTTCGAAGCATAAAAAACCCCGCACTCAGCGGGGTTTTTTTTACTTAATCAATCTAAGAGAGAATTAAGCATTTTCACGCGCAATCGCACGGTAACCAATATCTTTACGATATTGAACGCCGTCGAAGGTTACTTTTTGGCAAAGTTCTAAAGCTTTTGCTTGTGCTTCACCAATGGTGTTGCCTAGTGCAGTTACGCAAAGTACACGACCACCAGCAGTGACAATCTCACCATTTTCATTGGCTTTAGTACCGGCATGGAACACTTTGGCATCGGTCATTTCGGTGTTTAAACCAGAAATCACATCGCCATTGCTAGACGTTTCTGGGTAGCCTTTAGATGCTAAAACAATACCGACAGTCTTACGCTCATCCCATTCAGCTTCTGCTGGCAAGTTACCTGCAATACCAGCCTCAACCAGATCAACCAAAGATGATTTTAAACGCATCATGATTGGTTGAGTTTCAGGGTCGCCGAAACGACAGTTAAACTCGATCACCTTTGGTTGACCTTGTTCATCAATCATCAAGCCAGCGTACAAGAAACCGGTGTATACGTGACCATCTGCTTTCATACCGTCAACGGTTGCGCGCATTACTTCTTTCATCACGCGCTCAAATACGTCTGCAGTCACCACAGGCGCAGGAGAGTAGGCACCCATACCGCCTGTGTTTGGACCTTGATCGCCTTCAAAAATACGTTTATGGTCTTGAGAAGTGGCCATTGGCAAGATGTTGTCGCCATCAATCATACAAATGAATGATGCTTCTTCACCTGCAAGGAATTCTTCGATGACTACGCGAGAACCGGCATCACCAAATTTGTTGGCTGCCAGCATGTCATCAATGGCTGCAAATGCTTCTTCGTTGGTCATCGCCACGATTACGCCTTTACCTGCAGCAAGACCATCCGCCTTAATCACAATCGGCGCACCATTTTTTTCAACAAAGGCTTTGGCTGCATCGACTTCAGTGAATACGTCATAGAATGCAGTTGGAATGTTGTGGCGTTTTAAGAAATGCTTGGCAAATGCTTTAGAGCCTTCAAGCTGCGCTGCAAACTGGGTTGGACCCCAGATTTTTAAACCTGCTTCACGGCAAGCATCCACCACACCATTGACCAGCGGTGCTTCAGGACCAACCACGATTAAATCTACCGCATTGTTTTTTGCAAAGTCGATAATCGCCGCATTGTCTAAAATGCTTAAATTGATGTTTTCACATTTAGCTTCGGTTGCTGTACCTGCGTTGCCTGGTGCAACAAAAACTTTAGCAACTTTTTCATCTTGTGCGATTTTCCATGCCAATGCATGTTCACGACCGCCATTACCCAAAACTAAAATGTTCATTTAAAAAATCCCTCAAAATTGAATCCCTCCCAACCTCCCTTTAAGAAAGGGAGGGGAATCGCGAAAAACACTGTTCTCTTACGCGAAAAGTCCCCCTTTTTACAAAGGGGGATTTAGGGGGATGATTAAATACGACTTCTAATTAATTTAGTTAATTAGTGACGGAAGTGACGCATGCCAGTGAACACCATGGCAATACCAGCTTCGTCAGCTGCTGCAATGGTTTCTTCATCACGCATAGAACCACCCGGCTGGATAATGCATTTGATCCCTGCTTTCGCAGCGTTATCAATACCATCACGGAACGGGAAGAATGCGTCAGATGCCATCACTGCACCTTCAACCACGAGGCCTGCATGTTCAGCTTTAATTGCTGCAATACGCGCAGAGTTTACACGGCTCATTTGGCCTGCGCCCACACCGATGGTTTGACGGTTTTTCGCATACACAATCGCGTTAGACTTCACGTATTTCGCCACTTTCCAGGCAAAGATCATGTCGTCAATTTCTTGCTCGGTTGGAGCACGTTTGGTCACCACTTTAAGATCATCTTTGGTGATCATGCCCAAGTCTTGGTCTTGCACCAGCAAACCACCGTTGACACGTTTGTAGTCCATTTGTGGCGCACGTTCGTCAATTGCTGGTAATTCGCCACAGACCAGTACACGTACGTTTTTCTTCGCGCCAGTCACGTCCAAAACACCTTCAGCAACGCTTGGTGCAATAATCACTTCAACGAATTGACGGTCAACAATGGCTTGTGCAGTTGCAACGTCTAATTCACGGTTGAATGCAATGATGCCACCGAATGCAGATTCAGGATCGGTTGCATAAGCCAAGTCGTAAGCCGCTTGAATGCCGTCTAAAGATACCGCAACACCACATGGGTTGGCGTGTTTTACGATCACACAAGCAGGTTTCGCGAATGATTTCACGCATTCAAGCGCAGCATCAGTGTCGGCGATGTTGTTATAAGAAAGTTCTTTACCTTGCAGCTGTTTAGCTGTTGAAACAGATGCTTCAGTTGCCGCTGGGTCTACATAGAATGCAGCCGATTGATGCGGGTTTTCACCGTAACGTAAATCTTGTGCTTTGTTCAATTGTGTATTGAACGTACGCGCAAATTTGTCTGCTTCGCCTTGTTCTTTACCTACGCGAGCGCCTAAGTAAGATGCGATCATGCCGTCGTATTGTGCAGTATGTTCAAATGCTTTCACTGCCAGGTCAAAACGGGTTGCGTATGACAGGCTGCCTTCAGCTTTAAGCTCGGCAATAACAGTCGCATAGTCAGATGCGTTGACGACGATACCGACAGACGCATGGTTTTTCGCCGCAGCACGAACCATGGTTGGACCACCGATGTCGATGTTTTCAATCGCATCTGGCAGGGTGCAGTCAGGTTTTGCAACCGTTGCTGCAAATGGATAAAGGTTCACTACTACCAAATCGATTGCATCGATGTTGTGTTCTGCCATTACAGCTTCGTCTAGACCGCGACGAGCCAGAATGCCGCCATGAATTTTAGGATGTAAAGTTTTTACACGACCATCCATCATTTCTGGAAAACCGGTGTGCTCTGAAACTTCAACTACAGCGATATTGTTGTCTTTAAGCAACTTATATGTACCGCCTGTAGATAAAATTTCTACCCCAAGAGCCACTAGATTTTGTGCAAATTCAACAATTCCAGTTTTGTCAGAAACAGAGATTAAAGCGCGTTTAATAGTCATGATTTTCGTCACAGTTATCAAAAAACAGATTAAAACATTAGCAAAATGCGGTTAAAAAAAATGCCCACGAAAGCCGCGAGCATTTTATCATTTATTCACTCATTAAACCGTGAGCTTTTAACTTTTTACGTAAAGTACCACGGTTTAAGCCTAGAATCTCGGCAGCACGTGTCTGGTTACCACGTGTATATTCTAGAACTACAGATAAAAGAGGTTTCTCCATTTCTGCTAGCACCATGTCATACACCTGAGAAGGTTGCTCGCCTTGCAATTGAGCAAAGTAATGGCGAACTGCGCGATCAACGTGGATACGAAGAGCGACATCAGATTGTGCAGTAAAAATAGGAGATTTGCTATTCATGCGAATTAATCCGAAAAATCAGATATCACTTGGGTAAAGTGATATATAAATGTGGTCTATAAATAAATGAACCCCGTTTTAGATCCTAAAACGAGAGTTCTAAAACTGGAACATTTAGCTTGCCACAACTCACAGCGCTGGTCGAAAAATAAGCGTAACAATAGATTAATAATTGTTACAGACCAAAAATCGAAACGAAAAAACCTGCTCAATACGCGTTATTGAAAATAAGGCGCATTCTGCGAGTTTCTATTTGTTTTGAATTACTGAGGAGTATGCAGCACTAAGCTTACGTGGCGCGTATCATACCATTGTCTTAGAAAAAGTGAGCAAGAAAACTGCACTTTTTTTACATTTTTTTTTAATTTTTAAGGCTTGATAATTTCTAAATTATAGGTATCAAAGCTTTTTCGGGTCACTGGCAGCTGAATTTCAAACTTGAATGGGGTATTTTTTGGAATCCGCTCAATGCTGGCCAGACTTTTAATTAAATACTCTTTCGGTTCGAGTACATAGGTCGCCACTTCTTCATTATCATCTTTTAAGGTGATTTTCAGTTTTGGCAATACCAAACTCTTGTCATGAAAATTGATCAGCTCGCCGGAGAACAAGGTATGTTCATGGTCATAGCGTTTCACCCGCACACGGTTAATTGAAATCAGGCTGTACTGCTTTTCAAAGGTTTCACAGTTAAACAGCTGGCAGACCCCGTTAAAAGCCACAGTCAGGGCAGGGCTGTTGTTCATGAATTTCGGGTTAAACCATAGAATCTGGAAAATCAGCAAACCGACCAGACTAAAATTGACAATACCCCACAGCGTGTAATAGCCCGCACCATGTTTCTTGCGTTCTTGCTGCAGTTCATTTTCAGACAGATTCATCGAGGGAATACTGGCAATCGGTTCGGTGCTGAAATAATTCAGATTGTTTAAGTAGGTCTTTAAATCAATATTGGAATGTTCAACCTTACGGTCAAAAATATCCAGCAGATGGGTTTCATGTGTGTCGTCAAAAGCCAGACCATGATCGGCCAGAACCGGCGAACTGACCTGTCCACCAGTAAAACCGTTGTATTCGAGCTGGGTTGGCGCAGGCTTTGGCTGCACCAGATGCGAGAGTGCATTAAAGGTAGAGGCACATTTGGGACAGCAAACCATGCCCTGAGCCACTGTAAGCTGTGCAACAGAAACTTTATAGGTGGTTAAACACTCGGGGCACTTGGTCTGCTTTTCACTCATAAGATCTATAGAGGTTGATTAATGCGGCTGGCGCTTCCCGGAAATTCGGCACCAGTTTTCTTCACGTTTTTCGACCTCTAATATATCAAAAAATTCAGAATAAACACTAGAAACTTCAGCAACTTGCTCTTCGATTACACCTGCAAGTGCGAACTCTCCCTCAGATTTGGTTAAAGTTGCGAATTCAGGCGCAAGCATCATTAACGGGCCAGCCAGAATGTTGGCAACCAGTACATCGGCTTTCTGATCTTTTAAGGTTTCATTAAACTCTTCAGGCAGACCGACAAACAGACGATCCAGTACGCCATTCAATTCAGCATTTTGCTGGGTGGCTAAAACCGCTTGTGGGTCAATATCAGTGGCATAGACTTTTTTCGCACCTAAAAGTAGGGCAGCAACACCTAAAATGCCAGAACCGCAACCATAGTCGATGACGATTTTATCTTTAACATCGGTTTTACCTAACCATTGCAGGCACAGGAACGTTGAGGCATGGTTACCGGTACCAAAGGCCAGACCCGGATCCAGTTTAATATTCACCGCATCTGCTTCAGGGGGCTCTAGCCATTCCGGTACAATCCAGAATTTTTCAGCAATCTGGATTGGCTCGTAATAATCCATCCATGAGCGTTCCCAGACCTGATCTTCCAGGAATTCGCTACGCATTGGTGCATCTGGCAGTTGAGTGCGAATGAAAGTTTCCAGCGCAGCCACATCAATTTCTTCGTTTTCGTCCTGTGCATAAATACCGGTCACAATCACCTTGTTCCACAGCGGTGTTTCGCCTGGAAGTGGTTCAAGCAAGTCCTGATTTTCAGCATCATCCAGCGTTACACTCACGGCGCCAAGTGAGCTGAGTAATGTTTCAGTAAAGTCGACTTGAGCTTGATCAACAGTAATATGTATTTGTAACCACTTCACAGGAATAACCTAATTTGTTTTTTCAAAAGGATATTGTAGCGGAAGGCAATCGGTTTCGCCTACCAATGTACAAAATAAAAAGGATGTCAGTGCGACATCCTTGGGTGAAAAAAGTACTTAACTGTTTGCCACCACAGGCTTGGGTTCGGTAATCGGCACAAAGCGGTTTAATAACATGCCGAAGATGGCAGCGAAGATATACATGAAAATAGAATAGACTGCCGCCGGCATGGCCACGGTTGAACTGGCCATAACGGTTAAGGCAATGGTCATGGCAAGCGTGCTGTTATGAATCCCGATTTCAAAGGCACTGGCGCGGGCCTGGGCGCTATTAATCCCAAACAGGCGTGGGACGAAGTAACCAATCACCAGACTGGAAATACAGAACAGTGCGGTAGCCAGGCCAATATCACCAATATAATTCAGGATATTGTGTCGCTCCTGCACAATGGCCCCAATGATAATTAAAATCAGAAAGATCACTGCAAAAATCCGTAACGGTTTATTCAGTTTCTCGGTCAGTCGCGGGGCATAATGACGAATTAGCATACCAATAATCACCGGCACAATAATAATCCCGAATACCTGCAAGATTTTACTGAATTGCAGGCCAATGCTTTGGTCAGCCTGTAAAAAGTGGGCAATTGCGAAATTGACGATAATGGGTAAGGTCAGTGCTGCAATCACCGAGTTAATTGCGGTTAAGGTAATGTTGAGCGCCAGATCGCCCTTAAATAAATAACTGAACAGGTTGGCGGTACTGCCACCCGGCGAAGCAGCCAGCAGCATCATGCCGACGGCCAGTAACGGCGGTAGTGCCAGAATTTTACATAATAAAAAGGCAATCCCGACCAGCAATACCAGCTGGCAAAATAGTGCGACCAGGACTGCTTTGGGGTGTTTGGTAACGCGTGCGAAATCTTTGGGCGTGAGTTCCAGCCCCAGCCCAACCATAATAATGGCCAGCGCCAAGGGCAGCATAACGGTAATAATGCCTGAATCCATATGACCTTCCTGTCAAATTTATCCTTGTGAGAAAAGACAGTTGCTTCATGCAAAATATCTTTTACTGTTTATTCAAATTACTCTATGACTTTCTGTTTTACCGAATTTAACGGCATTCGTCTAGCCAGTAAATGTCCAAAGATCAAGGCAAACATATACATGAAGATGGTGTAAATGGCGGCAGGAATGGCAATCTGGGTGCTTTGTAGTACCGACAGTGCCAGGGTTAAAGACAGCGCGGTGTTATGAATACTCATAAAGAAACCGCAGGAGCGTGCCTGCTGTTCGGGAATGTCCATCAGCTGTGGCAGCACATAACCAGCCACCAGACTGACAAAAGCATACAGGGCGGTGGCCAGTCCAACCTGTTCCATATACTGCGCCAGCTGATAGCGCTCCTGAAAGAGCGCGAAAAAGAACAGGGCAAAAATAAAATATACCGACATGCGTCGAATTGGTTTACTCAGCCGTTTGGCCAGCTCTGGAAAAGAGGAGCGAATGGCCATCCCTAAACAGACTGGTACTAAAATTAGCAGGAAGGTATAGGCAATCCGCTCAATTGGCATGTTGATTTCGGTCTGATCGGCCATGAAATAGCGCATGGCAATACTAATCACAAAAGGCAGGGTTAAAATGGCCATCACCGAATTGATGGCGACCACGACAATATTTAAGGCCACATCACCTTTATAGACATAGCTGAACAGGGCAGAGGTGGAACCACTAGGGGTAGCTGACAGCAACATTAACCCCACTGCCAGCAAAGGAGGTAGTTCTAAAAACAGGCAGAGAATAAATGCCAGTCCAACCAGCAAGACCTGCCGGGTAAACAAGGCAATAAAAATGACTTTCGGTTGCTGATTGACCCGAATAAAATCTTTAGGGCTGAGTAGCAAGCCCAAACCCATCATTAATACCGCCAAGGTTAGCGGTAGAAAGAAGGTAAAAATGCCGCTTTGCATGGCATCATCCTATTTAATTCTTATTTTCCCCAGTTTCAGTGTAATTGAGTTGAGTTTTAAATCAACCATAAAAATAATAAAAACAGCCATTTACTTGGTAATAAATGGCTGTTTTCTTGATTGAGTTCACATATTTTGGCTAGATGTGAATCGGGTTGGAGTTTACATTTGAGCAGGACGCGGCGGGGTAAATCCAAGGGCACATTTACCACGAACTTCTGCACCGGAAATGGTTGCCGTGGTTGCATTCATGTCTTGGCCACAGGTGGTATACAGTGCAGCTTCATCACCGTGAATATCGAGTTTTCTGTCTGCCGGGAAGAACTGTGGCTGGCAGGTACCGTTCCAGATAATGCCACGATAGGCAAAGCTGACCGCAGCACCTTGAGATTTGCCTTTACAGACATTCTGATAGCGCTGAGAATCGTACACTTTTTCAACTTTGTCATTTGCCTGTACAGCTGCAAATGGAGATAAACATAAACCGCAGAGGATGGATGAGAGGAGTATCTTCTTATTCATAATTCGTACCTGTGCTTGTTTGTAATGAGTACATGATTTAGGATAAAAAATAATCAAAATAAAACAACCTATATCTGGTTAATTTTTAATATGAAATGTTTTTATTTGCGGTATATCTGCAACGTTCATTTACATTGCCAGGCAATCAATCAGGTGAAAAACCACGAGAAAATCCAAATAAAATTGACTTAATCTGTCAACTTATACGCCGGCTTTTGCTATAATATTCTGTCATTTCTTTTTATCTCTCAATTTACCACTATGCATTATCCTAAAGTTTACGATGTCATTGTTATCGGCGGCGGTCACGCGGGTACGGAAGCGGCTTTGGCTGCGGCGCGTATGGGCCGACAAACCTTGCTCTTAACTCATAACATTGAGACTTTGGGGCAGATGAGCTGTAACCCGGCCATTGGTGGTATTGGTAAATCGCATCTGGTGCGTGAAATTGATGCCTTGGGCGGTGCGATGGCGCTGGCTGCCGATAAAGGCGGGATTCAATTCCGTATTCTGAACTCGCGTAAAGGTGCTGCAGTGCGTGCCACACGTGCACAGGCTGATCGGGTTCGCTATAAAGCTGCCATTCGTGAGACTTTGGAAAACCAGGCCAATTTGGATATTTTCCAGCAAGCGGCGGATGACCTGATTGTAGAAGGCGATACCGTTAAAGGTGTGGTCACCCAAATGGGCATTCGCTTTGATGCCAAAACGGTAGTATTGACTGCCGGGACCTTCCTGGGTGGTGTGATTCACGTCGGTCTGGAAAAATCCAGCGGTGGTCGTGCCGGTGATCCACCCTCTATTTCTCTGGCACACCGTTTACGTGAATTGCAGCTGCCGGTGGGCCGTTTAAAAACCGGGACTCCACCGCGTATTGATGCACGTTCAGTTGATTTTTCGGTGATGACGCCGCAGCCGGGTGATTTCCCGTCTCCAGTGATGTCATTTATGGGCGATGCGTCGATGCATCCTGAACAGGTTAACTGCTATATCACCCATACCAATGAAAAAACCCATGACATTATTCGTGGTGGTTTGGATCGTTCGCCAATGTATACCGGCGTGATTGAAGGGGTAGGTCCACGTTACTGTCCTTCGATTGAAGATAAAATTCACCGTTTTGCCGACAAAGATTCGCACCAAGTCTTCTTGGAGCCTGAAGGCTTAGATACCCACGAGCTGTATCCAAACGGTATTTCAACTTCACTGCCTTTTGATGTGCAGTTTGAATTGGTACGCTCAATCCGTGGTATGGAAAATGCCCATATTCTGCGTCCGGGTTATGCGATTGAATATGATTACTTTAACCCACAAGCGTTGAAATTCACTTTGGAAACCAAAGCCATTAATAACCTGTATTTTGCTGGTCAAATCAACGGGACTACTGGTTATGAAGAAGCCGGTGCGCAAGGTCTGCTTGCAGGTTTGAACGCTGCACGCCGTGCCTGGGATCAGGAACAGTGGACGCCAAAACGTGATGAAGCGTATATGGGCGTACTGGTTGACGACCTGATTACCTTGGGAACCAAAGAACCGTACCGGATGTTCACCTCACGTGCCGAATACCGTTTAATGCTGCGTGAAGATAACGCAGATCAGCGTTTAACAGCGATTGGCCGTGAACTGGGTCTGGTGGATGATGCACGCTGGAATGCTTACTGTGAAAAAATGGATGCAGTTGAGCGTGAGAAAGGCCGTTTACAGCACTTGTGGGCTGCGCCAAATAACCCGATGGGTAAAAAATTCGTTGAAATGACGGGTGCAGACCTTTCTAAAGAGTGTTCTGCAATTGACCTGCTAAAACGTCCAAACATCACTTTTGCGCAAATTGCCGAACTGACTGGTTCAGAAGTATCGCAGCAAGTCGGTGACCAGATTGAAATTGCGGTGAAATACGAAGGGTATATCAACCGTCAGCATGAAGATGTAGCGCAGATGAAACGTCTGGAAGAAACCAAAATCCCGGCTGATTTTGATTATGACGGCGTATCTGGTCTGTCGCGTGAAATCACCATGAAGCTGAAACAGGTATGGCCGGAAACTCTGGCACAGGCCAGTCGTATTCCAGGCGTGACTCCTGCGGCAGTTCAATTGGTGATGATCACCATTCGTAAAAATGCTCAAGCCCGTAAATCTGCTTAAAAGATCCTAATTTGTGAAAAAGCCCGCGGTTGAGATCGCGGGCTTTTTTTATGTGCTGAATAAATAAAGTGGAAATTGAGTTTAAGAAAAAAACAGATTTAAGCTGCAGATCTTATGATTTCACAGATGATGTTGGAAGCGTTACAGTCATCTTATCCAAACAGAGAGGAGTACACGATGACCTTAAAAACCATTCGTTATAATACGGCTGAACTGGCATGCTAACGGCAATCGCATCCTGTTCAACTTCCCTAAAAATCAGCAGCGATAACAACAAAATTGAAAAGAAAATAAGTAAATGTTAGGTCCCAGACTTGGGACCTTTTTTATTCATTGATTTGATGCACAGCGTCAGACACTTCTGCCGGCTCAATCTGTACCAGTTTTTTGCCAAAACTGCGCAGCCACCACACCAGTTGCGAGGTAAACGGCACATTGGAAATGACCTGATACAAGCCATTGTCCAGCTGGATAATCTGCTGGTCTTTGCTTAAACGGGTTTCTTCAAAATAATGTGCATCGGCTTCTGACATGGTCAGTTTCAACTCGATATTTTCAGTCGGCTTGCTGTAATCGACTCTAAAGCCCAGCGCGCCGGATTCAATATAGGCATCAATATCAAAATTAACCGGATGCAGGGCGCGGGAATTTAATACCTCCGCCGATTTAAAGCGATGCAGTGCAAAGGTCTGAATATCGGTTTTGTCGTGTCGGGTGCAAATCAGATAAATCACTGCACCTTTTTGTACCAGTGCCAGCGGATTCAGAATATAGGTTTTCTCTTCCGAAGCCGTGGTACGTGGATGGTAAACGCATTCCAGCTGTTTGTCCTGTAGCAGACCTTCATAAATAGCCTGTTGTGCGCTTTTATCGACTACCGGCGGAATCAGCGGCTGAATGGCCGGCACAATCCGCACCCGGTTAATCCACTGACGGACATTGTTCTGGGTCGACAGGCTGCGCCGTGCCAGATCAAACCACGGGGTCATTTCCTCAATCAGGCTAGGCGGTAACAGATGCTTGAGATGTTCTTCCACCATCATAAAGGTAACTGCCTGCGAGCTGGTCATGTGCGGCAGGCTTTGTAGCGGTGCATCGGAGCGCCAGCGCCAGCCTTGCGGGACGGTGCCATTATTTTCAATCGGGAAGCGCTGCGAAATCTGGTTTAAATCGCGCTGGATGGTACGCAGGCTGATATCAATGCCTTCACGTTGCAGAATTTCCTGTAATTCACGGGTACCCATCCATTTTCCGGTAGAAAGGCGGGACAGGATTTGCCACTGGCGATAGAGGCTATTGGACGTTTCTTTTTCTTGTGTCGACATATTGGAATCAGCGCTGAGATAAATATTGGAGAGTACATGGCTATAGTCCACACAATAAGAAATGTCATGCTTTTTGGCAAGTGGCAGGCACGAGGTCTGGCGATAAATTGATACAAGATGAAGCAAAATAAGATTTGTTTTATCTCTAGAGATCGGCGATAAAGAAAGAGTGAATGCTAAGTCACAATTATTGGCACTGGAATTGCTTATATAAAATTAGAAAGGATAACAATGATGAGGTTTGTATGCTGAAAGAAAATCAAGATACAAATTCAATAGATACAATAACATCAGACCATCTTTTAGAGCGGGTGCAGGTCTCGGTGACCGATATTTCGCTGCCGCAGCAAAAATCATCTGTATTATTCGAACAATTGAAATCTGAATTTTTTAATGAATTGTCGGGCGAACAGAGCCTTGCCGATAGTGCCGCGCAGAAAATCGAACAATGGCTGACCCAGCACAGTTTAGAAGAACTGACAGCACTGAATGATGCCGCCAAAGCACATTTTCTGTATCAGGGAATTACCTTTACCGTGTATGGCGATCAGGAAGGCACCGAGCGCACCATTCCTTTTGATATTATTCCGCGGGTTATGGCCCGGCAGCAATGGAATACAGTGGCCTTGGGCTGTGCCCAGCGTACCCGGGCGCTAAATCTGTTTTTACATGATATTTATCATCAACAGGATATTCTAAAAGCCGGTATCGTACCGGAACTGCAGGTGCTGACCCACGAAGCCTATCAGCCACATATGCTTGGTCATGGTCTGAAGGGTAAGGTCTATAGTCAGATTAGTGGCATTGACATTATTCGTGATCAGCACGGTGAATTTTTTGTGCTGGAAGACAATTTAAGAACGCCATCGGGTGTGTCTTATATGCTGGAAAGCCGCAAGATTAGCCAGAAACTGATTCCAGAGCTGTATCAGCAGAATAATATTCAGGGCATTGAGCATTATCCACAGCTTTTAAAAGAAATTCTGGCCGAAAATGCCTATGTCGATCAGCCTTTTATTGTGGTGCTGACCCCGGGGCGCTATAACAGTGCCTATTATGAACATGCATTTTTAGCCCGTGAGATGGGTGTACCTTTGGTAACATCGAGTGACCTGTTTGTATTAAATGACAAGGTTTATGTGAAAACGGTGCGGGGCAAACAGCAGGTTGATGTAATTTATCGCAGGGTAGATGATGCATTTTTAGACCCGCTCTGTTTCAGACCGGACAGCACCCTGGGTGTGCCGGGCCTGATGTCGGCCTATTTACAGCATCACGTCGTCATCGCCAATGCGCCGGGTACCGGGGTGGCCGATGACAAATCCATTTATCCTTATGTCGATAAAATGATTCATTTCTATTTGGGTGAACAACCAATCTTAAATAATGTCCCGACCTATCAGTGCCGCGAAGCAGATGATCTGGCCTATGTGCTGGAACATCTGGAACAGTTGGTAGTGAAAGAAGCACAAGGTTCAGGTGGATATGGCATGCTGATTGGTCCTCAAGCCTCCGAGGAGCAACTGGCCGAGTTTAAAATGAAAATTCTGGCCGCACCGCAAGCCTACATTGCCCAGCCGACCCTGAATCTGTCGGTGAGTCCGACCTTAACCGAACAGGGCATTGCCGAACGGCATATTGATTTACGTCCTTTTGTGCTCAGCTCGCCTTATCGTACTGAAATTGTTCCCGGTGGCTTAACCCGTGTGGCCATGCAGGCCGGTTCGCTGGTGGTCAATTCATCTCAAGGTGGTGGCATTAAAGATACCTGGGTGGTTGATCCCTTACATTCATAACAACTCCCAAGGAGAATCATGTGATTTTACTGAGTCGTAATGCACAGCAGATTTTCTGGTTGGGTCGTTATTTGACCCGCATCCAGTATTTATGCAGTCAGTTTCCATTTAAATATAATGATGATGCCTTGCAGTATGCACACGCCTTCTGTTTGCCAGCCTTTGATGCGGCATCTTTAAATGAGCTGATTCTAAATCCGGAACAGCCCGCCTCTTTTCATCAGCAGTTTCAGTATGCCAAAGATAATATTCAGGATTTACGCGGGGTCTTGTCGGCACATGCCTATGCCGAATTAAACCAGTACATTAAAAATGCCAAAGAAAATCCGGCCTATATCTGTGATGTGGTCGGAGATTGTCATGAAGTCTTAGAAGCTGAAGCATCTGATATTTTTCTGTTCTTTAAATTGGGCCAGCATCTCGAGCAACTGGACCGGCAATTGCGCTTAAAGCAGGATATTCAGGGCACGGTCTATTATATTGAAGTGGTGGTGGGATTATTGACCCAAGCCGGCTGGGATTCTTTATTCGAAATCTGGATGAAGCTGAAGCAGCAGCCCGACAGCATGCATTTTTACCAGTTTAGTGACCATATCCAGCAACTGTTCGAGGCCGATGCATGAGGCTCATGATTAATCACCAGACCCATTATCATTATTCGGCACCGGCCTGTAACAGTATTCAATATATTAAAATGACCCCGCCGAACAATGCCCATCAACAGGTTCATCATTGGGCGATTAGTGTGCCAGGGGAATCCGAGATTAAACAGGATGCTTTTCAGAATATCTGGATGACCAGCACCCAGCGCTTTAGCTATCAAAGTCTGAGTATTATGGCGCAGGGCATTGTCGAGTTGCGTCCGCAGATGCGATGGGGCCTGCAAGATCAGCTGAATCCCTATCTATTTTTACAACCAACAGCCAGCACGCTGTGCAGCCCTGAAATGCAGTGTTTTGCACGGCAGTATGTGTTGCAGGTGAATCGTGACAACCTGATCCGTTTGTCAGAAGCGATTTTAAGCCATATGCCATACCGTCCGGCCCAAACTTCGGTGCAGACCACCGCCATTGAAGCCTTTCAGGCCAAACAGGGCGTCTGTCAGGACCATGCCCATGTGCTGATTGCCATGTGTAAATCTTTAGGCATCCCGGCACGTTATGTTTCCGGTTATTTATATAGCAGCAACAGTTCACATCTTGCCAGCCATGCCTGGGTAGAGGTATTTTTAGAACAGCACTGGTACTGTTTTGATGTCAGCAATCTGGCTTTTCAGCCAGACTCGCATGTCTATCTGGCCGTCGGGCGGGATTATTGGGATGTGGCGCCGGTCCGTGGCGTAAGAGAAAAAGGCGGCATCGAGCACATGCAGACCATGGTGCAGGTTCTGGCCTGCTAAGTAATGGATGACAATTAAAAGGATAATGCTATGACGTATTGCTGTGCGCTGCGTTTAAAAGATGGTCTGGTGTTTATTAGTGATTCGCGTACCAATGCCGGGGTCGATCACATTTCGGTATTTCGCAAGCTGTATACCTTTGGGGTGGAAGGCGAGCGCCTGATTACCATTCAGACCTCGGGCAACCTAGCGACCACACAGGCAGTCATCGGTCATTTAAAAAATCATCTGACTTTAAACCAGGAACCGCATTTATATAGTGTCAAAACCATGTTTGAAGTGGCAGAATTGGTGGGTTGTTTGCTGAAAAAAGTCATTCAGGATGTTACCGACGATAAAGACGAGCAGCATAATTATTATTGCAATTTGCTGGTGGGCGGGCAGATTAAAGGCGAGCCGATGCAGCTGTATCATATTTATCCGCAAGGCAATTTTATTTGCGCCACGCGTGATACGCCGTTTTTCCAGATTGGAGAAAGCAAATATGGCAAACCAATTCTTGACCGGGCCTTACGCTATGATATGTCGCTGGAAGATGCCTTACGCTGCGGCCTGATTTCTTTTGATTCCACTTTACGTTCCAATGTGTCCGTGGGTATGCCGCTGGACTGTATGGTTTATCATAAAGACAGCCTGCATATTCCTTTGGGCAAACGTATTTGCGAAGAAGACCCGTACTTTGAATATATTAGCAAGCAGTGGTCCGATACCTTAAGACGCGGGTTGCAGGAATTGCCGGTGCCAACCGAAGATTATTTGACTTAAAAGCTCAGTCCCTTTATTTTAATCAAGTTTTCCTTGAATGATAAATCCTTAAGAAAATCAAAAAATATTCGTACAGATCATGATGAGGACTTGAATATGTTTCAGCTTTGCTATGCCAGCCAGAGTACCTCGACGGCTGAAAATTTACTGCAAGATTTACGCAATATTCTGATCGAAGCGCGCAATGCTAATACCCAGCATCAGGTATCGGGTGTGCTGTGCTATGCAGAGGGTTATTTTTTTCAATGTCTGCAAGGTGATGAACAGGCCGTTCAGGAAATTTTTGCCGGGATTGTTGGTGATCCGCGTCATCAGAATATCCAGATTTTTACCGAGAATCATGTTGTCCAGCAGCGTTTTCAGGATTGGGCTATGAAATATGTGATGCGTAATAGCGAGATCAAAGCCTATTTCCAGCAACTCGGTCATGCGCAATTTTTACCGCATCAATTAAATGCCACACAGGTTGATGGATTGCTTCAGGTGCTATATGAGGCGCTAAATCATTCGGTGGTAGATGAGGTGGCTTAAATCTGCTGCCTGCGTTATAAAAAGAATAAAAAAAGAACCTCCATTGAGATTCTCTTTTATTGAAAAGATTAAATAACTTTACGGTCCGGACGCTGGGTTAAGCGGCACAACAGCTCATAACCAATGGTGCCATTGGCCGCTGCGACATCATCCACTAATCGTTGCTTGCCCCAAAGCTCGACTTCCGTGCCTAACTGAACATCCAATCCCGTTACATCAATAGCAATCATATCCATGGCAACACGACCGACTACAGCTGCTTTTTGGCCTTTAATGGCGACAAAATTCTGCGCAAAGAAGGCACGTGGATAGCCATCACCGTAGCCAATGGACACAATAGCCAGTTGCATAGCTTTATCGGCAGTAAAGGTCGAGCCATAACCAACCTGTTCACCGGCCTGAATCTCATTTAAGGCAATAATTTCTGCGCTAAAGGTCATCACCGGTTTTAAATCTAGTGCATAAATATCTCGGTCTGCAAACGGAGTTGCGCCATAAAGCATGATGCCGGGACGGACAAAATCAAAATGCAGTTCCGGATATTTATAAATAGCAGCAGAATTACAGCACGAAGCTAAAATCGGTGCGCAGTCGTTTTTTACTTCCAGAAACTGACGGATCTGTTCATCATTCAGTGGATGATCAGCATCTGCATTGGCAAAGTGCATCGCCAGAACACAGGTAAAGCCGGCCGATTTTAATTGCTGAATGACCTCTTTAATCACCTCAAGTTTAAAGCCCAGACGGTTCATGCCGCTGTTGAGCTTAACCCAGACTTTCAGATTTTTAGAGATATAGGCATCTTTGTGCGCAATGAGCCATGTAACCTGTTCAGGCTGATGCACCACAATCTCGATATTCTGTTCAATGACAATTGGCATTTCATCTTCAGTGAACACGCCTTCAATCAAGGTGATGGGTTGCTGGAACCCCAGTTCACGAATTTCCAGTGCTTCTTGTAAACAGGCGACACCAAAGGCATCACTGTTTTGTAAGGCTGCTAAGCAGTCTTTAACGCCATGTCCATAAGCATTGGCTTTGACCATACTGACAATTTTGGCAGTCGGGGCAAGTTGTCTGACACGGTTTAAATTATATTGAAGCGCAGCGCGATCAATATAAACTGTAGCTTGGCGCACCCTTATTTACTCCTACAGGGTCATGAAAAGGCAATGATGGCTGAATTATTCATCATCATCGTACTGAGCATAAAACTCAGGGGAAAGGTTACTAAAGCGGGTGTATTGGCCTTCAAACGCCAGACGCACGGTGCCAATCGGGCCGTTACGCTGCTTACCAATAATAATTTCGGCAGTACCGGCTTCTTTAGATTCCTTGTTATAGACCTCATCACGGTAAATGAACATGATCAAGTCGGCATCCTGCTCAATCGCACCCGATTCACGTAAGTCGGACATCACCGGGCGTTTGTTGGGACGGTTTTCCAGCGAGCGGTTGAGCTGGGAGAGGGCAATGACCGGACATTGCATTTCTTTGGCCAGGGCTTTCAAGCTACGCGAAATTTCTGAAATCTCGCCGACACGGTTATCGCCCATGCCCGGTACTTTCATCAGCTGCAAATAGTCGACCATGATACAGCCGAGTTTGCCGCCGTGCTGTTTGGCAATTCGGCGCGCACGCGAACGTACTTCGGTTGGAGGGAGCGCTGATGAGTCATCAATGTATAAATGCTTTTCTTGTAGCTGTAAAATGGTGCCGGTGACTTTGGACCATTCATCGCCGCTGAGTTTGCCGGAACGTAAATTCCCCTGATGCACTTTGCCATACGAGGAAATCAGACGCATGGCAATTGAATCGGCTGGCATTTCCATGGAGTAAACCAGCGCCGGCAGGTCGTTATTGAACAGTACACTTTCAACCAGGTTCATGGCAAAGGTGGTTTTACCCATTGACGGACGGGCCGCAACAATAATCAGGTCGCCAGCTTGCATCCCCGAAGTTTTATTGTCCAGCTCGACAAAGCCGGTGGTCAGACCGGTAATGTTGCCATCCATTTGCGACAGTTCATTTAACTTGTCGAAGACATCGGCCACGACGGTATTAATGGCTTTCGGACCGGCATTTTTCTTGTTGTTATTGTGCTGCTCGGCAATCTGGAAAATATTGGTTTCAGCGAGGTCTAGAATTTCACTGACAGTGCGGCCTTTGGTGTCATAGGCATTTTGCAGAATTTCCGAGCTGACTTTAATCATGTTTCTTAAGGTCGAAAACTCTTTAATTTTAGCCGCATAAGTTTCCAGGTTATAGAAACTCGATGGTGAATCGGCCATCAGCTGCATGAGATATTCTTCACCACCAATGGCATCAAGCAGATTGTGCTTGATCAGCCAGTCATTGACCAGAACGGCATCATAAGGGGAGTTTTCTTTGGCCAGGGTATCAATGGCACGGTAAATATATTTGTGTCGCGTGGCGTAGAAATCGGATTCCTGTAATACATCTCCGACCTGTTCCAGTGATTCGGCCACGGTCATGAGGGCAGCCAGAACGGCCTGCTCAATGGCCAGGTTATGCGGCGGGGTGCGAAACTCTTTGAGTGCACCGGAATCGTTGCTGGAACTCTCTGTTTTGACTGGAGTTGGTTTGGTGTTGGCCAGCGCCTGTGACATATAATTCCCTGATTTTAATACGATGAATACCAAATAAAACCGGTGGTCTTATAGCATGAATTCAATAAACGGTGTAACCACAAATCATACGCGCTCTGGCAAAAAAAGCGAGCAGATTTTAAGAACGGATAGCTTACAAAAAGGTGAGGAGATTTTTACAGAAATAAAAAAAGAGCATGCCAAGGCATGCCCTTTTTTCTTGCGAGAAATTACTCAGATACGATAGTAACGAGAACTTCAGCAACAACATCATGGTGCAATTGGATTGCGATGTTGAATTCACCAGTGTGACGAAGCGCACCGTTTGGTAAACGAACTTCTGAACGGTCTACTTCTAAACCAGCGTTCGTTAACGCGTCAGCGATGTCACGAGTACCGATTGAACCGAATAATTTACCTTCGTCACCCGCTTTCGCAGTGATTACGATATTTACTTCGTTCAGTTGGTCAGCACGTGCTTGAGCAGCAGCCAATACTTCAGCTTCTTGCTTCTCAAGTTCAGCACGACGAGCTTCAAAAGCAGCAGTGTTTGCTTCAGTCGCAGCAACTGCTTTACCTTGAGGGATAAGGAAGTTACGGCCGTAACCAGCTTTAACTGATACTTTATCGCCTAATTTACCAAGGTTTTTAATGCGTTGTAATAAGATAATATCCACAGCTCAACCTCACTTATGATTGTCAGTGTAAGGGATCAACGCTAAGTAGCGAGCTTGTTTGATCGCAAGCGCTAATTGACGTTGGTAACGAGCTTTAGTACCTGTAATACGGCTAGGAACGATCTTGCCGTTTTCAGTGATGTACTGTTTTAAAGTATCGATATCTTTGTAGTCGATGTACGTAACGTTCTCAGCTGTAAAGCGGCAGAACTTGCGACGACGGTAAAAACGTGCCATTGATGTTCTCCTTATGCTTCAGCAGAGTCTTGGTTAACTTGTTGTGCTTCTTCACGTTGAGCTTTACGCGCACGTTTTTCTTCAGCACTCTTAGCCAGTAAAGACTCTTCAGTGATAGCGTTTTCACGACGGATGATTAAGCTACGAAGGATCGCGTCGTTATAACGGAACAATTCTTCAAGTTCATCAAGAGTCGTTTGACCACATTCAACGTTCATTAAAATGTAGTGCGCTTTGTGAATTTTGTTAATTGGGTAAGCCAATTGACGACGGCCCCAATCTTCTAAACGGTGAATTTGACCTTCAGCTTCTTTGATGTGAGTCAGGTAACGTTCTACCATACCCACAACTTGATCGCTTTGGTCTGGGTGTACCAAAAGTACGATTTCGTAGTGACGCATTGTCAGCTCCTTACGGTTTATGCAGCCCCTGACCAAATAGCCAGAAGCAAGGAGTCACAACCAGGGTTGTGTCGCAAAATTGCGAAGCGTGAATTTTAGTGCTTTTGCTAACGAAATACAAGCCATTGAACAAAGAGCTTGATCACTTATTTCAACAAAAGAGTGAGGTGGGGGAATTATGGTAATAAGCTTACTAATAGAGAGTAAGTATCTATAAATCAGAAAAAGAGATCGAAGAAAAGAAAACCGGAAGCAGAAAGGGGAGTCCCATCTTAAAAGATAGAGAGGGCTCTATCTTTTAAAAGAGGATGATTGAATTTGCAGGAGCTTGCGCAGTAATGCTGAAGCTTAAACTGATCACGGTAATTAAAATTACAGAGAACAGGAAAAAGCGCTTTGCCCACAGCTGATCATTTTCTGCTTTAAAGCCGAGGATGGCAATGTACAGCCAGTAAATACACAGGGCATTTAAAATCAGCAAATATAACCAGTTGGCATATCCAAATACAAATAAGGCATTCATGACCACCGTAAACAGAATCACATAAATTAGCGACTCTACTTTGGTGCGATACACAGAACGCGCCACAGGTAAAATTGGAATACCTGCATTTTTGTAGTCATCGAAGCGGTAAATGGCAATCGCCCAGGAATGCGGCATTTGCCACAGTGCATAGCCCAGAAAAATAAGCAGGGCAGCCAGGTCAAACTGGTTTGCAACCGCAGTATAACCAATAACCGGTGGGCTTGCGCCCGAAATACTACCAATAATGGTCTGATGAATGGTGGTGCGTTTGGTCCATAAGCTATAAAAGCCGACATAAACTACAAAACCAATCACGGCAAAAAGGAAAGCGTACGCATTTACCCCAAACCATAAAATGCTAAAACCCAGTACACCCAGTACTAAAGCAAACGCTAAAGCAACCGGAACTGAAATGGTTTTTTTTACCATCGCACGATTTTGTGTACGTTGCATTTTTTGGTCGATGTCTTGGTCAATTACGTTATTAACCACACATCCAGATGCCACTACCAGGGTAGTGCCCAGAAGGGTAAGAAGCAGGAGAAGGAAATCTACAGAACCTTGAGTGGCTACAAAGTAGCCACCCAAAGTGGTAACGAAGTTACCGAAGAGAATTCCTGGCTTAGTCAGGAATAAATACTTTTTCAGCATGACAACCAGTTTAGATCATCATGTTGTAGTGAAGGTAGTTCATAATCCATACTGAACCGACTAACAGAATAGCGATACAGAGGATTGTATAAATAAACGCAATCACGTTCCAGCGTTGTTCTGAAGACGAGTTCATGTGCAGGAAGTAAACTAACTGTACAAGAACCTGAGCAACCGCAGTAATCGCAATAACTGTGACCAGCAGACCGCGGCTAAAACCACCTGCCATAACCATACCAAAAGGAATAACGGTTAAAATAACAGACAGGATAAAACCAACAGAGTACTGCTTGAAGTTACCGTGTGATGCGCCAGCAGCGTTGTGATCGTGACCCATTATAGAACTCCCATCAAGTAAACGACGCTGAATACACAGATCCATACGATGTCAAGGAAGTGCCAGAACAAGCTTAGGCAAGCAAGACGACGCATGTTAGGTAGAGTCAAACCATATTTCTTGATTTGAATCATTAACACGATCATCCATACCAGACCAGAAGTAACGTGAATACCGTGCGTACCAACTAAAGTAAAGAACGCAGATAAGAACGCACTAACGCTTGGGCCATGACCAGCGTGAACTAAATGATTGAACTCATATAGTTCCATGCCAATAAAGATCGCACCGAAGATCCATGTGATGCCTAACCAAGTTAAAACTTTAGCAACATCTTTTTTGTATGCAGCCAGAACTGCAAAACCAAAGGTTACTGAAGAGATCAGCAGGGCGAAGGTTTCAGTTAAAACGAAACCTAAAGACTCGCCAAAAAGATCTTTTGCACTTGGAGTACCAACTGGAACGTGGCTGCTTAATACAGCGAATGCAATGAAGAGTGTACCGAAAATGATCAAGTCACTCATCAAGTAAGTCCAGAAACCAAAGACAGTGATGTCAGTATCATCGTGATGATGATGCTCATCGTGTCCGTGGTTGTCGTGATGAAGTACCTCAGCCATTGTCTTAGTCCTTCTTCAAGTGTTTTTCAAGTAAGGCATAACGTTCGTTTTCAATGCGTTCTACTTCTGCTGCAGGAACATAGTAGTCCACTTTCTTCGTGAACGAGCTCACGATGAACGAAATGATAGACGCGATAAACGTTACAACTACTAACCACCAGATGTGCCAGATAAGTGCAAAGCCCATTACTGTGATAAACATAGCAATCACAAAGCCCGCAGCACGGTTGGTTGGCATGTGGATGTCTTCGTACTTCGCTGGTTTCGCGTAAGCTACGCCATTCTCTTTGTCAGTCCAGAAAGTATCAATACCATTGATCTTTGGAAGATGCGCAAAGTTATAGAACGGAGCAGGAGATGAAGTCGCCCATTCAAGGGTACGGCCATCCCAAGGGTCGCCAGTGTGGTCAAGACGCTGGTTACGTTGCAAGAAGCCAACAATGATTTGCATTAAGAAGCATGCAATACCAATGGCAATCATTACCGCACCCACCATCGCGATCATGACATATGGGTCCCAATCTGGGTTGTCATATGTGTTCAGACGACGCGTCATACCCATGAAACCAAGGATATACAGCGGCATGAACGCAAAGTAGAAACCTAAGAACCAGAACCAGAATGCAGCTTTACCCCAAGTTTCATTCAGTCTCCAACCAAACATTTTTGGCCAGTAGAAAATGATACCTGCGAACATCGCGAATACTACACCACCAATAATTACGTTATGGAAGTGAGCGATCAGGAATAAAGAGTTGTGTACCAGGAAGTCCGCTGGTGGAACTGCCATTAATACACCTGTTAAACCACCGATACCGAAAGTCACTAGGAAGCCAAGTGTCCACAGCATTGGAGTTGTGTAGGTGATGCGGCCCTTGTACATGGTGAATAACCAAGAGAAGATTTTCACACCCGTCGGGATCGCAATAATCATGGTCATGATACCGAAGAACGCGTTAACGTTGGCACCTGCACCCATGGTAAAGAAGTGGTGAACCCATACAACGAAAGACAATACAGTAATTGCTACAGTTGCATACACCATTGATTTGTAGCCGAACAACGTTTTACGAGAGAACGTCGCCACAACTTCTGAGTAAATACCAAATGCTGGTAATACCAAGATATAAACTTCAGGGTGACCCCAAGTCCAGATCAGGTTTACATACAACATTGGGCTACCACCCATGTCGTTTGTAAAGAAGTGGAAACCGAAGTAACGGTCAAGCGTTAACATTGCAATTGTTGCAGTTAACACAGGGAACGCAGCAATGATCAGTACCGCTGTACATAAAGATGTCCAGGTAAAGATCGGCATGTCCATTAATTTCATGCCAGGCGCACGCATCTTGATGATGGTAACGAAGAAGTTAACACCCGTTAGAAGCGTACCTAAACCAGAGATCTGTAATGCCCAGATGTAGTAGTCCATACCTACGCCTGGAGAGTATTCAATACCTGACAGTGGAGGATAAGCCATCCAACCTGTTGCAGCGAACTCACCAAGTGCAAGTGAAACCATCATCAGACCCGCAGCACCAGCGAACAGCCAGAAGCTTAAAGAGTTTAATAATGGGAAGGCAACGTCACGAGCACCAATCTGTAAAGGTACAGAGATGTTCATCAAGCCTACTACAAGACCCATTGCCACGAAGAAGATCATGATCACACCGTGCGCGGTGAAGATCTGGTCGTAGTGCTCAGGGTGTAAATAACCTTCGCCACCACCTCGTGCAAGGAATTGCTGAAGACGCATCATGATCGCATCGGCGAAACCACGCAGTAGCATGACCACAGACACGATGATATACATGATACCAATTTTTTTATGGTCTACAGATGTGAACCATTCATTCCACAGGTAACCCCATTTCTTGAAGTAGGTAATACCCGCAACAAGAACGAGACCGCCCAGGATCATCATTACAACTGTAGCCTGTACGATTGGATCGTACGGAATTGCATCTAGTCCTAACTTACCAAACATGTCTTATTCCTCTACAGAAGCAGTCGCATGTTCAACGTTTACATGAGCTTCTGAAGCAGGCGCTTCAAGCGCAGTTTCAGCTTGAGCTGAATGGTCTGCACCATGATAGTTACTCATGTATTTATTGATCACAGATTCAAACAAGCCTTGCTCTACAGAAGAGTAATAAGTCACAGGATGTGGCTGAGTCTTATAAGGACCTTCTGCTTCAGCAGTTGCAGCAAGTTTTTTCTCTAGTTCTGTTTTCGCGTTACGAACCATTGCATCAATTTGTTTCTGTGAACGGTTACCGTCACGTAAAGATGCAAATTCAGCTTGATCTAGAACTGTTTTTTGAACAGCTTCAGGATTGATCGTTGTGCCTTGTCCGGCTTTAACCGCAGTTACCCATTGATCAAAATCGGCTTCAGTTACAGAGTGAGCAAGGAAGCGCATTTGAGAGAAACCGTAACCTGAGTAGTTAGACGAGAAGCCGCGGTATTGACCGGTGCTGTTCGCTAATAGGTTCAGGTGAGTCTGCATACCCGCCATTGCATAAATCTGACCAGACAATGCAGGGATAAAGAACGAGTTCATTGTAAAGTTAGATGTTAAACGAAGGCTTACCGGCGTTTGCTCTGGGAAGCGGATTTCGTTAACAGTCGCAATGTTCTGTTCTGGGTAGATGAAGATCCATTTGAATTGTTCAGCAATAACCTGAACAGTTAATGGAGCCTTATCTGACTCGATTGGACGGTATGGGTCATACTTGTGGGAACCCCACCAAGTTAACCAAGCTAGAATACCAATAATAATAACCGGGATACCCCAAACCACGATTTCAATCGCAGTAGAGTGTGCCCATGTTGGTTTATAGTCTGCATCTTTATTTGATGCGCGATATTTCCAACCAAACCATAATGCCATGATGATTGAAGGAATCACCACTAATAGCATCAAGTAGATCGCAGTCATCATCAGGTTCGATTGACCTTCAGCAACTGGACCTTGCGAGTTTAGAAGTACCATATCACCACCACACCCGGTTAAGAGTGCAGCCATCGTAGATAAAGACAATACAGCTAAAATCGTTTGTCTCATTTTACAACCTCGGTGAAGAGTCCCATTCCCTAATTTAATTATGGGATAGCGATTATAGGGTCGCATGATTGATAAGTATTTTTTTGACGCAAAAATCCTTGTCAATCATGATACACCGCTACGTTGTAGGGCATTATGCCTGATATCGACAAACTAAGCTACTCAAAAAGCGGCTTTAAATGACTGTAATAAAAACCGATTCTGTCACTCGGAATTAACTTTTTTACGAAATATTTTTATTTGTATATCAATGTAATGAATAAAAAAGGGATGAAATTTCATCCCTTTTTTGATCTTTTATTTTTCTTGCTTTACGACTTTGGTTTTGGCCAGTTTGTCATGCAAAGTCTGACGTTTTTCACCCAAAGCGAAGATATAATCGGCAATTGTAATAAATGGCATGAATAACAGATTCAAAATAATGAAAACCAGGGTACGCAGCGCAAACACGCGGGTCAGGCCTACTTTGCTGTGGTCTTCAGCGTCGACAATCTTGATTTTGGTTAAACGTTTACCAATACTCTGGCCACTTTTGGCCAGCAGAAACGCCTGAATCCCGAGCATAATCAACAGGTAAATGGCCATCATTTGCCAGGCATCGGCAGGAATCAGGCGAAACAGTTCCGACTGTAATTGCACCGCCTGATCAGAGCTGGTGGCTGACTGCATTTTCTGTTGCAGTTCAGACAGTTGACCAAACTGGTCCTGCGTTAAAAAGAAAGATGGAATGGCGGCAGCCGGTAACCACAGCAACAGGTCAATAATTTTCGCCAGTGCACGCGTACCGATAGAGGCCAGTTCAGTTTGAGCAGCTTTTGCTTGCGGCTGGTTCAGGCTTGAATTGTTATAGCTGGCGGTATTCTGTGGCTGCTGAAACGATGATGCTTCTGGTGTGGCCGGCGCAGGCTCGTAGCCTTCAGGTTGATATACAAGTTTACCTTGGGTGAGCTCACCTAAAGCTTTCCATTCTGTCATCCCTTGATGCCATGCAAGATCTGTCAGTAACACTTGCTGGCTGGCAAGCATCTGGTTCACTTGCTCCAGGGTATATGGACCGGCTTGTTGATTATTTCGTGCCAAGTAAATCTGCATAAAGTTTAAATCTCAAATCTATAAATAAAAAAGACCCAATGAATGGGTCTTTTTTAACATGTTTTATTAAGCTTGTTGAGCTTTTTCTTCAGCAAGGAAGAACCAGGTGTCTAATACTGAGTCTGGGTTCAGCGATACAGATTCAATCCCTTGTTCCATCAGCCATTTTGCCAGGTCAGGGTGGTCAGAAGGACCTTGACCACAGATGCCGACATATTTACCGGCTTTACGGCAAGCATGAATCGCCATCGACAGCAGGGCTTTTACCGCTGCATCACGTTCATCAAACAGATGAGAAACAATACCTGAGTCACGGTCTAAACCAAGGGTTAACTGGGTCAAGTCGTTTGAACCGATTGAGAAGCCATCGAAGTGTTCAAGGAATTGCTCAGCCAACAGGGCGTTGGTTGGTAATTCACACATCATGATCACTTTCAGACCATTTTCACCACGTTTCAGGCCATTTTGTGCCAGCAGTTCCATCACGCGTTTCGCTTCAGCCACAGTACGTACAAATGGAATCATGATTTGTACGTTGGTCAAGCCCATTTCATCACGGACTTTTTTCAGTGCGCGACATTCAAGCTCGAAGCAGTCACGGAAGTTGTCTGATACATAACGGCTTGCACCACGGAAGCCCAGCATCGGGTTTTCTTCTTCCGGCTCGTATAACTTACCGCCAATCAGGTTAGCATATTCGTTTGATTTGAAGTCAGACATACGCACGATGACTGGCTTGTCTGCAAACGCGGCTGCCAGCGTTGAAATACCTTCCACCAGTTTTTCCACATAGAATTCAACTGGAGAAGTATAACCCGCAGTACGTGCCATTACGGCTGCACGTGTTTCACGTGGCAAGCTGTCAATATTCAGTAGTGCTTTTGGATGCACACCAATCATACGGTTAATGATGAACTCAAGACGTGCCAGGCCAATGCCTTCGTTTGGAATTTGCGCGAAGTCAAACGCACGGTCCGGGTTACCCACGTTCATCATGATCTTGAACGGCAGCGCAGGCATCGACTCGATTGAGTTGCGTTGTACTTCAAAATCTAAAGCACCTTCGTAAATGAAACCGGTATCACCTTCAGCACAAGATACTGTCACTTCCTGACCGTCAGTCAAGACTTCAGTGGCATTACCACAACCTACAATTGCAGGAACACCTAATTCACGCGCAATAATCGCAGCGTGACAGGTACGACCACCACGGTTCGTGACAATCGCAGCGGCACGTTTCATCACTGGTTCCCAGTCCGGGTCGGTCATGTCAGAAACCAGTACATCACCGTCTTGGACTTTGTCCATTTCTTTAATCGAGGTTACGATGCGAACTTTACCAGAACCGATACGCTGACCAATTGAACGGCCTTCACACAACACAGTGCCGCGTTGTTTCAGCAGGTAGCGTTCCATGGTGCCCACGTTTTGACGGCTTTTCACTGTTTCCGGACGCGCCTGAACAATGTAAATTAAACCGTCATCACCATCTTTGGCCCATTCGATGTCCATTGGTGCACCATAGTGCTCTTCAATGATTAACGCCTGTTTTGCCAGTTCTTGCAGTTCGTGATCGTTTAAGGCGAACTGTTGACGGTCGGCTTTTTCAACATCAACCACAACCACAGATTTACCAGCCGCACCTTCTTCACCATAAATCATTTTCTGGTGTTTAGAACCGAGGTTACGACGTAGAACTGCGTGTTTACCTGCTCTTAACAGTGGCTTAGAGATATAGAATTCGTCCGGGTTGACCGCACCTTGTACCACCATTTCACCCAGACCGTAAGAAGCCGTAATAAAGACTGCATCACGGAAACCAGATTCTGTATCCAGGGTGAACATTACACCTGCGGCACCTGTTTCTGAGCGCACCATGCGTTGTACGCCAGCAGACAGGGCAACAACATCATGGTCAAAGTTTTGGTGTACACGGTAAGAAATTGCGCGGTCGTTGTACAAAGAGGCAAATACTTCTTTAATGGCAATCAGGACGTTGTCGATGCCACGGATGTTCAGGAAAGTTTCCTGTTGACCCGCGAAAGAAGCATCTGGCAAATCTTCTGCGGTAGCAGATGAACGAACGGCAACCGCGATGTCAGGGTTGCCGTTAGAAAGTTCTGCGAAAGCATCGCGGATTTCTTTTTCAAGTTCTGCCGTAAGCGGAGTGTCGACAATCCATTGACGGATTTTTGCGCCTGTCTCAGCAAGAGCATTGACGTCATCTACATTTAACGTTTTAAGCTCGGCTTGAATTTTAGCGTTTAGGCCACTTTGCTCGAGAAATTCACGATAAGCTTGAGCCGTTGTCGCAAAGCCACCTGGTACAGAGACACCAGCATTAGACAAATGGCTGATCATTTCGCCCAGAGATGAGTTTTTCCCACCTACGAGCTCAACGTCGTGTTTCCCTAATTTTTCTAGACCAATTACGCGCGCTTCCAAAGTTATTACTCCACTTTTGCAGTATTAATCACTATCTTGGCATGAAATTATATTGAATATGCTTAGCTTTTTGATTTAACTAAGCGACAGTCATGTAAGATCAGTTTACTATAAAGATTATATAGCACTAAGACAAATGTTTAAGGAGAATTTTAATGTCCGAAGGTAAACAAATTAAGCGGAGTGTGTTCTTTATTTCCGATGGAACCGCAATTACAGCCGAAACCTTGGGACACTCCCTTTTAGCGCAGTTTCCGAATGTCGATTTTGACATTCATATTATTCCCTATATCAGCTCGGAAGAAGCAGCCACCGATGTGGTGTCAGAAATTAACCGACGTGCTGAATTAGACGGTCAGCCGCCACTGGTATTTGATACGTTGGTCGATCCGTATGTGCGCGATATTATCAACACCGCCAATGCCGTCAATCTGGACGTATTTGAGGGGTTGATCAGCAAACTGGCCGATGAGCTGGGCACACAGCCAACCACGCTGGTGGGGCAGACCCATGCTGTAACTGATTCAGAATCGTATAAAGCGCGAATTGATGCGGTACATTTTGCTTTGGACAATGATGATGGCGCACGTACCCGTCACTATGACAAAGCTGATCTGATTCTCATTGGCGTATCCCGTTCTGGTAAAACCCCAACCTCGATTTATTTGTCATTACAGTTTGGTATACGTGTGGCCAACTATCCACTGACCGAAGAAGATCTGGACGATAACCGCTTGCCAGCCGTGCTGCGCCCACATAAACATAAATTATTCGGTTTGATGATTGATGCCGAGCGTCTGGTGGCAATTCGTACCGAACGTAAAGCCAATAGCCGTTATGCCAGCTTTAACCAGTGCCAGATGGAATTACGTGCCATTGAAGGCATTTATATTTCTGAAGGTATTAAATACCTGAACGTGTCTGAAATGTCGATTGAAGAAATTTCCACCCGTGTCCTGCAAATGACCGGTCTAAAACGTCGTATTGGTTAAGTAATTGTTATTAAAACTGGAATACTGCAGGCTGCAGTATTCCAGTGGATATTAGACTGAAATCAAATTAAAAAACTAAAAAAACGGTCTAAAATCCTGTTTCATCCATTGCTCTCATCGGCTTGAAAATTAATAACACTTTTCTCTTAATTTACCGCTCTTTTAATTTACTTGTACCTGTATTTACTTTTCCGGATTACGGTGAGTCGTAATAATCACATCGACCTTATATTCACTGCCATCAATGGTATAAATACTGTGTTCTGCAATTCGGGCAATGGGCCAGGTAATTAACTGGCAGTTATCACGTTGCAGCGCAGCATAATAACTGTCCGATTTAAAATAGGCGTGCTGGGTATCGGCAATATTCGGGGTTAGCTGACGTTTTAGCCAGGTATCTACCACCTGCGCATCTAAAAAGCGCAAGGCCAGAATATTCTTGACCCGGTTGTTAAACAGCCGGCGGTTTTTAAATACCAGTGGATGGCTGATTAAACGATGGATACCGCGTTCGGTACTCGGTAATACAAAATGCGGTTCAATCTGAAAGACTTTAACCTGACTGGCGACCTGGGCAATTTTGTCCAGCTGCGAGACACTGTCCTGATTGGCACCAATAATCGCCACGCTGCGTTGACTGAAGTCATGCTGTTTGCTGTCTTTGGCACTGATGCAAAGCCCCTGAAAGGCATGAAAGTCTGCTGCACAATTTTCAAAAACGCTTTTGCCGGTATCCTGCTGTTTAACGACCATGAGGGCATCCTTTCATTCTTGGTTTTATCAATTTAGATGTTTTACTCTATTTTTAGTCAGCTCTTGCTGGAAGGTAAAGCGCTTTAACTATCTGGCCAGTCATTTCGGTCACGGTGACGAAAATATCAGTGCAGGATGGGGCGAGAATAGATTCACCGTCACAATAAAAAAAGCCTGTAAATCCACACGGTTTACAGGCTCCATTACAGCTCGATGAAACTTATTTGAGCTGCATCAGGTAGTCAAAGTTTTGCAGACGTTTTTCAGTGTCATAGACATCACAGGTAAAGATAAACTCATCGACCTCATAACGGCTCAACAACTGTTCTAAGCCGGCTTTAACAGTCGAAGGTGAGCCAATTTGACCCATGGCATAGAAGTTATCCACCGACATTTTTTCAGCCGGTGACCATAAACCGTCCATGCTGGCGACTGGCGCTTTCAGTTTCAGGCTCTGACCACGCATTAAACCTAAAACCCGCTGATAGGCACTGGTGGCCAAAAACTGCGCTTCTTCATCGGTGGCCGCCACGACCGTTGGCACGCCCATCGATACATAAGGCCGATCTAGATATTCAGACGGCTGGAAGTTATCCCGATACAGCTGAATGGCCTGACCGAGCATCCGCGGCGCAAAGTGTGAGGCAAACGAGTAGGGCAGACCCAATCGGGCTGCCAGCTGGGCACTAAACAGGCTGGAACCGAGTAACCAGACCGGAACATGGGTACCTTGTCCCGGCGTCGCTACAATGCGTTGCTGCGGTTCAGGTTCTTTGAAATAGTGCAGAATTTCCAGCACATCTTGCGGGAACTGGTCTTCAGTTTCCTGACGGCCACGTCGCAAGGCACGCATGGTGGTCTGATCAGTGCCGGGCGCACGACCAAGACCCAGCTCAATCCGGTCCGGATAGAGTGTAGCCAGTGTACCGAACTGTTCTGCCACCACTAAAGGGGCGTGGTTGGGCAACATAATCCCGCCAGAGCCGACTTTTAAAGTCTGGGTGTTGGCCAGAATGTAGCCGAGCAGCACCGCTGTGGCCGAGCTGGCAATGCCGTCCATATTATGATGTTCAGCCAGCCAGAAGCGGGCATAGCCCAGTTTTTCTGCCCGTTGCGCCAGCTCTAGCGCATGATGCAGGGAAAATTGAATGGTTTTATCGTCACGAACCGGTGCCAGTTCCAGAATGGAAAATTGTGTGTCTTTTAAACTGCGCATTGGCGTTCTCTATTCACATATCTATGGCTCACAGCATACGTTGTGTCCCGATGTTTGTATATCGCTTTTTTTCGATATAAGGTTTCATCGTGTAAAACAACACAAGCACCCGAGGGTGCTTGTGATAGGTTTAGATTCTGAACTTTGAAATTAACGGCGTTTTCCGTTTTTATAATGACCCAGATGCAGGCCATTATCACTGCGGTAACGGTCATTATAACGATAGTCGTTGTAACGGTAGCCACGGCTGTCGTAGCGACGATCATAACGGTCATCATAACGGCGATCTTCGCTGACTTTGGTACCTAACACTGCACCGGCACCACCACCTAAGGCTGCGCCAATATAACCACCATTGCTGCCGGCCATGTTTTTACCGACACTATAACCACCAGCGCTACCTAAAGCGGCACCAATGGCTGCACCATTGCGGTCACGTTTATCGGCAGAGACTGCTGCACCACCGGCACCACCCAAGGCAGAACCAATTAACGCACCGGTTGAGCCGCCCATTTGCTGGCCAATGGCTGCACCGACCACACCACCTAAAGCGGAACCTACTGCGACACGGGTGTTGTTGTCGGCGTGTGCTGTACCCATCATAAGCGCTGAGCTGGCCAGTACTGTACTCAATAAAATTTTGTTGATCTTCATGGTTACACTCCAAAGAGCACATTCAATTTGTCTTGACTTTAATGTAGAAAAACTTTGAGAAAAGATCGTGGAGGGCACAGGTGTCAAAATGCTAATTTTGGTCAACGCTGTGTAATTTTTCTGTCGAATCTCTTCATAATTGCCTCCTCATCCATCTACTGAAAAAATGAAATCCCAGGCGTAAAAAAAGCATCCTGAAGATGCTTTTTTACAAGGGGAGAATTAACGACGACGTTTTTTCTTCCATTTACGTTCCTGGTAACGGTCGTATTCTTTATCTTTGGAAATCTTGTTACCCAGCGCTGCACCACCGGCTGCACCGAGCGCTGCACCAATATAACCACCATTCGTACCGCCCATGTTCTGACCCACGGTATAACCCGCACCGCCACCTAAGGCACCGCCAATGGCAGATTCAGTACGATGGCGTTTGTTACTGGCTACAGCCGCGCCACCTGCACCACCTAAAGCCGCACCAATGGTTGCACCCGTGGTACCGCCCATGTTTTTACCTAAGGCTGTACCTGCGACACTACCTAAGGCACTGGCTGCAGCTACACGGGTCGCATTGTCAGCATGTGCATTCACCGTCATGAAAGAAGTGGCAGCAAGCGTTGCACTTAATAAAACAGCATTGAGTTTCATATTCACTCCATGTCCAAGAGCGGACTTTTTAATGTCATTTGATGGCAGTAAATGTAACAAAAGGATTCCCTGCAAATATGGAGAGGCACCTTCATAATTCAGTGCTTTGGTTTCGGCTTTGTATAAGTTGTATTAAAACTGTCGATTTTATCGGCAGCCCAGACTTTAAATTGAAAGAGGCTGGATGCATCTCTTGCACGCTGTAGCGTATTTGCCGGATTTGGCCATCAACCGCGCAGTTTCTGCTACGAATAAAGATGTTATTTGCCGGCCAGAATCGTTAAACTATGGCAATTTTTTGATTTCGCTGGCCTTATTGAATTAGGGTGACAGCCTGTATATTGAGATAATTTGCACAATGAAAGAATCGTTACGTTTACGATTAGATCAACTTTCTGACCGTCACGAAGAATTAACGGCACTCTTGGCCGATGCTGAAGTCATTTCCGATAACAAACGCTTTCGCCAGCTGTCGCGCGAACACAATGACCTGAGCGAAATTACCGAAGTCTGGGGCAAATATACCCAGGCCGAAGCCGATATTGAAACGGCTGAAGCAATGCTGTCCGATCCTGACTTTAAAGAGATGGCGCAGGAAGAGATCAAGGAAAACAAGGCATTGATTGAACAGCTGGAAGCGGATTTAAACATCCTGATGATTCCTAAAGACCCGAATGATGCCAACTCTGCCTATCTGGAAATTCGTGCCGGCACCGGTGGTGATGAAGCGGCAATTTTCTCCGGCGATTTATTCCGCATGTACAGCAAATATGCCGAATCTCAAGGCTGGCGCATTGAAGTGCTGTCAGAAAACGAAGGCGAACACGGCGGTTATAAAGAAGTGATTTGTCTGGTTAATGGTGACGGGGTCTATGGCCGCCTGAAATTTGAAAGTGGCGCACATCGTGTCCAGCGTGTTCCGGCAACTGAATCGCAAGGCCGTGTACATACGTCCGCCTGTACCGTGGCTATTTTGCCTGAAATTGATGTCGATACTACAGTTGATATTAACCCGGCAGATTTACGTATTGATACCTACCGCGCGTCGGGTGCCGGTGGTCAGCACGTCAACAAAACTGACTCTGCGGTGCGTATTACCCATATTCCAACCGGAACGGTAGTGGAATGTCAGGAAGAACGTTCGCAGCACAAGAACAAAGCCAAAGCCATGGCCTTATTGGCCTCACGTCTGGAAAATGCCAAACGTGCTGCAGCAGATGCTGCCACTTCGGAAATGCGTCGTGACTTGGTCGGTTCCGGTGACCGTTCCGAGCGTATTCGCACCTATAACTATCCGCAAGGGCGGATGACCGATCATCGTATTAACTTAACTTTATATAAGTTAGATGCAGTGATGGAAGGTGATTTAACCGAATTGCTGGACAGCCTGCACCGTGAATATCAGGCCGATCAGCTGGCTTTACTTGCCCAGCAAAATGGTGGCTAATGAAAATTTCCGATGCACTGGCCATTCGTGGCGTAGCAGACAGCTACGAACGTCAGGAAAATCTCTGGCTACTGGAGCATATTCTAGGTTTATCTGCCTTGGCGCTGAAATATCAGGCCGATCGTGAGCTAAGCCCAGAACAGGAACAGCAATATCTTGCGGGTATTGCCCGGATTGAAGCAGGTGAACCCTTGGCCTATGTCACCGGTTCACAGCCATTCTGGACACTGGATTTAAAAGTCACACCAGATACCCTGGTGCCAAGACCAGATACCGAAGTACTGGTAGAAAGCTGTTTGCAACTGGATTTACCGGCACAAGCGGCGATTATCGACTTGGGTACCGGCACCGGTGCGATTGCCTTGGCCTTGGCATCGGAACGTCCGGATTGGCAGGTGACTGCAACCGATATTTATCCGCCGACTCTGGCGGTTGCCAAAAAAAATGCGCAGACGCATAACTTGGAGCGGGTAGAGTTTAAGCTGGGTGTCTGGTTTGCTGCTTTAGGCGTTCCTGCCGAGCCGAGGTTTGATCTGATTGTGTCGAATCCACCGTATATTGCGGCTGATGATGTACATATGAAAGATTTGGCCACCGAACCTGAACGGGCCTTAGTGGCGGCCAAGCAGGGCTTATCTGATCTTGAGATTATTATTCAGCAAGGCAAGCACTGGTTAAAACCGCAAGGCTGGATTGCTGTAGAGCATGGTTATGATCAGGCAGTAGCTGTGCAAAATATCTTTAACGATGCCGGTTTTGTTGCGGTACGCACCATTCTGGATTATGGCGGTAATGATCGGGTGACTATCGGCCAACTCGGCGATTAAGTCAGGTTGCCTTTAATCGCCTGAATGGCCGGAGGTAATTCTTCACCCAAGGCACTCAGCATTTCCCGTTCGATTAGCCGGACCATGGCACTCAGTGGCAGGTCATTGTCTTGCAGGCCAAACGGTTCTTCCAGCTGTTCGCTTAAGGCATCCAAGCCCAAAAACAGATAGGCAATCAATCCCACCAGAATGGGGGTCCAGATACCTAAATTCGCCTCTAAACTAAAAGGCAGAATAAAGCAGAAACAGTACACGGTGCGGTGTAGCAATACCGAATACGAAAACGGCAAAGGTGTGGTCAGAATCCGGTCACAACCGGCCTGAATATCCCCTAAGCTGATAATGTGCTTGTTCAGGCCATGATAGACAATATCTGACAGTTCGCCGCTGTGCAGGGCCTTGACCAGATCTTTCTGAATCTGTTCCAGAATAAACTGGGCGGCATTAATATGCCCAAACAGCGCCTGATAATCGGCCGGGCTTAAATTGACCTTGTTATGATAAAAATCAATCGGCTCATTCTGGGTGCGCAGCCGGTTTTTCAGTAAATTGCTAAACAGCATTACCCGATACATCAGCACCTGACGTTCGGCGGGCGGCAACACATAGGAATCACGGGCAAGATGGCGTGAGGTGGCAATCAGCTGCCCCCATAATTTGCGGCCTTCCCACCAGCGTTCATAACTGGCAGTATTTCTGAAACTGAGGAAAATCGACAGGATAACCCCGAAAATGGTAAAGCCAATCGCGGGCACGGCCGGCGCCTGTACATAATGATGCGAGGACAGATAGACCAGCACGGTGGAAATGAACACCACCATCATTAAGGCCGGCATGACCTTGGGCAAGATGGTGCCTGACCATGCAAAAAGTAATGCGAAACTGTTGCTTTTATCCCGAATAATCATAGTGCTTCTGCGCGGATGCTCAGCCGTAGTGTTCCATAGCCGGACAAGGCAATGCAAGCCGTATACGTTGGGATGATTCAGTATAATCCAGTCAAAAAAAGTGACGCCGTAGCGTCACTTGAATAAGGCGTTGGGTAACTGCTCAAGATTTACATTGGATAATCTTGCAGACAGTCAGATACTTCCACTTGAGCCAGGCTATCGGTTTCTAAAGCCAGACACAGCGCTACAATTTTTGCCGTTTCGCTCAGGTTTTCATCTTTAAGTGCTAAGCCTGCTTGTAAGGCGTGCAGATCTTCCTGAGGAATATCTAAGGCTTGTGCCGCTTCTAGCGCATCTTCACGATCAAAAAATGCCGCCATCGCATTACGTAACTGATCTTCAGAGGTGTTGAGAATGCCTTGATTCAGCAATTCATCAAGTTGCTCTGAAGGAGTAGAAAGTGCGTGATTAAAATTTTGAACCAGATTTTGTGCAAGCACATCAATCATCTTAAGCATGGGAACCTCTAAAGATGGAGTACAACAAGGAGGAGGAGGGATTACAGCCAAAATTGCATAGAATCTATGCGATAAATTGAGTGAAAATTAATCTATTTTGGTGTGATTGGCAATGCTGTTACGATGAATGACCGGTTCAAATACTGCACTTGAAATGCCAAGTGCTTCATATTGCAACTTATATTTAAAAGTTCTGAGTTAAAAATATCAGCATAAATAACGGCTAGCTTTTATTCTGCCGGTAGGCCCCCGGATTTAAGCCAGTCCACTTTTTAAAGGCTCGGTGAAAGGCACTTGGATCATGAAAATTCAGCCGTTCACTAATATCTTGTAGCGATAGCTCGGTTTTCGAGAGTAGTTCAATCGCGGTATCGCGGCGGATTTCATTTTTCAGTTGCTGATAGCTGGTACCTTCCTGTTTTAAACGGCGCTGAAAAGTGGCGCCTGACATATTCAGCTGTCGGGTTAGTTCATGCAGTTCCAGCCATTCGCCCGGTGGGCGCTGCATCAGTTGTTTGCGAATCATCGTGCTTAACGCATGCGGATTTTTAAAACGCACCAGCAGGTTATACGGGGTTTGCTGTAAAAAGCGTTTCCAGCTGCGCTCATCCTGCTTGATTTTTAGACCCAAAGCCTGCGCATCAAAATAGATTCGGTTGTCGGGTTGTTCATAGCGAATGTTTTCACAAAAGCGCACCCGATAATCTGCATCATCGCTTGGAGCCGGGCATTTTAGTTCGATTTTTTGAATGGCAATGCGCTGTCCACTGAGCCAGCAGATCAGGCTATGCACCAGCATTAAATAAGTCGCATAACTGAACATGGCTTTGGGCTGCGCCCGATCATGAAGGGTCAGCACAGCAGCATCTTTGTTGAGCTGCAGCTCCCCGCGCAGATCATCCAGAATCAGGTTGAAAAACTTTAGAATCTCTTTCAGTGCGGTTTCAATGGTATCGGCAGAGTAGACCCATTTGGACAATAAACGATAACTGCCACGGCGCAGCGGATGGCTGTCCATACCAAAAAACTCATCATTCATGGCATCGGCCAGGGCAATCCACAGCTGCCCATATTGCAGCACCGACACCCGCGCTTTGGCCGAATGCATCAGCTCCAGCGGAATACCGGCCCGGGTCAGAATGGAGTGAATTTCCACCCCTTGCTGCTGGGCGGCTTGCAGTGCTTCATGCACCAGTGCAATAGAAATGGTGCCTTTACTATAATGCAAATGGGATGGCGTCATCGCGTGTCTATTCAATTTAAAATTATGTTAAAAATGCTATTGTTCAAAGGCATCATGCAGGATGCTGTATTTGGAAATTGTACTCAAGCTGGAGTCTGATTACTCTGCATCTTAAGTCGAGTATGTGTCATTGATAACAAAACTATTTGGGAAAATAAAATGAAGATTCAAGGAAAAGTATGTGTGGTTACCGGTGGTGCATCTGGTTTGGGCGCTGCTACTGCACAGTATCTGGTGGAGCAGGGGGCCAATGTCATTCTGGTCGATATGAATCAGGAGCTGGGTACGCAAATGGCACAGCAATTGGGTGAAAAAGCCCAGTTTAAGGCGCTGGATGTGACCGATGAAGCCGCGGTAGAGCAATTCTTTGCCGAGATTGAGCAGCACTATGGCCAGTTAAATGGTCTGGTCAACTGTGCCGGCATCGCACCTTCAGCCAAAGTGCTGGGCAAAGAAGGCTTACATAGCTTAAGCATGTTCCAGAAAGTGCTGGACATTAATGTCAGTGGCAGCTTTAACATGATTCGTTTTGCTGCGCAGCTGATGGCCAAATATCAACTGCAAGCTGGTGAAGAAGAGCGCGGTGTAATTGTCAATACCGCTTCAGTGGCGGCGTATGAAGGACAGATTGGTCAGGCGGCCTATTCTGCGTCCAAAGGTGCGATTGTGGCGATGACCTTGCCGCTAGCGCGTGAACTGGCCCGTGAATCGATCCGCGTGATGACCATTGCACCGGGGATTATGGAAACACCAATGCTGAAAGCCTTTCCACAGCATGTGCAGGATGCTTTGGGGCAGATGGTGCCATATCCACCGCGTCTGGCTAAGCCACATGAATTTGCCCAGTTGGTAGGACAGATTTTTGAAAATGGCTATTTGAATGGTGAGGTGATTCGTCTGGATGGTGCGATCCGGATGCAGCCTAAATAAGTACAATGCTTAAAAAAGCAGCCCTTTGCTGGGTTAAATAAATAGCCTAAGTAAATAAAAATAAGATAAACCCATCTGGTCTGGTTGTCGTGCTGATGCTGCAGCTAGACCATCCCCCAAGTTTTTAGATCAGCCAGCGTACTTCAGCCGAATCCAACGTAATGAGAACGAGAAAGCAATGATTTTAAATGAACAACAAAAAATGGTTCAGGACATGATGCGTAGCTATGCGCAGGAGAAATTGAAACCGACCGCAGCCGAACGCGATAAAACCGCACAGTTTCCGGCACAGGAACTGAAAGAGCTGGGCGCTTTAGGTGCACTGGGTATGACTGTATCGGAACAGTGGGGTGGTGCCGGTCTGGATTATATCTCGCTGGTGCTGGCTTTAGAGGAAATTGCCGCAGGAGATGGTGCGATTTCGACGATTGTGAGTGTGCAAAACTCTTTACCGTGCGGCATCATTCAGCGTTATGGCACTGAAGCGCAAAAACAGCATTATCTGACCAAACTGGCGACCGGTGAATGGTTAGGCTGTTTTTGCCTGACCGAACCGCAAGTCGGTTCCGATGCTAGTGCCATCGAATGCAAGGCTGAACGTGATGGTGACAGCTGGATATTAAATGGCACTAAGCAGTTTATTACCACCGGTAAACACGCCCAGCTGGCTTTGGTCTTTGCTGTGACCGATAAATCTGCTGGCAAAAAAGGCATTTCCTGCTTTTTGGTCCCGACCGAGAACCCCGGATATATCGTATCGCGTTTAGAAGACAAAATGGGGCAGCATTGTTCCGATACGGCGACTATTGTGCTGGATCAATGCCGTATTCCAGCTGATCATCTGCTCGGTCAGGAAGGCGAAGGCTATAAAATTGCTTTGTCCAATCTGGAGTCAGGCCGGATCGGGATTGCTGCCCAATCGGTGGGGATGGCGCGTGCTGCTTTAGATGCCGCCGTGGAATATGCCAATGAACGTAAAGCCTTTGGGGTTGAGATCGTGCAACATCAGGCAGTGGCTTTTCGTCTGGCCGATATGGCCACGCAAATTGAAGCGGCGCGTCAGTTGATTTTGCATGCAGCCAGCTTAAAAGATGCCGGTTTACCGTGTTTAAAAGAGGCTTCGATGGCCAAACTATTTGCTTCAACCATGGCAGAGCGCGTCTGCTCCGATGCCATCCAGATTCATGGCGGTTATGGTTATGTGTCCGACTTCCCGGTAGAACGGATTTACCGCGATGTTCGGGTTAGCCAGATTTATGAAGGCGCTTCGGATATTCAGCGTTTGGTGATTGCCCGGGCTGTGACCCAGTCTTAAACCGGCGTTGATACAGCAATATGTCCAAACACGGCATCACGATTGAGGCCAATGGAAATTGCAGTGGTGCCCTCCTTATGCTGAACTGAAGCATAAGATGTTATTCATCATCTAACCCATCTCCCATGTGAAGACCGCTTTGCATGGGTACAATCTAAAAATAGCCGTATAAGAAATAACCCTGCAGTCGGATGGACTGCAGACCATCAGCCCGATGGCATGAAAACAACAAGGAACACGTTCTGCAATACGGATGTTTTTGCAGATCAATCGCCCCGAAGGATAAGAGGTTGCCCCCATGAAAACGTTGCAAGACGCCTATCAAGATTTTAATTTGGAACAACTGATTGCTACCCAGTTAAAGGGAACGGCACAGGCGCTGAATGCCTATACCGAATGCTGTGGTCGATATTGCGGACAGCAGCACACCGCTTTGATCTGGGAAGGTAAGCAGGGTGAATCAGCCCGTTGGAGCTTTGATCAGCTGGCTGAGGCTTCGGGCAAGCTGGCCAATTATTTTCAGGCCATGGGTTTAAAAGCAGGCGACTGTATTGCCGGTCTGCTGCCACGTACTCCGGAATTACTGATTACCGTATTGGCCACCTGGCGCATGGGCGCGGTCTATCAGCCGCTATTTACGGCATTTGAATCGAAAGCGATTGAACACCGGCTGGAGGCTGCCAATACCCGCTTTATTGTGACCCATACCGAGCAGCGCGCCAAACTGAGTTCGTTGCAGCAGATTGGTATATTAACCGTCGGTGCCGAAGCCGCTGGAACAAGTGATGCCGATTTCTGGCAGCAGCTGAATCAGCATTCTGCCAGTTTTGAGCCGGTACTGCGCAGCTTTGAAGATGACTTCCTGATGATGTTTACTTCCGGTACCACGGGTCTGGCAAAATCGGTGCCGGTGCCTTTAAAAGCCTTGCTGGCCTTTAAAGGTTATATGCAGTATGCGGTCGATTTACGTGCTGAAGATTCGTTCTGGAATCTGGCCGATCCGGGCTGGGCCTATGGGTTGTATTATGGCATTACCGGGCCGCTCAGTCTGGGGCATAGTATTATCATGGATGAACGACCATTTAGTGTCGATCATGCACTGGAAGTCATTCAAAAATATCAGGTCAGCAATTTGGCCGGTTCGCCAACAGCCTTTCGTATGTTCTTTGGCTTTAAAGAAAAATTTGCCGGTGTACCTAAAACCTTGCGCGTGGTCAGCAGTGCCGGTGAGCCACTAACCCCAGAAGTTATTCACTGGTTTAAACAGGATCTCGAGGTCAATGTTTACGATCAGTACGGACAAACTGAACTGGGCATGGTGATTGCCAATCATCATGCGCTGGAACATCACAAAAAAGTGGGCTCGGCCGGTTATGCCATTCCGGGACATCGTTTTGCGGTATTAAATGCACAGCATCAGGAAGTTGCCGCGGGTGAAATTGGCACGCTGGCGCTGGATGAATCACAATCTCCATTAATGTGGTTTAAAGGCTATGCCGGACATAACCGTAAATCCTTTGTGGGCCAGTACTATTTAACCGGTGATACGGTGCGTTTAAATGAGCTGGGCGGAATTGATTTTATTGGGCGTGCAGACGATGTCATTACAACTTCGGGCTATCGGGTCGGACCGTTTGATGTCGAAAGCACCTTGCTGGAATGCGAGGAAGTGCTGGAATCAGCCGTGGTGGGTAAACCGGACCCGGCGCGTACTGAAATCGTTAAAGCCTTTGTGGTGCTAAAAGCACAATTTGCTGCAAGTCCGGCACTGGAACAAAAACTACAGCATTATGTGCGTTCACGTTTATCCAAACATGCTTATCCGAAAGAGATTGAATTTGTCGAGGCTTTACCTAAAACCTCCAGCGGCAAGATTCAACGCAATATCCTTAAGCAGCAGGAAATTGATAAACAGATACTGTTGGAAAAAGTCAGTTAAGAGGAGATAGAAGACAATTAAAATTATTTAATTTATGTAATTTGTATGTCATTACATTTGGTTTCTTGATATTGATTTTTATCAGTTTTATTTTTATCTATAAAAAGTCACGCAAGAATCTGCAAAATACAGGTCAAAGCGTGACTTTTTTTTATGGCTATTTCAAGGCGTATATGTGGCTGTTATAAATCCATTTTCTGGTGTTCAGAATTGGGTTCACCAGTTTTACCGGTCAGATTGCCTTTCAGTACTTTAAATAACTGGGTGACTTTATTGTCGGTGACATTCCAGTATTCGGCACTAATCGCTTCTGCCACCAGAACACGTACCGAAGGATCATCCTTGCCATTAAACCAGTTTTCCGCCCATGGATTCCAGAGCTGATCAATCAGGGCGCGATCGGTACTGATTTGCGCATGCGCACTCATCGACACATAAATCCCATCTGAAGGTTTGGAGAACGCCAGACCAATCTGGTTACGGCCGCTGGTCACTGCTGTAACCAGATCATTGCTGTCACGCAAAATAAAATACAAATTCTGACGTTCATGCAGCTTTTCAGAATTGAGCATGGTCATTGGCTGTGCATGAATTTCTTGGGTTTCGGTGTGGTGACTGATCATGGTGAAGCGTACATCTTTAATCAGTTCCCATAATTTGTCGCGGTTATGTTGATCGTTCATGTGCTTTGCTCCTGATGTCAGTAAATGCGCTTTTACGCAAAAGAACTCATTCACAAGCAGAGTAAAACGATTTTTGTGCTTCGCGTAGCGGTCTCACCTAACTCATACAGATTCAGGGTAAAACAATATCTGCGCTCAACAAAAGCGCATCAGGCAAGACAGTTGTTTACATATCATCCAGACCAAGAGGTTATACATAAAATGAAAAGCAGTGAAATCGAAAAAACAGCGGGTAAGGCTGTTAAAAAAAATCAATCGAATTACACTATAGCCAGCAAAAAACAGGAAGATAAATGGTGACACTTGAGGATAACTGGCAGGAACTGAGCGATGCAGAAATGCATTTATATAGTCGCCAGATTTTGCTGGATGGCTGGGATATCGAAGCGCAGGAAAAATTAAAACTGGCCAATGTGCTGATTGTCGGCTGTGGCGGTATCGGCTGTAGCAGTGCTGAACTGTTGGCGCGCGCCGGGGTCGGAAAAATCACCCTCATTGATGCCGATACGATTGAAATCAGTAATTTGCAACGTCAAATTGCCTATAGCGCAGAAGATTTAGGCTTCTATAAGGCCGACATTCTGGCCAAGCGTCTGCAAAAGATTAATCCGCATATTCAGGTACATGCCATCACAGCCAAACTGGATGACAGCAATGCTATCGGACTGATTGCCCAGCAGGATCTGGTTTTAGATGGCTGTGATAATTTCAGTACCCGTTATCTGGTCAATCGTGTTTGTGTGCAGCATCAGGTGGCGCTGATTAGCGCCTCGGCTATTGGTTTTCAGGGCCAGCTGTTTATGGTGGAAGGCGATTCGGCTTGTTATGAATGCCTGTTTCCAAAAGAAGATCAGGCCAATGAAAGCCTGCGCTGCGCCGATTCCGGTGTGCTGGCCACGACTCCGAATGTGATGGCCAGTTTACAGGCACATCATGCCTTGATCTATTTAGGACTGGGAATTGCTGCGTTAAAACAGAAGCTGCTGCTCTGGGATGGGCTGAGTTTAAAACAGCGCCTGCTGGCATTTGAAAAAGACCGAAATTGCCCATGCTGTCAGGCAAGATAAATCTATCTGACATCAATTTTTTGCTACACTGACTCAAATTTAATTTCATCGAAGACATTATGAAAAACAATATCTGGTTAGATGGCC
Organism: Acinetobacter sp. CIP 53.82; assembly: GCF_000369465.1. Taxonomy (NCBI): domain Bacteria; kingdom Pseudomonadati; phylum Pseudomonadota; class Gammaproteobacteria; order Moraxellales; family Moraxellaceae; genus Acinetobacter; species Acinetobacter sp. CIP 53.82. Next base: position 150,940 of record NZ_KB850046.1, on the reverse strand, counting down.
TTCGTTCCATGGCGCGTATGGGCGAAACGGCGGTCGTGGCGGCCAAAGCCGGCCTGAAATATGCGACTGAAAAACCCAGCAATGCCAAACTGATGCGTGAAACCTTTGAATCGCTCGGTTCAACCTATATCAAGCTGGGACAGTTTATTGCCAGCACGCCATCTTTGTTTCCACGTGAGTATGTGGAAGAGTTTCAGGGCTGTTTAGATCAAACTCCATCATTGCCGTTTAGCTATGTACAGCAGGTGCTGGCTTCAGAATTCGCCGGGCGTGATTTAGGCGAAATTTTTGCCTCGATTGATGAAACCCCGCTGGCTTCGGCTTCCATTGCCCAGGTGCATGCTGCCAAGCTAGTCTCGGGCGAAGATGTGGTGATTAAAGTCCAGAAACCGGGTGTGGAAACCATTTTATATACTGACCTGAATGTGCTGCACTGGGCCACCAAGCTGCTGGAAAAAGCCGTACCAAAAGTAAAATTCGCCTCTCTGGCCGATATTGTCGAAGAAATTAAAGTCCGTATGGTGCGCGAAGTCGACTTTATTGAAGAAGCCAAAAACCTGGATGATTTTGTCAATTATCTGAACCTGACCCAGAATCAGGCTGCAACAGCGCCGAAGGTTTATCATCAGTATTCCACTCGCCGGGTGTTGACCATGCAGCGTCTTTTCGGGGTGCCTTTAACCGATTTTGAAGTGGTAAAACAGTATGCCAAAGACCCGTCGCAGGTGTTAATTACCGCCATGAATACCTGGTTTGGCAGCCTGATGATGTGTAACAGTTTCCATGCCGACCTGCATGCTGGCAACCTGATGCTGCTGGAAGATGGCCGCGTCGGTTTTATTGATTTTGGTATTGTCGGGCAGCTGAAGCCTGAAGTCTGGACGGCCTGTATCGCCTTTATGGATGCCTTGCAGAATACCGACTACACGCTGATGGCGGAAAACATGCTGAAAATGGGCATGACCGATACCCAGATTAACACCCAAGTGCTGGCGCAAGATTTGGAACGTCTGTTTAGTGGTGTACTGCTGGCCGATCCACAGGAAATCCTCAGTTCAAATCCGGCCGATTTAAATGACATCATGATGGATATGGTGGCGGTTGGTGAACGTCATGGCATCCGTTTCCCGCGTGATTTCGCGCTGCTGTTCAAGCAAATGCTGTACTTTGACCGTTTCATGCGTATCCTGGCGCCGTATACCGACATTTATGCCGACCAGCGCTTGCAGATGGTACAAAGTATGGACCCAAATCTGCTGCTCAAACATTAATTTATAGACATCGCCCAGCTTTTATATAACAAGCTGCTGCTACATCGCAAAGCGACACACGTGATGCTGATGTAGCAAGCAGGTGATGATTCACGTTATACACGCCCGAGTAATCCGATGGACGCAATTATTATTGAAGGCTTAAAGGTCGAAACAGTGGTGGGCTGTTTTAACTGGGAGCGTCAGATTATCCAGCCTTTGCTGCTGGACTTAACCATTCAGTGCAGTCTGGAGCAGGCTGCCTGTTCTGATGAACTGGAAGATACCCTGAACTATGCCGAAATTTGCGAAATTTCTGCGCAAGTGATTCAGGCCGCTCAGCCAAAATTGATTGAACATGCAGCAAAGCTGGTGCTGGATGCACTTTTTGCTCACTATCCTACAGTTGAATCGATTATGATTAGCATCCGCAAGCCTGCCATTATCCCGCAAGCCCAATCTGTAGGAATTCGTCTTGAACGCCACCGAAACGATTTTCGCCCTAGCACTGGCGAGTAATTCTCATCCTGAACAGCATTTTCAACAGGCATTTGCTGCGCTGTCGCGTTTGGGGCGTTTGCAGTGTTCCTCGATTTATCTGATTCCGTGCCGGGATGGGATTGGTGCGGATTACTGGAATGCCGCCTGTCTGCTCAAGAGTGAACACAGTGTCGAGCAGATTCTGGCCTTGCTAAAACAGTTAGAAGCAGATTCCGGGCGGGTACGACCTTCACATCAAATCAGTTTAGATGTGGATTTAATTGCTTGGGGGACAAGCCTGGAGCAAATGCAATTTAATCCAAAGAAATTACCGCTGGCGCTGGATGTAAAAATCCCGATGTTTGAGCTGTGGCACAATGCGGCATTTGCCCACCAGCCCCATCCATTTCCTGTGATTCAATGTTCAGCGTGAAGATGACATGACTCATCAGCAAGCCCGGTTTTATACCGGGCTTTTTAAATTAAGTAGATAAATTGGTCGTGTTGATTTTACTTAAGCTTGCACACGCATGATAAAACAGCCTGCGAGGATGCAGGCTGTTTTTGGAATCTTTCATCAAACATGATGAAGATAAAACGCTTAAATATAATAACTAGTCTTGGTCATCAGTTTTGAAATACCGGTCATAGCAATACGTACAGGCGCAGGGAGATCAACCCCGCCTGCATTTAGCGCCGTATCACGATGATGCAGCTCATCCTCGTTCATTTGTTCCAGAATTTTGCGCGAGCGTTCATCATGTGCTGGCAATTGACGAATATGATCTTCTAAATGCAGGCTGACCTGACGCTCAGTTTCAGCGACAAAACCTAAGCTATATTTGTCTCCGGCAATTCCGGCAATAGCGCCCATGCCAAAAGATAGTCCGTACCAGACCGGATTGAGCAGGCTGGTATGGCTATCCAGTTCTTTTAAACGGTCTTCACACCAGGCCAAATGATCCTGTTCTTCAATGGCGGCCTGTTCCATTTCGCGGCGTACATTCGGGAGCTTCGCTGTCAGTGCCTGACCATGATACAGCGCCTGCGCACAAACTTCACCACTATGATTGACCCGCATTAATCCCGCCACATGACGCGCTTCACTCACTGCTAATTGAGTTGGAGTATTTTGCCCAGGATTATCGCGCTGAGCCGAGGTGACGCCCGGAACCAGGCTGCGTAAGGCCTGATCAAATGAATGAATAAACTTGTCGAGACCGGTGTAATGACGCATGAATTTAATCCTCCAGAGGGTCTGCTGCAGTATCAAGCATAGACTTGAGTTTAAACAAGAGCCAGATGGTGAATATGGCGCTTAAAACAGCAGTAATGCAAAACAGAATTTTAAGGTCAATTTGCAGCACGCTTAAAATAATAATCGAGAAGATGGCTGAAGAAACCATAAAAATCGCATTTAAAATGTTATTGGCTGCCACCACCCGGGCACGATGCGAGCGCAGTGAATAGGCCTGCATCATGGCATATAGGGGCACAATATAAAAACCGCCACTAATACCGAGCAAGGTCACGGCCAGCATCACATGATAATAACTCCAGCCTTGCTGAAAGACTTCGCTTAAGCCCAGTAGTTCACCAGTTTGTGGTGGTACAAAGGCCAGTGCAGCAGCCAGATAAAACGCAAATACGGTTAAACCGACCGCACCAATCGGCACCATCTTGATATTTACCTCGGTGCCGCCAATTTTACGACAGAGTAATGAACCGACACCAATCCCGACCGAGAAGAAAGTTAGCAATAAGCTGACCACATTTTCAGAAGCATGCAGGTTTTGCTGGGTCAGCTGCGGAATTTGGGTCAGATACGTCGCGCCATAAAACCAGTACCAGGAGTTACCGAGTAAAATCAGAAAAATCAGCGGCAGGTTTTTGGCATATTTTAAGGTTTGAATACTGGTACGGAAAAAGTTCCAGTCCACCTGTAACTGCGGTGCAGCAATCGGCTGTTTTAAAATAAAACGGCTGGCAAGATAACCGACCACGGCAATAGCCAGCACGGTCAGGCTGATCCAGAGTAAATTACCAGCGGAGAGGGAAATCACCGCGCCGCCTAGAATCATCCCGACCAGAATGGCAATTGAGGTGCCGGACTGGAACAGCGCATTTCCCGACATCAACTCATTCGGTTTCAGGATTTCTGGCAAAATCGCATATTTGATGGGACCAAAAAAGGTCGACTGGGTGCCCATTAAAAACAGGGCAAACATCAGCAGCCATAAGTTGCCAATCAGGAAGCCGACCGTGGCCAGTAACATCACCGCAATTTCCAGCAGTTTTAAATAACGCACCAGCTGCGAGCGTTCATATTTATCGGCAATTTGTCCGGCTGTGGCCGAGAAAATAAAATAGGGCAAAATGAACAGCAGTGCCGCCAGATTATTCAGGGTGCTGATACTGCCAGATTGCTGACTGATCCAGCCATAGGTAATCACCAGCAGCAAAGCCTGCTTAAACACGTTGTCATTCAGCGCGCCCAGAAACTGGGTACAGAACATGGGCAAGAAGCGTCGTGTGGCTAGCAAATTTTCATTTTTTTCCATAAGAAGTGGACTTCATTAGTTTTATTAAGAAATGTGACCAATTGATATAATTGCCCGAAAATCATGTATGATATTTTGCAGTGTTTTCACTGTTGAAAAAATCCAATAAATTAGAGTCTGTTAGCGAACATTTCATTGCGGATTTTTCCATTAAAAAGATTAAATTTAGAGTTTTCTATGCTTGTGAACCGAACTTTTAAAAAGTCTGCGCTGTCTAACAGTATGCATGCCATAATTCAGTGGAGGCATTCCAGACAACTTTGTCTGAGCATCTTTTTAAGTTTAGTCGCACAGCAGGGCTTTAGTCAAAATCCTCCCGCAGTGGCGGAACCGGCGAGCGATCCGGTCGCATCGGCCGACATGAAACAGGAAATTCGCGATCTGGCGCTCAGCCAAGGCAAAGATACCCCTGAAGAATTAGAAAAAATTGAGAATTTTCAGGTGCCCAGCACTGAGCCGGACAGTCTGGAGATGTTGCAACAGCAGCAAAATAGTAGTGAACCGATAGCCGCTTTTCAGCCAATTGAACTGGAAAATCTGGATGATTTACCGGTAATGCCGGTCGATGCCAATATGGCCGCAGAAATTTTCCAGATCGCTGAACAGGCCAAACAGGAAGCACGCCAGTATCGCGCCGAGCAGAATACCGAAGTACTGATTAATGATGCCACCCAGCAGGAACTGGCCGAAATTAACCAGTCTCCGGTCAATGTCGACCAGCTCATGGACAGTATTCGCGCCGACAGCCAGATTGTGGTGGAAGCGAATACCTCCGGCCGAACCCTGACTGAATTGGGCCTGAATACAGAAGTGGCCGATGCCGATAAACCGGGGTTTTTCCGGCGCTTGCTGTATAAGGTACGTCCACCGCGTGAGTTAAATACTGCACGGGTGCCCCGGATTAGTGCCGATGTGGTGATTACCGGCGCCGAAAATAGTGGTGAAGTTTCCGCAGAGGCCTATGCCACGGCACTGGAAAATCTGCGTGCCAATGTGCGCGGCAAACTGTCCAGTTTTACCCAGGAATCTTTTGCCGATTTTCCCTCGGCTTTACCACAGCTGCGTTCTTTATCTAATCAGGCGGCACAGGCCGTCGGCTTTTATCATGCCGAATTCAAGTTTGAAAAGCTGAATGACAGCCGGGTGCGGGTTCTGGTCACACCAAATACACCGGTGCGTGTGCAGGAGCAGAATATTGAATTTAGCGGCCCAGGTGAGAATCTGGCACAGTTCCAGGTAATTCGCGTCCTGCCCGATCAGGATGTGGGCGATGTGTTTCACCACGGTCTGTATGAAGAGACCAAAACCCGGATTAATGATGCTGCCTCCAATAACGGTTTCTTTGATGGCTATTGGCGCCTGCATGACGTGAAAGTGGCGCAGCCGCAAAATACTGCCGATATTAATCTGCGCTATGAAACCGGCGAGCGTTATACGTTGGGGCCGGCCCAGTTCCGGATGAGCGATTCGAGCAAAGAATTTCCTCTGGATATGGATATTCTGGAAAGCATGGTGCCGTGGGAAGATGGCGCCGATTATACTTTCTGGCGGGTCAACGGTCTGGCCAATAACCTGACCAACTCACGTTATTTTAACTATACGTTGGTCGATACCATGCGTCCCGATCCGCTGGAACGCCCAACAGAGTTGCCACCGGATATTCAGGCCCTGGTTGATCAGCGCAAACTTTCCGCTGAAGACTTCCAGCCGGTTCAGGACCAGAAAGATTTAAGCTCGACTGAAGAAGTGACCCAGTCAGTGGTGGATGAAGACCAGTTTGCCGGCACTCAGGAAGCCGAGCAGAATGAAAACATCCGTCAGCTGCGGGTCGAACAGGAAACCCAGCAGTCAGAAGAAGAACGGCTAAAAGAACAGGCACGTCTGGAAAAGAAAATTCCGGTGATTGTGACTTTGAACGCCGACAAGCTGAACAGTGCAGAAGTCGGTGCCGGTTATGGCACAGATACCGGAATGCGTGTACGTGGCCAGTATCGCCGGGCCATTGTTAACCGTCGTGGTCACTCCTTCGATGCCAACCTGGAACTATCTGAAATCCGCCAGTCTTTAGATGGCCGCTATAGCATTCCCTATAATCATCCACTGAATGACTATATTACTTTGGTGGCCGGTTATGAGCGTGAAGAGCGTAGCGATGTTTCTGCCGGCAATGACCTGTTAATTGAATCGGCAGTGGCCGGCGCCGACCGGATTATTAAAAACCCGCGTGGCAGCTGGCAACATGCTTATGGTCTGCGTTACCGTCTGGACCGTTTAACCCAGAACGGTGTGGTCGATATTGACAAGATTCCTGACGCCTTTATTGGTAATGGTTCCACCGAACAGCAGTCTTTACTGTTCGGTTATGAACTGTCGCGCACCGACAGCAGCCCGCGTGTCAATCCGACCCGTGGTTTCAAGCAGATTTATAAAGTTGAACTTGGCAGTGAAAGTCTGTTGTCCGATGCTGATATGGCAATTTTGAATGCCGGCTGGCGTTTTATTTATTCTCTGGGTGAAAATAACGATCATCAGTTTGTCGGTCGTGCCGATTTGGGTTATATCGTGACCGAAGATTTTAGCAAAGTGCCTTATAATCTGCGTTACTTTGCCGGTGGGGATCAGACCATTCGCGGTTTTGACTTTAAGAGCCTGTCTCCGCAAATTGATGGCTTTAAAATTGGTGGACAAGCACTTGGGGTGGGCTCACTGGAATATAACTATCAATTCAGGGAAGGCTGGCGCGCAGCAATTTTTAGCGATTTTGGTAATGCCTATGATGCCGATTTTAGCAATCCGACCGAATACAGTGTCGGTTTAGGGGTACGCTGGGCATCACCAATTGGCCCGATTCGGGTCGATGTTGCTTCGGGCATTTCGGATGAGAATCATCCAATTCGTCTGCATTTCTTTATTGGCTCGCAATTATAAAATTAAGATTTAGAGAGAACTATGGCTGAAGTTGAACAGCAACCAAATACACCCGCGCCTGTACCCAAAAAGCGCAGAATAGTCAGAAGTGCCTTGTTGTCACTGCTGTTTATGGTGGTGTTGCTGGTATCGGCTTTGGCAATCATGTTCTCGACCGACCGTGGCAGTAAATTCCTGCTTGACCGGGTGCTGGAACGTCAGCAGATCATTCAGTATGAATATGAAGGCGGAAACTTATTACGCGGTATTATCCTGCGCAATATTCTGGTTACGCTAAAATCAGTCGATGTCAAAATTGACCGCGCTGATGTCATGCTGGGCTGGCGCGCCGTGCTGAATAAGGAAATCCATTTTACCCATGCCGATGTGCGTAATCTGCAAATTACCACCAAAGGACCGCCAAGTGATGGACCATTCAAGTTTAATGAAATCCGTCTGCCTTTTGTACTCCGGCTTGATCATGCCGATCTGGACCGTTTGCTGATTCAGACTTCAGGTGGCAGCAAAGTCAATTTTTATGATGTGATCCTGAACGATGCGCTGTGGTCGGGCACCAAACTGGAATTTGAAGATTCCAGTATGCGTATGGATTATCTGTCGGTCAAAAATGCCAGCGGCGATATGGATTTTTATGGCAAATATCCGCTGAATGCCATTGGCGATGTGAATTTACCTTCGTTAAACAACAGCCTCAATATTCATGATATTAAAGTCGTCGCCAAAGGGTCTTTAGATACCATTCAGGCCGGGGTGGCGACCTATACGCCCGATTTGCTCACCGGTTGGGTGGTGCTGCATCCGATGCGTAAAAATGTGCCCATGTTTGGCGAGCTGCAGTTCAATCAATACCATTGGCCGCTGTTACAAGATTGGGAGCTGTATACAGAAGACGGCACAGCCAAGTTTAAGGGTGATATTAAACGTCTGGATTTAGATGTCGCTACCGATCTGACGGGTAAAGATCTTCCAAAAGGACAATATACCGCGCTTATGCATACCGATCTGGTCAATCAGCTGAACATCAGCAACTTAAATGGCCAGCTGATGCAGGGCGCCGTGAATGTGGCTGGTGTGGTCGGCTGGAACGAGCGCGTCAGCTGGGACCTCACCGGTCGCCTGGACAAGATTAATCCGAAAGACCCACTCATTCCGCAGGTGGTGCAGGATTTTCTGCCGCCAAGTCTGGATGCTCAAATTGCCTCTAAAGGCCATTTAGAAAATGGAACCCATCTGACGGCGCAGGTCGATTTTGACCGCTATGAAACCTGGAACCTGAAACTGGATCAGAATGCGCCGAAAAACCGCCAGCCAAACCCCATGGTGCTGGATGTGCGCTGGAACAATATTGACCGCGCGATGCCTTATATTGGCTGGTTATCCAGTGAATCGGGTGATGTGCAGATGGCCCTGGTCGAAGGCCAGCAGAAGATTTTTGTCGCAACCCAGGTGGCACAGCATGAGCAGGGTGCTTTACCAGCGGGTATGTACAAGGCCGAGCTGAATCTGAAGAACAGTAATCTGGATGTACCAAGCTTTAGCTATAACGCCGGCGCCAGCACCTTAACGGGCCGTGCGCTGATTGAACTGCCAACCGACAAGCGCCAGCTCAAATGGAATGCTACCTTAAACGCGGACAATTTTAATCCGCAAATTATTGCTGATGCTGCTCCGGTCAATCTGCTGAATGGCCGTTTGCAGGCCAATGGTTTTGCCCGTCCAAACCAGCAGATTATTCATTTAAACAATATTGATTTACGCGGGCGTCTGGTCGAGCAGGATGAAACAGTGCATTTGACCGGGAACAGTACCGTGGCCTTGCTGTTCCATGATGAACGTGCGGGTGGCGGCTTCAAGAGCTTCGCGGTCAATTATGATGGCGCGCTCAACAGCAGTCTGCTGGAAGCCAGTCAGGGCAGTTTAAAGCTGAAACTGTCCGGTACACCGGAGCTGATCAAGATTTCAGACCTGCGTCATGACGGTGTGGCCGGGCAGATTCTGGCCAATGGTATGCTGAACCTGAAAAATGGCATTGGCTGGAACCTGAACGCCTCTTTAATCCGCTTTAAACCGCATTATTTTGTTTCGAGTGTGCGCGGCGAGCTGTCGGGCAATGTACGTACCCAAGGGGTTTGGTCAGATCAGCTTAAACGCATCAATATTGAAAAGCTCAATTTGGCCGGCATGATCAACAATAAACCGGTACGTGGTACCGGTAATCTGGCCCTGTTGATGGATGCCAATCAGCAAGGTTTCCTGCCGCAGCAGTTTGAGGCCAATAATTTATATCTGGCCTATGCCAAGAACCAGATTCAGGCTACTGGTAATGCACAAAACCTGAGAATCAAACTGAATGCACCAGCACTGTATGAACTGTATGCCGGTTTGCGTGGCCGTGCTTATGGCTATTTAAATGTGCAGTCGCAACCACGTTTGCAGGCCACCGCCAATCTGGTGGTCGATGATTTTGGTTTAAATAACCTGTTTAGCGTGCGCAAAATGCGTTTACGCGGTGAATTGCCGACCTCGGAAAATACCCCAACCTTGCTTACGGCCAGTCTGGAAAATTTACGTAGCGGCAACCGTGAAATTCAAAAAGGCGAGATTTCACTGGCCGGTACCCGCCAGGCGCATCTGCTGAAAGTGAAAGCGGAAAACCGTTTAAGTAGCTTCTATGTGCAGCTGGCCGGCGGCTTTAATGCTGAAAATAACTGGCTGGGTCAAATCCAGAAAGGTGATTTTGACTCCTTAAGAACCCGTCTGGTGCAGCGTCAGAATGCCTCGGTCATCTTCCAGACCAAAACCAGTGATCTGTTTGTGGGTGCGCATTGCTGGATGAGCCAGCAAAGCCAGTTGTGTTTTGACCAGCCAATTCGGGTCAATAAAAACCGAGGCAATGTGTCCTTTGTAACCCGCAATGTCGACCTGAACGATTTTGCCGCCTTTATGCCGGAAGGTCTGGCGATTACCGGTAAAGTCAATGGACATGCCAAAGCCTCCTGGGCACAAGGCCAGCGGCCAAAAATTGATGCACGTCTGGTAACCCGTAATGGGGTCATTGGTCTGGCAGGTGATGACCCGCAAGAACTGGGTTCGACCTTAAGCTATGATCAGGTGGCTGTGGTGGCTAAAAGTATTGCCGAAGGTCTGCAAATTCGACTGGATGTGAAAACCCCGGAAATTGGTGCCGGTTATGCCAATGTTATTATTGATCCATATACCGAGCGTAAGCCGATGCGCGGTGAAATTGCCTTTAATGAAGTGCAGTTAAAAGTCTTTAAGCCGTTTATTGCCGATGTGCGTTCTATGGCCGGGGTATTGTCCTTTGCCGGTAAGGTCGGCGGTACGTTAACCCAGCCATTACTGACCGGTGAAATGCGTCTGAAAGATGGTGCCATCAGCATGATTTCCCTGCCGGTGAACCTGACCAATGTGCAGCTGTATTCCTCGATTCGACAGGATTCGGCCACAATTAATGGCGCATTTAACAGTGGTCAGGGCGTGGGACATTTAACCGGTCATGTTGACTGGAAAGGCGTACCGAAAATTCAGCTGAACTTAAAAGGGGATAATCTGCTGGTGCGTCAGGCGCCGCTAATTACTGCCATTGTGACGCCGGATTTATCCATGGAGGTTTTCCCGACTCAGAAACGTTTAAGCTTAAATGGCAAGGTCGATGTGCCGCGTGCGTTAATTTCCATGCCTGAGGCTTCCGATCCGGTGGTGAATCTGTCTTCGGATGTGCGTGTGGTGCATGAAGGGCAAGACCAGCTGGCGGTATTACGCTCTGCGCGTCCTTGGGATATTCGTGCCGATCTGGAACTGAATCTGGGCGATCAGGTCATCTTCCAGGGCTTTGACAGCCGTATTCCACTGGTGGGCCGTCTGTATCTGAGTCAGCGTGGTCTGGAAACCGCCATGCGCGCCAATGGTGCAATTGGGGTTAGCCAGCGCGTCAAGATTGAAGCCTATGGCCAAAGTCTGGATTTGAACCGTGCAATTGCGCGTTTTAATGGCCCAATTTCTAACCCAACTTTAGACATGGATGCCAATAAAAACGTACAGGGCAGTATGGTCGGCTTTAGAGTCACAGGCACAGCCAGTAGTCCGAATATTCAGGTCTATAACGATGCAGGCTTATCTGAACAAGAAGCATTAAATGCCTTGATTACAGGTCGTATCAATGAAGGTGCCAGCGGTTTAAGCCAGACCGAAAGCTTTAAGTCAGACGTCAACAATACCATTGCCGCGGCTGGTATTAGTATGGGCTTAGGGGGTACACGTGCCCTGACCAACCAAATTGGGCGTACCTTCGGTTTAAGTGGGTTGGCTTTAGATGCTCAAGGTACGGGTGATGATACCCAGGTCAGCCTGACCGGTTATATCACTCCGGATCTGTTTATCCGTTATGGCGTGGGCGTTTTTACCCCGGTGAACAAGCTGACCTTGCGCTATCAGATGAACAAACGTCTGTATCTGGAAGCCAGTCAGTCGTTGGAACGTGCCGTGGATATTTTCTATAACTGGCGTTTCTAAGCCGTCTAATCTGAACTTGAAAATGCGCTCAACACGAGCGCATTTTTTCTGGCTGATTTCTCATTCACGATAACTTTGATTATCATAACGGAAATAGGAGAGTATGCATGAACAAACTATTCGCTTTGGCTGCCGTAATTGCATTGGCCGGCTGTGCAGAGAAAAAGCCCTTAACCCCGGAAGAGCAATGGAAAGGTTACTGTACCAGTGTTGGCAATGCAGCACGAACCATCATGCTGGATCGTCAAAATGCCATTGAAAAAGATCAGGCACTGGCTCATGCGGACAAAGTAGAAGATGAAACCACACGCAAATTTATCTTTGAAATTATTGAAACGGTCTATGCCATGCCTGAACAGGAAGTGAAGGGCGATGTAGATGCCGCGCGTGAGAAAATTAAAGCGCAATATACAGAAAAATGTCTGGCTACGCCGTATGACGAAATGCCGGATTATCGACGTTTTTAAGTCATGAACCTAAAATGCCAGATGACATATCCGTAATCTGGCATTTTTTTGTGCTCACTATTTCTGCATATAGATAACAATAATCAAAATTCGCTGCGTTGATTTATATTTTAAGCAGATATTGAGTCTGCTATTTCTTCCTCTACTTACTTCTAAATAGCCTAAGCAATATAAATATATATTGTGACACTTTTCTTTAGCACCAATATAGAAAAGCTTATCTTTTTAATGAATAATGGATTTAACAATAGCCAGAAGAAAGGAGCACATCATGGACGTGATTGGTTATCTGCATCATGCAGATTTGCTCTTGGAAGATGAACAGGGCGTGACCATTATTGGCAATAGCAACTATGTGCTCAGTATTGGAGATAAAGTCTATTTTCAACAACTTATTGATGCTGACAGCAAGCGTTATCAGGTCAATATCTCCTTTGCCAGTGCCGGGCATAGTACCCTGCATGAAGATGAAATTCAGGTCAAATTTGAGGGCAGTCGCGAACATCTGCAGCAATATTTAAACAGTACAACGGTACACTAAGGTTGAATAGTAATTGGAACCCGGAAAAGGCAGCATAGTGTTGCCTTTTTTCTATTTAGAATTCGGTTAAAGTGGATTAAAAGCAGCAATGACGGGTCTAAACGTGCTCCGCTTGATTATTGTATAAACAATATGAACATCATTTAGTTATAAAATAATGAGCATCACAAAGAAACACCTTCCTTGCATTAACTTTTAACTGGAATTTTAGTAAAATTTTGCAGTCCATATTACTTGTGAAGCTTTGAACAAGCTGGAATTCACAGGTAATTTTTTAAAAAAGAGGAATAACACCGTGCTAGAAGCTTACCGCCAACACGTTGAAGAACGTGCCGCACTCGGAGTCCCACCGAAGCCACTTGATGATGCTCAAACCGCTGCATTAGTTGAATTATTAAAAAACCCGCCAGCTGGTGAAGAAGCTTTCTTGGTTGATTTGCTTGAAAACCGTGTTCCAGCGGGTGTAGACCAAGCTGCTTATGTAAAAGCTGCTTTCCTGTCTGCTGTTGCAAAAGGCGAAGCGACTTCTCCATTAGTTTCTAAAGAACGTGCGGTTTACTTACTAGGTACTATGCTTGGTGGTTATAACGTAGCGCCTTTAGTTGAGCTTCTGGAAAATGCTGAACTTGGTGGTTTAGCGGCTGACGCTCTGAAGAAAACCCTGCTTGTATTTGATGCATTCCACGACGTTGCTGAAAAAGCAAAAGCGGGCAATGACAATGCGAAAGCAGTACTTCAATCATGGGCTGAAGCTGAATGGTTCACTAGCCGTCCAGACGTTCCAGAAGAAATCAAACTGACTGTTTTCAAAGTAACAGGCGAAACGAATACTGACGACTTGTCACCTGCACAAGACGCGTGGAGCCGTCCAGACATTCCATTGCACGCAAATGCAATGCTGAAAAACGTTCGTGATGGTATCAACCCAGAAGTTCCTGGTGAAGTTGGTCCATTAAACCAAATTAAAGAACTGATCGCGAAAGGCAACCAGGTTGCTTACGTTGGTGACGTTGTTGGTACCGGTTCTTCTCGTAAATCTGCAACGAACTCTGTGCTTTGGTTCTTCGGTGACGAACTTCCACACATTCCAAACAAAAAAGATGGCGGTTACTGCTTAGGCGGTAAGATTGCTCCGATTTTCTTCAACACCATGGAAGATGCGGGTGCATTACCAGTTGAGATCGATGTTTCTAACATGAACATGGGTGATGAAATCACACTGAAAATCGATCACGCTGCTGCAAAAGTAACTGCGTTCAAAAACGGCGAACAAATTGCTGAATCTGAACTGAAAACTCCAGTACTTCTAGACGAAGTACGTGCCGGTGGCCGTATTAACCTGATCATTGGTCGTGGTTTAACTGGTAAAGCACGTGAAGCTTTAGGTCTTGAGCCATCTTCTTTATTCCGTACTCCAGTACAACCTGCCGACTCTGGCAAAGGCTTCACTTTAGCGCAGAAGATGGTTGGTCGTGCATGTGGTCTTCCAGAAGGTCAAGGCGTTCGCCCTGGTACTTACTGCGAACCTAAGATGACCACTGTTGGTTCTCAAGATACAACTGGTCCTATGACTCGTGACGAGTTAAAAGACCTGGCGTGCTTGGGCTTCTCTGCTGACCTGGTAATGCAATCTTTCTGTCACACAGCTGCGTATCCAAAACCAGTTGACGTGCAAATGCAACACACACTACCTGACTTCATCATGAACCGTGGTGGTGTATCTTTACGTCCAGGCGACGGTATTATCCACTCTTGGTTAAACCGTATGCTTCTTCCAGATACAGTAGGTACTGGTGGTGACTCGCATACTCGTTTCCCAATTGGTATTTCATTCCCGGCGGGTTCTGGTCTGGTAGCGTTCGCTGCTGCGACTGGTGTTATGCCACTGGATATGCCTGAATCTGTACTTGTGAAGTTCAAAGGTAAAATGCAGCCTGGTATCACTCTACGTGACCTGGTACACGCGATTCCTTACTACGCAATTAAAGAAGGTGACCTGACTGTAGAGAAGAAAGGTAAGAAAAATATCTTCTCTGGTCGTATCTTAGAGATCGACTTAACAGAAATGGAAACTGACTTAACTGTTGAGCAAGCATTCGAATTGTCTGATGCTTCTGCTGAACGTTCTGCTGCAGGCTGTGCGATCACGCTTTCTGAAGAGAAAGTTGCTGAATACCTACGTTCTAACATCACCATGCTGAAGTGGATGATTTCACAAGGTTATGGCGATGCTCGTACTATGGCGCGCCGTGTTGAGAACATGGAAAAATGGTTAGCGAACCCATCACTGCTGAAAGCTGATGCTGATGCTGAATACACTAAAGTGTATGAAATTGACCTTGCCGACATCAACGAACCTATCCTGTGCTGCCCGAACGATCCAGATGATGCGAAACTGCTTTCTGACGTTCAAGGCGACAAGATTGATGAAGTATTCATCGGTTCTTGTATGACGAACATCGGTCACTTCCGTGCAGCTGGTAAACTTCTAGACAAAGTTCCTGGTGGTTCTTTATCTACTCGTCTGTGGTTGGCTCCTCCAACGCGTATGGACGAACACCAGTTAATGGAAGAAGGTTTCTTCAACATTTATGGTAAAGCTGGTGCGCGTACTGAAATGCCAGGTTGTTCATTATGTATGGGTAACCAAGCACGTGTTGCACCGAATACGACTGTAGTATCTACCTCTACACGTAACTTCCCGAACCGTTTAGGTCAAGGCGCGAATGTATACTTGGCTTCTGCTGAGCTTGCATCTGTTGCTGCGGTTCTTGGTAAATTACCAACTCCAGAAGAGTATCAACAATACGCTTCTCAAATCGACAGCATGTCTGCTGACATTTACAAGTACTTGAACTTTGATCAAATGTCTGAATACACAGATGCTGCTGAAAATGTAGATACGAAAAAAATTGCTGCTGCTCAATTAACCTAATTTATTGAAAAATAAATTAAATTGAGTTAGAAATAAGGGCTGAGTAATCAGCCCTTATTTTTTGCTTATTTATGAAGAATTTTTTTTACAAAAAAGTTTTATGCGTATTTGCACTTTTTAAAAGTTTTTTTTTACAAAGATCATTATGGTTTTATGTGGGGCCAATTCTTGCCGTAGTAATGATAGTTTATTCTTTTTATTATTTTAATAATCCATGGGGAAATAATTTAAAGAACCTATTTAATAGCCTTTTATTAAATCATTTTACCAATAAGAATGATATTTATGATGAAAATTCAGCTTTGTTTTTACCAAAGAATCTTTCTATTAATGAACAAGACTCTTTTATTATTCACATGGGATATCTTGGAGATTTCTTATCAGGAACATTAGGAATACTCTTAAGTTTTATTTCTATAATTTTTGTTATAGTAAGTTTAGTCAATCAAAATAAAAGGCAGGATATAGAAAAAGTAGAAAGCAGAATTTTTAAATTAATTGAACTTTTAGGTGAAATCAAAAATAGTAATAACTTATCTGAAGCATCTAAGATATTTATTAAGAAATATGGGAGTGAAAAAGATTTAGTTTTTTTAAAAAATAGAATAGATTTGGAGATTAAAAATTTTTTAAATTTTTATTTAATCGTTTTTCAAACTTTAAAATATTTAAACGATAATGAAAAAAATATTACTGACAAGATTTTTTATCAAAAGACAGTTGATGATCAAGTTTTGGGCTATATCAATATTATAAAAGCTTATATAGAGCCAGAATTACTTTTATGTTTAGCGATATATGGGCATTCCATACAGAAAGATAGATCATTAAAAATTAAAAAATTATTTGAAAGATATAATTTCTTTGAAAGTATATCTACTTTGAATGAGAGAGCTTATTTTTCAAATATAATGATTAGTATCTATTTTATTTATAAAAAAAATGCTTTTGGAAATGACAGTTTTTATGAATCAATAAAGTTTTTAAAAAATTATCTCACTGATAATGAAAGTATAAGCTTGGGTGAAGCTTTTTTTAAGTTTTTAGCTAAAAATGGAGGAAAATGGGACTATAAGACAGGGGAGTTGATTTGTAATGATTCTGTTTCTAAAGAAATATATTTAAGTGTAAAAGAGGAGTCTAGTAAATCATTTGAGCTCATGATAATAGGTCATGATTTTAATAATTTAAAAGATCTGAAGTTTATTCTAGGTCTTGATGAGGACGGATTATTTAATATAGTTTCAGATAACTATCATGATGACTCAAAATTAATAATCAATAAGGGTGAAATTGTAATTAAATTTTCTCCTAATTTAAAAGAAAATGATTATCAAAGTATAAATTATTATGATAATTATTCAATTATAATTAAAATTCTTAATGAGAGGAAAATAGATGTAGAATTTGTGGAAAAGGTGATTTACTTTAAAACTTATAATTAGTTTATATTTCACAATGGTGTAAAATTTAGACAATGTCTCCACAATCCCGATTCCTCTGTATTGGTGGTTTCCTTAATGGAACACAAGTCAAAGACCAAGGCGACAGTTTTGTCTGCGTCGAAAATGGTAAACAGGTGAATTACCATAAAAAGGAAATCTTCCATCAAGATGCTTGGGATCATGATTATTATGTTTGTGAAAGTACGACAGACCAGCAAGCACACAATTGGGTTTATGATATTCCATTGTATTAATTGAATCTATTTAGGACATAAATTAAACAATTACTAGAAACAATAACTTGCATAACATTTCTAAAATTGATTTTTCATACTATTTTCCTAAAACTGTATGAAAATAAAGCTAATAGGGAATGTTATGAATTATGAAATCGATGCCTTTGGCACCTTGGTGATTGCAGTATTTTTTCTTTTTATTGGGCGGTATCTTGTTAGTAAAATTGGCTTCTTTAGAAACTATAACTTACCTGAACCTGTAATCGGCGGTCTAATCGCAGCGATTACAGCTTTTATTCTCTATAAATTTTTTAATATCAGTGCCACATTTGACTCAGAAACTCAAACCATTCTGATGCTGATGTTCTTTACCTCTGTTGGTTTAAGTGCAGACTTTACCAAGCTCAAAGAAGGTGGGAAATCACTGCTGATCTTTCTGGTCTGTGTCATTCTATTTGTAGTTGTACAAAATGCGGTTGGCATGAGTTTAGCCACAGCACTTGGGCTTGATCCATTGATTGGTCTGATTGTCGGTTCTGTTACCTTAACGGGTGGACATGGTACTGCCGGTGCTTGGGGTGAAGTGCTTGAAACTCAATATGGAATACAGGGGGCAATTGTCCTCGGAATGGCAAGTGCTACTTTTGGTTTGATTATTGGTGGGCTTGTGGGTGGTCCGGTTGCCAAATTTTTGATTAAACGAAATCAGTTGGCAGAGACAGTAGCGCAAGAGACCAATGAACAACAACTCGATACTAGCATCAACACCGCACCCTTCGAATATCCAAAGAAAACCCGGTTGATTACAGCCAGTAATGCAGTGTCGACTTTGGGGATGTTTGCGCTATGTATTTTTGTTGCGAATGAAATGACAGAGATCAGTCAGGGAAGATGGTTTGAACTGCCGACCTTTGTCTGGGCTTTAGGTACAGGAGTAATTGTACGTAACTTTCTGGAGCATGTACTGAAAGTCGATATTTTCGACCGTGCCATTGATGTATTTGGCAACGCGTCATTGTCCCTGTATTTATCTATGGCTTTACTGTCACTGCAACTCTGGTTGCTGGCCGATTTGGCAGGCCCGCTCATTACCATTTTGTTTGCGCAGACAGCGGTACTGATTTTATTTACCGCAATTGTGACCTTTAGAATCATGGGAAAAAATTACGATGCAGCCGTATTGGTAGCAGGGCATTGTGGTTTTGGTATGGGAGCAACCCCGACTGCGATTGCCAATATTCAGGCGGTCACCAATAGCTATGGTCCATCACATAAAGCCTTTTTAATCGTACCGCTGTGTGGTGCATTTTTTATTGATATTGTGAATGCTGTGGTGATTCAGAGTATCATTGCATTTTTCGGTTAAATTTTAATACGACTTCAAAATCATATAGACATTAAAAAGCCCCATGGTTAGGGGGCTAGTCGTATGCACATCTGAGGCACATACTGTAAGAGGCTCATCTCATACTGAGCGTATTAAAGCACACTCTTTTACTTCAACCTACGAAAGTTTTTCTGATCTGCTGGTTATAAATGAAAGGTCATAGCCAAAAGTGGGAGGAGGAGAAAGTTTTATTGCTCAAAAATAAGCATTTTTTATCTGGAACTTGGATGTTTTGAATTTCTCATTTAATCGTTAAATGGTTACAAAAATTTTCCAATAAGACGGAAAATATTACACGGGAATAAAAGAATTTAATCATTTACTAAGTTAATTAAAGTAAAAGTTATATAACTATTCATCTTTTTAGTCATGCAAAATAGCTTGAAATTAAATCAGATATTCAGAAGCAGAATTTGGTTTTTATCCCTGATTTTGGTGATTTTTTAAAACAGCCCGTAAAACAATAAATAACAATAATGACAATGGTTGTTGTCAAATTATCTTTATGCTCATGAATGAAGTTATACATATAAAAACTTCAGAAAAATAATAATTTATGGATGAGCGTATGAAAGGAAAACTGGTATTCAATAGCCTCAATATTGCGGTGTGTAGTGTCATATTGTATGGCTGTGGTGGCGGAGGTGGAGATTCTTCCGGTTCAGGAACATCTTCAAAAGTAGAACGGGAAATGGTGGAGGTGTTATCCACCCGGCCAGATTTAATTACAGACTCGGATGTATTGCTGAAACTGAATCTGCCCGATGATATTCAAACTACGGCATTGAAAGTGTCCCTGAATGGACAAAATATTAGTGATGCATTTGCCAATGAGCAGCGCCAAGCCTTAGTTGAAGGACTTAAACTGGGCGATAATCAACTCAAGGTTGAAGCAGGGCGTTATTATCAGAATTTAAGCCTGATCAATCATCCTTCAAGTGGGCCGTTACTGTCTGGCCCGCAGTTAAAGCCCTGGACCTGTACCAATGCGTCGACCGATCAGTTCTGTCAAAAGGCTGTGCAATATAACTATTACTATAAAGATCGTTTGGGACTCATTAAAAGTTATGACCCGGCACAACCGCCGGCCAGTCAGAATATTGCCACCACCACTACCGATGAAGGACTAACGGTGCCATTTATTGTGCGTGAGGAAGTGGGCTATCAGAACCGCGATGAATACCGTTTTGCGGTGTTGTATGATCCGAACCAGCCGTGGACCGCCTTAAAGCCACAAGCGCAATTTAACCATAAACTGGTGGTCACGCATGGCCAAAGCTGTGGTAATGATTACCAGTCTGCCTCTGCGCCAACGGTCATTGCCACTTCAAGTTCCATTTTGCCGGATGTCACCATTTTGGCTTTAGGCCGCGGCTTTGGGGTGATGTCGACTGCACTGTCTCATAGCGGTCATAACTGTAATCTGGCGATTCAGGCAGAATCGCTGATTATGGCCAAAGAGCGTTTTATTGAGCAGTATGGCACCTTGCGCTATACCATCGGGCAGGGCTGTTCAGGTGGTGCGCTGGCAGCACAATGGGTGGCCAATGCCTATCCGGGAATTTATCAGGGGATTTTACCCACTTGCTCATTCCCTGATGCCTGGAGTACCGCTTCACAGTTCGCCGATTATCACCTGATGATTAATTATTTCCAGACTCCAGAAGGCCGTTTAAGCTTCTTGCCGCATCAGATTGCGCATGTTCAGGGACATATTTCTGAAATTAATGGCTATGTCAGTGAGCTGGCCCAGTTTGATGTGGCGCGGCCAAATACCATCTGCAAGGGAATTTCATCGGCGCAGTTATATCATGCCACCAATAGTCCTCAAGGCATTCGTTGCTCGATTCAGGATGCGGCAATTAATTTGCTAGCCCCACGCCCAACGGAGCTGTGGACCGAAACTGAGAAACGCATTGGTCGCGGTTTTGCTGGCCTGCCGATGGATAATGTCGGAGTACAATATGGGCTGGACAGCTTGATGAAAAACATCATTACCCCAGAACAGTTTGTACAGTTAAACGAAAAAATAGGCGGTGTGGATATTGATATTCAGGCGGTGCCTGAACGTCTAGAAGCCAATTATACGGCGCTGAACAATGCCTATCGCAGTGGCTTAATTAATGTTGGGAACAACCTGAATAAAGTGGCGATTATTGACTGTCGAGGTCCGGACCCGGCGCTGTTCCATGATTCCTATCGTGCCTTTGCCATTCGGGCACGACTGGAAAAAGCGCATGGCAATTATAATAACCATGTGATTTATGGCGGTGATCTGGTCATGATTGCCGATGCCAAATGTCTGGAAATCAGCTTTAATGATATGGACCGCTGGTTAAGCAATGTCGAAAAAGACTTAAGTGATTTGCCTATTGCCACCAAACTGACCCAAAACAAACCGGCAGATGTAAAAGATGCCTGTATTACTGCAGGCATCATTAACCGCGAGAATCTGTGCAGCACGCTCAGATTACCGGTATATGGCACACCGCGTATGGTGGCCGGGGACAGCCTGACCACCTATGCCAACAAGTGTCAGCTGAAACCTTTAAATGTGTCGGATTATGGCAATACGGTCCGCTTTAGCAATGAACAGCTCCAGCGATTGCATCGGGTTTTCCCGCAAGGCGTGTGTGACTATAGCCAAGCCCCAGTTGGCTTTGCTGACACCATTGGCTGGATGAGTTATCAGGATCGGCAGGGCAGCGTAGTTTATGGAGGACAACCTTTGCCTGCGGTCAGTTCATCGGCTGCACGCGGCTGGGCATCTAAAGCTTTCCAGTTGTTTTAATTCTTCACACATTTTTTGTTTCACAAAAACCAGTGATTTTTCACTGGTTTTTTTATGATTCATTTTGATTTTTAGTTGAAAATTCATGTAATATAACGACGGTTATTTCGCCGTTGTGTAGATGGCAGGCAGATAACCTTTGGTCGAATTAAAATGTTAACCAGATCTCATTAATTCGCTGAATTATCAGGTTTTTTAGCGAGAAAGCCCAGATAAGCGTTGTAAAATCATTAGATTAAATTTACTCACAATTATTGTAATTATATGGAATTATTTCATATAATTACAATGATTTATCACAAAATGGACAAATCCAGGAAAATAGTGATAACTGATTCCGGGTTGTGACACTAAAATGAGTCTAAAAAATTAAAACAATCATAGGGTGAAGGATTATGGATATCACTGAGACGGTGTTTGACTTCAAAGCCTTATCCACACAACAACAAGATTATTTTTTTGAAAAAATTGCCGAGTTTGATCAGCAGGTGTTTACGTTAACCTGTGAAAAGGAGCTAAAGAAATATCTGTATGACCCGCAGGCAATTTCGGTCACTATTATTCAATATCATCATCGTGGCAAACTGGTCGGGCAGACCATTATTCCACTGTTGGCCTTAACCCTGTTACATCAGCCAATTCTGGTGGTCAACTCACGCGCCAGTTTTTTAAAAAGCTATCGCCATCAATACAACCATAAAATCATCAACAGTGCGCTCAAAGCCATGCTGAACCAGCGCTTTAAATATCCTTTAACGCCCATGTGGTTTATTGCCACCATCAACCAGCCGAAGCTTTATGCACATTTTGTATCACGTGTTCGGGGCTTTTATCCACGCAGTGATATCCGGATGCCGGAGGATTATTTAAGCGTGTTGCAGGTGATGGCCAGCCGGCAACACGACATCCAGAAGCGTGATGAAGATATTTATGTGCATCAGACCTGTGTGCCGCTGCGCAGTGAAGAGGAGCTGCAACAGTTAAGAGTGCATGCCAATCCGCATTGCGATTTTTTTCTGCAACACGCACCGGACTATTTTGATGGCATCGGCCTGATGTGTATTTGCCGTTTAGACAGTAAAACCCTGACCGAAACGGCACTCAACTTTGCTTTGGACTGGAAGGTGTCTTAAGGCGCCAGAAATTTTAAATCGGCATGTTCACGGATGGTGTCCGCATCCAGACTGAAAATTGCATCTATAAACGCCACATTAAAACTGCCAACCTGTGAACTTTGCGCGTGGGCCAGTTTTCCGGCAATGGCAAAATGGACATGCGCGGCAATGGTGGCAATGGTCACCGGACTGACCGCGGCATACGCTGCAATTAAAGCGCCTAGGGCACAGCCGGTTGCGGTGACTTTGGGCTGTAATTCCGAGCCACCATTCACCTGCACCACCTGTTCAAGCTGTCTGGACAGAATAAAATCGGATTCACCGGAAATGGCAATACATTCGGCATGCGCCAATAAGCTTTTGGCCTGTGCATATACCGCGGTGCTGTCCAGGGTCGAATCAACACCTTTGGATTCTACCTGTGCGCCGGCCAAGCCGCCAATTTCCGACGCATTGCCGCGAATCACACTCGGTTGAAAGGCCAATAGCGCATCAACCATATCTGAGCGCCATTTTAAGACGGGCCCATAACCGACCGGGTCCAGCACCCACGGTTTGGCAAGACGCTGGGCCGTTTCTGCCGAAATCTGCATGGCCTGCATCTGTTCGCTGGTCGGTGTGCCCAAATTAATACTTAAGGCGCTGCAAATACTGCTAAAGCTTTCTGCTTCAAAAGTATTATCAATCATGGCCGGTGATGCACCGGCAGCCAGCAGAATATTGGCGGTGTAATTGGTGGCGACACTGTTGGTGATACATTGCACCAGTGGTTGCCGGGTTTTAAGCAGGCTCCAGGCTTCAATAATTTTTTCAATCATTGCCGCGGTTTCATCGGGCAGGCTGCTGTCAAGAGTGGAAAGCTGTTCTGGATAATTCATCAGTTACCCCTTTATTGGGTAAAGTAGTGGTCTTGCTGTTTACAGCGACGGCAGAACAAGGACACATAATGCTGGGCATCATAATCGACATCCAGTTCATCCGAGCCGCAGTGCATACAGCGTTTTAAGGCATAAAATTTTAAGCGCGGTTCAATCTTTTCCCAGATTTTCCAGATCGGTTGTACAAAGATCATTTCATCATAATTGAGAAAACGGAAAAATAGAATTTCCACCATTTTGCTCATCGGTAGTTGTGGTGGATGTGGCAGCGTGGTGGTCATCCATTTTTCTTGCAGGCCACGTTCACGGTACTGTTCTACGGTTTTTTTCAGCAGATTGGTATTAATGAATTTTTCATTGCGCGGCTGTAATAATTTCTGGCCATGCAGATAATCCAGCGCGGTTTGCACCAGATAAAAAATCTGACCCGCTGCCAGGCTGTCCAGCAGGCGAAAACACAGGCTTTTAAAACTGTTATTGCCAGAAATTTGCACCTGCCAGATGCGGCAATAAAACTGCATGAACTGCACCACTTTTTCATACATCAGTTCATAGATGGCATCTTTGACTTCATCTGAACTGTGAAAGGGCACGCCCTGACTCAAATTCTGGTAAAACCATTGTCGAAGCTGATGGGTAATACTGAACAGGCTCGGCTCCGAATAACCGTCCAGCCGCACATTCACATAATACTGGCCGGCTTCATCGGCAAATTCCTTGGCCACCAGAATCTGCTGGTCAAGCAGCTGTTTGATCAGCTGTTTCTGATATAAATAGTTGGGTGAAAAAGGCTGGAATTTAATTCGCTCCCAGTAAATATATTCATCATGCTGGGTATTTTCATGTACCTGATCGTCCAGCATCGACAATAAAAACAGTTTCTGGATAAAGCTTAACTGATTCAGCTTGTGCTCAATCATGTCTTTATCTTTGCCTTTATTTTTGAGCTTGCGGTTTTCCTGTACCAGCGCTTCTTTAATCAGCTGTTTGCGTTTTTTTTCACAGGCCGGGCAATGACAACTGTGCAAATTGCCCGGATACACTTTATGTTCGCAGTAACTGCACTCGTGATAGCTCAGCTCCTGATCGTACTGTTCGGCTTCCACCCAATACATGGCAGCGCGGCACAGCGGACACGAGGTGCTTTCATCTAACTGTTTTTGCAGAATCTGGAGCATATTCAGGTGCAGTCATCATTTTAGAAATAGGATGTCTGGATTATACATGGCTGGGCCGCATTGGTTTGCTCAAAAAAACATAAAGCAGAAAACTTGGACACTATGCTGAATTTAAACGCCCTGACTTGAACAGCTCTTTTTCATAAAAAATACGGCAGGACGCCGTATTTTAAATGGAAGTTAGAGGAGAGAAGATTATACCGGACACGGTAGCGAATCATCCTCCTCACCAAGTTGCTTGGCCTGAATCAGCGCCTGTACTTTTTTGCTTGGGATTTTCTTGCTGCCCAGGGCATCATAGGTATTCAAAATAGAGGTAACTTCATTGGTCTGCATGGGAATGCCTTCACAGCTCATAAAGAGGGCAATCACTTTATGGTCGATGTTGGCCTGATCGAGGGTTTGCAGGGTTTTAATATTTTCTACACGGACGATATGCTCTTTTAAATACATCTCACACCTCTTCTCGTTTTTTCATCATTGTTATCATGCGCTCGGCGCCTTTAAATACAAGCAAGAAGCGTGCACAAAATGTAGCCGATTTGAAAATAATGTAATGACCTACGCTGAAATGGCGATCCATCCAACTGAAAGCGTCATTTAGCCGATAACTGTTTGACTCTAGAAGCGAAATTGAAAAGCTAAATTTGAATAAATCTCCCTTCGCAAATGCTGGCAAATTGTCACCGGATTTATCTTGACGAAGTCTAAATAAGCCTCTGTTTAGACTTGGGAAATTATCCGGTTTTATCTCGCAGTATATTTTTAGCTGCACAGATCACAGGTCTTTGATTACAGAATGTAGTCAAGTGGCAGCTTTATGTAGGAACTTGTATCTCAATAGCGCAGAATTTCAGGTCAGATGGGCAGAACAGCACCAACATGGCGCAACACCAGCGCGAGAAGATTTTAGCGGGCAGATTAAGCTGTTGGATTCGCTGCATAATTCAGCATCTCTGTATTTTTAAACAGATTTAATTGAATGATGAATTGAAAAGTTGTGGCCGGATGCCCATATTAGAACAGAAGCGCATTCAGCAGACAGACTGAAAAAGTTGGCGTATGATCAAGACATCATCCGCATAATGCCCCGGCGTATAAACAATTAGGACATGATATGAATATCGCAGCAAATCCAGTGGTTGAAGCAGACCAAACTATTTATTTAAAAGATTATCAAAAACCTGCATTTCTGGTGGATTCAATTAATCTGGATATTCAGGTGTATGCAGACCACACCATCGTCAATGCTATTTTGGAGATGCAGCGCCAGACCGAAGGTGATCTGGTGCTGCTGGGCCGTGACCTTGAGCTGAAATCTATTCATCTGAACAGTCAGCAACTGACCGAAAATGACTATCAGCTTGATGCTGAACAGCTGGTAATTCAGAATGCGCCAGATCGTGCACGTATTGAAACCCAGGTGGTGATTCATCCGGAAAGCAACACCATGCTGGAAGGTCTGTATCAGGCTGGTGATCTGTTTGTGACCCAGAATGAGCCGGAAGGTTTCCGTAAAATTACCTTCTATCCGGACCGTCCGGATGTGCTGTCGGTATTTACTACCCGGGTGGAAGCCGATAAAAAATATCCGGTGCTGCTGGCCAATGGTAACCTGATTGAAAAAGGCGAGGTCGATGCCCAGCGTCATTATGCGATCTGGCAGGACCCGACCAAAAAGCCAAGTTATCTGTTTGCCTGTGTGGTCGGCGATTTAGCGGTGCTGAAAGACAGCTATGTGACTTCTGAAGGCCGTAATGTGGCACTGGAAATTTATGCGGTAGAAAAAGATATTCCTAAATGTCACATCGCCATGGAAGCGTTAAAACATTCCATGCGCTGGGATGAAGAATATTATGGTCTGCCGTATGACCTCGACAACTATATGATTGTGGCGGTTAGCCAGTTCAATATGGGCGCGATGGAAAACAAGGGCCTGAACATCTTTAACACCTCTTGCGTGCTGGCCGATGAAGAATACACCACCGATGCGGCAATTATGCGGGTTCAGTCGGTCATCGCACACGAATATTTCCATAACTGGACCGGTAACCGGATTACCTGTCGTGACTGGTTCCAGCTGTGTCTAAAAGAAGGCTTGACCGTTTTCCGTGACCAGTCGTTTTCAGAAGATTTACAATCGGCCGCAGTACAACGGATTGATGATGTCGCTGTATTAAAAGCGCATCAGTTCCCGGAAGATTCTGGCCCATTGTCGCATCCGCCACGTCCAGATCATTTTGTTGAAATTAATAACTTTTATACCGCCACGGTGTATGAAAAAGGGGCGGAAATTAACCGCATGATGTCGACCTTGCTCGGCAAGGAAAAATTCCGCGCGGGTACCGATGAGTATTTCCGCCGTCATGATGGTCAGGCGGTGACGGTCGAAGACTGGGTTGCGGCACTGACTGCCGGTTCAGGCGTTGATTTATCGGCATTTTTAACTTGGTATAACCAGCCGGGTACTCCAAAACTGCAGACACATGGCGAGTATGATGCTTCGACTCAAACCTATCGTTTAAGCTTTAAACAGAGCCTGAAAGCGCATCCGAAATATCCAGACCTGAAAGCCGTGCCAATTCCGGTGGCTTTGGCGCTGTTTAATGCTGAAACCGGCGAGCAATATGCGCTGCAATCTGAGGCCCTGTTTGAAAATGGCGTAAAAGATGGCGTGTATCTGTTTGATCAGGATGAGGCAACCATCGAATTTAGCGGCATTAATGCCAAACCGGTGGTGTCGCTGTTACGTAATTTCTCGGCGCCGGTAAATCTGGAATTTGATGCCAGTGATGCCGAGTTGGCCTTCCTGATGCAGTATGAAACCAACGGCTTTAACCAGTGGCAGGCGACCCAGACCTTGCTGGAGCGCATTTTGCTAAATGGTCATGCGGTAGAAAGTTATCTTCAGGCCATGAAAAACACGGTGCCGGCACTGGTCAATCAGGACCCGTTACTGGCCTCACGAATTTTTGATGTACCAAGTGAAGGTTATTTGGGCAGCCGGATTGATCAGCACTATAGTCCGGTGGACATTCAGGAAAAACGTGAAGCCTTGTTAAATACGCTGGCGCGTGAATTGGGTGCTTTCTGTAAGGAAACTTACTTAAGTCTGGACCCGGACCTGCAAAAAGAGTTTTCACAGGCCATGGGCGTGCGTGCGCTGAAGAATATTATGCTCAGTCTGATGGCACGTCAGGGCGATACCGAAGCCTTTGATCTGGCGCATCAGCAGTATCAGAATACTGGCAATATGTCAGAACGTTTAGGCGCGCTACGTGTACTGGTCTGGAATGATGCACCGCAAGCCGAATCCTGCCTGCAGGATTTCTATGACCGCTTTAAAGATGAAGCGCTGTCTTTAGACCAGTGGTTTACTGTACAGGCCTCCCATCCAAATGCAACGGCTGAAACCATTCATACCTTAACCCAGCATCCGGACTATGATCTGGGTACGCCAAACCGCATTCGTTCGGTCAGTGGTGGTCTGAATATGAATCCGGTAAATACCTGGAGTTTTGGGGTGCAGCATTATATCCATCTGGCCAAATACCTCGATGAAAAGAACCCGATTTTAGGTTCACGTTTGCTGCAGGTGCTGTCACGCTGGTATACGCTGGATGAACCACAGCGCAGTCAGGTACAGGTGGCCCTGGAAACCTTGAAGCCCTTGGTGAAATCGAAAAACGTGGTTGAAACTTTAAACAGTATGCTGAATGTCTAAACCGGTGCAGCTTTCGCTCGAAAAAATAGAATAATGAAGATTTATTTTATTTTCTCGGTATTTAGCTGTAACTTTATGTGAACTTTCCCGCATATTCGCGGGGAGTATGCTAAATTAAGGCTGAAACGTGTTTAGATAATTTAAATAAAAAAGCTCATCATTGTGGTGGGCTTTTTTATTTTTAGCCTGGAAAGGTTCAGGTGAAAAAGCCGGGTTCTGGCGTGAACAAGAGGTTGAGTGATGCTGGTTAAAATTGAAGATGGTTTTTACTTGAATTCACGACATATTATTGCGTTAAGAGTGAACAGAATATTGAATGAAGAGCGTTTTATGGTGTCTATTGAATATACACCACACTCGATGCAGGACAAGGGGCTGTATCAGCGCATCTTTCCGAATAAAATTGAAGCAGAACTGTTTTTACAGGCATTGCATCAGGAAATTTCCAAACCCTGACCGCTGTTCAGCAGATTTAAAAAAAACTCCTCACGTTGAGGAGTTTTTTTATGGCAGCTTTAGATTTACTTTAGACTTTTACAATTAGCACCGGAATAGGCGATTGGGTCAGCACGTTTTGCGCTACGCTACCCAGCATCATTTTCTTGAAACCGGTCCGGCCATGTGAGCCCATAATAATCAGATCGGCACCGACTTCATCGGCAATCTGCATAATGCCATCTGAGGGTGAAACGCCGTGCGCCAGTTTCTGATCGACCTGCACGCCTTCACGCTGGAAAGAATCAAGAATTTCCTGCAAGCGCAGTTTGGCATTTTTTTCGGCCTGCATGAAATAGTCGGTAATGGCCGGAGCAACTTTATAAAAATCGACGCCGACAAATGGGTCAACCGCAATCACGCTCATTACCGTGACCTGGCAGCCTAAATCTTTGGCCAGACTTAAAGCCTGTTCTACAGCAGCATAAGAAATCGGGGATTCATCCACTGGAACAAGAATATGTTTATAGCTGGTCATGACAGTTTTCCTTATTTTTACATATGAATATCGCGGGCTTTATTGAAACTGACAGTGAATGAAAGTACATCAAAAGCATTCAGGATTCTGAACTGTAGTAGGGCAATTAGGCCTTAATGACCAGCACCGGCAATTCAGAACTGCGCAGTACATCCTGAGCAAAACTACCGAGCAGGAATTTCTGGAAGCCTTTACGACCGTGTGAACCCATCACAATCAGGTCAACGCCCATTTCTTGTGCAGCTTCAACCACATGCTTGGCCGATACTTCACCTTCCACAATTTTAGTACTTACAGTAACGCCTGCAGCTTCGGCAATTTGCTGGCCTTCTTTCAGGGCTTTTTGTGCATTACCGTGTGCCTGCACAAAGTATTCTTTCATGATGGCAGATGAATAATAGAAATCGGCATCAGTGAACGGGTCTTCCGCCACCAGACTCACCAGACTCAGCTGACTGTTAAAGGCACGGGCAATTTCAGCTGCATGTTGCACCGCAGAATAGGAAATTTGAGAACCATCGACCGGAACGAGAATATGCTGATACGCCATGGAGAAACTCCTTATTGATATAATGAACTTAATGTTTAGCTATACTCTATAGATAGCACATCACCGGGGGGCATTCAATTTATTCCGGTGTTCTGTCTGCAAAAAAGATACAGATTTTCAATCACAATACCACTTAAGTAGGTCTTTGATTTAACAAATAATTCTGACTGGAATACTCTACATTGTCAGATCGCATTGTCGTGAAAAACCGGGTTCCATCTGCGCGGCGGCTGCTTTATAGTGAAGAAAAATAAAACAGCTGTATAAACAGGAAGATGGGTGAAATGAAGTATCTGATGTTAAGTCTGTGCATGAGCTTGCTGCTGGTGCTGAGTGGCTGCCAAAGCACAGCCGGTAATAGCCGTATTATTGCTGGCGCATTTAATCTGACCACCCAATTGCAACAGAAACTGATGGATCGGGATGCACCGCAGCAGGTACGGGTGCTGGAAAATATCCAGTATCAGCAAGATCCGGATTTAAGCCTGGATGTCTATTTGCCAGCACAGACACCTGATGATACCGGATTACGCCCGGCCGTGGTCTGGATTCATGGCGGTGGCTGGATTTCCGGTTCCAAAGCCCATGCGCGCGGTTATTTTAAACGGCTGGCAGATGCCGGTTATCCGGTGTTTTCACTGCAATATCAACTGGCGCCAGCGGCGACTTATCCCACCCAGTTACACCAGATTAATCAGGCACTGGCCTATATTCAGGAACATGGCGCGCTGTTTGGTGTTGATGCCGAGCAACTATTTCTGGCTGGAGATTCTGCCGGTGCCAATCTGGCCAGCCATTATGCAGCCTTGTTGAGTAATCCGGAATTTGCCGCGCATTCGGAATTTGTGCCGGTTCTGGCCTTAACACAGCTGAAAGGGGTGATTTTGCACTGCGGGATTTATGATTTACCGTATTTTATTAAAACCGCGCCGGATGAAATCAAAATTGTCGAGTGGGGCATTTATAACATGGTACAGGCCTATACCGGCGACCGCAAACAGGATGCGGAATTTCTGCAGCAGATTTCACCGATTCAGCATATTACTCCCGCGTTTCCACCGGTATTTTTAAGTGGCGGCAATAAGGATTTTCTGACTGATACTCAATCTTTACCGCTGTTAGAGGTGTTAAAGCAGCAGCAGGTGCCAGTAAAAGCAGTATTTTATCCCGACTCTAAACGCTGGCTGATTCATGAATATCAGTTCTTAATGCATCTGCCCGAAAGCCAGCAGACTTTTGAGCAGACCCTGTCATTTCTGGCCGATTATAGTAAAGCGGATCAGACAGATAGATCCGCGCCCTAAAATCTGCTGGTCATCATGTTAGTCTTTAGGATTTGGCTTTCCAGTGAAATTTCATCACCAGTAACACCACCAAACCGCAAACCAGTCCCCAGAAGGCCGAGCCAATGCCCCAGAACTGGATGCCTGAAGCGCTTAGTAAAAAGGTCATTAATGCGGCTTCCCGGTCATCGGCCTCTTTAAAGGCAATAAAGGCGTTATGGCCAATGGTGCCAAACAGGGCGATACCGGCCAATGCAGTAATCAGCACTGCCGGAAAAGACATCAGCAGGCTGGTTAAGGTGGCGGCAAACAAGCCCATCAGGATATAAAACAGGCCACAGCTCATGCCGGCAATATAGCGTTTTGATGGGTCCGGATGCACCTGATGATCCAGACTAACGGCGGCACTAATCGCTGCAATATTCACGCTATAACAGCCAAAAGGCGATAACACGGCCTGCGCGGTACCGGTCCAGCCGAGCAACTGATTAACATGCGGCTGATAGCCATAGCTTTTAATAATGGCGATGCCGGGTAAATATTGCGAGGCCAGATTAATCACCAGCAAAGGTAAAGCCAGACCTAAAATAGCGGGCAGGCTAAATTCCGGACTGATCCACACCGGTTGCGCCAATGACCAGCTCACCACAGGAAAATGGAAATCCAGTACCAGCGGGCACAGCAGCATCGCGGCAATTACGGTCAGCACAATGCTATAGCGTGGCCAGAAGCGTTTTGACAGTACATAGGCTGCTAGTAAAGACAGGATAAATGCCCATTCATGCTGAATGCTGGCGAACAAGGCAATGCCGAATTTTAGCAGTACGCCGGCCAGCATGGCGCTGGTCAGGCTTTGTGGAATATAGCGAAACAGACGTTCAAAAATCCCGAAAAAACCCAACAGTGCGGTCAGCACGCCGCACACCAGAAAAGCCCCAATGGCCTGATTCAGGCTATAACCACTGCCCGTGGCAATAATCAGGGCCAGCCCGGCGGTTGACCAGGACGTCGACACCGGATATTTGTATTTCCACGAGAGCAGCAAGCCAGACAGGCCAATGCCCAGACCCAAAGCCCAGAACCAGGAGGTAATCTGTTCGGCTGTGGCCCCTAAAGTTTGCGCCGCCTGAATCACCAGTACGGCAGAAACACTAATACCAATTAAAAAAGTGATAAATCCAGCAAAAACAGCCGGAATAGAAAAATCATGTATAAGCTTTTGCATAATCCGTTGCACAATAAAAATGGGAGAGAAAGCCGATAAATCATACGCCTTTCAATGGCCATCTAAAAGTTCAAATCTTTATCAGAAGTTAAAAATTTTGCTTGATTTTTATAGGGTCGAGCTGGCCAGTTTTAAGCCAAAACCACAAAACAGCAGGCCAACTGCGGCCACACCGCTCGCGGTAAGGCGGTAATTCCGGTTGAAATAGGTCGCCAGTTTCATTCCGGAAATAATCAGAATTGACAGATAACTCATGCTGATGATTTGCAGAATAATGGCCAGCAGGGTAAAAGTCAGCGCCGGATAAGGATAGGCCGGATCAACAAATTGCACAAAAAAAGACAGATAAAACAGAATCGCTTTCGGATTTAAAATACTAATGGTTAATGCGGTGCGAAAAGGATGAACCTGTTCTGGCGTACTGCTGCTATTCTTGGTTTGAGTCGAGCGGCTTTTTTCGGGCTGCCAGGTGCGATAGGCGGCAATCATCAGGCGTATGCCCAAATAACTTAAATACAGCGCGCCAATCATTTTCAGCGCTATAAACAGCCACGGAAAACTGTGTAGCACTGAAGCCGCACCAAAGGCAGTACACAGAATTAAAATCAGGTCACCGGTATAAACGCCTAAAGCGCCCAGATAGCCGGCTTTAATGCCAAAGCGTGAGGCAATTGACATCACATATAAAGAGTTGGGGCCGGGCAGGATCACAATTAAAATGGTTCCAATAATGAACGTCATTACGTCAGTGATACCAAACACAGGAAATCCAGAGAACTAAAAAGGCCGATGCAGCATTATATAGCAACATCGGCCTGGAATACGCGCACAGCGGCGCGGCTAAACAGAAAAATTAAGCTTTAATTTCGGCATCAATACCAAAGCCTTGGCGCAATAACTGGCTTAACTGTTCACGCGCTTTAATAAAGCCATCAATACCGCTTTGCAGTAACTGGAAGGCCATTAAGTCATGTTCCAGCTGCTGTTTAAATTTCTCTTTTGTGATCGGCTCCAGCTCGCCTTGAGCTTCAATCGTGTCACTTGAGAGTTGTGCTGTGACTTCACGCTCATCCTGTTCCAGTTCGGCCAGCAGGTTGGGTGAAACGGTTAACAGGTCACAACCGGCCAGCGCCAAGACCTGATCAATACTGCGGAAGCTGGCACCCATGATTTCAGTCTTCACCGCATGCTGTTTGTAGAACTGGTAAATCTTTTTCACGGACAGCACACCCGGATCTTTTTCAATTGGGTAGTACATGACATTTTCGGCTTTTTTGTACCAGTCCAGAATACGCCCGACAAAAGGGGAAATCAGCGTGACGTTGGCATCAGCGCAGGCATGTGCCTGATGCAGACCGAATAGCAAGGTTAAATTGGTATGAATGCCTTCTGCTTCCAGCTGTTTTGCGGCCTGAATGCCTTCCCAAGTTGAAGCAATTTTAATCAGGATGCGTTTCTGATCAATACCATATTCTTTATATAGCGCCAGCAGTTCTTTGGCTTTGGCAATAGTGGCATCTGTATCATAAGACAGCGAGGCATCTACCTCAGTCGATACACGGCCATCAATCAGTTTAAGAATTTCTACCCCGAACTTGACGGTTAAAATATCAATGGTGCGTTCAATCAGTTCGTCTTGCTGATAACCTTCTGCTTTGGCCTGATCAAAGGCTTCGGTTAAAAGCGGTTTACTGTCGGCCTGTTCAGCCGCCGCGGTAATTAAAGACGGGTTGGTTGTTGCATCTAAAGGACGAAACTTTTCAATGGCAGTTAAGTCACTGCTGTCGGCCACAATAGTTGTTAAGCGTTTTAATTGGTTTAAGGCGTTCTGTGTCATTGAATCCGCTTCTCTAGTTGTTCGGTTATTGCTTATGCAATTATTTATAACACAAACTGGATTTAACCCAAGTGAAAAGCGTTACAGATCAGTGTCTAATTTGTGCTTTTTCGTTGATTGCGCAAGTGATTAATCAAAAAACGAGCAGCCAGCCCCAGTTTGCTTTCACGGCTCCAGACCAGATCGACAAAATATTCAAACTTGGGCGAGAAATCCAGAAAGTCCAAAACCTGTAGTTGCTGCTTTAAGTTCGGGTTTTCATTCAGCATTTGCAGCGGCAACACACCCCAGCCCAGACCCTGTAAAATTAACGAGCAGGCAGTATGATGATTATCAGTGCGCCAGTACTGTTTGGAAAATAACAGTTCCGGCTGAATACGACGGTCACGGCTGGCCACCACAATTTGCCGGCTGTGCAAAATAGCTTCAAAGCTGACCGGTGCCTGTTGAGCCAAGGCAAAATCTCGGGCCGCCACCGGCACCAAGGCTTCGCGTTTCAGTTCTACAAACTGCTCGCCACTGTCGAGCTGTTCACGTTCAAACATCACTGCCAGTTGCGCCGACTGTTCGACCAGCATGTGCATGGCATCTTCCTGTGGCGCTGAAAATATATTGATCTGTAGCGTTGGAAATTCCTGCTGCAGCAGGGCAATGTACTGAGTCCAGTCGCTATGAATCAGCTCGGAAACCACCACAATATTCAGTTCTGATTCCAGCCCTTCACTTAACGCTGCGGCATGCTGTTTCCACTGGTTCATTTCAACCAGCAGTTGCTCGGTCTTTTCATACAGGGTTAATGCCTGTGCGGTCGGCACCGGTTCACGCCCGATGCGTTGAAATAGATTCAAGTTCAGGTCAATTTCCAGATTGGCAATTGACATACTTACTGCAGATGGCACTTTTCCCAGTTGCCGCGCCGCTGCGGAAAAAGAACCGCATTCAATCACGGTTTTAAAGATGATCAGCTGTTCCTGGTTCACATTCATGGGTAGCAACCTGTCAATAATATTGAAAAATTCTAACTCGATTTGTCGATAATTTAAAAATAAGATGGCAGCAATTGATGAAATAGATACGGTTTAACATGTTGCTGTCGAAAAGAAGATTAATTCATGCCTTGAGTTATGAACTGATTTTACTGGTGATTATTGCCCTGGCTTTAAGCCTGATTTTCAAGATGCCGCTGGAAGTGACCGGTAGCCTGGGTGTGGCCATGGCAGTAACCTCGGTCTTGTGGAATATGCTGTTTAATCATTTTTTTGAAAAATTTGAAGCACGCAGACAGCTCCAGCGTACGGTGAAAGTACGGATTTTACATGCCATTGGTTTTGAGGGTGGCTTAATGTTAGCCACCATTCCAATGGTGGCCTATGCCATGCAGATGAGTCTGCCCGAGGCCTTTTTGCTGGATTTAAGCCTGACCTTATGTATTTTGGTCTATACCTTTATCTTCCAGTGGGGTTATGACGCGATTGAGGTACGTTTGGGCTATGCACCGGCCTATCGTGAGTCTGTTTAAAATACGTCTGATGAATTTAAGAGCAGACAATAAAAAGGTAATAAAACGTCCATAAAAAAAGCCACTGCACCAGGCAGTGGCTTTTTCAGTGAAGGCAGGGGAAATTACTTCTCGACAATCGCTGTTACACCTTGACCGCCTGCAGCACAGATTGAAATCAGCACACGACCTGAACCTTTTTCATTCAGCAGTTTGGCAGCAGTCGCCAGAATACGTCCGCCGGTTGCAGCAAATGGGTGACCAGCAGCCAGAGAAGAACCTTTTACGTTCAGCTTGTTACGATCAATTGAACCCAATGGTGCTTCTAGACCTAAGCGATCTTTACAGAATTTTGGATCTTCCCAGGCTTTTAAGGTCGACAGCACTTGTGAAGCAAAAGCTTCGTGAATTTCATAGTAGTCAAAGTCTTGTAGAGTCAGACCGGCACGTTCCAGCATCCGTGGTACGGCATAGGCTGGCGCCATAAGCAGGCCTTCTTTCTTCCCGACAAAATCAACTGCAGCCGTTTCCTGGAAGGTTAAGTAAGCCAGTACGTCATGACCATTGGCTTTGGCCCATTCTTCAGAAGCAAGCAAAACACAAGATGCACCATCGGTCAGTGGGGTTGAGTTGCCTGCGGTCATGGTACGCGCATCACCTTTACCAAAGGCTGGTTTCAGTTTAGCCAGTTTCTCTACTGAAGAATCCGGGCGCAAGTTGTTGTCACGCTCTAAACCTAAGAATGGTGTGATCAGGTCATCAAAGAAACCTGCTTCATAGGCGGCTGCCATTTTCTGGTGTGAAGATGCAGCAAGTTCATCCTGCGCTTCACGCGAGATGCCCCATTCCAGCGCAGTAATCGCCTGATGGTCACCCATTGACAGACCGGTACGTGGTTCACCATTTTTCGGTGCATCCATCAGGTCTTTGATATTGATTTTGGTCAGCGCTTTTAAGCGGTCTTTACCGGTTTTGGCAATATTCAGCTCCAGCAGGGCTTTACGTAAACCGTCACCAAAAGCAATCGGGGCATCGGAAGTGGTATCGACACCACCAGCAATACCGACTTCAATTTGGCCCAGAGCAATTTTATTGGCCACTAAAAAAGCTGCCTGCAAACCGGTTCCACACGCTTGCTGAATATCGTAAGCAGGTGTTTCAGGAGCCAATTCCGTGTTCAGTACACACTCACGAGTCATGTTAAAATCACGGCTGTGTTTGAGTACGGCACCGGCAACGACTTCACCGAGGCGTTGGCCTTCTAAACGATAACGTTCTACCAGACCATTTAAAGCGGCGGTGAACATATCGATGTTTGAGGCAGTGAAGTAAGCGCCATTTGAACGTGCAAATGGAATGCGGTTACCACCGATAATCGCAACGCGACGGACAGTATTTGGGCTCATGGTATTATCCTGTTGACCAGATGTTTCAGTTGTAGTTTCAGAAGGAGGAGGGGTTGTACTTTTTTTACGGGTAGATGCCGCACGGGTGCGTGCAGGTTTAGCCGCAGGGTTTGCTGACGAATTTGCCGTGCCAGAACTTTTGGTTGTACGCGTTGTACTTTTTGATGTATTTGACACAGTTTCTGTAGCAGAATTTTCGACCGCCGGATTTTCTTGAGTTGTTTTGCTCATAAGGCTTTTCCAAGCATGTTGATGATCTTCTTAGGGGTTACATTAGCATAATCTAGAATAGCCTGAATTGACTACAATGACATTGCAGAATGCTTTCAGGTCAAGTCATCTGTATATGATCTCAAGTATTATTCATAACAAACTGATCGATCTATTGAAATACAAAGTATCTGACATCATATTGAAGCTAAAGGATAACTTTAGATTAATCACAAATTCATTTTGTCTGAGAGATAATAATCATGACTGACCAATACCAAGCTTTTGCAAAATCTCCAATTGGTAAATTTGTCATTAAAAATTTAGGCCTGCCATCCCCAACTTTCCTTGAGCGTTTTGACATCTCGACGCCTGTGGTCAAGGGTGCAGTTTTGTTGGGCGCAGCGCCGGAAAGCACATTATCAGGTGCAATTGCCCAGGTTCTGGCCAATATCCATGCCAACAGCTATGCCGGCAATAATGCAGAATTACAGCAGGCTGCTGCACAAGCCGGTTTAAACCTGTGTGCTTTTAACGCGGGCGATAAAGAATCTAAATTTAAAGCGGTGGTCTTTGATGCCTCAGGCATTCAGAACTCTGAACAGTTAAATGCGCTCTATAACTTCTTTAATCCGGTGGCGCGCCAGATTCAGGCCTCTGGCCGTGTAGTGGTGATCGGCACCACACCGGAAACCGCCAAAACGGTAAAACATGCAATTGCACAGCGTGCGCTGGAAGGCTTTGTTAAATCGGTCGGGAAGGAGTTTAAAAAAGGCATTGCCGCCAATCTGATTTATGTTGATGACGGCGCTGAAGCGAACCTGGAATCGAGCTTACGTTTTGCCTTGTCACCGCGTTCGGCTTATGTATCGGGTCAGGTGATTCGTGTTTCTAAAGCAGATACAGTCGATGTGGATTGGGCTAAACCACTGGCAGGTAAAACCGCGGTTGTGACTGGTGCCAGCCGTGGTATTGGTGAAGCGATTGCGCATGTATTGGCACGTGATGGTGCGCATGTGATTTGTCTGGATGTACCACAGCAACAGGCCGACTTGGACCGTGTTGCCTCTGAAATTGGTGGCTCAACCCTGGCGATTGATATTACCGCCGCTGATGCGGGCGAGCAGATTAAAGCGGCAGCTGCTGCACAGGGCGGTCTGGATATTATCGTACACAATGCCGGTATTACCCGTGACAAGACACTGGCCAATATGAAGCCTGAACTGTGGGATCTGGTGATTAACATTAACTTGGCTGCTATTGAACGCGTGAATGACTATCTGCTGGAAAATGACGGTCTGAATGCCAATGGCCGTATTATCTGCGTATCGTCTATTTCAGGGATTGCCGGTAACCTGGGCCAAACCAACTATGCAGCATCAAAAGCAGGCGTGATTGGAGTGGTGAAATATACGGCACCGGTGCTGAAAAATGGTGTGACTATTAACGCTGTGGCTCCGGGCTTTATTGAAACCCAAATGACTGCGGCCATTCCGTTTGCCATTCGTGAAGCGGGCCGCCGTATGAACTCGATGAGTCAGGGCGGTTTACCGGTTGATGTCGCAGAAACCATTGCCTTCTTTGCCTCAACTGCATCTACCGGTTTAAATGGTAACGTGGTGCGTGTTTGTGGTCAGAGTCTGTTAGGGGCTTAATATATCCCTCACTCGGAATCCCCCCTAAAATCCCTCTTTAATAAAGGGGGACTTCTCCTCCCTTTTTGAAGGGAGGTTGGGAGGGATTTGAGGGAATTAAAATAGAAAACCCAATTCTTATTAAAGAAAGGGTGATTTAAAAGATAAATATTCCAAAGGTTCAGTATGAATACTCGCCATTTTAGTCAACTTCCCAAGCCGTATTTAGCCTATCCAAAAGTGATTCAGGGCTTAATTTTTAAAAAGCCGAAGGGTGAAAAAGTTCTGCCGCAAGTTGAATATGTGGTGGATTCATTCAAGGTCGACCAGAAACATCTGAAAGCCTATAACGAAGTCTGTGGTTTTAAAAATAACGGCTATATTCCGGCCATTTATCTGGCGGTGTTATCGCAAAGCCTGCAAATGCACATGATGACTGCGGAAGCTTTCCCATTTCCGATTTTAGGTCTGGTGCATATCCGCAATCAGCTCAAGCAATACCGTAAAGTTGGCGTGAATGAGCAGCTGACTTTATCCTGCAAGTTTGGTGAATTGCAGCCACATGACAAAGGCGTACAGTTTGATTTTATCACCACTGCTAAAGTTGGTAATGAAGTGGTGATGGAAGGTTTAACCACCTATTTGTCACGTCAGAAAAGTGGCAACAAGCCCGCGGCCAAAGCAGCAGAAAGTGCCGTACCGGATTATGTACCGGCAGGACAATGGGATGTGTCGGAAAATACCGGTCGCCGTTATGCGCTGACATCGGGAGATTTTAACCTGATCCATATTCATGCGTTAACCGCCAAAGCCTTTGGTTTTAAACAGGCTATTGCACATGGTATGTGGAGTAAAGCCAAAGCGCTGGCCAATATCCAGTTGCCAGATGCGTATGAAGCTGATGTCTGGTTTAAGTTGCCAATGTATCTGCCATCTCAGGTGGAATTCTTGACGGCACAGCAGGCACAAAATACTGACTTCCTGATTCGCAGCAAAAAGAATCAGAAGCCGCATGTCAGCGGTAGCATTCGCGCACTTTAAGTCATAGCGCCTAAGTCCAAACCGGATTTAGGCTTTTTTCATTGTTCATCTTGTTGCTGGAAAGGATGCATGAACAGCATAAAAGATTATCTGCGTGCAGATATTCAGAATTATCGTGGTTCAGTGGAAGAACCATTTAAAGATTTAGCCCATCTGTTTAGCCGTTTTCAGGATGCCCGCTCAACGCAAGGCGGCGCTGCGCTGGTGGTTTATTTTCAGGGTCATAAAGTCGTTGATATTTATACCGG
Source organism: Acinetobacter sp. CIP 53.82 (assembly GCF_000369465.1). NCBI lineage: Bacteria > Pseudomonadati > Pseudomonadota > Gammaproteobacteria > Moraxellales > Moraxellaceae > Acinetobacter > Acinetobacter sp. CIP 53.82. Next base: position 110,586 of record NZ_KB850046.1, on the reverse strand, counting down.
TCAAAAATCTGCCAATGAGGCCTGGCAGCCGGATAGTCTGTCGGTCTGCTATTCTACCGGAAAAGGCGTGCTGGCCACGCTGGCACATATTCTGGTGAGTCAGGGGCGGCTGGATTATGATGTGCCGGTGGCTGAATATTGGCCAGAATTTGCGTCGCAGGGCAAACAGCAGCTGACCTTAAGAAATATGCTGTGTCATCGCAGTGGTTTATACGATATCCGTAATCTGATTGCCGATGCCTCGGAAATGGCCGACTGGTCGCATATGCTGGAGGTCATTGCCGCGGCCAAACCACGTTTTCTTCCGAACAGTGAGGCAGCCTATCAACCCTTGACCTTTGGCTGGCAGGTCGGAGGTGTCTTGGAAAAAGCCTGTAATGAAAGCCTGGCTGTGCTGATGCAGCGTCATTTAAGCGAACCGTTGGAATTAAACGGAGCTTATTTTGGCGTGCCGGTAGAGCAGTTGGCGCGGGTAGCACGACCGTTTGCCACATCTCAGCCCGCCCAATCTGCCCAGCCTCCCAAAAAGCAGCCTGCTGCTAAACCTGCACGTACGGCATCGCCTTTAGAAAAGCTGCTGGCCTTCAGTGGGCAACATCCGCAAGATTTTCAGGATGCCATGATTCCCAAAGGCATGAAGAAATTTTCATTCTTTAGTGATGCCGGTTTACAGGCGATTGTGCCGGCAGCCTCCGGGGTATTTACCGCGCAAAGTCTGGCCAAAATCTATGCCATGCTAGCGCAGGGTGGCCAATGGCAGGGGCAACGACTGATTTCACCACAGGTGTTTCAGGCCTTAAGTCAGGTGCAATATACCGCCCGTGACCGGGTGATGCCGCTGCCGATGCATTGGCGTTTGGGCTATCACCGCATTCTGAGCCTGGGCAAGTCGGCATCGTCGGGCTTTGGTCATATTGGTTTTAATGGCTCAGGTGCCTGGTGTGATCCAGAGCGGAATTTAAGTTTTGCTTATACCCATAATTTTCCGACCGGTTCCATCACCGGCGATTATCGCTTGTGGGGATTAACCCAGGAAACCTTACGCTGTGCCGATGGTGTGTTAAAAGGCCGTAAGGGCTGGTTTTAAACAGTTTGAGATGATTTTTGGTCCAGCCTTGTGCTATGTTCTGGCACTAGTCAATTTGATGTTGTGCAAAGATGAAAAAAGTCATTTTGATTCCGCTGGTGGCCAGTTCAGTTCTACTCGGATGTCAGGATCAAAACTCAAGCCAGTCACAGACGGTGGTGGAATCTAAGAGCGCAATTCCTGCGTGGGTTGGTGAGTTCAAAGGCACTACGCCTTGTATGGGCTGTTTATCGCGCTGTGATGATTGCCCGGGAATGGCGGTGTCTTTAGAACTTCATCAGGATGAAACCTATACCTTGGTGCGTGAAAGTATGAGCCGGCACAATGCACCGGAAGTGATTCAAGGGCGGATTCGCTTTGCAGATGCATCGCGTCAGCAGCTTGAACTGCTGCAAGTCAACACCCGAAATTTGCTGTATATCGATCTTGAAAAACAATTGCTCGAGATTCGTGTAGATCAAACAGGCAAACGCTATCAAATGCAAAGTGATTTTATTCTGGCCAAGTCTGTTTAAATACTGGCTAATCATCTGCTAAATATACTGATTTTTAATCCCTTTTTTGCTGGCGCGAACAAGGGATTTTTCTTTGGATGCGCCCGTCATTTATTTCACTATTTACTAAAAAAACAGTATGCTTAGACCTGTAAAAAGGAGCATACATGTATCAGGTACTTGCGCGTAAATATCGTCCACGTAATTTTAATGAGCTGGTGGGACAAAATCATGTTTCTCGTGCACTGACCAGTGCCTTAGAGCGTGGCCGTTTACACCATGCCTATCTGTTTACCGGGACTCGTGGGGTCGGGAAAACCACCATTGCGCGTATTTTGGCCAAATGCCTGAACTGTGAAACAGGGGTGACCTCCACACCGTGTGAAGTTTGTCCGACCTGTAAAGCGGTCAATGAAGGCCGTTTTATTGATTTAATCGAGATTGATGCGGCATCACGTACCAAAGTGGAAGATACCCGCGAACTGCTCGATAATGTGCCGTATGCACCAACGCAAGGCCGCTTTAAAGTCTACCTGATTGACGAAGTGCATATGCTCTCGACGCACTCTTTCAATGCCTTGCTAAAAACGCTGGAAGAACCGCCAGAGCATGTTAAATTCCTGTTTGCCACCACCGATCCGCAGAAGCTTCCGATTACGGTCATTTCACGCTGCCTGCAATTTACCTTGCGTCCTTTGGCAGTAGATGAAATTACCGAGCACCTATCTTCAATTCTCAGCAAAGAGCAGATTCAGGCCGAGCAGGATGCAATCTGGCAAATTGCTGAATCGGCACAAGGTTCATTACGGGATGCCTTGTCCTTAACCGATCAGGCCATTGCCTATGGTCAGGGTGAAATTCATCATCAGGATGTCAAAGACATGCTGGGGCTGATTGACCGCACCATTATTTATGACCTGATTCTAGCGATTCATCAGAACCAACCTGCACGCGTGAGCGCACTGTTAATACAGTTCCGTCAGCAGGCGCTGGATGTATCACTGGTGCTGGATCAGCTGATTTCGACCTTGCATGAACTGGCCTTATTGCAATATCTGCCAGATTTAAGCCTGAAATATAGCGCCGAAATTAACCAGAAAATTACCCAGCTGTCGCAGTGCATTTCGGCTCAGGATTTACAGCTGTATTACCAGATTGCCAGCAAAGGTCGCGCAGATTTACAGCTGGCGGTTACCCAGGAGCAGGGCTTTGAGATGTGCGTGCTGCGTCTGCTGGCTTTCCGTCCCTTACAGCCAAATGAAGTGCCCTTGACGCAGGTCAGCGCACAAAGCAACGCAGTTGCTGCAGCACCGGTAGTCGAGTCAGCTACCGCGCAGCCTGAACCGGTGCATCCCGTTGTTTCAGCTGAGGATGAATTAGAAGCTGAAACTGCTGCTATAAACCCACCCGTTGCTGAACCATCATCAGATGATTTTCTGCAGGATGAAGCGTTAGAGGTTGCTGAAGTTGCATCTCCATCCGAACCAGACCATCCGGTGACTACACCGGCAGAAGCGGCATCTGCGCAGATGATTTTTGATCCGGCGGCAGATGAAGTGCTGTTTGATTTAGATGAAGATGATCGTGCTGATCAGCCGGCAACGCAGGATGAGGCCAGCAGTGATGATTTCCTGTTTGATGAAATTGCACCTTTACCGGAAACGGCCGTTGCGCAGCCAACTCAACAGCCTGCTGAACTTGCAGCACCGGTTTCGTCTGTCGCACAGCCTGAGCTGACCCATCCACAGGATTCCAGTCCGCAAGACAGTTTATTTGCGCAGCCAGCACGGACGTCATCCGTCAACCAGCCTGTCGTTGCTGCTGTAGACAATACCGCTATTCCACGTGCTGATCAGCGCCTGATGCCGCAAGATATTCTGCAACTGCCGGTGCAGTCCTTAGAGGGCGAATGGAGTGTGGAAAAATGGGAATACTGGTTCCGTAATAGTGATTTATCACCGGCAGTTCAGGAACTGGCCCAACACGGCCTGATGACCGGCCAGATTGAAGCTGAGTCGGTTTTCCATATTCCGGAGCAGTATCAGCAATTGTTAAATTCGCAGTTACAGCATTTAGAAGCAGCGCTGAAACAGCAGTGGCCGAACAGCTTCCTGAAAGTGCAGTATGGACAGGTCACAGAGGTGACACCGTATAGCTTGCAGCAGGAACGTAAAGTACGTGCTTATCAACGCGCCAGTGAGCTGCTGCATCAGGAGCCGCAGGTTAAATCGCTGCTCGAAAGTTTTGATGGCGAATTGCAGAATATCCAGTTGAAATAACCACCGTCAGACCATTTCAACCGTTTATTGAGAACGCAGATAAGGCAACAGGGCATTCCGCATTTCGCTTGGAATCGGGGTGCTTTTACGTTGCTGCGCATCGACAAAAACATGCACCATATGTCCTTGAGCTGAAGCCTGCTGTTGATGCTGCTTGAAAATTGCCAGATCATATTTCAGCGAGCTGTTGCCCAGCGCTGCAATCGCCACACCGACCTCAATCACTTCTGGATAACTCAGCTCGGCTAAAAAGTTGCAGCCAGAGTCTACCACCAGTCCCATAATCTCGGCCTGATGAATATTCAGTCCGGCTTTCTCAATCAGCAGCGCATTGGCAGCGGTATCGAAGTAGCTGTAATACATGACATTATTGACATGACCATACATGTCGTTGTCTGACCAGCGGGTTTGAATCGGTAAAAAGAAGGTATATTGATCGCGGGTTTTGGCTACCGGTTTCATAAAAAGACGTCATCCCTGAATAGATCGAAAATTTATATTTTTGATTTACCACAACTTTAAATAGCTTCAGCCTTATTGATAAATCGCCTGATAGATGGCCAGCGCATCCTGTTTTTCCATGTCGCGTGGATTATTTTGCAGCAGGCGGGTTTGTAACATGGCATCCTCGGCCAGCTGTTCCAGCATGTTTTCAGGTACATTCAGGGCATTCAGTTTTAAGGTCAGACCACTGCGGTCCAGATAGTTTTGCATGTGGTCAATAAACAGATCACACAAGCCATCTACACAGCCTTTGCTGGATGGGTCGAGCAGGGTCATCAGTTCGGCATACTGCTGCTTGGCGGCTGGTGCATTAAATTTCAGCACTTCGGTTAAGACCAGCGCATTGCTGTGCCCATGCGACAAATGAAAATGTCCACCCAGCGGATAGGCCAGTGCATGGACTGCTGCCACCGGTGCATTGGCAAAGGCCTGTCCGGCCAGCATCGAGCCGACCAGCATATTCTGACGGGCTTCCATGTTGTTACCATCTTTTAGCACCAGATGCAGATTCTGGTTCAGCAGTTTAAGTGCCTGAATCGCCAGCATATCGGCATAAAAGTTCTTTTTGTGTTTGGAGGTATAGGCTTCAATGGCATGTACCATTGCATCAATACCGGTGGCGGCCGTAATGTGCGCCGGCAGGTTTTGGGTAAAGTTGGCATCTAAAATGGTGACATCGGCATATAGGGCAGCAGATACAATGCCGGTTTTGGTGGTTTCGCCGGTGGTGACAATGGAAATGGGCGTGACTTCCGAGCCGGTGCCGGCCGTGGTTGGAATCAGAATAAGAGGCAAACGCGGTTTTTGCGCCTGATTGACGCCATACATGTCATGCAGTTGCTGTTTTTGTTCAGGATGGGCCAGCAGGGCAATAATTTTGGCCACATCCAGCGAGCTGCCACCCCCAAAACCAATGACTGTATCTATCTGGTTTTGCCGGGCGAATTCGGCGGCTTCCAGCACAATATGTTCCGGTGGATCGGCCTGTACGCTGGCATAAATGCGGTAATCACATTCGGCAGCTTCGAGAGTTTCCAAAACAGGTGCATGCAATTGTAATTGCACCATTCCCGGATCGGTCACCAGCAGCACACGTTGATTGTTCTGTTCAGTCAGGAGGGCTTTGAGCTGTTGGATGCTGCCCAGTCCGGCAATAATGTTGGGCACAGTCTGGAATTGAAATGGGCTCATACGCTTTATCCTTAATTTTTATACTTAAATCAACATTTATCTATAGTGACAATATAGGATTCATCCTGCAAATAACTTAACATAAGACACTTTAAAAGAAAGCAGTTTTGAGGTTGTTATGTCATCCAGAACGCCATACAAGGTGTTATGTGTCTGTTTGGGCAATATCTGCCGTTCACCTACCGCGGAAGTGGTGTTCAGACATTATTGTGATGCACAGCAACTGAATATCTGGGTCGATTCTGCCGGCACCAGTAATTATCATCCGGGCAAAGCGCCCGATGCGCGCAGCCAGCAACATGCCTTGCAGCGTGGCTATGATTTATCTGCCTTGCGTGCCCGTCAGTTAACTACGCGCGATTTTCTGGATTTTGATCTGATTCTGGCGATGGATCAGGAAAACCTGCAAAATATTCAGCATTTAAAGCGTCATGCGGCCGAAGAATATGGTGCAGAACTGCTACGTGCAAAAGTGGCGCTAATGAGCGAACATGATCCACAATATCCACGTCATGAAGTGCCTGATCCTTATTATGGCGAAGCCGATGGCTTTGAACGCGTGCTGGATCAGTGTGAGTCCAGCGCACAGGCCTGGATCAATATTTTAAAAACAGAATTGGCTTAAATCAGGTTTAAGAATATGAACATTCAACATCAGGTCCAGCTTAAGCCTTTTAATACCTTAAATCTGGCTGCAAATGCGTCTCATTATATTAAGGTGCATTCTACCGATGATTTAATCGCAGCCTTAAACTATGCCAAGTTACAGCAGCTGAATGTGCTGATTTTATCGGGCGGCAGTAATATGCTGCTGCCAGAGCAGATTCAGGCGCTGGTGTTACATATGGATATTCAGGGCATTGAATTCCTGAATGAAGATAATGACTTCAGTACCATTCGCGTCGGTGCGGGTCAGGTCTGGCATGATTTTGTGCTCTGGACCACCACGCAGCAGTTATTTGGCCTGCAAAATCTGGCCTTAATTCCCGGTCTGGTCGGTGCATCGCCGGTACAGAATATTGGTGCCTATGGGGTTGAGGTCGGTGAATTTATTGAATCGGTACAGGTTTATGACCGCTATAACGGTCAGTTTAATTCGATTCTGGCCAGTGACTGCCATTTTGCCTACCGTCACAGTATTTTCAAAGAAAATCCAAACCGCTATATCATCACCCATGTCACGTTCAAGCTGCGGAAACAGCCGGACTTGAAACTGAATTATGGCGATTTAAAAACCGCGGTGGGTGATGAGCAAACCGCGGAAAACCTGCAACGCCAGGTGATCCAGATCCGTCAAAGTAAACTGCCAGATCCGCAGCAATTTCCAAATGTTGGCAGTTTCTTTAAAAATCCGGTGGTGACTGCCGCGGTCTATGAACAGCTGGCGATTCAGTTCCCGAACATGCCGCATTATCCGCAACCCGAAGGCCAGGTCAAAATTGCAGCTGGCTGGCTTATTGATCAGGCTGGCTGGAAAGGGAAGCAGCTGGGCATGGTCGGTATGTTTCACAAGCAGGCACTGGTGCTTGTCAATTATGCCAATGCGACCCTGGCCGATGTTCAGGCAACATATCAGGCAGTACAGCAGGACGTGTACCAAAAATTTGGGATACACTTAGAACCAGAACCGGTGCTGTTTAATGACGCCGGGCTGATTATTCCCCACAATACCTTTTAATCAGGTTAGGCATTTATGAATAGAACTCACTGGATGGTGCGTATCGTACAAATGGCGGCTGTGCTATTTGTGCTGATGGGCTGTCTGGTGGTTTTTATCTATTCGCCGTTTTATTCCAAGTTTGTGATAAAAGTGCTGAATACCATTGTGCCGGTGGAGGTCAATGAAGTGGCTGCACAAAGCCAGCAGATGGGGGCACTGACCGATCAGGAAAATCTGGAACCTGGCTCGAATTTGTGGATTGCCCGGCAAGCTTATTTAAAAGTGATGGAAGAAGAGATTCAGGCCAAAAATTCACAGAATCTCACCATCATTCAGGCACGCTATAAAGCCTTGCAGGCTTTAATTCAGGATGAGCAGCGCAGTCAGCAGGAACAAGAGCAGGACAGCACACCGCAAATTCCATTGCTGGCCGATGTTTCCGCATCTGAGACGCAACTTGCACAGCCTTCACAGCAGTTACAGGATTTATTGGAGTTAGACAGCTCTGAAAATCAGGCCCTAATGGAACAGTATCTGAAATTTTTAAGAACCCATGAAGTGGCAGCGGTTGAAACCGTACCGGTTGATGAAGAAATTTTTCAGGATATCGCACTGATTCAACAACAAAATAGCCAGAAGCCGCAAATAACTTCCCAGCCGTATGCAATTGTGGTTCTGGGCGGCGGTCTGACCTTACATGAAAATCAAAAAGATATTATTGTGAATAACTACACACGACTACGTTTAGAAAAAACCTTAGAAATTGAAAAACAGTATAAATTACCCATTGTGCTGAGCGGTGTTGAAGCACCTTATATGCAGAAATGGCTGGCAGAACGCGGGGTTGAAGCCAACTTGCTGGAAGATCGCAGTATGAACACCTGTGAAAACTCGCGTTTTAGTTCCTTGCTGCTACAGAAAAAAGGCGGCGCACCAACGGTGATTTTAATCACCGATCAATATCACATGCCGCGCACACGCCGTTTGTTTGCCTTAAACGGCATTGAAACCGTGCCGGTGGTCGCGCCAATTCCAACCGAGTTGACCCAATGGCAGCCTAGTGAGCAGAACTATGATCATAGCCGCCGTGCCAATTATGAAATGCTGGCCACCATCCGCGATATGCTGTTTGGTTCGAGCGACTGCCGGGAGGTGCCATAATGCCGAATATCCCGTTTTTAAATCCGAGTGTGCTGAAACAGCTGGATTTACCGGTTCCTAGCCGCGATACCACGCCGCAGGTGCTGGAGCCTTTAAACCTGAACCGGCCTTATGCGCCCACGGTGGATATTCAGGCCTATCGCCAGCTTTACGGTTTTGACAGCTTAGAGTGCGAGCATTGGCAGGGTTATGTGCAAATGCCGCTGTTTAAACTGCATGTGCAGGTGTTTCAGCCTAAACTTGAAGCGGGCAAGCTGGAAAAAAGCAAAGGTACGGTGTTTTTACTGCATGGCTATCTGGAGCACAGCGGCATTTATCAGCCGATTGTCAAAGAAATTCTGGAGCAGGGCTTTAGTGTCTTGACTTATGATTTGCCCGGCCATGGTTTAAGTAATGGCTCGCCCGCCAGTATCCAGAATTTTGATCATTACCAGCAGGTGCTACACGCCATTTACCAATATGTGCGCAATGCCGATCAATTGCCTAAGCCTTGGCTAGGGGTAGGGCAAAGTACCGGTGGTGCGATCTGGATGCATCATTTACTGGAATTTGCCGAGCGCCGGGAGAATCCGTTTGTTGAGCGGGTGTTGTTATTATCACCTCTCATCCGTCCGGCCAAAAGTGCCTGGTGGCATAATTCGGTGGGCCTCGGAATTATCCGCCGGATTAAACGCGAAGTGCCGCGCCATTTTAGACGCAATAACCATAACCCGGAATTTTTACGTTTTGTGCGCTTAAAAGATCCGTTACAACCACGGATGATGGGCATGGACTGGATTCTGGCCATGTCCAAATGGATGCTGGAAATGGAACAGCGGCCAGCGTGTCGAATTCCGGTGTGGCTGGCCCAAGGCGCGCAGGATCAGACTGTGGACTGGCGTTATAACATCGAGTTTATCCGGCGTAAATTCCGCCTGCAAACCTTGCTGATGCTGGAAGAAGGGTCACATCAACTGATTAATGAGCGCCCGGATATTCGTGCGGCCTTAACCGGTTTGATTCCAGCCTTTTTGCATGCTTCGAATTCCAAGACTTATTATTAAGCTTTCCTCCATTTCATAAAAAAGAGGCGGGTGCCTCTTTTTTAAAATTCTTCCGCTTTGGCCAAATTCCACATGCGAAAATAAAAGTTTTCTTCATCTTTATTTTCACAGCTCAGTAATTCGCCTTCTTTGAGCCAGAAATGCAGCTGGGCATAGTTTTTAATTTCCCGGTCGTTAATTCGCTGCGCCAGATGATGGGCACGAATATCGGCCGGGTGTTTTAAACCGGCTGCCGCAATCATTTCCGACAGGGCATGCATGGTATTTTTATGGAAGTTGTAGACCCGTTCTGCTTTGGAGGGTACATGCAGTGCTTTTTGACGGTCTTTATCTTGGGTGGCGACACCGACCGGACATTGGTTGGTATGACAGCTTTGTGCCTGAATACAGCCAACGGCAAACATAAAACCGCGAGCGGAATTGACCCAGTCTGCGCCTAAGGCAAAGGTACTGGCAATATCAAAGGCACTAATAATTTTACCACTGGCCCCGAGCTTGATTTTACTGCGCAGGCCCGCGCCAACCAAAGTGTTATGCACAAATAGTAAGCCTTCACGCAGCGGCGTACCAATATAGTCACTAAACTCAATCGGGGAGGCGCCGGTACCGCCTTCTGAGCCATCCACCACAATAAAGTCAGGCACAATTTTGGTCACCAGCATGGCTTTGACGATACTCATAAATTGCCAGGGCTGGCCAATACACAGTTTAAAGCCCACCGGTTTACCACCCGATAAATCGCGTAACTGCTGTAAAAACTGCAGCATTTCAATTGGGGTGCTAAAACTAGGATGGCGCGAGGGCGATACACAATCGCGGTCACGTGGCACACCACGAATCTGCGAGATTTCTTCTGAAATTTTATGTTTCGGCAAAATACCGCCATGGCCCGGCTTGGCACCTTGAGAGAGTTTGAGTTCAATCATCTTGATATTCGGATTACCGGCCTGACGGGCAAACTTTTCCGGATCAAATAAACCTTCTGCGGTGCGGCAACCAAAGTAGCCACTGGCAATTTGCCAGACAATATCGCCACCATATTCCAGATGATACGGGCTAAGGCTGCCTTCACCAGTGTCATGATAAAAGCCACCGAGTTTGGCACCTTTATTTAAGGCACGGATGGCATTGGCACTCAGGCTGCCAAAACTCATGGCAGAAATATTTAAAATTGACGCGCTATAAGGCTGGCTGCATTGTTCATTGCCAATATGAATCCGGAAGGTTTTTGGATCAGCCGGTGGGCAGGGGCGCAAGGAATGCACAATAAAACGGTAGTCGGCTTCGTACACATCCAAAATCGAGCCAAAGGGTTTATCGGCATTTTCATTTTTGGCACGTTGATAGACCAAACTGCGCTGCATGCGGGAAAAAGGCTGGGCATCCTGATCGGCTTCAATAAAATACTGGCGAATTTCGGGGCGGAAATCTTCAAAAATAAACCGGAAATGACCCATAATCGGGTAGTTTTTCAGAATGGAATGCTTGGTCTGAATGACATCATACAGACCGACCAGACTCAGCAGCGTGGTGATCAGCCAGAGCGAGTTAATTACGCCATCGGACAGAAAATAATAAATATAATGTGGCTCATAAAATAGCCTAAGCCATGTAATCCCCAGCGCAATTAAAATACAGGCAAACCAGACCGAGTGACGGGAGAAAAAAGTATTTAAAAGTTTATGGCGAATGGCTTGGGCTGGACTTGGCATTGTTATGATTTTTCCATTGCGAATTCAATCTAGTATTACTGTGCAGATTCTGAATAGGGCATACAAGTAATGATTTGTGAAATTTGGCAAGGGCTTTAGTACAGCTTAAAAATGAGCAATAAAATCTATAAAAATTAAAAAATAGCTGCTATGCTGAAATCATAAAAATAACAGTGCTAACACTCTGAAATTCCTTAATTCTAGGGATAGAGAACCGTTTAATAATATCGCTATATTGAAAGTTAAAAGATCGGGGAAGACAGTGGACATTACAGAATCAATATTACCGGCCCCTGTGCTGATTGTGGAAGATGAACCCATGATTCAGTCACGCCTCAGACATATCCTCCTTGAAATGGGCTACAGCAATGACATGCTGATTTTTGTTAGCCATTTAAAAGCAGCATTACAGAAAATTGAAGAACAGCCGGTGTCTTTGGCACTGGTCGATTTGGGGTTGCCAGATGGCAATGGGATTGAACTGATTGAACAGCTTCGGGCCAAAGACAGCAGTGTACTAATTTTGGTGATTTCGGCCTGGAGTACACAAAACAGTCTGTTTTCGGCTATTCAGGCGGGCGCCACCGGTTATGTATTAAAAGAACGCGATGATACTGAAGTGATCATGGCCATCCGCAGTATTTTAAGAGGCGGCGCACCGATTGATCCCTTTATTGCCCGGGAAATACTGTCACAGATTTCAGTACAGAAGCCGCAGGAAATTGCCAAGCCGTTTAAACAGCCCGATGACGATATTGAACAGCTGACCAACCGTGAACATGAAATTCTAAATCTGGTCGCGCAGGGCCTGAGTAACCGGGAAATTGCCGAGCAGCTGTTTGTGTCGCGGTATACCGTGGAAAGTCATATCAAGCATATTTATCGCAAGCTCTCGGTGAGTAAACGTACCAAGGCAGTCAGTACAGCGCGCTCATTAGGCATTTTATGATCTACAGATTGCTCCAGTTTTGGTGCGGCTGTAGTCTTTATCTTTGTCTATCGAGTGCGTATGCAGAGCAAAGCTATGCCATAGACCCGTATTGTCAGGTTAATATTCAGTCGGTCAGCACCGTACAGACACCGGATATTCATAGCCATCCACATACAGGATGGCAACCTGTGACGTTGCCTGATCGCTGGAATGAACGCTGGCCGGATTATAACGGTGGGGTGTGGTACAAAATTGTCTGGAACTGGTCCTGTCAGGAACCGGCCGTGCTGGACCAGTCAATTGTGTTTTCTATTAATTATTTAAATAGCGCGGGTGCGGTGTTTTTAAACCGCGATTTAATCTGGTCAAACCGGCATCTGGAAGAACCACTCTCCAAAAGTTGGAATATGCCACGCTACTGGATTTTACCGATTAGTGGCTTGCGTCCCGACCAGAATGAAATTTTAGTCTATGTCCGGGGCTATGCCTTTCAATCTGCCGGTCTCGGTGATGTTTCCTTCCAGAATGTCTATAACAGTTATACGGAATATCAGCAACAGATCTGGGATCGCCGTACCTTATTTGTGATTAATGCGATTTTATCGGCAACCCTGGGCGTACTGTGTCTGGTGATCTGGCTGTTTCGGCGTAAAGAAGTCAGTTATGGCTGGTTTGCCTTAAGCTGTTTGCTGTGGCTGTTATTTGTCTCCAATATTATTAGTACAGAAACCTATCCCTTCCCGAATACGCTGATAGCGGCACAGGCCAATATCGCCTTTTTTGTGCTGTATATTCTGTCGTTTATTGTCTATTTACTGCGTTTTGTTGATAAAAAATTTCCGATACTGGAAGAAACCGCCTTTATCTGTTCGGTGGCGGTGATTTTGGGGATTTTCGTGACGCCGCTCGATTATGCACAAACCGTTTTCGGGCTGGTGTTTTTAGGCTATAGCCTGCTATTTTTCGGGGTTTTCCTGTACCTGCTGCGTTTAACCTTCCGCGTACCACGTGTAGAAAATATCCTGCTGGTGATCTGTTTAAGCCTGATTATTATTTTTGCCGCTTTAGATATTGCACTTTTGGCTGCACCGTTTGATACCGATTTAAAGCCCTTATCGCCGTATACCTCACCGGTGGTGACGCTGTTTATTGCCTTAATTCTCGGGATTCGCACCACCAAAAGCATGCAGAAAATTGAGCAGTTTAACCAGCAACTTGAGTATCGCGTGTTTGAGGTTCGTGAAGACTTAAAACAGAGCATGTCGGAAAAGCATTATCTGGAATTGGAAAATGTGCGTTTGCAGGAGCGGATTCATCTTTCGCATGATTTGCATGATGGCCTGGGTGCTTCGCTGGTACGCTCGATGATTATGGTCGACCAGAGCGAGCAGCCCATGAGTAACCGCCAGTTTCTGTCGATCTTGAAATTGCTACGTGATGATTTGCGGCAAATTATTGACAGTGGTTCCTCAATTGGCGCCAAAGTACCGGAAACGCCGGTGTTATGGATTGCGCCGGTGCGTCATCGTTTTAGCCAGCTCATGGATGAAGTTGAGATGCGGGCCACCTGGAACATTGCCAGTGAATGGGTAGTGCAACCGACACCGCTGCAATGTCTGAACCTGATGCGGGTGCTGGAAGAAAGTCTGACCAATGTGGTGAAGCACAGTCAGGCCAAGCATGTGCAAGTGACACTGGATTTTCCCGATGAACAGACTTTATGTTTAAGTATTCAGGATGATGGAATTGGATTTGATACCCATGGGGTGCTCGATCACGGGATGAGTATTGGCGTACGCAGTATGAAGCTGCGTCTGGCGCGGATAGGTGCAGAGTTAAAGGTGAACTCTACACCCGGTTATACCTTAATCAAGGCGATTTTAGTGGTATCACCTCAGGATTAAGCCCTTATTCGGCCTCATCTTCTGCATCTTCAGCTGGCAGCAGCATCAGCACAGAATCATTGAGTAACTGGGCTACATCTTCCAGAATGTCTTCATGGTACAGGTCTTCATTCAGCTCGACGAGTTCACCATCAGCAATCTGCTTCAGTAAAGGCGCAAACTCATCCGAAATATACAGACCTTCACCGTTGGCCCAGAACAGTAACTCGCCATCTTCTTCGGTATAGAGCAGGCGTGAAGCCGGTTCTAAAATCAGTTGATAGCCCTGATCTAGCGCATCTTCCAGATCGCCAGTACCAATTTCTTCTGCTTCTGGAATATTGTCCGGATATTTTGGCTCTGACATCAGGCTCATGATGGCATCTTCCAGCACGGTCGAGTTGTGCAGTTGTGCCAGCAATTCGGCTTTTAAATATTCCAGTTCCGGCTGGGTAATTTGTCCAATCGGGCTGATCTGGTCGCGGATCAGATCTTGCAACGGATTTTTTAGCAACTGGTTGTCAGAAAACTTGTCACTGACGCGATCCATCATGTCGCTGATGTTTGGCATACGGAAACCGAAAGAGAAGGTCAGACAGTCATCTTCGGCCACGCCATAGTGCGATAAACCTGGTGGCACGTAAAGCAGGTCACCCGGTGCCAGCACTTCATCAAAATTGACATCCATCTCTGGCAGTAATTTCAGCGGCTGACCTGGAACAAATTCGGTTTCGGCATCACACATCTGGCCCAGTTGCCAGCGGCGATGACCATAGCCCTGCACCAGAAATACATCATAGAAGTCGAAGTGTTTGCCGACCGAACCGCCTTTTGGCGCATATGACACCATAATGTCATCACGGCGCCACTGCGGAATAAACGGGAATTTTTTCCACAGTTCCGCCAGATCAAAAGAGTAGTGATCTACCGCTTGGACCAGCAGCGTCCACAGCTTTGGCATTTTCTGGAAATCGGCTTTTAATAGCGGTGAAGATTTTACGGACCACTGGTTCGGATCACGATCTTTCTGCTTGATTAAGCGGGCGCTGATATTTTCGTCCAGTGCCAGCTCCATGACATCACTCGGCTCAAGAATATTGGCAATTTCAGGCAGAGCATTACGCACCAGCAGCGGTTTTTTTTGCCAATATTCGGCAAGGAATTGTTCAGCGGTGATTCCGCCTAAAACGTCTAAAGGTTGAGACATGTCAAATAACTACAACATAAATTTAGCTGTTATTGTCCCTTGAGTTGTGCGGTGGTGCAAGTGATGAACTTCATCTTAAGGAAATTTAGAAAAGTGGCAGAAGGGAAAAGATGGCGAAAAAAATGATCAGGACAGGCACCTGATCATTTTGGGTATTGCATTACCGTGTTTAGGGAATCTGCAGATTAAGCTGGCGGAGAATCTGGCACAGCTGAATCATTGGCATACCCATCAAGGTGGTCTGATCCTGACCGATCATCTGTTCAAACAGGCTAATCCCCAGACTTTCGCATTTAAAACTGCCGGCACAATGCAGCGGCTGTTCCAGTGCCACATAGCGCTCGATTTCATCCAGACTCAGTTTACGGAATTTGACTTTGTAGTGTTCGACAAGGGTCTGTTCAAAACCGCTGGATTTTTGCTGTACGCTCAGCGCAGTACTAAAGTAGACAATTTTGTCCGAGTTGGCCTGCAGCTGGCGAATGGCTTTTTCCGAGCTTAAGGGCTTGCCAATAAAAATATCGGGCGCACCTTCACGCCACGCCACCTGATCGGAGCCAATCACAATGGCTTCAGGATATTGCTCGGCAATACTCTGGGCTTTTTCAAAAGCCAGCCGTTTGGCCAGATCATCGGCATGGTTTTCACCTTGCGGTGATTCATCAATGTCGGGTGTCATACACTGATAGTCGAGCTTTAAACGGTCCATCAGCTCTTTACGGGTCTGGCTGCTGGACGCCAGAATAATCGGACGCTTCATTAGACAGCATATTCCATCAAAATATCTAAGGGAACGTAAGACAGTACCGCCTGATGGCAGGCCTGAATTTTTACGGGTGGTGCTTTACCGGCCTGATAGGCTTCAACCCAGCGGGTCACACAAATACACCAGAAATCACCCGGTTTTAAGCCCGGAAATTCGACTTCAGGCAACGGTGTGATCAGGTCATTGCCAATTTTCTGGGAAAAGTTCAGAAATTCCGAGGTCATTTGTGCACAAACAGTGTGCTGGCCCAGATCCGTGGGCGCCGTATGGCAAAAGCCATTACGAAAATAGCCGGTAATCGGGTCAAAACAGCAGCTGGCCAAAGGCTCGCCTAAAACATTTAAACGGTTCAGGGTTGGATCTGGATGTATAGACATAGGCATAAAAATTATCAGGTCTGTTTTTTTTCTATCATAACAAAACTTTGGCAATCGTTAGCTTTTCTGCAAAAGAAGCTAACCTTTTTCTGCATAATCATTTAGAATCTTGGCGATTTTAATATCTAAAAAGTGAGCTATACATGAATTTTCAGCGTATGACTGACCTCGACCTGGCACAAAAGCGTGTTCTGATCCGCGAAGACTTAAACGTGCCGGTGAAAAATGGTGTGATTACCAGCGATGCGCGTTTACGTGCTGCCTTACCGACAATTAAAGCGGCTTTGGAAAAAGGCGCAGCCGTAATGGTGTATTCTCACCTGGGTCGTCCTGTTGAAGGTGAACCTAAAGCTGAACAATCACTTGCGCCTGTCGCAGCTTACCTGACCGAAGCACTGGGCCAGGAAGTCAAATTATTGACTGACTACCTGGATGGTGTAGAGGTAGAAGCAGGTCAAGTGGTGTTACTTGAAAACTGCCGCTTTAACGTGGGTGAAAAGAAAAACAATCCTGAGCTGGCAGCAAAATATGCAGCGCTGTGTGATGTATTCGTAATGGATGCATTTGGTACTGCGCACCGTGCAGAAGCGTCAACTGAAGGTGTGGCGCGTCTTGCCAAAGTTGCCGCAGCAGGTCCTTTACTGGCTGCTGAACTGGATGCACTTGGCCGTGCACTGCAAACACCAGAAAAACCAATGGTGGCGATTGTTGCCGGTTCTAAAGTATCCACCAAGCTGGATGTATTAACGTCACTGTCTGACATTTGCGACCAGTTGATTGTGGGTGGTGGTATTGCCAATACTTTCCTAGCCGCTGCAGGTTACAACGTGGGTAAATCACTGTGTGAAAATGATTTGATCGACACAGCCAAAGCCATTGCTGCCAAAGTATCTGTACCACTTCCAACGGATGTAGTAGTTGCTGATGCATCTGAAATCAACTTTGATGACTTCTTGGGTTCACTGGCAGCTGCCAAAGCAACCGTGAAAAAAGTAGAAGATGTGGCAGACAACGACATGATTCTGGATGTTGGTCCAGAAACGGCAAAAGCATTTGCTGAGATCTTGAAAACTTCTAAAACGATTCTCTGGAATGGCCCAGTTGGCGTATTCGAAGTGGATCAGTTCGGTGAAGGGACTAAAGCCCTGTCTTTAGCGATTGCTGAATCAGAAGGCTTCTCAATTGCAGGTGGTGGTGACACCTTGGCTGCCATCGACAAATATGAAGTTGCAGACAAAATTGGTTATATCTCTACAGGTGGCGGTGCTTTCCTTGAGTTTGTAGAAGGCAAGACCTTACCAGCAGTTGCCGTATTGCTAGAACGTGCTTAATTCGCACACGCTTGCAAGATGACAAAAGGTTGACCTCGGTCAGCCTTTTTTATGCACTTCATTTTTTAGTCATAAAACTGTCATGTTTCTGAAATATTATGATCAAAAATCACCGGGTTGTAGGATATTCTGATGAACCAAAAATTAACTCTTGCCGCGTTACTTGCTGCATCTTTAGCTTTCACTGCATGTGCTAAAAAAGACGACAATGCAACAGCGACCACTGCAGATGCATCAGCAGCTGTAGCGTCAGAGCAAATTTCTGCAGAACAGCAAGCGGCGATTGATGCAATTGATCAGCCAGTACTTGATGAAAACAATACCGATGTGCCTGAAGAAGTGGCCAATGCACCAGCAGATGCCGCAACCCCAGACAGCGCAGCAGCGCCAGCATCTGAAGCGCAATAATCCTAAAAGCTCCACAAATTGTAGTAATTTGTATAAAAGTCCCTGCATTGGCAGGGATTTTTTTTAAATACGACGTTTTGTTGCTGAATTGAAACAAATCCCCATGTAGAATATGCAGCATTACCTGGGAGGATATTATGGCTCTTATTTCAATGCGCCAGCTATTGGATCACGCCGGTGAACACGGATACGGCGTACCAGCGTTTAACGTAAACAACTTAGAACAAATGCGCGCAATCATGTTGGCCGCAGATGCGACGAATTCACCTGTAATCGTACAGGCATCTGCAGGTGCCCGTAAGTACGCAGGCGCACCATTCTTACGTCATCTTATTTTGGCTGCAATTGAAGAATGGCCACACATTCCGGTGGTGATGCACCAGGATCACGGTACCAGCCCTGACGTATGTCAACGTTCTATCCAGCTGGGCTTCTCATCAGTCATGATGGATGGTTCACTGGGTGAAGATGGTAAAACCCCAACCTCATATGAATACAACGTAGATGTGACCCGTCGTGTGGTACAAATGGCACACGCATGTGGCGTTTCTGTTGAAGGTGAAATCGGTTGTCTGGGCAGCCTTGAAACAGGTATGGCCGGCGAAGAAGATGGTGTTGGTGCAGAAGGTGTACTGGATCACTCTCAATTGCTGACTTCAGTTGAAGAAGCACGTTCTTTCGTAGCAGACACCAATGTAGACGCACTGGCAATTGCAGTGGGTACTTCACACGGTGCATACAAATTCACCCGTCCACCTACAGGCGATATTCTGGCGATTGACCGTATTAAAGAAATTCATGCGGCGCTGCCAAATACGCATCTGGTGATGCACGGTTCAAGTTCTGTGCCACAAGAATGGCTGGCAGTCATTAACCAGTATGGCGGTGACATCAAGGAAACTTATGGTGTACCTGTTGAGCAGCTGGTTGAAGCGATTAAGCACGGTGTACGTAAAATTAACATTGACACCGACTTGCGTCTGGCCTCTACTGGTGCAATGCGTCGCTTCATGGCTGAAAAACCAAGCGAGTTTGACCCACGTAAATTCTTCGCTAAAACTGTCGATGCAATGAAAGATATTTGTGTTGCACGTTATGAAGCGTTTGGTACTGCGGGCAATGCCGACAAGATCCGTCCAATTTCTTTAGAGAAAATGGTAGATCGTTATAAATAATTCCTGGTGAAGTATTTATAAAAAAAGCCCACATTGCGTGGGCTTTTCTGTATCTGAACCGCTATAGTGCAGCAGAGCAGATCACATAATGCATATAAATAAGAGTGGATCATGGAACTGATTTTAGCAGCGGCCATTTGTAGTGTGGTGGTGTCGATTCTCTTGAAAGTCGCAAAGAATCGCGGCTATTCACCTTTGCAGATGATCAGCTGGAATTATGCCTCGGCCAGTGTGCTGTGTTTCTGGTGGTTTCAGCCTAATGTACAACAGCTGTCCCTCACCGAAACGCCGTGGCTGCTGATTCTGGCCTTAGGGGTATTATTGCCAAGCGTATTCCTGTTTTTAGCCAAAGCATTACAAACTGCCGGAATTTTAAAAACCGAAATTGCCCAGCGGCTGTCGGTGGTGCTGTCTTTAACTGCGGCCTATTTTATTTTCCAGGAACTGTTTAATAGCCTGAAAATTGTCGGGATTGCGTTGGGGATTGCAGCGGTACTGTGTATTTTATATTCGCATCGTGGCGGTGCATCGTCCGCCCAGGCGGGTATGCTGTATTTGGCTTTGGTCTGGGTCGGTTATGCGCTGATTGATGTGTTGCTGAAATACACCACCGGTTTAGGCCTGCAGTTTGCGCTGGTATTGAACCTAATGTTCATCTGCGCTTTTATTTTATCGTTGGGGTATATTCTGATTCAGCACAAAAGCTGGGGCAGTGGCAAAAATATAGTGGCAGGCTTAATTTTGGGGATGCTGAATTTTGCCAATATCGCGTTTTATGTCAAAGCACATATGGCTTTAAAAGATTCACCGGCGGTTGTATTTGCCGGCATGAATATTCTGGTGGTAATTTTAGGGGTAATCAGCGGTTTGCTGTTCTTTAAAGAAAAATTAAAACCCAGCACCGCCATCGGGCTGGGGCTGGGCATCATTAGTGTGATGTGTTTAGCTTATGCGATGACGGCTTGAATTTGATGAAGCTGGCAGCAAAAATCAGCGGATGTTTGATCAGGTCCTGAAGTTCGGCAATGCCCAGTAACAGACCGGCTTTCTGGCAGCTCGGACAATGAGGATAATGGCGTTTTTCCTGCTGATATTGATGTAAATACAGTTTATTGCATTGACGACATTCAAACTTCATTGGGAGCTGGGCAAGGATAGACATCTTTCTTCTCCGGTCTATTATTATTGTGTTGTGAAAGGGAAAGCAAAAATCAAGCCGAAATCAGGGACTTTCGTCCCTGTATTATGTAATGTAGTTCTTACAATTTGGTGAAAATTTCATCTTTATTCAGGCGTGACTTGGGAAGTTTAGCATTAAAGTCCTGCTCACTGCGATAGCCCAAGGTCAGCAGCACCGATGGAATTAAACCCTTGTCCTGTAATTCTAGTTCTTCCGTCAGAATCTGTTCATTAAAGCCGCCAATCGGGGTGGCATCTACACCTTCAATACCGGCAGCCAGTAACATCTGACCCAAGGCAATAAAGGTCTGGTTTTCGGCCCAGCGCTGAATATCACCTTTTTCATTGCGGTAATAATCCACATATCCGCTACGGCTGTCTTTCTGGCCCTGCTTGGCGCTGGCATCTTTAAAACGGCCGCTGACATCATCTTGCTGCAACAAATTGTCCAGATGTTCATCGCTAATATCGGCTTTGGTACAGAACAAAATGGTGTGAGAAGAATCTAAGACTTTAGGCGCATTGTAGGCATATTTCCCGACCAGGGCTTTGGCAATGCGCTGCTTGGCTGCATCATGCTCGGCAATAAAGAAATGCCAAGGCTGGATATTAATAGAAGAGGGGGTAAAACGGAGAATTTCGAGAAAGCGTTCAAACTGCTCTTGAGGAATTTTTTTTGCAGGATCATAGGCTTTGGTGGTATAGCGGCTGCGTACGACGTCGAGCAAATCCATAAAGATACTCCAGCAATAAGGATAAATTGAGAAAGGCTGAACCTTCAGCATCATACGCCATTTTGATGGCTTTGATGGCATATTCGCTGCAATTTTATTGTCAAAATTAACCTTAAAATATGCTCATCGTATTTTCAGTTATTGCCCGATTAAGTGTTAAATCAAATCACAACAGTGGTTTTGAATATTGGCAATTTTTAAAAATCGGCATTTAATGGAGACAGGTGTGGACTATAGCGAGCCTGTTGATGGACTATCGTAATCACTTTAAACATAAATTAAAAACCCAGCAGCAGCTTGGTTTATGGGTCGGTCTGGCCGATGCCTATGGCACTGAAATTGCGGCCAATGCCGGTTATGACTGGTTGCTGATTGATGGGGAACATGCGCCCAGTGATTTAAGAACCACACTGGCCCAGCTGCAAAGTATTGCGGCCTATCCGTCACAGGCGGTGGTCCGTCCGCCAATTGGCAGTGTGCAGCTTATTAAACAGTTGCTGGATATTGGCGCACAAACCTTATTGATTCCGATGGTGGAAACCGTGGAGCAGGCCGAACTGATGGTTAAAGCAGTGCGTTATCCACCGGAAGGGATTCGCGGTGTAGGTGCGGCTTTGGCACGTGCCACACGCTGGAACAGTATTCCGGATTATTATGCCACTGCACATGAAAATATCTGTTTGCTGATTCAGATTGAGTCAGTTACAGGGCTGGAAAATCTGGATAACATCTTAAAAGTCGAGGGCATTGATGGGGTATTTATTGGCGCAGTAGATTTATCTGCCACTATGGGTTATGAAGGCAATCCGAACCATCCTGACGTGCAAAACGCAGTGGTTGATGCAATTCAACGAATTCGCGCATCGGGTAAAGCGGCCGGGATTTTATCGACTCAACATGACGTGACGCAAAAATATATTGAACTGGGTACCGAATTTGTCGCTGTCGGTGTCGATACCAGCGTATTAATGAATTCCTTGCGTGAGCTGCTGGCCAAATATAAAACCGGAGCGAGCTGGGTAAAACCTGAAGGGGGGTATTAAGCGGTCATTATTAACCTGACAGATGATGCAGGAGGTGGGGATTTATAGTCATCCACCTGCTGCTTAATAGGTCCAGCGTTTCAGTTGCAGGTGAGTGGTAGGCTGTTCAGGATCAATTTCCAGAATCAGTGCCTCATGCGCACGCCAGTCCCCCAGCACAATCCGCTTTTTGCCATTCAGCTCATGGATGGCTGGTCGATGGGTATGACCATGAATCAGTACATCCACCTCGGCCAAAGCCTGCGTTACCGCAGCCGGATTCACATCCATCACTTCATACGATTTAACTTCTTTAGAAGCGCGGCTTTGTTTGCGAAAACCGTTGGCCAGTTTGCTGCGAAAGGACAGCGGAGTTTTTATTAACAGACGCAGCACGAGCGGATGACGGATAACTTTTTTAAAGCGCTGATAGGATACATCATCGGTGCACAAGGCATCGCCATGTTCCAGACGATAGCGGGTCTGGCCAATAGTGAGGGTGTCAATTTCAGGTAATAATTGCCCGTTAAACTGCTGTAAAAAAACCTCATGCAGTGCGAAATCGCGGTTGCCGACCTGAAAATACAGCTGATTGCCTGCGGCATTAAACTGTTTTAAAGCGCTGACAATTTCATCCAGCCAAGGGGCGGTGTAGTCATCGCCAATCCAGGCATTGAACCAGTCGCCTAAAATATACAGCTGGGTGTTTTGATCCTGATAAGCACGTAATAAATCTAAAAACCCCCGAACGAGTCGAGGGTGATCAGGTGACAAATGTAAATCTGAAATAAACAGATAGGTCACAATCTTTTCCTTGGAATCTCCCAACGCCCTTAAATAACGGGAGGTTGAGAGGGATTCTTATTCAGAAATGATCTTGGCAGATTCGATGACCACATTTTCTAGTGGAACATCAGCGTGGTAACCACGGTTGCCTGTACGTACGCCTTTGATTTCAGCAACTACATCCATACCTTCAACTACTTTACCAAATACGGCATAACCCCAACCTTGTGCAGTTTTGCCCGTGTGGTTCAGGAAGGAGTTGTTTTTCACGTTAATGAAGAATTGAGCAGATGCAGAGTGCGGAGCCTGGGTACGCGCCATTGCAATGGTCCCTTCGTCATTGCTCAGACCGTTGTCTGCTTCGTTTTCGATTGAATCACGGGTTGCTTTTTCTTTGAAGTTTTCATCAAAGCCGCCGCCTTGAATCATGAAACCATCGATGACACGGTGGAAAATTACGCCATCATAGAAACCGTCACGAACGTATTGAAGGAAGTTCTCAGCAGTTTTAGGTGCTTTTTCAGTGTTAAGCTCAAGAACAATACGACCTTTGTTGGTGTTTAATTCGACTTGAGGAAAACTCATTGTGTTATCTCCTAATCATGGACAAAAAAGCCATGGGTTTTTTGGTTGAGAGAAGCATAAGCAAACTGTAAACTACAAGGCAAGTAAAAACGTTATTTTCTTTGTTAAAAAGTGGGAATAGCGTTTTAATTATCCTAAATTTTTATCTAGAAGTGATTTATTAACTATGAAGCCGAATGATGCTGTTTCATCTCTGCCTAACACCCCGACACCAAGTAACCATGCCTCTGTCGATGCTGCGCAGCAAGAACAACAGCCGGGCTTAGATTTTGTGCGTCAGGTCATTACCGATGATCTGGCAGCAGGCCGTACTGAAAAAGTGATCACACGTTTTCCACCAGAACCGAATGGTTACTTACATATTGGTCACGTGAAAGCAATTTGCCTGAATTTCGGGATTGCCGAAGAATTTAACGGTTTATGTAACTTACGTTTTGACGATACCAACCCGGATGCCGAAGAACAAGAATATGTAGATGGTATTGCCAACGACGTGAAATGGTTGGGCTTTAACTGGAATGGCGAGCCACGCTATGCATCAAGCTATTTTGACCAGCTGTATAGCTGGGCGGTGCAGTTAATTGAACAGGGTGATGCCTATGTCGATTTGCAAACTCCTGAAGAAATCAAGCTGAATCGTGGTTCATTTGTCGAGCCGGGCAAAAACTCACCGTATCGTGATGCGTCTGTAGAAGACAACCTGGCGCATTTTGAACAGATGCGTAATGGTGAGCTGGGCGAAGGCCAAGCGGTATTACGTGCCAAAATTGATATGGCATCGCCAAACGTACATATGCGTGACCCAATTTTGTACCGTGTGCTACATTCCGAGCATCACCAGACCGGTGACAAATGGAAAATGTACCCAATGTACGACTATGCGCATCCATTATCCGATGCGATTGAAGGCATTACTCATTCACTGTGTACGCTTGAATTCCAGGATCACCGTCCGTTCTATGACTGGGTGGTGGAAAAGGTAAAATCAGCGGCGGTACCACGTCAGTATGAATCCAGCCGTTTAAACGTCGATTACACCATTACCTCAAAGCGTAAGCTGCGCCGTCTGGTGGAAGGTGGTTTTGTTAAGGGTTGGGACGACCCGCGTATGCCAACTGTAGTGGGTATGCGTCGTCGTGGCTTTACTCCGGAAGGCTTGCGTGATTTCTGTAAGCGCGTTGGTGTGTCGAAGTCTGACGGGATTGTCGATGTGGCAATGCTGGAATACTGCATCCGTCAGTCGCTAGAAAATACCGCAGCGCGTGGTATGGCCGTGCTGAATCCATTAAAAGTGACGTTAACCAATCTGCCAGCAGAAATGGATCTGACTCATTCGCGTCATCCAAACGTAGATATGGGTGAGCGTGTCATTCCGCTCACCTCTGAAATCTATATTGACCGTAAAGATTTCGAAGAAGAGCCACCGAAAGGCTTTAAACGTCTGATTCCGGGCGGTGAAGTGCGTTTACGTCATGCTTATGTGATCAAGTGCGACGAAATCATTAAAGATGACAAGGGTGAAATTATTGAGCTGAAATGTTCAATCGACCCTGAAACTTTAGGTAAGAATCCGGAAGGCCGTAAAGTAAAAGGCGTGATTCACTGGGTATCTGCCACTAAAGGCGTGAAAGCTGAAGTGCGTATTTACGACCGTCTGTTCACCGAATCTGACCCAGAAGTCGGCGATGACTTCCTGGCGAATCTGAATCCGGACTCATTGAAAGTGGTACAAGCGGTTATTGAGCCGGCTTTAGCGCAAGCGCAAGCAGAAGATCGTTTCCAGTTTGAACGTGAAGGTTATTTCGTGGCGGATCAGTATGATCATTCCAGCGAAACGCCAGTGTTTAACCGTATTCTGGACTTAAAAGACAGCTTCAAACCGGGCAAATAAAAGCGCATTTTGCTAGATGATTGAAAAAGCCTGCTGGACTCAGTGGGCTTTTTTATGCGGTGTTGAAAATGGAAAGTAAACGTTGAAAGGAAGTAGCACGTTAAATTAAAAAAAATTTGATTTACAGATGATCCGGTGTGTTATTTCTTTTCATCGCGTTTATAAAACAGATGGGTGGGCATCTGCATTTTGGCTTTGTCGCGCAATTTCTTTTTAATATACAGTACTAGGGCAAAACAGGTGGTGGTCAGGGTCAGCATCATGCTGTTCATGTAGCTCATTAAGGAGCTGACATAGCCAATGGTGGTTAAGCGGTTCATCATCCGGAAGACTTGCGGACTGCTTTCCACGCCGGTAATGGCCCAGGTGCATAAATGTTCGCAGTTGTTGATAATCAGGTGATAATTATTTTCATGCATCCGTGAACGCATCCGGCGCACCACTTTACGGCCTTTATATTTGGGTTGATCATAATGCTGCACATGCACCGGTTTGCCATGACTGAACTTGTCTAGGCTGGTGATTTCGATGGGATGTTTTTTAAATAAATGCGCAAAACCGGAATAATGAATAACACGACCACGTCCGGCATAAATCCCGTGGTGGGTATAGCCGAAATGTTTGACAATCAGATGCGCCCCTAAAGGGAACCGTGTGTTCTGCTTGAGCATTGTGACATTAGTAAAGTGACAGGTGTATTTTAAAGCTCTAGTGTACTGCTTCTTGGCACAAGAATCGACAGGGTGGCGACAAGAATGGCTGAATTATACAACGATGAACAGGGAACAGATGCAATGAAAAAGTTAGGACAGTACTTTGCACGAGTTACTGCCAAACCGCTGTTAAAACTGCTGATTCTGCTGGGTGCTTGCAGTGCAAACTGGGCACAGGCACAGCCGAAAATCTACAGCTGGCAGCTGAAACATAGGCTGGGTGATTTTGATGTCACGGAAATCCGATCAATGGCGCAGCTGAAGCTGGTATTAAAGAATACAGCACAGCAGCCCTATCGTTATTTCACTGCGCTCCAGGATGATCTGCAACCGTGCCAGCAGCTGGAATTTGCCATGAATGCCGGGATGTTCCATGCTGATTATGCACCCGTCGGGCTGTATATTGAAGAGGGCAAGAGGGTAAGCCAGTTAAATACCCAGACCCAAGGCTGGGGCAATTTTCTGATTCAGCCGAATGGGGTACTGGCCTGGGACAAGCAGCCACTGTTGATGACCACCCAGCAGTATCAGCAGGCCAATGTGCAACCGAAATATGCCACCCAATCTGGCCCGATGCTGGTGATTGACGGAAAAATTAACCCAAACTTTATTCCGGATTCCGATTCCAGAAAAATCCGCAATGGCGTTGGGCTGAAGGATTCCACCCTGTATTTTGTGATCAGCCAGCAGCCAATAAATTTTTATGACTTTGCCCGGCTGTTTCAGCAGCAGCTTAAGACACCGAATGCGCTGTACTTGGATGGTTCAGTATCTTCTGTGTATATTGCGGCCTTAAAACGCCATCGCCAGTACCGCGCAGTTGGCCCGATGCTGGCGTATATTGATGATTCAGCCTGCGCGACTGAGCCAGAAAAATCTACTGGCCAATAATGCCCAGGGTCTGGGTTTGCTGGCTGCAGAGGCGTTTGGCATCTTCAGTCGACATTTCTTTGATTCCGGCCTCAAACTGTTTTTTCTGGAATTGACGTTGTTCTTCCGAAAGCCCCATTTTTGTGCTCAAGCTTTCCATCTTGTCCCAGGCTTCTTCACATTCTGCCGGCATACGGTCGCAGCCTGTGAGGGCCAGGCAGAGCAGTGGAAGGGTAAGAGCGCCGATCATTTTGTTGTTCATCATGGTGTCCTTATTGTTATGTATTGAATTAAAAATACGATCAAGACTGATCTAAGCCCTTGAGCATACATGAAAAAAATGTCAAAACTAAGAAATCTGATTAAAATCAGACCAATAAAAAAGGCACCTAGAAATTCTAAATGCCTTTTTCTGTGGTCAGACTCTGCTATTGCAGGGGTAAATGTTGAAGTTCATTCAACTCTTTACGGCTATAGCCGCGCGAAGCGAGAACCTTTTTAATACCGATAATCACATCTTCATCTGTCGCTTTTGCTAAAGCTTCAAGAAGCTGTTCATTTGTCTTACAAGAGCAATCATTTTCAACACAAGCAATCTGATTCTTATGCTCGTTTTGCTGTTCCTGAGCGAACAGCTTTTGCCAAAAACTCATAGAGCCTTCATTTGCAACCTAACATAGCTCGAAATATAGCCAATTTAAAAATTAATGCAAGTCGACTAAAGTGATAAAAGCAGCAAACAGACTCTAGAAATTTCGATAGCTTGTAACAGTTTAAACGTAATTATGATGGCTATAAGCCTTGATTATAACTAAGTTGCTTATTTTTATAAGAAAAAAGGAAGATTAAAAAATCTTCCTTTTCGGACTGAATAATATAATTTGAAACAAATTGTTTTAGATCTTTTCCAGTAAGACACCAGATTCCACATGATGGGTATAAGGGAATTGGTCAAACAGGGCAAATTGGGTGATCTTGTGGGTGCTGGCCAAAGTCTGCAAATTGTCATGCAGCGTATCCGGATTACAGGAGATATAAATAATCCGCTCAAAACGCTGCAACAGTTTTAAGGTTTCGGCATCAATACCGGCACGTGGTGGGTCTACAAACACGGTATCAAACTGATAGCTGGACATCTCAATGCCGGCTTCCTGCAAACGGCGGAATTCACGCTCGCCGTTGTAGGCCTGGGTAAATTCTTCGGCAGATAAACGCGCCACCTGAATATTGTCAATCTGGTTCTGCTCAATATTCCACTGCGCCGCATAGACTGAAGATTTGGCCAGTTCTGTGGCTAAGACGCGATTAAAACGGGTCGACAGTGGCAGGGTAAAGTTACCATTACCACAGTACAGCTCTAACAGGTCCTGATTAGAGTGTCCGGCAGCCGTACAGGCCCATTCCAGCATGTGCTGGCAAACGCGCGCATTCGGTTGGGTAAAGCTGCTTTCAATCTGTTTGTATTGATACTGGCGTTCAAAGACCTGCAGTTCTTCCACCACAAACTCATCGCTCAGTACCAGTTTCTGGCCACGGCTCCGGCCAATAATTTTAATCTGTAGTTGCTCGGCCAGCTGTTTGGCCAGCGCTTCCCACTCTGCAGTTAATGGACAGCGATAAATCAGTGAAACCAGCATTTCACCTTTTAAGGTCGCCAGAAAATGCACTTCAAACAGGCGATTGGATAACAGCGGTTCTGCTTTTAAGGCATTCAGCAGTACCGGCATTAACTGGTTGATGCTGGCATCGGCAATTGGAAATTCATCAATACGAATGACTTTTTTGTTCTGCTGCTCATTGCGTTCAAACATGGCATAAAACAGGTCATCTTCGGTATGCCAAATCCGGAATTCTGCACGCATACGGAAATGCTGTTCAGGCGAGACAAACACCTCCAGCGTTGGAGGATTAAATTCGGCAAACTGTGCAGAAATACGTGCAACTTTGGCATCAAGTTGTTGCTGATAAGATGAAGTCATATGCAGTAAAAATCACAAACCCATTGAGACAGGGGATGGTAACAAAGTTTCAGGCAGATGCCTAAAGATATTCTGTGCAAACCTTAAATTGCGATAGTGTGACGGGAGAAATCGAGCTTCGGCTCAACAGATCGGCAGATTAAAGCCGGGAAATAGATCACTTGCGAGAGCAAAGATAAAAAAAGCCAAACCAACAGAGACCAGGGAGAGTTGGTTTGGCAAAGAGGAATAACACCATGAAAAGGGGTGGCTTTAATCCAGCGTCATCAGGCTGGCGTTCCCTCCAGCTGCAGCAGTATTAATGCTGATGGCCCGTTCAATCACCAGACGTTCCAGCGGAATTTTCGGATCATTCGGTTTGAGATGGCTGATGCCGACAATTGCTCCGGCACGCTGCGCTACCGTTTGCTGTAATTCCAGCAATTGTACCGAACTACCATGATGCAGCACTGCATCGTAATCGCCATGCAGCAGGTCTGGGATCACGCGAATCCGCTGGGCAATCTCTGGCGGCATTTTCGGCAGATATTTCAGCATGAAGCGGTTTTCTGCCAGAACCACCGGCTGACTGCCGACTGCAAAAATTGCCAGTAACTGATGAATCTGATCCAGCTCCTGTTCAGCCAGGGATAGCACGGCATGACGTGGCAAAATCGTATACTGATTACTTTCACCGGTTGGACCAGTCAGATTGAAGCTCTGACCCGTGGCAATTTTCTCCGGCAGCTGAATTAGCTGCTGCGGGAACTCAGCCTGTACCCAGTCCACCAGTTGGCTATACAGGGCAGGCATTGCTGCTGGATGCAGAGCCTGCGCCGCAAATGGTTGAGCCAGTTTTTTCTGCGAGCAGTATTGCATTAAGCGGTAGAGATACAGCGGTCCACCGGCCTTAGGTCCGGTCCCCGACAGGCCTTCGCCGCCAAAAGGTTGCACCCCGACCACAGCACCGACAATATTACGGTTGATATACAGGTTGCCGACTTCGGCCTGGGCAATCACGCTATGAATGGTTTCATCAATACGGGTATGCAAGCCCATGGTCAGGCCATAACCTTTGGCATTGATTTGCGCCAGCAGTTGATCAAGCTGTCCATAACGGTAGCGAATCACATGCAGTACCGGGCCAAACACTTCGCGCTCCAGATCATCCAGATGCGGCAGTTCAATCAGCGTTGGTGGTACAAAAGTGCCGTGTTGCAAGCTTGCATCGCTTTGCTTATTCCACATCAACTGATGCACCGGATAGCCCTTAATGCGCATTTTTTCAATATGACGCTCAATATTGTTCTGCGCTTCCAGGTCAATCACCGGACCAATGTCGGTTTTTAGCACATAAGGATTACCCACGCGTAACTGCTGCATGGCACCTTTGAGCATGGTCAGCACCGTGTCGGCATTATCTTCCTGCACACATAAAATTCGCAGGGCCGAGCAGCGCTGACCGGCACTGTCGTAAGCAGAGCTGACCGCATCCAGAATCACCTGTTCAGTCAGGGCTGAAGAATCGACAATCATGGCGTTTTGCCCGCCAGTTTCCGCAATGAGCGGAATGGCACCACCAGTCTGGCTTAAACGTTTGGCCACGGTCTGATTCAGGATTTTGGCGACTTCAGTCGAGCCGGTAAACATAATCCCCTGAATCCGTTCATCCTGACTCAGCTGCGCACCGACTGTTTCACCGCGTCCCGGCAGCAGTTGCAGTACATTTTGCGGAATGCCGGCATCCCATAAAATCTGCACCGCTTGCGCTGCAATCAGCGGGGTCTGCTCGGCCGGTTTGGCCAGAACGGTATTGCCAGCCACCAGTGCCGCGGCAATCTGGCCGCTAAAAATCGCCAGCGGGAAATTCCACGGGCTGATACACAGCACCGGCCCTAGCGGAATGATCTGGGTATTGATGTCCAGATCACGCATTTGCGCGGCATAGTAGCGCAGGAAATCAATTGCTTCACGCACTTCGGCAATGGCATTGCCATAGGTCTTGCCACTTTCGCGGCAGAGGAGCAGCATGAGCGGTTGCAGGCGTGCCTGCATTAAATCGGCAGCACGTTCCAGACATTGTGCGCGTTCATGTTTGGAAATATTGGCCCAGACGGCTTGTGCCTGTACCGCATTTTCTAGGGCCTGATTGACCTGTGCTGCTGTGGCTTCCTGTACATGACCAACAATATCCTGATGTTGAGCCGGGTTTAAAATCGCGTGTACATCGGCACTGTCTTCGGTGGTTAAGCCTTCACCCATGGGCAGGGCAGTCCATTGATGCTGATGCAAACTCTGCGCGGTTGTATTTAATGCCGCCAAGTCCTGATCATTGGCTAAGTCCAGGCCAGCAGAGTTGTCGCGCTGCTCGCCATATAACTCATGCGGTAAGGGAATCGCCGGATGTTTCTGGCCGACTTTCTGTTTCTGTTGAGCCGTGGCTAAAATAGTCTGATGTGGATTTTCGATCAGATCTTCAATGTTCAGGGTCTTATCGGCAATACGGTTGACGAAAGAGGTATTAGCACCATTTTCCAGCAAACGACGTACCAGATAAGCCAGCAGGGTTTCATGGTTACCGACCGGCGCATAAATACGGCACGGCACGCCGAGCTTCTGCTGCTGTTTCGAGCCGACCACATTTTCATATAATGGCTCGCCCATGCCATGCAGGCATTGGAATTCGTATTGGCCAGCGTAGTAACGCGCCGGATCGGCCAGATGATAAATCGTGGCCAGCGTCTGGGCATTGTGAGTCGCAAACTGCGGATAAATCTGTTCCGGTGCCGCCAGTAATTTTTTCGCACAGGCAATATAGGACAGATCGGTATGCACTTTACGGGTAAACACTGGATAATCCGACATGCCATCAATTTGCGCTTTCTTGATTTCGCTGTCCCAATAGGCGCCTTTCACCAGACGGATCATCAGGCGTTTCTGGCTGCGTTTGGCCAGATCGACCACATAATCTACCACATAGAAGCAGCGTTTCTGGTAGGCCTGAATCACAAAGCCAATGCCTTTCCAGTTATCCAGTGCCGGTTCAAAACACAGACGCTCCAGCAACTCTAAAGACATTTCCAGTCGTTCAGATTCTTCGGCATCAATATTCAGGCCAATATTATAGTCTTTGGCCAGCACCGCCAGTTGCAGCACCTTGTCATACAGTTCGGTATGCACGCGGTCAATCTGGGCACGCTGATAACGTGGATGCAGGGCAGAGAGCTTGATCGAAATCCCCGGGCCGGTATAAACATCTTTATCTTTAGAGGCCTGGCCAATGGCGTGAATGGCATTTTGATAGTCATCAAAATAACGCTCTGCATCGTGTTCGGTCAGGGCTGCTTCACCGAGCATGTCATAAGAATAACGGAAACCTTTTTCTTCTAAAGGTTCGGCGTGTTGCAGGGCTTCGCTAATGGTTTCGCCGGTGACAAACTGCTCGCCCATCATCCGCATCGCCACATCTACCGCTTTACGGATAATACCACGGCCACTGCGCGCCAGCAGGCCAGTCAGAATACCGCTTAAGCTGTTCTGTTTCGGGGTTTCCATCAGCTTGCCGGTCAGCATTAAGCCCCAGGCCGCTGCATTCACAAACATCAGGTTACTTTGACCTAAATGCTCTTTCCAGTTGCCCTGGTTGATCTTGTCGCGGATCAGCAGATCACGGGTTGCGGTATCAGGAATACGTAATAGCGCTTCGGCCAGACACATCAGGGCGATGCCTTCTTGTGAAGAGAGGGAGAACTCTTGCAACAGGCCTTGCACCAGACCGGCTTTGCCGCTGGAATTTTTACGTTCACGCAGGGAGTGGGCCAGCTGAAAAGCCAGCTCATAAATCTGGCTGTTCAGTGCATCAGGAATTTCACTGTGCTCGAGTAAATGGCTGACACATTCACTTTCAGGGCGACGCCATGCCGTATTAATGGCAATTTCTGCCTCATTTTTTTCTTTGAATTCAGTGATGTAATCCAAATGCGGTTTTGCGTCGTCGAAATGGGTTTCGCTATCCATCATGTTCATGCCAACATCCTGTGACGATATATTTTAGTTGAACGGTGTACCTTATATAATTTATGATCACAGAAAATATGCCAAATAACTCACTATAATTTTTGTTATTTTTAGAGATAAATACGGATTATGAATGGAATGATGAGCCTGGATCGCACTGACATTAAAATTCTGGATATTCTGCAAAAAGATGGCCGGATTTCAAATATTAAACTGGCAGAAGCCGTCAATTTATCGCCAACTGCTGCGCTGGCGCGGGTACAGAAACTGAGTAAAGATGGCTTTATTTTGGGCTATGAAGCCAAGCTGAATCCGGAGTTGCTGAATAGCAGTTTTGTGGTATTTGTGGAAATTCTGCTGGATAAAACCACGCCGAATGTACTGGAGGAATTTTCAGATGCGATTTTGCAGCATCCGGAAATTGTGGAATGTCACATGATTAGTGGTGGTTTCGATTTTGTAGTCAAAATCCGCTGCGCCAATATGGAAGAATTCCGCAAGATTTCCGGGCAAATTTTATGGCAGTTGCCGGGGGTGAAAGAAACCCGCAGTTATCCGGTGATGGAAGTGATTAAGGAAAGCTCGCAATTGAAACTGAAATATCAGCACAAGGCCAAATAAACCGTCATCTTTGTCTGTATTTTCCATTAAAACCCAAAAGGAGCCGAAGCTCCTTTTTTTATGGATGATCAATCAATTCGGTAGATTGCTGTGCTAGCTGTTCATTTCCTGCATGGCTTTTTTGTACTCGGCATCTGACTGTTCAAAGCGTTCAATCACCTCTGTACTTGGTGTCCGGTCGAGCAGACTGACTATTACAATACTCAGGCTGGCCAGAATAAAGCCGGGAATAATTTCATAGAGTCCGGTATCGGCCATGACATTTTTCCAGACAATCACGGTCATCGCACCGACTAGCATCCCGGCAATCGCGCCTTTCAGGGTCATGCGTTTCCAGAACAGCGACAGAATAATGAGAGGACCAAAAGCCGCGCCAAATCCGGCCCAGGCATAGGCCACCAGCCCCAGGACTTTACTCGATGGATTGCTGGCCAGCCAGATTGCCAGCATTGCAATCAACAGCACCATAAAACGGCCGACCCAGACCAGCTCTTTTTGTGAGGCATTTTTGCGTAAAAAGGCTTTGTACAAATCTTCAGTTAAGGTACTGGAGCAGACCAGTAACTGGCAGCTGAGTGTACTCATGACCGCGGCTAAAATGGCGGCCAGAATAATCCCGGCAATCCACGGATTAAACAGGATTTTGGTCAGCTCCATAAACACGGTTTCAGGGTTCTGATTCACCACAGCCGCCAGTTCTGGAAATTGCTGGAAATAGGCAATGGCAATGAAACCGGCACCCACCGCGCCGCCCAAGCAGAGGATCATCCAGCTCATGCCAATTTTACGCGCCGCTGGAATGGTTTTGACCGAGTCGGCTGCCATAAAGCGAACCAGAATATGCGGTTGTCCAAAATAGCCTAAGCCCCATGCCAAAGAAGATAAAATAGCAATAAAACTTAAACCGGACAGCATCTGCGTGGCATGTGGGCGCGCAGTTTCCAGTAACAGACCAATCTGCTGGCTATGATTACCCAGTGCCAGATAGGTCATGATGGGAGTAATCAGCAGGGCAAAAATCATCAGCCCGGCCTGGAAGGTATCGGTCCAGCTAATTGCCAGGAAGCCGCCAATACAGACATAGCTGATGGTGGCTATCGCGCCAATCCACAGCGCCGTGGTATAGGACCAGCCAAACAGGCTTTCAAATAAACGCGCACCGGCCACCATGCCGGATGCACAGTAAATCGCGAAAAATACCAGAATCACCAGTGCTGAACTGACGCGCAAAATTTTCTTGCGGTCGCCAAAACGGCTGGTGAAATAATCCGGCAGGGTCAGGGCATTGTTTTGTACTTCGGTATGAACCCGCAAACGCTCGGCGACCAGAAGCCAGTTTAACCATGCACCAATAATCAGGCCGATGGCGATCCAGGCTTCAGATAATCCGGCCAGATAGATTGCACCGGGTAAACCCATCAGCAGCCAGCCGCTCATATCCGATGCGCCGGCAGAAAGCGCAGTCACCACGCTACCCAGACTGCGGCCCCCAAGAATATAATCCGAGAAATCTGTGGTGGCCTTGTAGGCATACAGCCCGATACCGATCATGGCCACGATATAAAATATAAAGGTAATTAATGTGGGATTCAGTTGACTCATATGCCCATCCTTTGTCTGTAAGCGTTCATCCATCCGAGATGATTTTTTGCGCATTTTTTCAAGGAGCTGATTCAAGCATGGAATTAAAATTACGTTCTGTAACATTTAGACGGGATTTATAGCGGTCTTGTGTTGCAGTTTGTAGCTTTAGATACAATTGAAAAAATGGGAGCAATGAGCGGAAAATTATTAAGTCAAAATTTTGAATAAAGCGGTGAATATTTTTATTTTTGCAAATATGGAGAGAATCTGTTAAATCTGGCTTAAAAATGGAGTAAATTTACATTATGTTACATCCCGTACATTTAGAAAGAATATGTAATTAAATATTTCAAAAAGCGTATCAATCTTGTGTAGTTTCAGGCTGGCACAGGTTTAAGATTTTCTTATGCACAATATTGGTGCGAAATAGTGAGTAAACAGTGTGATTACGGTTCAGACAGAGAAAACAAGAATAGAGCATGATTTGCTAGGTGCTAAAGAAGTGCCGGCAGACAGTTATTATGGTATTCATACCTTGCGTGCCTTGGAGAACTTCCAGATCTCCAATCAGCAGGTCGGTGAAAACCTGCATTTCATTCGTGCTTTGGCGCAAGTGAAAAAAGCATCTGCACAAACCAATTTACAGTTTGAGAAAATCTCCCCGCAGGTGGCTGAGGCGATTCAGTATGCCTGTGACCAGCTGATTGAACAGCCTGCTGCATGGCGTGCGCATTTCCCTTTAGATGTTTATCAGGGCGGTGCCGGAACATCGATTAATATGAACAGTAATGAGGTGATTGCCAATATCGCCTTAGAACATCTGGGTCTGGAAAAAGGCAGTTATTTTTCCATTCATCCGAATGATCATGTTAATAAGTCGCAATCCACCAATGATGTCTATCCGACAGCCTTGCGTTTAGCCACGTATTACAGTCTGGATGATCTGTTCGTACAGATGCGTAACCTGATTGACAGTTTCTACAAGAAAGTAGCTGAATTTCAGTATGTGCTGAAAATGGGCCGGACCCAGCTGCAAGATGCCGTGCCGATGACCTTGGGGCAGGAGTTCCGGGCTTTTGCCACCCTGTTAAAAGAAGATTTAAAACTGATTGACCGGACTCGTCAGTTGTTATTGGAAATTAACCTCGGCGCTACCGCGATTGGTACGGGTGTAAATACCCCTAAAGGTTATGCCCAGGAAGCGGTACAAGCGTTAAAAGAAATTAGTGGTCTGCCGTTAATTGGCGCAGAAGATTATGTTGAAGCCACCAGCGACTGTGGGGTTTTCATCATTTTATCCAGCACACTGAAACGTCTGGCAGTGAAATTATCGAAAATCTGTAATGACCTGCGTTTATTAAGTTCTGGCCCGCGTACTGGTCTGGGGGAAATCCGGTTACCGGAGTTGCAGGCCGGTTCTTCGATTATGCCGGCCAAGGTCAATCCGGTCATTCCGGAAGTGGTGAACCAGATTGCCTTTAAAGTGATTGGCAGTGACCTGACCGTGACCATGGCGGCCGAAGCCGGGCAGTTGCAGTTAAACGTGATGGAACCGGTGATTGCCGTGTCGATTCATGAATCCATCCAGTTATTGACTCAAGCCATGAAAAGTCTGGATGAGAAATGTATTCAGGGCATTCAGGCCAATGAACAGGCTTGCCATGATGCGGTGATGCGTAGCGTCGGTATTGTCACTTTGCTTGATCCGATTCTAGGTCATGCCAAATGTGATGAAATCGGGAAACTGTGTATTGCTGAAAACAAAACCATTCAGCAGGTGGTACTGGAGCAGGAATTACTGACTCAGGAACAGCTGGATGAAATTTTTGCCCTGCATAATCTGGTCAGTGAGGTAACACCACCGGAAGCAGTTTTTGCCCAAGTCAGCTAAGACACTGACTGCTTCAGTAAAACAGCAAAGGCTCAAGGTCATATATTGGTTTTGAGCCTTTTGTGTTTGACCGATGGTTTTGATTCAACTTACAGGGCCGCCAGCAGACGCGGCTTTAACTGTGCCAAACCTTGGGTTGCAGTGGCGGCAATACATTCATATTGTGCTGGTAAATGCTGCTGATTGGCTTTCGGATCAATATAAAAGGCCTGACAGCTGGCCGGAATTTCATGAACCAGACCAGCCACCGGGTAGACTGCCAGACTGCTGCCAATCACAATAAAAATGTCGGCATCCTGCACCCATTCAATCGCTTGTTCATAGGCCGGTACCGCCTCACCAAACCAGACCACGTGTGGCCGTAGCGGATAACCCGCATCACAGACATCGCGTTCCAAATCCAGCTCGGCGCCTTCAATCGGGTAAAAGCGGGTAGTGGTTTGTGCATCGGGACCGGAGGTTTTGGCCAGCCGGATATTGCCATGCAAATGTAATACCTGCTGGCTACCGGCACGTTCATGCAGATCATCAATATTCTGGGTAATAACAGCCACATCAAAATACTGTTCCAGTTCGGCAATCAGTTGATGTGCCGCGTTGGGCTGGGCATTCAGAATATTTTTGCGTCGTTCATTATAAAAACGCTGCACCAGCGCCGGATTTTTGGCCCAAGCTTCCGGTGTGGCCACATCTTCCACCCGATGCTGTTCCCACAATCCATCACTATCACGGAAGGTATTGATCCCGCTTTCGACACTCATTCCGGCGCCGGAGAAAACAATCAGTTTAGGCATAGGCAGATTCCTGTGTGGCGATACTGTGCGTGACTTCCTGTTGCATCCATTCTACAAATTTCTGAATTAAAACTGAATTTTCCTGACTAGAATGCACCAGATAATAGGAGCGCCGGCCGCTGAGCTGCTGATCTGAGGCCAGTACCAGTTCACCGCTGGTTAATTCCTGCTGAATCAGCATTTGCGGGATGAGCGCCATGCCCATGCCATGACTGGCGGCCACAGCCAGCATCGAAAACAGTTCATGACGCTGTCCATCATACGGATGGGCATGCTCAATCTGCTGGGTCTGAAACCATTCCTGCCAGATGGTCGGTCGTGTGGTTTGCTGTAATAAGGGCAGTTGCTGCAATTGTTCAGCAGCCAGGTTATAACCATAGCGATGGCTTTTTTGTGCCGCAGGAAAATGCCGGGCAATCAGCTGTGGTGAGCACACCGGCACCACATCTTCCTTCATTAAAAAATGGGTGTGGATTCCGGGCCAATGATCAATCTGCTGCTGCGTGCCCGCATAAATGGCCGCATCAAAAATATTTTCATTAAATAAAAACGGCTTGGTGCTGGTTTCCAAATGGATGGTAATTTCCGGATAGCGCTGGTTAAAACGATGCAGCTTCGGCACCAGCCAGCGCGTGGCAAAGGTCGGTACCACACCCAGTTTTAAGGTGCCACCTAATCCTTTATGCGACATCACATCGAGCGTGCTTTGCTCCAGCCCCAGTAAATAGGGTTTGATACTTTTATAATAATGCTGTCCTGCAGGTGTCAGTTCGACTCCATGCCGGGTCCGGATAAACAGGCTTAAGCCAAGAAATTCTTCCAGCTGCTGGATTTGCCGGGAAACCGCACTCTGGGTAATAAACAGTTCTTGCGAGGCATGAGTATAACTGCAATGCTTGGCTGCCGACTCAAAGCAGAGCAAGGCCTGTAAAGAGGGAATATTACGCCGCATTTCAGATCATCCTTTATCTGCACAGGTATTTGAAAATAGCATAGATGAAGGCACTATGATCGCCAATTTGTTTATTTTTTATTGTTTCTTCACAGGTTTTAGAGCGATGCGCAGCTCCAGTATGAATATGCTTATTTAAGATATGCGGAGAATGCATATCTGCATTAAAAAATCTCGTTTGAAAATATTATTTTTCACACATAGTATCAACACAAACAACGAGAACATCATTCAGGCAGAGGAAGCTATGAATCAAATGGTAAATTCACATTCAGGCCGTAAAGTACATTTTGACTGGAAAGACCCATTCCTGCTGGAGCAGCAGCTGACTGCAGAAGAACGCATGATCCGTGATACTGCTGCGGCCTATTGTCAGGACAAGCTGATGCCACGTGTACTGGAACAGTTTCGTCATGAAAAAACCGATCCGACCATTTTCCGTGAAATGGGCGAGCTAGGCCTACTAGGCCCAACCATTCCGGAACAATACGGCGGTGCTGGTTTAAATTATGTCAGCTATGGTCTGATTGCCCGTGAAGTTGAACGTGTCGATTCAGGCTACCGTTCTATGGCCAGTGTACAAAGCTCGCTGGTGATGGTGCCAATTAATGAATTTGGCTCGGAAGAACAAAAACAGAAGTATTTACCAAAATTAGCTACGGGTGAATATATTGGCTGCTTTGGTCTGACCGAACCGGATCATGGTTCTGACCCGGGCAGCATGATTACCCGTGCCAAAAAAGTCGATGGCGGTTATCGCTTAACGGGCGCAAAAATGTGGATTACCAACAGCCCAATTGCCGATGTATTTGTGGTCTGGGCCAAAGAAGTTTCACCTGAAGGCAATGTCGGTGACATTCGCGGCTTTATTCTGGAAAAAGGCTGGGAAGGGCTGTCTGCGCCTGCGATTCACGGCAAGGTCGGTTTACGTGCTTCCATCACCGGTGAAATTGTAATGGATAACGTATTTGTCCCAGA
Organism: Acinetobacter sp. CIP 53.82; assembly: GCF_000369465.1. Classification (NCBI taxonomy): domain Bacteria; kingdom Pseudomonadati; phylum Pseudomonadota; class Gammaproteobacteria; order Moraxellales; family Moraxellaceae; genus Acinetobacter; species Acinetobacter sp. CIP 53.82. The sequence continues at coordinate 70,802 of NZ_KB850046.1, read as the reverse complement.
AGAAAATGCTTTCCCAGAAGTCCGTGGCTTAAAAGGTCCATTTACCTGTCTGAACAGTGCCCGTTATGGCATTGCCTGGGGTGCGATGGGTGCGGCGGAGTTCTGCTGGCATACCGCACATCAGTACACCATGGACCGTAAACAGTTTGGTCGTCCTTTGGCTGCCAATCAGTTAATCCAGAAAAAACTGGCCGATATGCAGACTGAAATTGCTCTTGGCTTGCAGGCAGCATTACGTTTTGGTCGCATGAAAGATGAAGGTATTGCCTCGATTGAAGGAACATCTTTAATCAAGCGTAATAACTGTGGCAAGGCACTGGATATTGCCCGTTTGGCCCGTGACATGATGGGTGGTAACGGCATTTCTGATGAATTTGGTGTAGCGCGTCATCTGGTGAATCTGGAAGTAGTGAATACCTATGAGGGTACCCATGACGTACATGCCTTAATTCTGGGCCGTGCACAGACCGGAATTGCTGCATTCTGTAATTAATGTCATAGAAAAATAGCCAGGATGTTCAGGATGAACATCCTCAGGATAGTTGTGTCTAAAAAATCTGATTCATAACGTAAATAAAGGATTCATCGGCAGACTCTCGGGTCTTGCTGTGGGCGAGTTTTGGCTGTCATGCGCTACTGAATAAAAAAGAATAAAAAGCAGAAAGGCAGAACCCATAGCAAAAAATACCGGTGACTCATTTGGGAAAATGAGGTAACGACAAGATGAAAAACGATATACACGCTGAAGCCGGAACACTGGGCTTAAAACTGCCATCGAATGTGGGTACCGCCCATCGAATTAGGGTCTGTTGACATTTACTGTGCAAAAAAAAATAGCGAGAAAGTAGAGTTTAATCGCCAAACCAAATCTACTCCTCGCTATGCCTCGTACAATGTTGACTGATCAACACTGGTCTAAGTTAGAAAACATTTTCCGTAATTTTCGTATTTATCTCAAACAAAATCTTCGAAATTTTATTGAAGCTATTCTTTATAGAATCCGTACAGGCTGCCCGTGGCGGGATTTACCTGCTGCCTTCGGAAAACCAAACTCCATATTCAAGAAATTTTCCCGGTGGTCGAAAGATAATAAGTTATTAAAAATATTTAAGTTAATTTTATCTGATGCTGATCTAGAGTGGGTATTTATTGATGCTAGCCATGTGAGGGCTCATCAGCATGCTACAGGAATCAAGGATCAGGCTATCTCAAAAAGTATCGGTGGAAATAGTTCTAAAATTCATTTGGCAGTTGATTCTCATGGGAACCCTGTTCAGTTTTTGATAGAGGATGGTACGACCCATGATGTAAAAGTGGCACCGAAATTAGTTAACAATATAGACCTGCACGAGACAGAAATTCTCTGTGCCGATAAGGGTTATGACTCTGAATCCTTGAGAGAACAGATAGAAAAAACGGGAACTCAAGCTAATATTCCCAAGAAATCCAATACACTTTCAAATAATGATCATGTGGATTGGTATTTTTATAAAATCAGGCATTTAATTGAGAATACTTTTGCTAGATTAAAGCAATTTAGAGGAATTGCCACACGCTATGACAAGCTAAAGCAAAGCTATGAAAATTCTGTTGCCTTAGCTTGTATCTTTATTTGGCTACCATTATGAAATGTCAACAGACCCTAATAAAAACACCTGGAAACTGGCCTTTATTTTTGCCTTTGTATCTTTGGTGATTGATGGCGTAGACATCATGCTGCTGTCTTTCAGCTTAACCAGTTTAAAAGCAGAATTTGGTTTAACCACCTTTCAGGCCGGAATGCTCGGCAGTGCATCACTGGCCGGCATGGCCTTGGGTGGCGATTCAGGCAGCATTATTGGCGCGGCATCATACCGGACGTGGACAATATATTGATCTGTCTTTATTGGATGTTCAGGTGGCAACGCTGGCCAATCAGGGCATGAATTATCTGAGCAGTGGCCAGTCACCGCAGCGCATGGGCAATAAACACCCGAATATTGTGCCGTATCAAACCTTTAAGGCTAAAGATAAGGAATTTATTATTGCCTGTGGTAATGACAAACAGTTCAAGGACCTATGTCTGGCCATTGGTTATCCGGAATTATTGAACAATCCGAAATTCTTACGTAATCAGGACCGGGTCAAATACCGCGATGAGCTGATTCCAGCTCTGGCTGAATTTTTCCTGAGTCAGGATGCGGAGGAATGGGTACGCCGGATTCATGCGGTCAAAGTACCGGTCGGTGTAATTAACTCGATTGAAGATGCCTTGGCTGAGCCGCAAATTCAGCATCGGCAGATGCTGGTCAATTTGCCGCACAGTTTAAATGCGCAATTTAAAATGATTGCATCACCAATCAAGCTGTCAGATACACCGGTCGAATACCGGCAGGCACCACCGCAACTGGGTGAACATACGGCCTATATTCTGTCCCGCTTTAAATCTGCTGAAGAACTGCAGGCTTTAAAACAGCAGGGCATTATTGATGGGAAAATTGCCTAGTGCTTTGCCTTGATTGTTAGTCTTCACTTGCTTTTTGCCGAACCTTACACCGTTCGGCTTTTTTTATTCAGCTATAAATATTGATGTAGATATTTACTGATGCTGCAATAAAAAGCGTTTAAGTTCGCGGGTAAATTTCAGCGGCTCAGTCAGTAGCGGAGTATGCCCTGATTTTTCAAACAACACCTGCTGTGCCTGTGCCACACTTTGGGCAATCAGGGTTTGTCCCTGTACCGGATAGAGCACCGATTGCACCCCGCTAAAAAACACCGTAGGACAGTTCAGCTGGCTTAAGGCTTCACGATAATCTTCGGCATGTTCTAAATAGTTGCGGATATACCAAGTCATATAGTCCAGTCGAGATGAGGGTAACAACAGATGTTGCAAACGTGGCTGTTGCAGGATTTTACAAAAGATGGCTCGCTGGCGAGGGTTGTTATTTTGCAGCTCAATAAACTGCATCCATAAAGCAAACAGTTGATCTTTGGCTGTGTTATTTAAATCGTGAATCCACTGAAGATGTGCGTGTTTCGTAAATAGCGCGGACAGTTCAGATAAAATCTGTTTAAAGCGGCTGTGCTGCTGACCAAACAGGCCATAAGCCCAGTGTTCATCTACCAGGATTTTTGGGGTCTGATCAATATGCAGATAGGCTTTTAACTGCGTTGCCAGCTGTCCATATTGCATGCCATGCATGGCGGTGGTCGCGCCCATCGAATAGGCAATGATTATAAACTGTTGCAGCTGCATTTGCTGAATTAAGGATTGCACATCCTGCCAGTGGCTGGAAATGGCATCCAGCTCCGGAATCCGGCACTGTTTCGAACCGCCAAAGCCGCGCCAGTCGGGAATAATAAAACGGAACTGTTTGCGTAGCGGCCACAAAAACGGCAGCCATTGCCAGCTGTGCATGCCCAAACCGGACAGCACCAGCACCGGTTGGCCCTGACCAAATTCACGTACAAATAAACCTTCGCCATCGGGCATGACATAATACGGCATGAGATTTCATTCCTTGAAATTTTATTGTTGTTGATCAAAAGCTTTTAGCGCAGGAATCACCGCGTCCAGCCAGCGAATCCAGCCGATTTCCTGCTCGATACCCAGCTGTAAAATCATTTTATGAATATATAAGGTACGATTTTCGTCGGTCTGCTGGGCAAAGTCTTTGGCATAAATGGCCTGATACAGCTGCAATTTTTCCTGATGCAACTGTAAATGCCGCTCTAGCTCGGGCAAAACCTCATTACCGCCGAGTTGTGCTTCGGCCCGTAAACGCACCATCAGTTCTTCACGGAGCTGCGCCGGAGGACCTTGCTTGACCATCCAGTCGGCCAGTTCGACCCGGCCTGCGGCCTCAACCTGATAGGTTTTTTTACGGCCTTGGGCATCTTCTTCAGCCAAAGTGGAAATCCAGCCTTTGCTGAGCATGCTGTTTAATTCACGATAAATCTGCTGATGGGTGGCATTCCAGAAAAAGCCCATCGAGCGATCAAAGCGCCGGGCCAGTTCAATGCCCGTACTGGGTTTTTCAATCAGGCTGGTGAGTAATACATGGGCTAAAGACATAGACGAGATCATGCAAGTATGAATCTAAAATATTATGCAACATGTTGCATAAAAGTCAAAATTCGCATATAAATTTATGCAACAAGTTGCATTAACATAAAAATAGCCCGCTTTTGGCCAGCCAAGGAGAGAATATGTCGAATTATCCGCATCTGTTAGCCCCGCTTGATTTAGGCTTTACCACCTTAAAAAACCGCGTACTTATGGGTTCTATGCACGTGGGGCTTGAAGAAGCACCAAATGGTTATGCACGGATGGCAGCATTCTATGCAGAGCGTGCCAAAGGCGGCGTAGGCCTGATTGTAACCGGCGGGATTTCTCCAAATGATGCCGGCTTAACCTTTGCAGGCGGCAATAAACTTGACACCCTGGCCGAAGCTGAAAAACATAAAGTGGTCACCCAAGCCGTGCATGAAGCGGGCGGTAAAATCGCCTTGCAGATTTTGCATACTGGACGTTATTCCTATCAGCCGGATATTGTGGCGCCATCCGCGATTCAGGCGCCTATTAACCCGTCTAAACCGCATGCACTCACCTCGGCCGAAGTACAGCAGACCATTGCCGATTTTGCCAACTGTGCCAAGCTGGCCAAATATGCTGGTTATGACGGTGTTGAAATTATGGGTTCGGAAGGCTACTTGATTAACGAGTTTATTGCCAAGCGTACCAATCATCGTGATGATGAATGGGGCGGCAGCTATGAAAACCGGATTCGCTTTCCAATTGAAATCGTGAAACGTACCCGTGCTGAAGTGGGTGAAAACTTTATTATTATCTATCGTCTGTCAATGCTGGATCTGGTCGAAGGCGGATCAAGTTTTGAAGAAGTGGTGCAGCTGGCCAAAGAAATTGAAAAAGCCGGTGCGACCATTATTAATACCGGTATTGGCTGGCATGAAGCACGTATTCCGACCATTGCCACCAAAGTGCCGCGTGCGGCTTTTAGCTGGGTCACAGAAAAGCTCAAAAGTGAAGTCAAAATTCCTTTAATTACCTCCAACCGGATTAATACCCCAGAAATGGCAGAGCATGTACTGGCGACTGGCCAGGCCGATATGGTGTCGATGGCGCGTCCATTTTTGGCAGATGCCGATTTTGTAGTAAAAGCCGAGCAGGGCCGTAGCGATGAAATTAATACCTGTATTGCCTGTAACCAGGCCTGTCTGGACCATATTTTCTCCATGAAAATTGCCTCCTGTCTGGTCAATCCGCGTGCCTGTCATGAAACTGAACTGATCTTTAAAGAAGCCAGCCAGCCGAAAAACATTGCGGTGATTGGAGCGGGTCCAGCCGGTTTAAGCTTTGCAATTTATGCGGCAGACCGTGGTCATGAAGTGACGATTTTTGAAGCCTCTAACCAGATTGGCGGGCAGTTTAATATTGCCAAGACCATTCCGGGCAAAGAAGAGTTTTATGAAACCTTGCGTTATTTCAAACGTCAAATTGAGTTGCAGCCACGCATTCAGCTAAAACTAAACCATACGGCCAGCTTTGATGAGCTGAGCAAAAGCAGTTTTGACGAAATTGTGGTGGCAACCGGGGTGACTCCACGTCAGCTGGAGATTGAAGGAATTGATCATCCTAAAGTTCTGAGCTATCTGGATGTGCTGAAAGAGCGTCGACCGGTGGCGAAACGGGTTGCGATTATTGGTGCTGGTGGAATTGGTTTTGATACCGCAGAATACTTAAGTCATGCCGGTGAAAGTGGCAGTCTGAATCCGGAAAAATTCTATGATGAATGGGGGATTGATACCGAATATGAGCATGTCGGTGGCCTGAAACCGGCACAGGTAGAAGCCTCCAATCATGAAATCTATTTATTGCAGCGTAAAGCATCTTCGGTGGGAGCAGGCCTGGGCAAAACCACCGGCTGGATTCATCGTACCGGCTTAAAAAACCGCGATGTTAAAATGATGGCAGGCGTAAGCTATCAGAAAATTGATGATCAGGGCCTGCATATTACGGTCAATGACCAGCCGATGCTGCTGGAAGTTGAAAACGTGGTGATCTGTGCCGGACAGGAATCATATACCGCCATGTACGATCAGCTGCAAGCTGCGGGTAAAAATGTGCATCTGATTGGCGGTGCCAAGGAAGCCGGTGAGCTAGATGCCAAACGCGCAATCCGTCAGGGCGCAGAGTTGGCGGCGAAAATTTAATCTAATTCCTTCTCCCTCTCCCTATGGAAGAGCGCTGGGGAGAGGGTGAATAACCGCCTCTGCCCTGTGCAGCAGGGTTGCTCATCTTCTGGAAGCTGAGGGAATTCACTGAATAGAATCAACTCCTTCCTTTGAAAAAGGGAGGTTGGGAGGGATTCTTGTAGAAAAACCCTTCTAAATCCCCCTTTCTTGCACTTCGTTTTAAAGCAATGCTTTAAAACTTGCTCAGGGGGAGTTTATATAGCAATGAAATATCAAAACAAAAAAGGACCCCAAAATGACCTTACACATCACCAAAACCGCGATTGCCCGTTGGCACCAGATGCTTGAACAGCGTGATATGGCCATCCTGAATGAACTGCTGGCCGATGAGGTGGTGTTTCGTTCTCCGGTGGCCTATCGGCCTTATGCCGGCAAGCAGGTGGTGTTTTTTATTCTGACCAATGTAATTCAGGTCTTTGAGAACTTTAGCTATCACCGTGAATTTTATGCTGCAGACGGTAACAATGTTGTGCTTGAGTTTTCTGCCCAGGTGGGAGATAAAAAACTCAAGGGTATTGATATGATCCGCTTCAATGATCAAGGTCAGATCATTGATTTTGAAGTGATGATTCGTCCTAAAAGCGGCCTCGAAGCTTTGGCTGCCGAGATGGGACAACGGATGGCACAATTTATGCCCACCTGATCTAAGCCCTGAACTCAACTGACTTCATAACATGAGAGAACTAGCATGATATAAGCCAAACCATAAAAGGGGGGAACAAAACATGAAATTTGTGATCCAGAAAATGGCCCAGCTCACCCAGCGCTTGATTGATGAATGGACCGGCGCCGCAGAACCGACCTTATATTTTAATCCCGAAGGTCAAATCCGGCGTTGTATAGATGTTTTACCGCAACTGAAACAGAAATACCGGCCAACCCCGTGGCTGTCCAATACCCATGCGCATCTGCTTTATTTTGACTTAATCAAGAAAAAAACCATCTGCCTGCATTACGATGCCATTGAGCAGCTGAACATGTCCGATGGTGGCGTAACGGCTATTGCCTGGTACGGTCTGCATCTGCCACCACGCACCCCAACCATTATTGTAATGCACACCATTGTCGGAACTGCCGAGAGCATGAGCGAGCTGGTGCGGGATTTACATCAGCAGACCGGCTGGCGTATTGCCTTATGTTTACGCCGTGGTCATGCCAATTTGCCTATGCCGGTTCCGAAAATCTGCCTGTTTGGTTCCACCGAAGATTTACGGGAACAGATCCAGTTTATTCAGAAAAAATTCCCGGTTTCTGCCCTATATGGGGTAGGTTCATCGGCCGGTACCGGTTTGCTGGTGCGTTATTTAGGTGAAGAAGGCGACAAAACGCCGCTAAAAGCCGCTTTTGCACTGTGCCCGGGGTATGACACTGAAATCGGCTTTAATCATGTTCATCCGTTTTATAGTAAGGTCATGACCAAAAAGGTGATTCAGGCCTTTATTGATCCTTATCGGAGTAGCTGGCAGAAAACCAAATCGCTGGCCAAAGTCATTACCGCGCAAAACCTGGCCGAATTTGAACAGGCCTATTTTGAGATGGCCGGCTATCATGATTATGAAAGTTATAGCAAAGCCATTAACCCGATTTATGTGTTCCAGAATGTCAAAATTCCCCTGATGATTTTAAACGCCGAAGATGATCCGGTTTGTCATATTAAAAATCTGGAACCGTATAAAGAAAGTATTCAGAAAATGCCAAATATTATGGTGGTGACCACCAAAAAGGGCAGTCATTGCGGTTTTTATGAAGGTTTAGGTGCGCCACAGTCCTGGGCCACACGTTTAATGGCTGATTATTTAAAGAACCAGCATCAACAGGGTGAACGTTCTTATTCCTGAATGGAACAGCTTCATAAAAAGGCCAATAAAAAACCCAGTACATGGACTGGGTTTTTTTATGCAACAGTGCTTGAAGGCTGAAATCAGTTTTCAAGCGCTGGGGTTGCTGCGGCAATGGCTGCGGCAACAGCGTCATCTTGTGACTGGCTGTCCGGGTCCGGGTTGGCTGGACGGGCTTCTACCGGCTTGTCTTCAGCAGGAGCGGCCTGAGCTGGCTGAGGGGCTGGCGCAGGTTCACGTGGCGTCACTTCACGACGAATTTCAGTTGTGGTGTTTTCAGTTTCAGTACGTTCAACTTCGTATTCCACTGGCGCTTCAGTTTCAGACACTTCTGGCGTTTCTGCTTCAAGTGGCTCGAACTGGGCTGGCTCAGTGATTTGCTCAGTTTGCTGAACCTCAACTTCAACCTGTTCTTCTTCCTGAGGTGCTTCTTTTTTAACACAGGCACTCAGGAATAAACTGGTTGCAATTGCACCACAAATCAAAAATTTTTTGTTCATAATCTAAAAAAGGAGGGTTCAACGAGATGCGCGTATTATAACAGCAAAAAATCAGATGAAAATCCTATGAATAAAATCTAATTTTTTATCGGAAATGCTGATAGAATAGCCAATTGTTTATTGTTCTATGAATTGATGCGGAATGACTTTGCTTTATAGGTGCAGAGTAAAGTAAAATTGCGCAACATTGCAGGCCAGTTTAGGCTCGATTGTACGAGAAACCCAATGACCCATTTTATTTTCGTGACTGGTGGTGTTGTTTCATCACTAGGTAAAGGTATTTCAGCTGCTTCAGTTGCTGCACTTTTAGAAGCCCGTGGTTTGAAAGTAACCATGGTCAAAATGGATCCATACATCAATGTCGATCCAGGGACGATGAGTCCTTTCCAACATGGTGAAGTTTTTGTCACAGAGGATGGTGCTGAAACTGACTTAGACTTGGGTTATTACGAACGTTTCTTGCGTCGTGCGAAGATGACGAAGTTAAACAACTTCACATCAGGTCGCGTGTACCAAGACGTCTTAAATAAAGAGCGTCGTGGTGATTATCTGGGCGGTACCGTTCAGGTGATTCCACACATCACAGATAATATTAAAGAGCGTGTCCTTCGCGCAGGTGAAGGTTATGACGTTGCCATTGTTGAGATTGGCGGCACGGTCGGTGACATTGAATCTCTCCCATTCATGGAATCGGTCCGTCAGCTCATGGTTGAGCTCGGTCATAAACGTACCATGCTGATGCATTTAACCCTGTTGCCATACATCAAGTCTGCAGCAGAGTTAAAAACCAAGCCAACCCAGCACTCGGTTAAAGAATTACTGTCAATCGGTATTCAGCCAGATATCTTAATCTGCCGTACTGAGCACGATGTAGACGCAGATACTACCCGCAAAATTGCACTGTTCACCAACGTTGAAGCGCGTGCAGTGGTGGTGTGTAAAGATGCCAAAACCATTTATCAAATTCCACGTACCTTCTATGAGCAGGATGTGGATGATCTGATCTGTGAACGTTTTGGTTTTGATGTGCCAGAAGCAGACCTGTCTGACTGGGATAACGTGGTTGAAGCCTTACTGAATCCGGAATATACCGTGCGTGTAGCGATGGTTGGTAAATACGTTGAACTGCCAGATGCCTATAAATCGGTGAACGAAGCGTTATTGCATGCTGGTATTCAAAACCGTGTCAAAGTACAGATTGACTATGTCAATGCAGAAGACCTGGAAAGCCAGGACGTTGCAGCCGTACTGAAAGATGCTGACGCAATTCTGGTACCAGGTGGCTTTGGTGAGCGCGGTACTGAAGGCAAAATGGCGGCCATCCGTTATGCACGTGAAAACGGTGTACCATTCCTGGGCATCTGTTTAGGTATGCAGCTTGCCGTGATCGAATACGCACGTAACGTTGCCGGTATTGCAGATGCGACTTCAACTGAATTTAACCGCTCAACCAAATCTCCATTAATTGGTCTGATTACCGAATGGTTAGATGAGCGTGGTGAAGTACAGCAGCGTTCAGTTGATTCTGACCTCGGCGGTACCATGCGTTTAGGTGCACAAAAATCAGAACTGGTTGAAGGCACCAAAACCTGTGAAGTGTACGGTTCAGCAGAAATTATTGAACGTCACCGCCACCGCTATGAAATGAATAACCGTTATATTCCTGTTCTTGAAGAAAAAGGCATGAAAATCTCAGGTTATTCACCAGTACAGCACTTGGTGGAAACAGTTGAAATCCCTCAACATCCTTGGTTTATTGCGGTACAATTCCACCCAGAATTTACCAGCTCGCCACGTGATGGACATCCGCTGTTTGCAAGCTTTATTGATGCTGCCAAAAAGCAGTACCAAAACAAGCACTAAGCGGTAAAAGGAATAAACCAGGAAGTTTAAATGTCACAATTAAAAGCACAAGAAGTTGTACGTTTAGGCGATATACAAATGGCAAACCACTTGCCATTTGTACTATTCGGCGGCATGAACGTACTTGAGTCCAAAGATTTGGCCTTTGAAATTGCAGAAACCTATATTGATATCTGCACACGTTTGAATATTCCTTACGTTTTTAAGGCCAGCTTTGATAAAGCCAACCGTTCAAGCCTGAACTCGTTCCGTGGCCCAGGCCTGGAAAAAGGGATTGAGTGGCTGGCAGACATCAAAAAACACTTCAATGTTCCGATTATCACCGACGTGCATGAGCCGTATCAGGCTGCGCCGGTGGCTGAAGTTGCTGACATTATTCAGCTTCCTGCCTTTTTAAGCCGTCAGACCGATTTAGTTGAAGCTATGGCCAAAACACAGGCCATCATCAACATTAAAAAAGCCCAATTCCTTGCGCCGCATGAAATGCGTCATATCCTGCATAAATGTCTGGAAGCCGGTAATGACAAACTGATTCTTTGTGAACGGGGCTCGGCCTTTGGTTACAACAATCTTGTGGTCGATATGCTGGGCTTTGACATCATGAAAGAAATGAATGTGCCGGTATTCTTCGATGTGACCCATGCGCTGCAAACGCCGGGTGGCCGTGCCGATTCAGCAGGTGGTCGCCGTGCGCAAATCACCACACTGGCGCGTGCCGGTATGGCGACCGGGCTTGCAGGTTTATTCCTGGAAGCGCATCCAGATCCGGATGTGGCCAAATGTGATGGCCCGTGTGCGCTGCGCCTGTCACAATTAGAGCCATTCTTGGCGCAATTAAAAGAATTGGATACTTTAGTTAAAGGATTCAAAAAGTTAGATACTCATTGATGCCCGCAACAGCATCTATTATTCAATCAACTGAGGAATTGTTCATGAGCCAAATCGTTGACATTCGTGCACGTGAAATTTTGGACTCTCGTGGTAACCCAACCATCGAAGCAGACGTAATCTTAGCATCTGGCGTAGTTGGCCGTGCATGTGCACCATCTGGTGCTTCAACTGGTTCTCGTGAAGCTTTAGAACTTCGTGATGGCGATAAAACACGTTACTTAGGTAAAGGTGTGAAAACTGCCGTAAACAACGTTAACACGCTAATCCGTGATGCGCTGGTGGGTAAATCAGTATTTGAGCAAAAAGACATCGACAATACGATGATTGCTTTAGACGGTACTGAAAACAAAGAAAAATTAGGTGCAAACGCAACGCTAGCCGTATCGTTGGCTGCTGCACGCGCTGCTGCTGATGAAAAGAAAATTCCTCTTTTCCAATACATCGCAGATTTACGTGGTCAAACCATTTTGACTATGCCTGTGCCAATGATGAACATCCTGAACGGTGGTGCGCACGCAGACAACACTGTTGACATCCAAGAGTTCATGATTGAGCCAGTGGGCTTCACTTCATTCGCTGAAGCATTACGTTCAGGCGCTGAAGTATTCCACGCGTTAAAATCAGTATTAAAGAAAAAAGGTTTGAACACAGCTGTAGGTGATGAAGGTGGTTTCGCGCCGAACTTACGTTCAAACGAAGAAGCAATTACCGTAATTCTTGAAGCAATTGAACAGACTGGCTACAAGGCAGGTTCTGACATGATGCTTGCGCTTGACTGTGCATCTTCTGAATTCTACAAGAACGGTCAATACGTACTGGAAGGCGAAGGCAACAAAGCATTCACCAGCAACCAGTTTGCTGACTATTTAGCTGGCTTGGTAAACCAATATCCAATTATCTCAATTGAAGATGGTTTAGATGAATCTGACTGGGAAGGCTGGTCTTACCTGACGTCAATTCTTGGCGACAAGATCCAGTTGGTCGGTGATGACCTGTTCGTGACTAACCCTAAAATCCTGCAACGCGGTATCAACGAAAAAGTGGGTAACTCGATTCTGATTAAATACAACCAGATTGGTACCTTGACTGAAACTTTAGATGCCATCTACCTTGCAAAAGCCAATGGTTACTCGACTGTTATTTCTCACCGTTCAGGTGAAACTGAAGACTCGACCATTGCCGATCTTGCAGTAGGTACAGCAGCAGGTCAAATCAAGACTGGTTCTCTATGCCGTTCTGACCGTGTAGCGAAATATAACCAATTACTTCGTATTGAAGAATTGACGAATGCTGCATATCGCGGTAAAGCTGAGTTTAAAGGTTTAAACTAAGCGACAGATGTCAATGTTAAGTGTATTCGACTCGAAATCGAGTAAAGTACTGTTGGGCCTTGCGATCGTTCTGATCGCAGGGTTTCAATATTTATACTGGTTTGGTGAAGGTGGTTATCGTGAACATCAGGAACTGACCCAGAAAATACAACAACAAACCGAACTCAATAATGAATTAAAAGAACGTAACCGGGTTTTGGCCGCGGAAGTTTATGATTTAAAAAATGGTGTAGAAGCCATCGAAGAACATGCCCGTCTTGATCTGGGCTTAATTAAACCACATGAAACTTTTGTACAGATGAGTACCATCAGTACCCAATATAAGCCGATTTATATCAATCCGAATGCCCAGGTAGATTTACGTACCAATGAAGCACCACAGCCAGCTGCAACAACCCCTACACCATAAACTTTGGGCCGTTATTCCGGCAGCAGGCTCGGGCAGTCGCTTTTCCAAATCCGAACTCAAGCAATATCAGATGATCCAGGACCACACGGTGCTGGAGCATACGGTAGCGCGTTTAAATCAGTTGCCGCTGGCAGGTTATGTGCTGGCCATTGGTGCGCAGGATGATGTGGCCCAGCGTTTGCCGTTTGCACATCAGGATAAAGCTCATTTTTGTCTGGGTGGCGCAGAGCGGGTCAACTCGGTACTGAATGCCTTGCAGTATTTATCTGCTATTGCATCGGATGAAGACTGGGTGCTGGTGCATGATGCCGCGCGTCCCTGTGTGGCGGTTGAAAACTTATATGCGCTGGTGAATCAGGCGGTACACAGCAACCAGAGTGCCATTCTGGCCATTCCGGTCCGTGACACCCTCAAGCGCGTAGAGACGCAGCAGCAGATTCAGACCACAGTAGACCGTGCCCAGCTGTGGCAGGCGCAAACCCCGCAAATGGCGCGCTTAGGTGAGCTAAAACGCGCGATTGAACAGGCATTGGCGCAAGAGGTGAATATTACCGATGAAGCCAGTGCGCTGGAGCATGGTGGCTATCCGGTACAGGTGGTACAGGGACGCTCGGACAATATTAAAATTACCTATCCCGATGATCTGGAGCTGGCGCGTTTAATTCTGCAAGCCCAGCACGCCGCAACCACTGCATAAAAAATCTTTGCTGAAATCATGAGTCGAGTGTGTATTTCCGATTCACTCTGCGCATGGTTCATCCTATAATTGCCGATGATTTGTTATCTGGATTGAATGGGGCGCAATGATACCTTCTCAGCAGTATCGTTTTTTACGTCACTCTTTACGTGATGGAAGAAGCATTAAAAGCGATACCTCTCGCTGGACCAAACTACACCTCGATCCCTGGCTATTATGCTTCCTGATCCTGAATGCAATTTTAGGGCTGATGGTGGTGTATAGTGCCACCGCACAGGATATGGGAATGGTGATGCGTCAGGGCATCAGCTTTGGTATCGGCTTTATTGCCATGTTTATCTGTGCGCAGATTCCGCCCAAGGTCTATCAGGCCGCCAGTCCCTATTTTTATGCCCTGGCCGTGCTCATGCTGGTACTGGTGCTGCTGATTGGTGAAACCCGCATGGGGGCCAAACGCTGGATCAGTCTGCCCGGTATTGGCAGTATGCAGCCCAGTGAATTCATGAAATTTACCATGCCACTGATGATGGCCTGGTATTTTGCTCGTAAACCGTTTCCACCCAAATTCCTGCAAATCGTCGGTGCGCTGGTGCTGCTCGGCATTCCTTTTGTGCTGGTGGCGCTACAGCCGGACTTGAACATTGGCCTGATTATTCCGGGCATTTTTGTATTGTTTCTGAGCGGCATGTCCTGGCGTTTAATTGGCGGGGCATTTGCGGCGATGGCCATTGTTGCACCGCTGGCCTGGATGTTTTTATTACAGGAATATCAAAAGAAACGGATTTTAACCCTGTTTGATCCGGAATCTGATGCACTCGGCGCTGGCTGGAATATTATTCAATCTAAAATTGCCATTGGTTCGGGTGGTCTGACCGGTAAGGGCTATCTGGAAGGCACTCAGTCGCATTTGGGTTATTTGCCGGAGCATCATACTGACTTTATTATGTCGACCTATGCTGAAGAATTTGGCTTCTTTGGCGTATTTTTACTGTTCGCGCTGTTTGCTGCAATTATTATCCGCTGCCTGATTATCAGCCTGAGCTGTTTTCATAATTTCGGTCGCCTATATGCCGGTGCAGTTGGCTTGACCTTCTTCTTCTTTGTGTTTTTAAACTCTGGTATGGTCAGCGGGATTTTACCGGTAACCGGCGATCCATTACCGTTAATGAGTTATGGCGGTACGGCTGTGGTCAGTCTGCTGGCCGGGATGGGCATTGTTATGTCAGTACATACCCATCGTTAAACACGATCCTGCTGTTATAAAAAAAGCCTCATCTGAGGCTTTTGGGTTATGAGCTTTTCACAAAGCTGGCTTCCTGGGAAGACGGGTATTTGGTCAGCAGGGTGCTACGATACTGCGCGGCTAGTGCATCATTCTTGTCGACATTTTTGGCAATGCTATACAGACGATACACCGCATTAGAGGCTTTAGACGAATTTGGATATTTGCTGGCAACAATTTCAAAATTCTTTTTGGCTTCGCTGTAATTGGTCGGTTCAATTGCCAGATTAAACTCGGCCAGCCAGAAATAGGCATTGCTGATATACACGCTATTCGGATGGTTTTTAATAAAGTTCTGCATCGGGGCAATGGCTTTTTTTGCACCGCCTTGTTTATAGGCATCCAAAGCGATGGTATAGGCCGCTTTTTCCAGTTCTTCCGTCGAGCTTTGTGTGCTAACCACGGTGGTCGCTGCTGGTGCTGGGGCAGCGGTATTATTTACGGGGTTACTGGTGGGTTGGCTGCTGCTGGCTGTACTGGGAGAACTATCCTGTTGATTATCCTCCTCTACAGCAGGTGCTGCTTCCGGATCAATTTTCTGGTTCAGCAGTTCAAGACGCTGGTCTAAATCGGTATAACGGTTGGTCAGTTCATGCTTGAGCTGGGCAATCTCGTTTTCCTGTTCTTCCATTTTGCCACGCAGGGTGCGAATATCATTTTCAAGCTGCTGGTTTTTTTGCATTAATTGCCAGTTCAGGTTGGTGGTGACCGGAGCGCCGCTATTGGAGGCGCCAATGGCCGTCGGGGTGCTGGTACTACCGCTGTTCTGGCTTAAGCCGCGTGATTCAATGGGAATATTGGCCAGTGCTGGCGCAGAGCAGAGCAGGGTGAGTGCACAGAGCGTATGCTTTTTTAGCATCATTTTCATATCCATCTTTTATCTTTACTGGGAATGAGCGGGCAGGAAAGAGCTCATTCCAAATCATCATCATGTGCACATTAAAAACGGCCCGAACCCGAATTGCAATAAGCTTTTACAAAGTTGTCATGAATTAGGCATCTGTCAAAATTCTCGGAATTCTGTTGCAAAATAACCAATTAAATACAAACTGTTTTTTTAATAATCAAATAGATGGCTGATTTATATAAAAGCGCAATCAGGACTTGCAAGTTCAATAAAATTGTCTATACTCTGTTTCTGCAATGGTAGCCCTGCCGGTTACTTCGCAATTTCACCCTGTGAACCCCGCCAGGACCGGAAGGTAGCAACGGTAGCAGACGTGGGATGTGCCGAAGCTTTGCTGGTAGGGTTGCCACCATTTTTATAATTCTTAGAATATCGCTTTTTTCTTTTTAATTTCCTTTCGATTTAATCCCTATATTATTTTCTTATATTTGTCGATGTTTCATCCTAGTTAGATGCTTATCTACATCTCTAGATTCAGTTTTTAATCTTCTGCTTTACGGTTAATCGCCTTCATAATCGCATCCATTTCAAAACCACGATACATTAAAAAGCGGATCTGTCTGGCTTTCAGTTTCGGGTCTTTCGTGACATCAGGACCAAACTTTTTAACTTTTAATTCGTAGGCTTGCTGCACCCAGTCGGTTTCTTTCAGTTCTTCTGAAATTAAAGCGGTATCAATTTTTTTGCTTTTCAGCTTCATTTTAATCTGATTGGGGCCTTTGCCTTTGCGCTTTTGGCTGGACAGCAGGGTTTCGGCCACACGCTGGTCACTCTGGTAATTCTCGCGTGACAGTTCATCGACCAAAACGACCACTTCTTCACGGTTTTCTGCATACAGCGCCAGTTTCTCAATCAGTTCAGCTTTGGAATATTCTTTACGGGTCAGGACTGCAAAGGCATAAGAGCGCAAACGTGAACCGCTTAAACCGGGTTTGTGTTCCTGACTGTTATTATGATCGAATAAACGTTCTTCAGGATCAAATTCAGGCGGGGCAGTTGCAGATACAGATGGTGCTGGCTGATCTTCTGCATCGCCAAATTGCTGCTTTAAGGTTTCATAGTCCAACAGTTTAGTGAATTTCGCATCTGACATAAGCATCTCGCAGAAAAGGGCCATCAGCATAATAACAAAACGCCCCGTAGGGCGTATTGTGTAATGTCTAAAGTCTCAACAGTTGAGTCTTACAGATCTAATGAAAAGTCAGGTTCCTCTTCGTCTTTTTCTTCAACCACGTTGCCTGTGGTTAATAGCTGTTCACGAATCAGTTTTTCAATGGTCTGTGCCAGTTCAGGATGTTCTTCCAGATGGCGAATGGTATTGTTTTTACCTTGGCCAATCTTTTCACCTTGATATGAATACCAAGCACCAGCTTTTTGCACAATCTCTTGCTGCACAGCCAGGTCGACCAGTTCACCTAAATGGTTCACACCTTTGCCGTACAGAATCTGGAACAGCGCTTCACGGAACGGAGGTGCCATCTTGTTCTTCACCACTTTTACTTTGGTTTCAGAACCGACAATTTCATCACCTTCTTTGACCTGACCAACACGGCGAATATCTAAACGTACTGAGGCATAGAATTTCAGTGCGTTACCACCAGTGGTGGTTTCCGGGCTACCAAACATCACACCAATCTTCATACGGATCTGGTTAATGAAGATCACCATACAGTTAGAACGTTTGGCATTACCGGTAATTTTACGTAGCGCCTGGCTCATCAGACGAGCCTGCAGGCCCATATGTGAATCACCCATTTCGCCTTCAATTTCGGCACGAGGGGTCAGGGCTGCAACAGAGTCGACAACGATCAGGTCAATTGCGCCTGAACGTACCAGCATGTCGGCAATTTCCAGCGCCTGTTCACCGTTGTCCGGTTGCGAGACCAGCAGGTTATCAATATCTACACCCAGTTTGCGCGCATATTGAGGATCAAGAGCATGTTCGGCATCAATAAAGGCACAGGTGCCGCCGGCTTTTTGACATTCCGCAATGGCTTGCAGGGTCATTGTGGTTTTACCTGAAGATTCAGGGCCATAAATTTCAATAATACGGCCTTTTGGTAAACCACCAATACCGAGCGCGATATCCAGCGTTAATGAACCGGTAGATACTGCTTCTACAGCTTGTACGGTATTGTCACCAAGACGCATTACTGTGTTTTTACCAAACTGTTTTTCAATCTGGCTTAGGGCAGCATTTAGCGCCTTGCTTTTATTCTCATCCATCTTACAACCTCAATACGATGTCACCAAACAATATACTCAAGTGGATGTATGTACTTCAAACTCTTTCCACCCGAGTATAGTGACAGAATTTATGTTTCTCTTCTATGAAAATCAGTGGCCTTGCGACACATTCTGACGCCCAAAATTAATCATCATGATATGACCAGGACTGGTCATAGGACTGATCATTTTCTTGTTTAAATTTACTGATTTGTCGTCGGTCTTTTTTACTTGGACGATGATCAGGCCGTGCTAGATTATGCAACTTTCTTTGTGATGCAATCAATTCCCGACGAGCAATACTGACCTCAGTTTCTTCATAAAGTTGCTGGGCCACCGGTGCCGGACCGCGGACTGCTGATAAAGACAGCACTTTGACCGTTTTGCGGTCAAAGCCCTGTTGTACGGTCAGCTCCATGCCAACCCGGATTTCCTTGGAAACTTTGACGCGCTCACCATTATGATGCACCTTGCCGCCTTCAATGGCTGCTTTGGCAATTGAACGGGTTTTAAAAAAGCGGGCCGCCCAGAGCCACTTGTCAATACGCATGCTTTCTACAGCTTCGTGTTGAGCAGATTTAGGCATATATTTTGTTTTCCTCAGCGTGTTGCAATAGGGGAATCAGGTCGGTCAGCGCATGCAGCATCGGATAACGGCTGTCTGCACGGGCTGCTTTGCCTGATGAAGGCTGCTGAATGGTCAGCAGCTGTTGAATACCGAATTTTGCTGCACCATTGAGTACTTTTTCGGTATCATCAATAAAGTAACAGCGGGCAGGATCAAAAGGATGCTGCTGTGCCAGGTGTTGCCAGAACGCGACAAATTCTTTGGCATGTCCAACGCTTTCACTGCTGATCATGACATCAAAATAGTCGGCCAGACCAGTCTGCTCAAGTTTAAAGGCCAGGCCGGCGCAGTCGGCATTGGTGGCCAGCCAGATTGGATAGCCATTGGCTTTTAGGTAATCGAGCAGCTCGATACAGCCCGGTCTTAAAGCCACCTTATGTTTGTGCTCAATCTGCATGGCCAGTACATCGACCCCGACTTTACTGGTCCAGAAGCGCGATGAATACCAGTTGAGGGTATGGTTGTGTTCCTGATAAAACTGGAACAGGGTATCCCGGCTTTCCGCCAGACTGCATTGATGCAGCTCGGCATAGCGCACCGGTAACAGCTCATTCCAGATGAAATCATCATAGGCAAGGTCAAGCAGCGTACCATCCATGTCAAAGATGATGGTGGGTTGATCAGAATAATTCGACATATAAGGCTATCTATGTTTAAAAAAACCACAGCACCACAAGATCCACTGATTTTGCAGCTGATGCCCATTGTGACACAGGCATGTGAAATCTTGCGAGAAGAATATCAGCGTTATTGTTCCGGTGCCGATTTTGATATTGAACACAAAAGCGATGAATCGCCCGTAACCCAGGCCGATTTTCGGGTGAATGCCTTCATTACAGAACAGCTGGCCCAGCAGTTTCCAGATGTGCCGCTACTGTCAGAAGAAGGCGCAGTTTATGATCGGGCGCGGTGGGACACGTTCTGGCTGCTTGATCCACTCGATGGCACCAAAGAGTTTTTACATCAACGTCCGGAATTTACCATTAACCTGAGTCTGGTCGAAGGCATTCATACCACCTTTGCCATTCTGGCGATTCCGGGCGAGCAAACGGTGTATATCTGCCCCAAACAGGGCCTGCCGCTACGGTTTAATATCCAGCAACAGCAATGGTACGCCTATCTATATGTAGACAGTGGTCCGCAGATTCAAGTCGGTTTAAGTCAAAGTAGCCAAAATAAACCGGTCTATGAGCAGTATCTACAGGCGCTCGCTACGATTGAACAGGACTATACGGTTTTTCGTGCTGGCAGTGCTTATAAGTTCTGCATGATGCTGGAAGATAAAGTGGATTTATATCCGCGTTTTCACCCAACCAGTGAATGGGACACCAGTGCTGGCCAATGCCTGATTGAACGGATTGGCGGTGGCCTGATTGATTTTCAGGGACGGCCATTTTTATATAACCATCGTGATACGCTGTTAAATGGCAATTTTATTGCCTATAAAAATGCCGAAATGAAAGAGATTGCCTTGCGTGCTCTAGCACTTATGGCGAATGAACATTGAGCTAATTTGCCAACATGCTATAGTGGGCTTAACACCTTTGTATTTGGCTTGATCCATGGCGTTAGAGCTGCTTCCACCGAGTATGTTAAAGGCAATTGATTTGTTGCCCGATGTGCATACTCCCGTGACCTTGTTTACCCGGCATTCCATTCGTGAAAATGTGGCTGGACAGGGACTGGCGGGCTATGATTTGCAGTTAACCGGTCCGGGACGTGAACTGGCGCAAAAATGGGGGGCTTATCTCATTGACCATAGCGGACGCGCCATTCAGCATTGTATCTCTAGTCCGATCCAGCGCTGTGTCGATACTGCCGCTTTAATGATTGAAGGCGCAGATTCGGTACATATTGCGCCAAATACCCATCATATTGAAATTGTCGAGCAGGGCTTGCTGGTCGAGCCAGGCAGTTTTGTGCTGGACATCAAGCAGGCTGGTCCGTATTTTCGCCAGCAGGGTGCGTTGGGCTTTATTAACAGCTTTGTCAATAATGCCTTGCCGGGCATGAAACATCCGATTCATGGCGTGGTGGATGTGCTGGAACTGATTTATAACACTCATCCTAACAGTCCGGGCGGCCTAAGTCTGGCGGTCAGTCATGACACCATTCTGGCTGCGATTATTGCGGTAATTTCAGGGCGTAATGAGGTGTCACAGGAAGACTGGCCACAAATGATGGAAGGGCTGTTTGTCTGGTTTGAAGGTGAAAATTTTCTGGAATCACAGTTGAAATGGATCTGGCGCGGCAAAGTACATACCTTGGATATCTCGCAGTTTCATCAAAAAGTTTAATATAAATTTGCGCTGGGGATGGTTTGTGAAGGTGAGCTATGGCTGGCTTTAATATATCTTGCTCACACTCAAAAAAAATCCACCTAAAATGACTATGTGTTACGCCTATTTCTATTGGGGTGCAAGAGTCTTGTTTGTCTAAAAACCGCCTAAATCAAAATTTTCTTTTCTGCTGCATTTTTGTCCATCATTTAAAAAAAATAAAAATAAGCTGTCTCTTTCTCTGTCCAATAAAGTACAACACATTGCTTTAGATTTTAAATTACTCTAATATAATTTCTTAAATAATTGAAAAATATGTGTTTATTTTTTTATTTTAGTCATAAATTGACATTGGGGTAAAATAAATAGTGAAAAGTGTGATCAAGTTTCCGCTTAGTTTGTTAAGTGTAAGTATATTGTCGTTTATGCTGACGGCATGTGGCGGTGGTGGTAGTGATGGAGAAAATCAACAGCCGAACAATGGGACAGCACCAGATGCTCCGCTGCATGGAAGTCATTATCCTGAGCCAACGCAAGATGTGGTAAGTCCATCTGTTTTGGGTTTTTATGATTTTAATGCCCAGTCTGAATCACGTGAAGTGCGTAATGATTTAACAGGTTCTTTGCAGGCGATGGTGCAGTTTGCCCAAGGCCATGTGGTTGACCCGAATGGTAACGAAGAGAAAAAAATGCCACGTTTAACCGCAGAACGGGAGGCATTGTTATTAATCACACCGATGCAGGAGATGGATCAGATTAATGCACTGCAGGTTGAGGTGTATCAGAATGAACGGCTGTTACGCCGTATCAACCTGGCTGATCCGACTCAAATTCCGGCCTCGGACCAGAGCAATCGTGATGGCCGTGCAGAAGTGCGCTACAGTAAACGGGCCTGGTCAGCGCGCTTAAACTGGGATGAAGTACGTCCGGGCTTAAAATTACGGATCATTGACAGCAAAAACCGCAGTGGTGATTTACTGGCAGAGCAGATTGATTTTGCTGCGCCTGGTGAACTGGTACTAAATAATATCCGGATTGGACTGCTCACTGCGCCGCCACATTCAACAGGACATGCCATGCTGCTTGAACCGGAAAATTCAGGCACAGACTATTTCCAGACCATTCCGGCAGCGCACATGACGGTGGCTAAATATGATGATATTCAGCTGGATCGGGTGATGGTGGCCAACGGCACCATCTACGACAGTCAAAGTGCAGACGAAGGCGGTGTTTATTCGGGGGATATGCGTGAAAACACGGCGAAATCGACCTTTAGTGTGGGAATTAACTTGGCCAACTGGGGGGTGACCAGTGCTTCGATGCTCAGTCAGCAACAGCCTCAACTGACTCAAACTGTGGTAACTCACCATGCGCGGGGTAAATATAGCAATGGTGAACAGACCCATGGCTTGAGTGGCGGTAACGGCATGTTGACCCTGTATAACTCGGTGGGTAACGAATTTAGCCATGAAATTGGCCATCATTATGGTTTAGGCCATTATCCGGGCTCTTTTAAAGTAGATGATACCACCACCAATTATTTCTGGTCGGCACATCATGCCGATAGTGGCTGGGGCTATATAGGCTATCGCAACAAAATGCGCGGTAATTTGGCTTGGCAATCCTCCAATCTGGGCGATGGCAAAAACGGGGTGCCAAATTTCCTGAAACTGTATCCGTATGGTTGGGATGCCATGTCAGGCGGTGCCACCAATAGCAGTATTTCACGTTATACCCATTACACCGGTTATAGTACCTTTTTGCGTATCCAGCCGCATTTTACCAATCGTCATGTGTGGGATGAAAGCTCGCCATCCGGCTATAAACGCTGGAATCCGGACAGCCGCCAGATGGAAGTGGTCTATCCGAAAGTGCCGAATTCAAGCGAGGTCTGGTATAACAGCGCCGATGGCTATTATTTAAAACCGCGTTTATTTGGGGTGCCGGTGATTACCATTATTGGCGGCTATGATCCGGAAACCCAGCAAGGGGTGTTGTATCCGGCAGCACGCAGCAACTGGGGCAATGTCTATGATTTGCCGGCTGCACAGCGTGGCGCAGAGCAGGCGGCTTGCTGGTTAGATGTTCAATATACCAATCGCAGCCAGAACGTGGCTTTGGCACCTCATCGTATGCGTGGTAATGCCAATAAGCTGCATGTGAACCTGGCCATTACAGATCAGCCGCAACAGGTTAATTTGTACTGCAAAAAAGCCAATGAAGCCGAGAAATTATTATCGACACTTACGATTCCTCAATACGGCACTGCCATTTCAGCTGCTGTAAAAATTGGACGTGAGGATGGTTATACGGCGCTTAGAAAAGTGGAATTGCCGGAATTCCAGCAGCAATTGGAAGCACAGGCCAATCAGGCGGTGATCGCTTTAAAGCCAGCTGCACAATTACTATATGATTCTTATGCAGAAAATCGTCATGAATTGAGTGCACTAGCTCAGCAGCAGTTGCAGCGTTATGAACAGCAGCAACAGAACATCTACCGTTTGAATCGCTGGATGAATGTCTACCGTGCCGATCTGGAGCATGCAAAACCTGAAGCGCAAACAGCGCTGGAAGGCTTCGTGACGCAGTTGGGACTGGCCAATGAAGATCTTCTGGCTGAAGCAACGCTACTTAAAAACAGAAATAACTGTTTGAAAGTGGAAACTCTGGCGACAGGTCAGAAAAATGTCTATATCAGTGGTGCAAGCGCCTGTACCGGAGATGACACCGAGCAATGGATTTATGATGGTTTGGGCCGGATTCATAGTAAAGCCGAGATAGATTTGTGTTTAAGCAATAACAGCAATGTGGTAACACTGGCCAGCTGTAGCACCACACAGGACAGTCAGGTGTGGACAATGCATACAGAAACCGGAACCATCCGCCAGGGTGCTCAATGTTTTGATCTGGAACATGGCTATTTAAAAGACAATCGTGCCCGTTTAATCCGCTATGGCTGTACCGGTGGGGCTAACCAGCAATGGACCCAGTTAAGCGCTAATAATAGTCTGCAACTGGCTTATTTAACCCCAGAAAACTTAAGACTGATGCTGAAATAACAATTCATATTCAACATTCTAAGTCTGAATTACATAAACATCTTCTAAGTAGTTTAGGAGGTGTTTTTTTATGGGGGATGTTGTGGCAATCAAAAATATAGGGGGACAGATTTATTTTCTAGTGATGGTAGGTCGTGTGATGGTTAGATGTTTTTTAGACGGTTTAGTGTGGAATTGAGATGGAATCGATCGGGACGTAAACGTATTGAGGATAAGATCGGACCAAAATAAAATCTACAGATACAAAAAAAGCCCTGAATCAGGGCTCTTTCTGCTTTGCGATTAGTTAGAAGCTAATGCTTTAACTTGCGCGTTCAAGCGGCTCTTATGACGAGCAGCTTTATTTTTATGGATGATGCCTTTATCAGCCATGCGGTCGATTACAGGTACAGCTTTTTTGTAAGCTTCTGAAGCAACAGCATAGTCACCAGCAGCGATAGCAGCTACTGTACGTTTAAGATAGGTACGAACCATAGAACGCAAGCTTGCGTTATGTTTACGTGCTTTAACGTTTTGACGAGCACGTTTTTTAGCTTGAGCAGAGTTTGCCACTCGTGCACTCCTTGAAATAGATTGGTCTGGGCGGGCCGCAATTCAACTGAAAACCACATCAGCAGAATTTCACCAGCCCGTAAACAAGTGCCATATTTTGATTAAACAATGCGTCGAAGTCAAGTCTTGACAAGCTTTGACAACATTTAAGATGCAGAAAAAAATGAAAGAAAACGTTAGATTAGTGTGAGTGCCTGAATATTGGATAAAAAATGACTCAAATCATAAAAAAAGCCATTGTTATTGGATCGACCGGTTTGGTCGGCCGGGCGCTGGTTTCTGCCTTAAATGATCATCCTGCCTGTCAGCAGGTTACGGCGGTGGTGCGTCGCCCGGATACAGCCTTTGAACAGATGGCCAAAGTACAGCCATTGGTGCTGGAAGATTTACTGATGCTGAATGATCAGGATGTCAGCGAGCATAGTCATGGCTTTAGCTGTTTGGGTACCACCCTGAAAAAAGCCGGCTCAAAAGATAACTTTTATGCGACTGACTTTACTATCAATGCCCATTTTGCCGAGCTGTTGCAGCAAACCTCTGCCCATTATCTGCTGGTCAGTGCCTTGGGGGCCAATGCCAGATCGCCATTTTTTTATAATCGGGTCAAAGGTGAACTGGAACAGTACATTCAGAACTTATCTTTAAGCAAAGTTTCACTGCTGCGCCCATCTTTATTGCTAGGCGAGCGTCAGGATGCACGTTTTCTGGAAGATCTGTCACAGCAGCTGTTTCAGCGCTGTTCATCTTTTTTGCCTAAAAATTTTAAACATCGGCCAGTGACAGCCGGGCAGGTGGCTCATACTATGGTCGAGGCTGCCTTAACTCAAACTGAAAAGTTTGAAATTTATGATAATTTACGCATACAACATACAAAATGAGGGAAACACACGTGTCTACAGTCGCTTTCGTTACTTGTGATTTGCTGGATGATAACCCGGATAAACAGCTGCAAGTGGTCACCCCATCAATGGATGGCAAATTTTTCAAAAGCTATGGCGCGCGTAAAAGTTTTGGCGGTCAGGTGGTGACGGTAAAATGCTTTGAAGATAATTCGCGTGTAAAAGAATTACTGGCGACTGAAGGCCGGGGCAAAGTGCTGGTGGTGGATGGTGGTGCGTCAATGCGCTGTGCACTTATGGGCGACCTGATTGCCGAATCTGCAGTAAAAAACAACTGGAATGGTGTGATTATTTACGGTTGTGTACGTGATGTCGATGCCATTGCTGAACTGGATTTAGGCGTACATGCGCTGGCAGCAATTCCACAAAAAAGTAACCGTAAAGGCGTGGGTGAGGTCGATATTCCGCTCAGCTTTGGTGGTGTGAATATTCAGTCGGGTGATTATATTTATGCCGATAATAATGGTATTGTGGTGGCCAAAGAAGCATTGGTGGAGCTGTAATCAACCCGATTCGGCATTCATCTTCTAGAACATAACAAGAACAGGAAGGTCATGATGTTGCATCATCAAATTAAAGTGGTACAGGCATTGGCTTCTGCTTTGACCGAAGGCGGGCGCGGAAGCAATGGCACAGCATTTCCCAAGCAACCTGAGCAGCCGCTCAAGTTGTATGAGTTTGAAGGTTCACCATTTTGTCGACGTGTACGCGAAGTCATGACCTTGCTGAATCTGGATTATGAAGTCTATCCCTGTCCTAAAGGTGGTAAAAAATACCGTCCGCAGGTCAAGGAATTGGGCGGTAAACTGCAATTTCCATTTCTGGTAGATGAAAATACCGGAGATCATCTCTACGAATCGCAGCAGATTATTCATCATCTGTTTAAACACTATGGCAAAAGCGGGAAAACCCCGCGGCGCTATGCACATTATCCAAAAATTCCATTTGTGGCCTTTGCTGGTACGTTGCTCAATGGCGCACGTGGGGTCTGGGTCAAGAAAAAGATTAAAAACCGTGCGGCGCCAGAGCAACTGCTGGAGCTGTGGGGCTTTGAAGCCAGTCCGTATACGCGCATTGTGCGCAGTACCTTAACCGAGCTGGAATTGCCTTTTATTTTTCATAATGTGGCCAAAGAGCGCTGGCAAGATCAGGGGCTGGCCAAATTACGTTTAAAGCCAGGTAAATATGTACCTTTAAAGGGCGGTAAACGTGAGAAAGTCTTGGCACTGATGGGAGAGAATATTCAGGTGCCTTATCTGGTCGATCCGAATACCGGCGCTCATATGTTTGAATCGGATGATATTGTGCATTATTTGCAGCGCCAGTATGGTTAAAACTCTCAAGTTAAAAGCATCTTCGGATGCTTTTTTGTTTTTATGAAGATATCCGCGTTCAAACGCTGGATCTCCATGCTAAAGCCGATACACTAGGCACAGCGAATTTCAGGATATAACCATATGTTCAATAAAGTGGCGCAACTGTTTAAAAGCAAGCCCTCTCCAGAAGCAGAATTTCTGGCTGAACATCAGATTCAGTTTGATCCGCAACACGGCTATATCGTCGATGGTATTGTGCTGAATGATGCTTTATCGGAGCGGCTGGAGTATTTGTCTAATCGGCGTATGAACCGTTTTGATGACCTGAAAGAACTGTATTTTACCGCCATGCTGATCAATGAAAAAATTGATCTGGAAATTGCCACGCAAAGCTTTGTGACGCGTTTGGGCAACACAGAAGAAAACCTGTTGCAGTTTAAAAGTATCGTGAAACGCCTGAATGATTATTATCGTCAGTTTTTGCGTGAGAAAAAGTAAGCTTCAATCCATTTTTCAGCCAGATGCAGTCTCATTTTTTCAGATAAAGATTAAGAAAAATTAACGTAATGGATGGAAATGCTCGTGTTAGTATAAGCCGCATGTTGATTAGACCTAAAAGCTATATACATGTTCCAACACGAAAGCTCCCAACTCAATCTGAAACAATTAAAAACGGGCGAAAAACGCTGGGTGGGCAATTTGCAGGGCTCATCCGCGGCCTTGCTGATCAAGCAGCTGAGCACCCTGCATAAACAGTTATTGATTGTGGTGGCGCGTAACAGCCAGCATTTGGGGCAGTTGGAAAGCGAATTTGAGTTTTATGGTATTCAACCGACCATTTTCCCGGATTGGGAAATTTTACCTTATGACCGTTTATCGCCGCATCAGGATATTGTCTCTGAGCGTCTGGCGATTTTATCGAATATGCCACAGCAGGGCGTACTGCTGGTGTCGGCTGCAACCCTGGCGCAGCGTGTGGCGCCAACCTCTTGGGTCTTAGGTGAGCATTTTGATATTCAGGTTGGCCAGAAGTTTGAACTGGAACAGCAAAAGAAACGCCTGATTCAGGCTGGTTATCATCTGGTCGATACAGTCTATGACCATGGTGAATTTGCGGTGCGCGGCAGTATTATGGATATTTTTGCTTCAGGGCAAGAAGCACCAATCCGGATTGACCTGTTTGATGATGAAATTGAAAGCCTGAAGTTTTTTGATCCGGAAACCCAGCGGACTACCCAAACCATTCAGCAATTTTCAGTACTACCCGCCAAAGAGTTTCCTTTAAAAGAAGGCCGTTCGCTGTTCCGCGATCGTTATGCAGAATTATTCCCAAGTGCAAATCCAAAGAAAAGCCCGGTGTATCAGGATGTGCTCGATGGCATTGCCTCGCCAGGGATAGAGTTCTATTTCCCATTGTTCTTTAGCGCTCAGGCAATGGCTGCCGAAAGTACCTTAATGGCGTACTTACCCGAGAATGGTATTGTCATTACAGATAAGGGACTGGAAGAAGGTTTAAATAGCTTCTGGCAGGAAGTAAACCGCCGTTATGAAGATCGCCGGCATAATATTGACCAGCCTATTTTACCGCCAGAGCAACTGTTTTTATCATCGCAGCAGGTGCTGGGACAGCTGAACCAGTTTGGCCGCATCATCGCCTCGGCAGATCATTTTGCTGAAAAAGCCGGTGTGGTAAATCTGGCCACTGAAGCACCGCCTAAATTGCCGGTCGATCCGAAACGGGAAAAACCGTTCAGTCTGGTCAAAGAATATATTAACGCGGCCAATCATCCGGTGTTGCTGGTCGCAGAAAGTGCTGGTCGCCGTGAAACTTTGAAAGATGCTCTGCGTTCCACTCTGGGAGAAATCCCAACGGTTGAGAACTTTGCTGAATTCCAGAAATCTTTATACGCCGTTGCCATTACCAACGCTCCTTTAGATCGTGGTCTGGTAATTCAGGGCCAGCTTTCGGTCATTTCGGAAAACCAGCTCTATGAACATCGTGTGGTTCAGCGTCGGCGTAAACGTCAGCAGGAAGTCTCGGAAGAGTTTTTAATTCGCAGTCTGACCGAGCTGAGTATTGGTGCACCGGTGGTACATATTGATCACGGTGTGGGGCGTTATGCCGGACTGGTGACGCTGGAAATTGATCAGCAGGATCATGAATTCTTGCAGCTCGATTATGCCGATGGCGCCAAAGTCTATGTGCCAGTGACCAATTTGCATTTAATTAGCCGCTATAGTGGTGGCGATCCGGATTTGGCGCCGCTACATAAACTTGGCACTGATGCCTGGAACAAGGCCAAGCGTAAAGCTTTGGAGCAGATTCATGATGTTGCAGCTGAGTTGCTACATATACAGGCACGCCGTCAGTCCAAGCCGGGCTATGCCTTTGAGCTGGATGAAAAACTGTATATGCAGTTTGCGTCCGGGTTTGCCTATGAAGAAACGCTGGATCAAGCCAATGCCATTGAAGCGACCTTATATGATATGCAGCAGGCAAAACCGATGGACCGTCTGGTCTGTGGGGATGTTGGCTTTGGTAAAACCGAAGTGGCCATGCGTGCCGCCTTTGTCGCCGTGCAAAATAATAAACAGGTAGCGGTCTTGGTACCGACCACCTTGCTGGCACAGCAGCATTATGAATCCTTTAAAGACCGTTTTGCCGACTGGCCGGTGCGTATTGAAGTCCTGTCGCGTTTTGGTTCATCCAAAACCCATACTAAAATCATTGAAGATTTGGCCGAAGGCAAAGTCGATATTGTGATTGGTACCCATAAAATTTTGCAGGAAAATGTCCAGTTCAAACAGCTGGGCCTGATGATTGTCGATGAAGAACACCGTTTCGGTGTGCGCGATAAAGAGCGGATTAAAGCCTTGCGCGCCGATGTCGATATGCTGACCTTAACGGCAACCCCTATTCCACGTACCCTGAATATGGCCTTTAGTGGCATGCGCGATTTATCCATCATTGCCACACCACCAGCGCGTCGTTTAGCCGTAAAAACCTTTGTGCAGGAACAGACTGGTGATTCAGTCAAAGAAGCGATTTTGCGTGAATTGCTGCGTGGCGGTCAGGTGTATTTCCTGCATAATGAAGTCGATACCATTGAACGTGCAGCAGAAAATATTCGCCAGCTGGTGCCGGAAGCACGGGTAGCAGTCGCACATGGCCAGATGCGTGAGCGTGAACTGGAGCAGGTGATGCAGCAGTTCTATCATAAAGAATATAATGTGCTGGTCTGTTCCACCATTATTGAAACCGGGATTGATGTCCCGAATGCCAATACCATTTTAATTGAACGCGCCGACAAGCTCGGCCTGGCGCAATTACACCAGCTACGCGGCCGGGTCGGACGTTCGCACCATCAGGCTTATGCCTATTTGCTGGTGCCGTCGATTAAAGGCTTAAAAGGTGATGCTGAAAAACGTCTGGATGCGATTCAGCGTGCATCGACCTTGGGTGCCGGTTTTATGCTGGCCACCGAAGATCTGGAAATTCGTGGTGCCGGTGAACTTCTCGGGGAACAGCAAAGCGGTTCGATGCAGGCCATTGGTTATAGCCTGTATATGGAAATGCTGGAAAAAGCCACTAAAGCCATTCAAAAAGGCAAAACCCCAAATTTCGATGCGCCGTTGTCGTTAACAGCGGAAATCAACCTGCACATGCCAGCCTTGATTCCGGATGAGTATCTGGGCGATGTGCATCAGCGTTTATTATTCTATAAACGTATCAGCAATACCGATACACAGGAAAAACTCGACAACATCCGTATGGAACTGATTGACCGTTTTGGTATTCCACCACAACCGGTAAAACAGCTATTTGCCGTGCATCAGCTGCGTCTGAAAGCCGAGCAGCTCGGTATTACCAAAATTGATGTGGGTGCTAATGGCGGCAATATCGAGTTTTCACCAGATACCCCGGTGCAGGCCATTAGTATTATCCAGATGATGCAAAAACATCCGACCTATTTCCGGATGGATGGCGGACAGCGTTTAAAAGTCATGGTGCTGTTGGATGAACATCAAAAACGGATTCAGTTTATTTCCGATTTGCTGGAGCAACTGCTGCGTGAGCTGCCAGCCTGAGTTAGCGCTCAGTCCTGATGCAATTCCTGCTGTTTATTTAATCGCTGACTGCGCAAAGAAGTCTTGATTATTTAAGGAAATTTATTGAAGATAGGGGATTGCTCTGGCTGGCTGCAAATAGTGTGTTATTTGTGGTGAAACGGCCGTTATAGAATATTCACGTCCTTTGGGATGTGGTAGTATTAGCCATCATTCTAATTTGCGTCATTTATAAAGATATGTTTAGTTTGCATCCACAACTTGCTCAAGATACTTTTTTTGTAGGCGACTTTCCCCTGTCAACATGTCGTTTAATGAATGATATGCAATTTCCTTGGCTCATTCTTATTCCACGTGTGCCGGGCATTACCGAACTCTATGAATTAAGCCAGGCCGACCAGGAACAGTTCCTGCGTGAATCGAGCTGGTTATCTAGCCAACTGTCACGTGTATTCCGTGCCGATAAAATGAATGTCGCTGCACTGGGCAACATGGTGCCACAATTGCATTTCCATCATGTGGTGCGTTATCAAAATGATGTGGCATGGCCAAAACCGGTCTGGGGAACACCAGCAGTACCGTATAACAATGAAGTGCTGAACCATATGCGCCAAACGCTAATGTTGGCATTGCGCGGTCAGGGCGATATGCCATTTGACTGGCGAATGGACTGATATTCGTGTTTGCATCATGCAGGGATGTATGGTGTGACCAGATCCGCTAAGGAGAGTAGAGTACGGTGTCACTAGGTTATTGGATGGATCGAGATCCTACGCAATTTGATTACCTGCATCGGGTCATGGGCTATGCGAGCTTATCGCTGATCCTGATTGTCTATCATTACACCTATCCAGACACCCAGTACCAAATTTATATTCCGGTTTTATTGGCATTTTTGCTGTTTATTACCCCGAAACTGTCGCGCTGGCTACAATCTAAATATAACTATCAGATTAAAAGAAATATCTTATTTATTATAGATATTATGATTGTGGCCATCTGTCTGTCGGCCGTGCATTTAAATCTGGTCCTGACCTTTGCGGCTATTTTTGCCTTGCTGTATACCGCCATTAACGTCAAAGTGTCGTTCTTTTTGGTGTCGCTGGCGGCTTTATTTGCAGCGTCGGTATTCTATCTGTGCAATATTTTCGTATTTGGCTTTGGTGAATATTTTGAATACACCACCAATGAGCTGACCATTCTGGCCTTCCTGTGCATGATCGTGTATTTCGGGATGGGCAGTGTTTATCAGACCCGCCGGATTCGTGCCTCTAACCATAAGCGTGAACATTATTATCAGCAAATGAACCGCTATATGGAGTTTGCCAACCAGTTGAGCCGTTATGCGCCGCTTCAGCTCTGGCACTCGATCATGAAAGGCGAGTCAGAAGCCAAAATTGAATATAAACGTAAAAAACTCACCATCTTCTTTTCCGATATTCAGGGCTTTACCGAGCTGTCTGAAACCCTGATTCCAGACGATTTAGCCTACCTGCTGAATGATTATTTGAGTCATATGACTGAAATTGCCAAGCAGTATGAAGCCACCGTCGATAAGTTTATGGGGGATGCCATCCTGATTTTCTTTGGTGATCCAAGCAGTCAGGGTGTAGAAAATGATGCCAAGACCTGCGTTGAAATGGCCATTGCTATGCGCCAGCAAATGAAACTGCTGCGTGAACGCTGGATTAAAATGGGCTATCCGCCGTTACATATCCGCATGGGCATCAGTACCGGTTATTGCCACGTGGGTAACTATGGTGCGGCGCATCGGATGGCCTATACCATTGTCGGCCGCGATGCCAATCTGGCAGCGCGTTTGCAAAGCGCAGCCGAAGTTGATGAAATCCTGCTGTCAGATGATACCTATCAACTGGTGAAAAATGATTATCTGTGTGCGCCGAAAGCGCCAATTTTCCTAAAAGGTATTCAGGGTCCGGTGAAAACCTGGCAGGTCATGGAAAAATATGCGGCCAGAAAATCCGATTATCAGCGCTGGTTTGACTATGAATACAAAGGTTTTCATCTGTTGCTGAATCTGGATGAAGTGCAAAACTTTGAATATCCGGAACTGATTGGTGTGCTGGAAAAAATGATTAAACGGATTCAGACCCAGCAAAAACTGACCAACTCGCAGGGTATTGTGAAATTAAAACTGGAAGATGAAGTGATTGAAGAAGTCGAGGTTAATCGACCAGATCGGGAATTTCATTAAATTATAAAGATAGATGATCTGCTTGATCGAAGATTGTTGAGTGTTCTATCAAGTCAAAAAAACCACGCCGGAGCGTGGTTTTTCTGTTTTAAGTCTTAGTGATTTTCAGAAGCATGGTTAATGGTGTATTTTGGAATTTCAACTTCCAGATCTTCATCAACCACCTGTACCTGACATGATAAACGTGAGTCAGGTTCTAGACCCCAAGCACGATCTAACAGATCAGCTTCGACATCATTCATTTCTTCCAGGCT
The DNA here is from genome assembly GCF_000369465.1 of Acinetobacter sp. CIP 53.82. Lineage (NCBI taxonomy): Bacteria > Pseudomonadati > Pseudomonadota > Gammaproteobacteria > Moraxellales > Moraxellaceae > Acinetobacter > Acinetobacter sp. CIP 53.82. Next base: position 37,333 of record NZ_KB850046.1, on the reverse strand, counting down.
GTCAAAACCGCGGCGTACCACCACGTGACAGGTGGTGCAGGCACATGACATATCGCAGGCATGTTCAATTTTAATGCCGTTTTTTAACAGGCTTTCGCACAGGTTGGCATTTTGTTCAACTTCAAACTCAGCACCTTCTGGGCAGAATTGCGCATGTGGAAGTACTTTAATACGTGGCATAGTCTTTACCTTAAATTAGTTTGAGTTTGACCAGTCGTCGAGCTTGGTGCCTTTAAGAGCAGCATCAATATGCTGGTTCATGCGAAGCGCAGCAAAAGCATCACTGTGTATTTTAAGCTGTTCAACAGCCTGTTCAATAGCCTGAATATCGGTTGTTTCAAGCTGGCTGTACAAATGGGTTTTCGCACTATTCAATGCGTCCAGTTGCTCTGCGCTCAATAGCTGTGCATCAACTTTTAGTGCCTGCTCCAGAGCTTCCAGTTCACGCTGTGCTTCGACCTTGGTTTCCTGTAAATGACGCAGGTGTTTGTCTTCTTCTGCGTATTTGAAACCGTCAAGCAGTAAACGTTCGGTATCTTCGCTCGATAAACCATAAGACGGTTTAATGTCGATATGCGCGGAAACGCCAGAAGTCGTTTCTTTGGCAGAAACACTAAGCAGGCCATCGGCATCGACCTGAAAGGTCACTTCAATACGCGCCTGACCGGCAGTCATTGGTGGGATACCATGCAGGACAAAACGGCCTAAACTACGGCAATGCTCAACCAGATCACGTTCACCTTGCACCACATGAATCAGCATGGCGGTTTGTCCATCCTGATAAGTGGTGAATTCCTGACGACGCGCAACTGGAATTGCAGTATTACGTGAAATTAAACGTTCGACCAGACCGCCCATGGTTTCCAGACCTAAAGACAGTGGGGTAACATCTAAAAGCAATGAACCATCTTTGGTATTACCAATCAGCTGATTGGCTGTAATAGAGGCGCCAATCGCAACCACTTCATCCGGGTTAATAGTACACAGCGGTTCCTGGTTAAATACCTCACGGACAGCTTTTTGCACCGCATAGGAGCGGGTAGAGCCGCCAACCAGTACCACGTTTTGAATATCGGTCAGTTCCAGTTTGGCATCGCGCAGTACGCGTTTGCAGACGCTAATGGTCTTGTCTAACGCCACCTGAATAATGCTTTCAAAAGTCGCACGATCCAGTGTCAATGTTTGATCTAACAGTTGTAGTTCTACCGATTCCGCATCCGACAGCGCTTCTTTGGCCTGACGCGCTGCGACCACAAAGTGGGCATATTCAGTATCATTTAATGTGTCAATATTCAGCTGTTTTTTCGCCCATTTGACAATTAAACGATCCAGATCGTCACCGCCTAATGCAGTATGACCACCGGTCGCCAGTACTTCAAATACACCTTGCGAGAAACGTAAAATCGATACGTCAAAGGTACCGCCGCCTAAGTCATAAATCACATAGTTGCGATCGGTACTTAAATTGCTGTCCTGATCCAGACCATAGGCTACTGCAGCAGCAGTCGGTTCATTGAGTAAACGCAGCACATTCAGACCGGCCAGTTGAGCTGCATCACGTGTGGCTTGACGCTGGGCTTCATCAAAATAAGCCGGAACGGTAATTACTGCGCCATTGACCGGATTTTTCAGGCTGTCTTCAGCACGGTCTTTCAGCTGTTTTAAAATTTCAGCCGAGATTTCTACTGGTGTTTTACGACCCTGCGCAGTTTCAAAAGCCGGCATTTCATTGGCTTCACCCACTAAATCGTAAGGATGCTGAAATTTGATGTCTGCCTTGGAGCGACCCATAAAACGTTTTACTGAAACAATGGTATTTTTCGGATCGCTGGTGATAAACGGTTTGGCATCGTTGCCATATTGCGTGGCATTTTCGGCATAATGAACAATTGAGGGAAGTAACACACGACCTTGTTCATCATGAAGGACTTTGGCTTGCGCCGAAAGAACAGTGGCCACCAGTGAATGTGTGGTGCCTAAATCAATTCCAATCGCAATGCGATGTTCATGCGGTGCGCTTGATTGTCCTGGTTCTGCAATTTGCAAGAGCGCCATTGTGTTACATCCTTTGCACGTTAATTTGAAAAAATAAAATTAAAAATCGTCATCTAGGTCAAAGCTGTCGTCGTCGAGGAAACGATCTTCAGCCTTGTCAATATCGGTCATGACTTTCTGGAAGAAACGCAATTTACGTACTGTATCGCGTGCTTCGCCCCAGTCTTCATCTGCATAATCAATTTTAAATTCGCGAACCAGACCATCAATCCATTGCTGGACTTCGGTTTTTAGGGAAGCCAGTTCATCGGCAGAGTGGGCATCATCCAACTGCTCACGAATTTCGAGGGCAGACTGTAAAAACTCAAAATCACTGATTGACTGATCCAGATGATAGTCCTGTTTTTTTAAGCTCAGTAAATAACCTGCGCGGCTGTCAACTTGAGATAAAACTTTATACGCCTGGTTGATTTCGCTGGACTGAATCAGGGCCTGGTCTTTATCTTCGGCTTTATCGGGGTGATATTGTTGCTGTAACTTTAAAAATTCTGCTTTTAAAGTAGCCAAATCAATATCGAGTGCTACAGGCAGGTTAAACAGCTCAAAATGATTCATGGGAGAGATAATCCGCGATTGATTGCAAAAAAGGACTGCATAAATGCGATTAAAACAGTGTGCAAGACACTGTTTTAATCTGCAAAAGAAGGGAAGGTCGGGAGTTAAACCGTGAAGGATTCACCACAACCACATTCACCTTTTTTATTCGGGTTATTGAATTCGAAGCCTTCATTCAAGCCGTTTTTGACATAGTCCATCTCTAAACCTTCAAGATAGACTAAACTTTTCGGGTCAACGAATACTTTTACACCGTGCTGTTCAAATACCTGATCGTATGCATTGACGTCATCAACAAACTCAAGCACATAGGCCAGACCTGAACAGCCGGAAGTTTTCACGCCAACGCGAATACCTTCACCCTTACCGCGATTCTTTAAGTAATTGCTGATATGAGTTGCAGCATTTTCAGTTAAATGGATCATGAAAACTCCGTTAATCTGTCTTTAAAACGAGAAACAATTAAGCTTTTTGCTGTTTGGTACGATAGTCTTCAACAGCCGCTTTAATCGCGTCTTCTGCAAGTACAGAGCAGTGTACTTTAACTGGTGGTAAAGCCAGTTCGTTTGCAATATCAATGTTTTTGATGGCTTGAGCTTCGTCCAAAGTTTTACCTTTTAACCACTCAGTTACTAGTGAGCTTGATGCAATTGCCGAACCACAGCCATAGGTTTTAAAGCGTGCTTCTTCAATTACACCGTCATTATTCACTTGAATCTGTAAACGCATTACGTCGCCACATGCTGGTGCACCGACCATGCCTGTACCTACGTTGTCTGCATTTTTGTCTAAAACACCAACGTTGCGTGGGTTTTCGTAATGATCAATTACTTTTTCGCTATATGCCATTTTGCTTCTCCAAACCTCGGGGTCAGCGTTAATATTAATATGGGGTCAATATTCGTTTTATCAATGAGATGAAGCTGAATAAAGCCTCATCTCAGAGTCGAATTAGTGTTCCGCCCACTCAACTGTAGAAAGGTCGATACCTTCCTTATACATATCCCAAAGCGGAGAAAGTTCACGTAATTTCTCAACAGCAGCTTTGGTAATTGATAACACATGATCAATATCTTCTTCAGTGGTGTATTTACCAAAGCTGAAGCGAATTGAACTGTGCGCAAGCTCGTCAGACAGACCTAGCGCACGCAGTACATAAGATGGCTCAAGCGTTGCAGACGTACATGCAGAACCTGAAGATACTGCTGCATCTTTAAGTGCCATCATTAACGATTCACCTTCAACAAAGTTGAAGCTGACGTTTAAATAGTTGGCTACGTTTTGAGTCGGGTGACCGTTCAGGAATACCTGTTCAAGATCTTGCAGGCCATTCCAGAGTTTGTCACGTAACACGCGTAAACGGGTTTGTTCAGCTTCCAGGTTTTTACCTGCCAGCTCAAATGCTTCGCCCATACCTACGATTTGATGGGTCGCCAGCGTACCAGAACGCATACCGCGCTCATGACCGCCACCGTGCATTTGCGCTTTCAGACGCACACGCGGGCTACGGCGTACAAATAAGGCACCAATGCCTTTAGGGCCATAGATTTTGTGTGCAGAGAAGCTCATTAAATCAACTTTTAAGGTTGAAAGATCAATCTCGACTTTACCCGCAGCCTGTGCAGCATCAACGTGGAAGAAGATTTTGTTGGCACGGGTAATTTCACCAATTGCAGCAACGTCAGTCACGGTACCAATTTCGTTGTTCACCATCATCAGGGAAACAAGAATAGTATCTGGACGAATTGCGTCTTGAACCATTTCCGGGGTAATTAAACCGGTTTGTGGTTGTGGCTCAAGATAGGTAATTTCGAAGCCTTCAGACTCAAGCTCGCGGCAGGTATCTAAAATTGCTTTGTGTTCAATTTTAGAGGTAATGATGTGCTTGCCTTTAGATGCATAGAATTGAGCCACACCTTTTAGGGCAAGGTTGTCAGATTCAGTTGCGCCTGAAGTCCAGACAATTTCACGTGGGTCAGCTTTGATCAAGTTCGCAACTTGTTCACGTGCATATTCCACTTTTTCTTCTGCTTGCCAGCCATAGGCATGTGAACGAGATGCTGCATTACCGAAGGTGCCTTCGAAAGTTAAGCATTCCATCATACGTTCTGCAACTTGAGGGTCTACAGGAGTTGTTGCTGCATAGTCAAGATAGATCGGACGTTTCATGTCAAATACCTGTAACCGATAAAAGGGCTGAATCAAAAGATGCTGAATTTTGGCGAATTGCAACGGCTTGAACGTTGTCACGAGCTACAAGGTCAGCAAGGGTGATTTTTGCAAGATAATCGGCAATATGGTGGGAGAGTTCTTGCCATAAATCATGGGTTAAGCACATTGCACCATTCTGGCAGTTGCCTTTATGGTCACAACGGGTGGCATCAACCGTTTCATTTACAGCTTCAATGATTTCTAATACGGTGATTGTATCGGCACTGCGCGCCAGGTGATAACCACCATTGGCTCCACGAATACTGGAAACCAGGCCGTGACGCTTTAATTTCGCAAATAACTGCTCAAGGTAAGCGACAGAAATAGATTGTCGAGCTGCAATTTCTGCAAGAGTGATCGTTTGTTCAGTTGGCTGCAAAGCTAGATCAAGTAGAGCAGTCACTGCGTAGCGACCGCGAGTGGTTAAGCGCATGATTCGATACACATGGTTGGACTAGATGTGTAGATTCTATGAATCCTGACTAAAATAGTCAAGTTTTTTTATTATTCGGATATTCGATTCAATCGCAGGGAAATTAAGGATTTAAACGATCCATAAATTATACACTAATAACGCAATTAATAGCAGAGTAATTAGACTAAAAGCCAGATTAATTCGCTTTTGGTTGCGTTGCATGCGACGAATGCGGTTTTTATACTGTTTAACTTCTACTTGCAGGGTATTAATGGTCGAGCGTTGCAGGTCAATTTTCTCTAGCAGCGGGGCAATTCGGCGTTTAGAGGTTTCCAGTTCCTGCTCGTGTTCAGGATCGGCCAGCCATTGACGCCAGTCTGACAGCACCTTAGGAATACTAAATAAGGTCAGCAGATCACGGAATTCATCTTTTAAAGTCGGGTCGCCTTCAATGCGCATGGCTCGAATACTGCGGCGATTCCCCAAGACAAAAATCTTAATCAAATCCAGCAATGTGGTACGGACATCTAATTCGACGGCTTTTTCAGGTGCTTTTAGATCAAACAGGATGCCGTGTTCGCTAAACTGCACATAGAAGTCGAAATAGGGGATATAGCTGTTAATTTTGACTGCAATTTTCTGGTCTACAAATTTTTTGGCCTGAAGTGCAACGACACGATCATATTTCAAGATAAAGCTAAAGATTGTTTCCAGAACAATCATCACCATCGTCAGCAACAAATGTGATTCATTTTGTCTTTGTTGCGATTCATTCATACAATTTAGTCCCTAACCAGATCGAGTCATGCATATCCAAGCGGTGCATTACCAGGAAGTAATACATAATATTCTTGCTTTGTAGAACAGTTTAACAAAACGTTCAAGTGCTTAATTTGCTATTATAAGAGCATTTTGTTGGTTTATGATATTGAATGGTATACAAAATAAGCAGGAGAAATGCGAATGGATGAAGCAGCAGTAGAATCGCCAGAACCACAAAACGAAAATGAAAAAGCGTCTAAAAACAAAGCAAGAGTACGTTCTGGGCGTAAATCGGCGCTGGATTTTCGCAAATATACCAAACAGATCTGGCTGGCCGGCTTAGGCGCATTTTCCCGTGCTGAAGAAGAAGGCAATAAATTATTTGACTCACTGGTCAAGGTGGGGGAAGAACTGGAATCCAAAACCACCGAAATTGCCGATCAGACCGTAGAAAAAGTTTCTGAAAAGGCCAAAGAATCGGTGGTCGATACCAAAGATAAGGTCGAACGGATGATTGACCATAGTGTTCATCATTCCTTGAACCGTATAGGGCTGGTAACCGTGAAAGATATCCAGCATTTAGAGCAGCTGGTGCTGCAACTGCACAGCAAAGTCGATGCTTTAATTGAAGAAAATAAGCAATTAAAAGAACAACTCCTGAAAAAGTGAAAATCTCGACAGCTTTGGCATTTTTTGGCAGATTTTTGCAACTTATTTTGTATAAATGCGTCTGGAGAGTATTGCTTTTACCCTCAAAGCATTGCTATAAAGGCATTACGGTAACTTAAACGAAATCTTTGGACCTTAAATAAACGATATTAAGAGGACGTAATCTTCATGAATAAATCAGAATTAATTGATGCAATTGCAGAGAAAGGGGGATTGTCTAAGACTGACGCTGGTAAGGCTTTAGACGCTACAATTGCTTCAATCACTGAAGCGCTGAAAGCAGGCGACACAGTGACTTTAGTGGGCTTCGGTACTTTCAATGTGAAAGAACGTGCTGCTCGTACAGGCCGTAACCCACAAACTGGTGAAACACTTGAGATTAAAGCAAGCAAAGTACCTAGCTTCAAAGCGGGTAAAGGTTTAAAAGATTCTGTAGCTTGATCTTTTAAGCAGTATTAAACGCGCCTCCTGGCGCGTTTTTTATTAATAATCAGAGTTTCGGGTTTTAATACATTCATTCGCTGAGGGTTTTCGGTTAAAATCCTGCACAAGTAAAATATTGGAATACTTATGGAATCTTTTCGTAATGTTATTAAGGGCTGGTTGGGCAAGGTTTTGCTCGTTCTGTTTCTGATCCCTTTAGCACTTGTAGGTATTGAAGGATATTTTAGTGGCGGCAATTCTGCCGACTCGGCAAAATCAGTAAATGGGCAACAGGTTTCCAAACAGGAATTAGAAGCCTTAACCAACTCATTAAAACAACAATATCTCAGCTATACACAAGGCGATGAGACCTTGTTGAATCAGGCGTATATTGAAAATAAAGCACTCGATACTCTGATTGCACGTACCTTGCTGTTACAACAGACGGAACATTTGGGTATTTCCTTAAGCGATGCGCAAATTGAGCAGATGATTGCCCAGCAACCAAGCTTTCAGGAAAATGGCCAGTTTTCTGAAGCACTGTATGCCAATTACCTGCGTTCAGTGGGCATGAGCAGTCAGGCTTTAATCCAGAACCTGCGTCAGGATCATGCCTTGAAAATGCTTAGCGCGAGCTTTATGGATCATGCCTTGGTGAGCGAGCTGGATATCCAGCAGATTGCCAATTTACAAACCGAACAGCGTACCTTGCATTTATCCAGCATTAAACTGGATGAATATAAGAAAAATATTCAGGTTTCAGCGCAAGAAATCAGTGATTATTACAATAAACATTCGACCCTGTTTAAGCAGGTCGCCAATGTTGATGTCGACTTTATTGTTCTGACGCCAGCACATATTTCCGCGACTGAAGCTGCAATTACCGATGCAGAATTGCAACAGGCCTATGACAAGTTTATTGAAGCCCAGCAAAAAAATGCAGCGCGTGAGGTTAAACATATTTTAATTACCACCGATGCACGTGATGATGCAGCTGCCAAAAAACTGGCGGATCAGGTGTATGCTGAAATCCAGCAGGGCACCAGTTTTGCCGCTGCTGCACAGAAATATTCAGAAGACCCGGAATCTAAAGACAAGGGTGGCTTATTTGAGGCTTATGACGTGGGTGCCTTTGGCAATGCCTTTGATCAGGCAGTCACCAGTCTGAAATCAGGTCAGATTTCTCAGCCGGTGAAAACCCAATATGGTTATCATCTAATTCAGGTTGAAACCGATGCAGTTCAGGTGCCTTCTTTTGAAGCGGAAAAAGCCCGTTTAACTGCAGAACTGAAAAAGACCAAACAGCAAAATGCCTTCTCGGATACGGTAAATAGCCTGAATGAGATGGTGGTGGGTAGTGATGCGCTGGATGTGGTATCTCAGGAAGTCAAAGGCACCAAGGTTGAATCGGTAAAAGGCTTTAGTCTGGCTTCTCAGCATCCAGTATTATCTGATCCAAGTGTGAAGGTGAAACTGTTTAATGATGATGTGAAAAACGGCGATCGTAACGCTTCAAGTAACATTCAAATGGCCAATGGTAATGTGGTTTGGGTGAAAGTACGTGAGTATCATGCTGCGGGTGTGCAAACCCTGGCTGAAGCAACACCACGTGTACGTGCCAAACTGATTGAAGAAAAAGCCTTTAATGCAGCCAAAGCCAAAATCCAGAAATCACTGGATGAGTTCAAGACGCAACCGGCTGCAGAAGTCTTGGCTCAGCAGCAAATCCGTTTTGAAGATGCTGGTGTATTTACCCGTGCTGAAGGTCGTTTAAAGCGTGAAATTGAGCGTGCTGCATTTAGCTTGATGCCACCGAAGCAAGGGATGTGGTCTGTGACCACGGCAGCTTTGCCAAATGAACTGGTGGTCGTGGCAGTATCGAATGTGAACCGTACCACTTCAAATGCTTTAACGCCTGAACAGTTACAGGAGCTTGCCAAGTTGTATCAACAGCTGCGCGCCCAGCAAGAACTGGATGACTATACCCAGTATCTGAAAGCTAAAGCAGATATTGAATAAGTCTGACTGCATAATAAAAAACCGGCGCAAACGCCGGTTTTTTTATTGTGCTTATATTTTGGTGAAAAGTTTATTCAGTACGGATAATCAGTTCATAGCCGGTATATTTACGGATATTAATTACGCCAGTATCTAAAATTAAATATTGTCCTTTAATCCCGAAAAGTTTGCCGCGAATCACCGGGGTCTTATCCAGATTATGCGATTTAATTTTTTCAGGATACTGTTCCACCGGATAAATAAACTCACGTGGACGTTCCTGCTCCATCAATTCCAATGTTTCATTAAACTCAAGATTCTGGTTAAATTCTTCACGAATGGTGCTGATTTTTGGTGCAAATTCTTCAATCAGCTGGTCACGGGTCGCAATTAAATCGACCGGTTCAGCTTCACCTTTGAGCAGTTTGCGCCAGTCGGTTTTATCGGCAATTTGTGAACCAAACATGATTTCCAGCTGGCCAGATAAACGACGAGAGCCGACTTTCATAATCGGTAAGGCCTGAGTCGCCCCTTGATCCAGCCAGCGTGTTGGCATTTGGCCAATACGGGTAATCCCGACCTTTAAGCCACTGGAGTTGGCTAGGTACACCACATGCGGCTGGAAGCAGACAGATCGTGCAAATTCTTCTTCGCGGCAAGTGCCTAAATGATAATGGCAGGTTTCAGGTTTCATAATGCACATGTCACAGGACGCTTTGGTTTTAAAGCATTTAAAGCAGTGACCTTGTGAATAGGATTTTGGTGTTTTACTGCCGCAAGAAACACAGTAAATATTGCCGGTCCATTCAATTTCTATTTCTTGACCCAAGCGAAAAGGCAGTTCGATTTCTGAGCTATCCAGAATAAATTTATATTCAACATTTGCCCGGTGTGTCTGTTGATCAGTTACACTAAGGTCCTTTAGACCTGCATGCATTTTATGGCAAATGCCTTGTAGTTCCATAAAAAATACTCACTTTCATCATAAGGAATGCAGTCATGGCTGAGATGAATGTCATCACTTCTATGCTAGACGATTTAACCCAGGAGCAGCCAGTTTCTACTGCATTGTGTATTGGTCAACATCTTGAACAATACGATCATCATCAGACAATTCAATGGCAATATTTTAACGTAACTACGCTCTTAAATCTGCCTTTTACCCAGCGTTTTGATTTGGCTTTTGTACTACTCGATACTGAAGAAATGGCAGATTTGAGCAGCGCGCAGAAATCGCAGCTTTTGGTGAAACTGCGTGATTTGCTGGCCAAACGTATGGTGGTGGTGACTAAACGTCAAGATGAACCTTTATTACGTGCCTTGGGCTTTACCCAACTGATGGATAAAAGCCAGCCGCAGCATGACCTAATGTTGTGGCAATTTAATATTTTGACCTATAAGCATGTACCGGACTGGTTTAATTCCAAATTCTGGGCTAACCCGGAAAACTGGGATAAATATCGCTGGTAATGCTCAGCTTTTCTGCGGTTTTTGCAAAAACATAACAATTTCGGATGTTTCAAATGAATGAAGCATCGTATGCTGAGTGAATGTCATTAAAGGAAGAAATAAAAATCATGACAAACTTAAGCAATATTGTGGAAATTTTGGCGAAACAGGCCTTAGGTTCAAATTCTAATCAGCAGCAATCCCAACAAAGTGCTGGGCTAGGCGGTATTCTCGGTTCAGTTCTAGGTCAACTGGGAAATAATCACCAGCAGAGTGGGCAAAGCCAGCAAGGCGGTTTGGGTGGGATTTTAGGCTCTGTGCTGGGCCAATTCGGTGGTTCCAGTCAGGGGCTAGGTGGTAGTTCTAAAACTTCTCTTCTGGTTGCGGTATTGCCTTTGGTGCTGGCCTGGATTCAAAAGCAGGGTGGTTTGCAAGGTGCATTGGACAAATTAAAAGGTCAGGGCCTAAGCAGCCAGGTGGATGACTGGGTTTCGACCGGGCCGGGCGAGAATGCCAGTGTGAATCCGCAAGAGGTACAGAACCTGTTTGATGATGAAGAAGTGGAACAGGTGGCGCAGCAAACCCATGCTCCTAAGCAGGATATTTATGGCGCAATTTCACAGGTGTTGCCACAGATTATTGACTCTTTAACTCCACAGGGTGAGCAGACCAGTAAAACTGAAGCCAATAATGATATTCAGAATGTACTGAATATGGTGTCAGGTTTCCTGAAAAGATAAGTCTGTTTATATAATGAAGCCAACCTGAGGTTGGCTTTTTAATCTAGAAATCTGGATATAAAAAAACACGCCGAAGCGTGTTTTTTTTGCTTTTTAGGTAGAGGTTAGACTTAGAAGTCGTAACGGAAACCTAGAGAAAGACCGAATGCATCTTCGCCATCAACACCGCCTACGCTATTTGAGCGTCCTTGAGACCATGGAGTCAGATTTGAGTTTTCATCATTCAGTACAGTAGCCAAGTTACCATATACACGTACTGCTTTGTCTAGGCGATGTTCAAGACCCACTGCAAGAAGAGTTGCATTTGCATCATCTGCATCTACATCACGGTGGAACACTTGACCACGTAAATAAGTTTTTGGCGCAAACTTATAATCCGCTGCTACACCAAATACTTGAGCATCTGGGTTGTCAGCATCGTTATCATGCGTTAAATACTGATATAAACCACCGAAGTTTAATTCAGGTGTGATTTTATATGCAGCTGCAACACGGAAGCCATCACGTTCACCACGGTTTGCATCTTCTTCATAGTGTTCATACGCAGCAGCAAAATCAACTGGACCTTCTTTATATGTTAAAGCAAGGTCATAAGCTTTATCTTTATTTGCTTCGTTATCTACGCTGTTATCTTCGTGTAGAGATAATGCACCGATTACATTAAAGCCACCGCCAAATTTTGGTGATTTATATTCAATCGTATTGGCATTACGTTCATCAAAACGTAAGTTACCTGCACGTGTTACGTTACGGATATCACCTAATTGGTCACCAAAGAAGTTGACTGGACCGCGAGCAACTTTAAACGGGCTGTCAAAGCGACCTACACGTGCCTGACCAAAATCACCTTTTAAACCAACGAAAGTATCGCGAGTTGCAAACTCTAAATCATCGTTTGCTGAACCGCTAGCGAAGTTAATTTCTTGTTCGATTTGACCAAAAACAGTCATGCCGTTTTCTAATTTTTGTTCAGCTTTGAAGCCTAAACGAGAAGAGTTTGAAGATAGTCCAACTTCGTTGTAGTCTGCACCATCATCAAGATAGTCTAAAGATACGTGTGCACGACCATATACTTTTACATCAGCAGCCATAGCTAATGCTGGTGTAAATAAGGTTGCCCCAACTGCTAATGCGCAAAGCGTTTTTTTCATGTGTAGCTCCAATACAGACTATTGTTTTTAGTCCTAAACATTGTTCAGAAGTAGGATTGATCTACCCCCGTTCTCTATTGGTGCTAAGTATTCCTTACAAATGCGACAGTAATATTAAGGAAATATTTCAAAAATATTAAAAAGTACAAATCAGATCAAAAACTTACTTTTAATAGCATTGTTATAAAAAGATAAATTTAAAAATCTGGAAGAATTTTTAAAATGAATTACTTAATTGCAAGCGAATTGACACCTTAGTGTCATAAAAATAGGTTTAGCAGAAGTTCTGCTTAAAAAAATGGAGCAGTCGCTCCATTCATTTTTACATTTCACTGGGGAAAATATTTTAAAGCACTGCCTTAATCTTTTCAGCCAGTTGCATGATTTTTTCCTGGTCACCCATCTGCGCAGCATGTTTGCCGAGTTGATGTACCGAGGTGGGAATGAGGTGGAAATGAACATGCGGTACAGTTTGTCCCGCAGCAGCGCCAGACAGCTGCATTAATACAATTCCATCTAGTCCTAAGGCTTTTTCCATGGCTTTGGCAACTTTCTGCACCACCTGAATGGTGTAGGCTGCGACTTGTGGATCTAAGTCGAGCAGGGTAACCGCAGGTGATTTCGGGATGACCAGTGTATGACCATCTGCCTGAGGCATGATGTCCATAAACGCAAGAACCTGTTCATCTTCATAGACTTTAATTGCAGGCAGTTCTCCACGCAGGATTCTTGCAAAAATATTTTGATCATCGTAAGCCATGATATTTCCTTTAATCAATGCATTGAATTATTTACAGTTCAATTCTTTCTGACGCGCCTTGATTTCGTCAAGTCGTTGTTGCTCTCTTTCAGAAAATTTTGGCTTGGTGGTATAGCAGTTGTCATTGCCAAATTTGGCTTTGGCTTTGGCTTCAGGATCTTTAAAGCAGAAGCCTTTTGATGCATAAATCACATCATGATCATTTTTCAGCTTTTGACATTCCTGTGCTGAAGCAAAAGCAGTGGTATTTGCCCCAATGAATGTTGCAAGACTAGTCAATAATGCAACAGTGAGCTTATTCATACGAGTTTCCTCTGTAATAACATTGTGGGTAAGCATCTACTCACAATATTAGGTTTTATTCTGATTATTCAATGGCCAGATCTTACTCAATTGTAATCTTGCTCCAGGCCTCATACATTTTAACGGCACTGGAGAAGTCGCTATCTGGTTCAGCAGTAGCATTGGCAGCCTGAATCAAACTTTGGGCCAGTCCGAGTACCGGTGCTGAAAGTTTTGCATCGCGTACCAAGTCTAAAGCAATTCCGGTATCTTTGGCCAGTAGTGGCAGGGCAAAGGTTAGTGGAAATGCGCGATTAAGAATACGTTGAGGTAGCACCATTTCCGTTACCGCGCTTTTGCCGCTTGAGGCATTAATACAATCCAGCGCTTCGTTTAAGTTTACCCCATGCGCTTTTAAGGTGGTAAATCCTTCGGCAACGGCGCATAAATTGACAGCCATCAGCATGTTGTTAATGGCTTTAACAGCAAAACCAGCGCCCGGTTCACCGACATGCTTGATCAGTTGCCCAAAAGCCTGCATCACGGGTAGGGCTTTTTCAAATGCTTGCGCATCCCCGCCCACCATCACGGTTAAGGTGCCTTTTTCTGCACCGATGGTTTGCCCACTGACAGGTGCATCCAGAAAATCTACCTGTTGTGCTTTGAGCTGCGCAGCCACTTTTTGGGCAGAATCTGGAACACCGCTGGTACAGTCCACCCAGATAGAGCCGGCTTTTAGCGTCAAACCCTCTAACAGATGTTCTACATCCTGGCTGGTCGGCAGGCAGGAAAAAATCACATCGGCCTGTACGGCCTGTTCAAGCTCAACCGCCTGTGTAGCATATTCCGCTGCGTGTTGCTCGGCTTTGGCAAAATTACGGTTCCAGACATAGACTGTATCAAAATGCTGGGGTAAATGTGCGGCCATGCGGTATCCCATAGCGCCCAAACCAATAAATGCAACGGACTGAATCATGCGGTTTCCTTGTGTATTTTTGTTGATCTTTGCTCGAGCCAACGGGTCAGCTTGGGCCAGAATTCATTGGCACTTTTCTGGCTGGACATCAGGCCTAAGTGACCACCCGGAATAAGAGTAAACGTGACATCTGTACTACTTGTCAACTGGCTTAAAGGCTGTGCAGCGGCAGCCGTCACAATCTGGTCGCTTTGCCCGGCCCCGACAAATAAAGAACAGCGAATATTTTTTAGTTCAATATGTTCATCCTTCAGGCGGATAATGCCGTTTTTTAACGGATTTTGCAGCCAGACATTCAGTACCATGTCCTGATTAATCCCGCCCGGATAATCGATCATATTGTTCAGGAAATTCCCCAGCGTGGCATGTTCATGCAGTATTTGCGGATCATGCAGGTTGAGAAACAGCTGGCGCTGACTGTCCAGCCAGCCTTTAGGATCTAGAATTTTAAAACCTAAAGCGTTGATGATGCCGGGTGTATGAATGAAATGTGGGGGAATAGAGCCCTGATGTAAGGCCTGTTTTAATTTGTGATTACGTGAAATCAGCTGGTTGCTGCGTTTAAACAGCTGGCCGATACGACCGGAAGCATAACTGTCCACCGGGCTGCCCAGCACCATCAGGTTTTTCACAATCTGAGGTTGACGATAGGCGGTATACAGCATCACAAAGACGCCGGCCATACTCCAGCCATGTAGGGAAATCTGCTCACTATGGGAATGCTGTCGAATCTGTTCAATACAATGCGGAATTGCGGCATTAATAAAGTACATAAAATTTAAATGACGATGGGCATAGTTTAAACGTCCCCAGTCAATCAGGTAGACATCAAAACCGCTATGCTGGAAATGCTTGATTAAAGAGCGATAGGGATACAAATCATAAATCGCCATATTAATCGCCAGCGGCGCAACAAAGACCAGCGGCTCCTGATAGGCTTTATTGGGTGAAGCGTAATAACGGATTTGTGCGTGTTGGTATTCGCCAATGATCTCATACGGTGTGGTTTGGGAGAGCACCAAAGTCTTGCTGTTAAAAAGCCGGGTCGATAAGTTTTTTAACTTCTTGCGTTGATCTGCAAATTTTTTCTGTACTGGGTTCATAGCCTCTATCTGCTTGTCATGACGCTGAGTTGGATGAAGTCTAAGCGATATTTCCATATTTTACCTTGACCTTAAACACCTTGGGCGCTCAAAATGTTGGCAATTCTTATAACGGTAGTCTAAGGGCGAAAATCGAGATGAGCGAACAAGACGAGATCGAATATCAGTTAGATACTTTGGCAATTCGTACTGGTCATGACCGTACCTTCGAGGGTGAGCATAGTGAACCCATCTTTTTAACATCGTCTTTTGTTTGCGAAAGTGCAGCTGATGCAGCCGCCAAATTTTCTGGGCAAATTGAAGGGAATACCTATTCCCGTTATACCAATCCGACTGTCCATACTTTTGAAAAACGCTTAGCAGTGCTCGATGGCGCAGAACGTGCCGTGGCCACCAGTTCAGGTATGGCTGCAGTACATGCAATTACCCTGGCCTATTTAAAAGCCGGCGATCATGTGGTGTGTTCACGCGCGGTATTCGGTTCGATCATTTCATTATTTGAAAAATACGTCATGAAATTTGGCGTAGATGTAACCTTTGTTGATCTGGAAGATTTAGCGGCCTGGCAGCAGGCGATTCGCCCGAATACACGTTTACTGTTTATTGAAACCCCATCTAATCCATTGGCGCAAGTGGGTGATTTGCAAGCGATTGCTGATATTGCCCATGCAGCCAATGCCTTGTTTGCCGTTGACAATACCTTCTGTACCCCGGTTTTACAGCAGCCGATTAAATTTGGTGCGGATTTAATCATTTATTCATCAACTAAATATATTGATGGTCAGGGCCGTGCCTTGGGTGGTGCAGTGGTCGGTAATCATCAGTTATTGGAAGAAATTAATGGCGTGATTCGTACCCTGGGTAACTCGATGAGCCCGTTTAATGCCTGGGTCTTCCTTAAAGGTCTGGAAACCCTGAACCTGCGAATGAAAGCCCACTGTGCTAGTGCACAGAAGCTGGCAGAATGGCTGGATGCCCATCCAAAAGTGGAAACCGTATATTACGCCGGTTTGCCGCAGCATCCAGGGCATGAGTTAGCGAAAAAACAACAAAGCGGTTTTGGCGGTGTTGTATCGTTCGTGGTGAAAGGTGAGCGTGAAGGCGCATGGACCGTCATTGATAACACGCGTTTCTTATCCATTACCAGTAACCTTGGCGATGTAAAATCTACGATTACCCATCCTGCCACCACCTCACATGGCCGTATGTCTGCCGAAGCCAAACAGCAAGCCGGTATTTCAGAAGGTTTAATTCGTGTTTCTGTGGGTCTGGAAGATATTGATGATATTATTCGCGACCTTAGCCGTGGTTTAGACCTGATTTAATTTATAAATTCTGACATCTTTTTGCTGAATTTTCGTGTAGAGTGCTTAGCCAAAGATGTCAGTTTTGTTCGGAGATTTTTATGAACATTAATATGTTAATGCAGCAAGCGCAGCGCATGCAGAAAGAAGTAGAAAACAATATCAAGAAAGCCAAAGAAGAACTGGCACAAACTGAAGTGCATGCCGAAGCGGGCGGTGGTCTGGTCAAAGTAACCATGACCTGCCGTAACGTGGTAAAGCGTATTGAAATCAATCCTGAACTGTTACAAGACGATCCAGACATGATTGAAGACCTGATTGCTGCGGCCATGAATGATGCAGCGCGTCAGGCAGAAACCATTTCTGAAGAACGTATGAAAGCAGCGAATTCTGGTATGGGCTTACCACCAGGTTTGGCAGGCATGTTCTAAGGTAGCGCATCTGTGTTCAGCGATCGTTTTGATCAACTGGTACAAGCCTTGCGTATTTTGCCAAGTGTTGGGCCAAAATCGGCCCAGCGCATGGCCTTGCACCTGATCATGAAAAACCGTGAAGGCGCGCTGGGTCTGGCTTATGCCTTAAATGAGGCGACCACGCATATTCACGAATGTTCCATCTGCCATTCTTTAACCGAAGATGAAGTGTGCAATATCTGCGCATCTTCGGAACGTGATGAAGAATTACTCTGCGTGGTGGAATCACCAGCCGATGTCATGGCAATTGAACAAAGTGGCAGCTTCCGCGGTAAATATCATGTCTTGGGCGGGCATTTATCGCCGCTTGACGGGATTGGCCCGGAAGAAATCGGGATTCCAGCTTTAATTCACCGTTTAAGCTCGGGTCAGGTCAAAGAAGTGATTCTGGCGACCAATGCCACGGTAGAAGGTCAGGCGACGGCGCATTATCTGGTCGAAGCGACCAAGCATTTACCGGTGCAGATGACCCGGATTGCCCAGGGCGTGCCGCAAGGTGGTGAACTGGAATATATCGACAGTCACACTTTAAGTCAGGCTGTCCATAACCGTATGCGCATGAAATAAGTACTCCGGTGCTTATTTCATCAGATTTCAACTTTTTAAATTGGGTCTTAATCAAATATTGAAACTTTAACTAAGATATAAAAAATATAAACTTTTGTTTATCTTGAGCTTAAACTTTAAAAAAATCAGCAAAATATACCGTAAGTTTTATTTTTTTATAGCTAAATTATATTTATTGGTTAAAATACCCCTTGAGAAACTTTAACGACTCTCTCTGCTATGTTCCAATTTATTCAACAGCAACAAGACTTTGAAAATGTTTTAACATTAATGAGTCAAAACTCTACCTATGGACTGGATACCGAATTCATCAAGGTTGATACCTTATGGCCCAAATTGGGGGTGTTCCAGATTAATGTCGCAGGAAAAGTTTATTTGCTGGATGGAACAACGCTGAATCTTTCGGCGTTCTGGGAAAAAATCTTCCAGGCGCAGCAGAATATTTTCCATGCTTGCGGCGAAGATATTGACCTGATCTATCATTATGCCCAGCAAAAATCACTGAAAAATGTATTTGATACCCAGGTTGGCATGTCCTTTTTGGGCTATGGTCTGCAGGTCAGCTATCAGAATGCTCTAAAGCAGGTGCTAGAGGTCGATATTGACAAAGACCAGACCCGTTCGGACTGGCTGGCGCGACCATTATCACCGGAACAGTTGCAATATGCAGCCAATGATGTGCTGTATTTAATGCAACTGGCAGAAAAAGTACAGCAGGACTTGCAGCAAAAATCGTTACTGAATCTGGTGGTAGAAGACTGCCGTCATTTAACCCAGGAAATTGGGGAAGATACACCGCTAGAGCGTCTGTATCAGGATGTCGGTAATTACCGCCATTCACGCCGTCAGCTTATGCAGTTACAGCAATTGGTGGTCTGGCGTGAACAGATGGTTAAGGCTTTAAACCAGCCACGCAGCTTTATTCTGAAAAATACCACCTTACTGGATCTGGTTGAAAAAAATCCGAAAAATAATTTTCAGCTGTCACACGTGAAGGAGATCCGTCCGAATATTTTACGTGAACATGGCAAAACCATTTTAGACCTGTTGAAATTCCTGCCCGATCCAGAGCACTGGCCGCTGCGCATGGCGCGTCCAATTCGCTATTCTTCCAAAGAGGTGGGACAGCACATTGAGCAGGTGATTCAGCGCGGCGTCAATGAAACCGGTATCCCCAAAGAAGTACTGATGCGGAAAAAATGGCTGAATGCCCTGTATCAGCATGTGGTATTTAAAAATGATGAGCAGGATTTACCAAGCTATTTATTGGGCTGGCGTTATGATCTGCTGACCAAGCCGCTGATTGAAGTGCTGCATCAAGATCAGCAGTATTTATCCAATCATATGAAAGTGATGGATTAAAAAAACAGCAAACTGCTGCCAGAATTATGATTTGTACACAATCACGACTGATGCGTTAATAATCACTAATGTATCCGTCTTTTTTTTGATGTATGCTTTGGCCTGAGTTAAACGAGTATTGTGCTGAATATGTTCTGTTCAATTTATAAATCGAGCAAAAAAGATGAAATGTATCTTTATGTCGCTCGTATTGAAAGCCAAGATGATCAAGCAGAAGCGGCAGATCCGCTTGAAGTGGTACCGGAAGTACTGCGTACTGCATTTGGTCGTGCAACGTTTGTTATGGATTTAGAATTGCATGAAAACCGTAAACTCGCGCGGGCCAATATTCTGCATGTCATGGATTCGATTCAAACCAAAGGCTTCTTTATTCAAATGCCGCCAGAAGGTTTAATTAATCCGAATGCGGTTGAGCCAGAAGGCTTACGCGGTGCCTAAGTTAAATTCAGGAGTTGAGTGATGGAAAATTTAATGACTTTTTTAGAATCAATTCCTGAAAATACCATTGCCGTTACGGTCTATCTATTGGGTAGCCTGATTATTTTATGGTGCTGGTATGAAATTGCCAAACGTCTGCCTCATCCACTTGGCGGCGTAAGCTGGATTGTGGTCTTTGCCATCTTGCTGACGCCTACCATTTCCGAAGGGCATAATGCAGGTATTGCACCGGCCACCTTTGGTTTGCTGTTTGGTGTATTAACCAAGGAAATGCCGTTGGTCTGGTCCAATTTATCTGCCATTCTGGTGGTGATTGGCTTAGGACTGGTGGTTGGTTATTTCTGGTCTAAATATAGCCAGCGTAAAGCAGGTCTTGCTGCCAAGAACAACAGCGCAGCGCTTTAATTACAAAAATAAGTTTAAATTGAAATAAGGTTATCTCATGTCTGTAGATACACAACACTTCACTGGTACTGATCAATACATCGCCACTGACAGCTTAAAGCTGGCGGTGCAGGCGGCACGTCGTTTACAGAAACCGCTGTTAATTAAAGGTGAACCGGGTACCGGTAAAACCTTACTGGCCGAGCAGGTCGCGCAAAGCCTAGGACTGAAACTGATTACCTGGCATATCAAATCGACCACCAAAGCCCAGCAAGGTCTGTATGAATATGATGCCGTGTCGCGTTTACGTGATAGCCAGCTCGGTGATGACCGGGTTTATGATATTAAAAACTACATCAAGCCGGGCAAACTGTGGGAAGCGTTTAACAGTGAAGAGCGCTGTGTACTGCTGATTGATGAAATTGACAAGGCCGATATCGAGTTTCCAAACGACTTGCTGCATGAGCTGGATAAAATGTCCTTTTTCGTGTATGAAACTGGCGAAACCATTAGCGCAACGCAGCGCCCGATTGTGATCATCACCTCCAATAATGAAAAAGAACTGCCCGATGCCTTCTTGCGTCGCTGTTTCTTCCATTATATTGATTTCCCTGATGAAGCCACCATGCGTGACATCATCAATGTACATTTCCCGAATATCTCCACGACTTTGGTGTCAGAAGCTCTACAGGTGTTCTTTAAATTACGCCAGATTCCAGGTCTGAAAAAACCGCCTTCAACCTCTGAGCTGATTGACTGGCTAAGCCTGTTAATGGCGGATGACATGCCGGACGATATTCTGCGTAATGCTGACAAAACCAAAGCCATTCCACCGTTGTACGGTGCGCTGATTAAAAACGAGCAGGATGTTCAGTTACTGGAACGCTTAGCCTTTATGGCTCGTCGTTAAGGGAGTAATCGCCACATGTTTGTGCGATTGTTTTATACCTTAAGAAAATACGGCGTCCCGGTCACCACTCGTGAACTGATTGACCTGAACCGTGCAGTGGCAGAAGGTCTGGTCTTTGCCAATCAGGATGAGTTTTATCATCTGGCCAAAACCATTATGGTCAAGGATGAGCGCTTTTTTGACAAGTTCGACCGGGCCATGAAAGATTACTTTGATGGTATCTCGACCTTTGATCTGGATGAATTGCTCAATCAAGTCCATAAATTACCCAAAGACTGGTTCGATCTGGAGCTACTGGAAAAGCATTTAACCCCGGAGCAGCGCGAAGAACTGAAAAAAGCCGGTTCATTGGAAGAGCTGATGAAAATGCTGGAAGAGCGTTTACGCGAACAGCATAAAAAGCATCAGGGCGGTAACCGCATGATTGGGACCGGTGGAACCTCGCCGTTTGGTGCCTATGGTGATCATCCTGAAGGGGTGCGTATAGGCGGGCCGGGCCGTAAACGTTCAGCGGTTAAAGTCTGGGAACAGCGTCAATACCGTAATCTGGATGATGACCAGCTGCTCGGTTCACGCCAAATGCAAATGGCGCTGCGCCGTCTGCGCAAGTTTGCCCGTCAGGGCGCGGCTGAAGAATTAGATGTCGATGGCACCATTCGTGAAACCGCCAAACAGGGTATTCTGGATGTGCAACTGGTACCCGAACGGCGTAACCGGGTTAAAGTGTTAATGCTGTTTGATGTCGGCGGCTCCATGGATGCGCACATCGCCCAGTGTGAGAAGCTGTTTAGTGCGGCCAAAACCGAATTTAAAACGTTGGAATATTTTTATTTTCATAACTGCCTGTACGACTATGTCTGGAAAGACAATGTGCGCCGTTCACACACCCGTATGAACACCTGGGATTTATTCAATACCTATGGACGCGACTATCGTGTGATTGTGGTCGGGGATGCCAGTATGGCACCTTATGAGCTGAATGCCGTTGGGGGTTCAGTGGAATATATGAATGATGAGGCCGGGCAAGTGTGGTTGCGCCGTTTACGCCAGCATTTTGATAAAACCGCCTGGCTGAACCCGGAACAAGAGCAATATTGGCACTACACCCAGACCATCGGTTTAATTCAGCAAATTTTTGAAAATCATATGTATCCCATGACGTTAAAGGGGATTGAAGATTTAACCCGTTATTTGGCGCGTTAAGCTTCATAAAATAGAAGGAATACTGCATGAACTCTCAGATGAATGGCGTTGCCTTACCCAATGAAGATGGCTTTTTTGGTGAATATGGCGGGCAGTTTATTCCACCGCATCTGAAAGCGGCGATGGATGATATTAAAGTGGCCTACGAAGAAATTCGTCAGACTCCGGAATTTCAGCAGGAACTGGCTGAGCTATTCGCACATTATGTGGGTCGTCCAAGTCCGCTATTTCATGCCAAGCGTTTATCTGAGCAGTTGGGCGGGGCACAAATCTATTTAAAACGTGAAGATTTAAATCACACTGGTGCACATAAAATTAACCATTGTTTAGGTGAAGCCTTGCTGGCCAAATATATGGGCAAAACCAAAGTCATTGCCGAAACTGGCGCTGGTCAGCATGGCGTGGCATTGGCGACCGCCTGTGCTCTGGTGGGTATTCCATGCGAAATTCACATGGGTCAGGTCGATATTGAGAAAGAACATCCCAATGTCGTAAAAATGAAAATTCTGGGCGCCAAGCTGATTTCCGTGACCCGCGGCACTGCAACCTTAAAAGATGCGGTAGACAGCGCCTTCGAAGAATACTTAAAAGATCCGAAAAACTATATTTATGCGATTGGTTCGGTGGTGGGACCGCATCCATTCCCGATGATGGTACGTGATTTCCAGGCCATTATTGGTGATGAAATTAAAGTTCAGGCGCAGGAACGTTTTGGTGCACAGCCGGATTATATTGTGGCTTGTGTCGGTGGTGGTTCTAATGCTGTGGGCGCTTTTACCGCGTTTCTGAATGATCCGGAAGTAAAACTGGTTGGTGTTGAGCCAGCCGGTCATGGCCTGAATACCGATATGCACTCTGCAACCCTCACCTTAGGTAAACCGGGTCAGTTACACGGTATGGCCTGTTATGTGCTAGAAGATGAGCAGGGTGAGCCACTCCCGGTACACTCGATTGCATCTGGGCTGGATTATCCGGGTGTAGGACCACAGCACAGCTTCCTGAAAGATGCTGGTCGTGTCGAATATACCACTGCTACTGATCAGGAATGTCTGGACGCCTTTATTCAGCTGTCTCGGGTTGAAGGGATTGTGCCGGCACTGGAAAGCTCGCATGCGGTCGCATGGGCGATACGTGAAGCACCAAAAATGTCTAAAGATACCAATATTGTGGTAAACCTGTCCGGTCGCGGCGACAAAGATGCGGACTATGTGGCACAAAAGCTAGGGCTGAATTAATCCTGTTTAGTCTCTTTTAAACGAGCAGTTTTAAAAAAGATCGTTTTTTAAAAGACTAGCCATAAAAAACTCTCCTGAAGGAGAGTTTTTTATATTGTCTGTTTAGCTGGCAATATATTGTTGTAGCTGGTCGATCAGTTTACGTTGATCATCCATTACTGCTTTTACCAAGTCGCCAATCGATACTAGTCCAACCAGTTTGCCATCTTCTACTACCGGTAAATGACGTAAATGACGATCGGTCATCAGGCTCAAACAGTCTTCTACACTGGTGCTTTGGGTCACGGTCAGTACCTTTGCGGTCATAATCTCATTGACGGTGGTGTCATAAGAAGAGCGTTCCATCAACGCAATTTTACGGGTGTAGTCACGCTCGGATAAAATCCCGACCACTTGGCCTTCATGGGTCACTACAAGCGCCCCGATGCCTTTATCGGCCATAATTGAAATTGCTTCGAGTACAGTTGCTTCTGGACTAACGGTGTATATTTCCTGGCTATGCTTATCTTTTAATACGTGTGTTACATTGGTCATTCTGTCTGGTCCTTGCCATTTTTGTTCTTGGTATGGGTTCTAACTTAACCTCAATTTTGAAAAATGCCAATAGTTTTATCATTAGAGGCCATAATCAGCAGTCATATTGTTTTCATTGAGGTTTAATGGTGCATGAATCTCTACGTTAAGCGGTCTTTAACTGGGCGTCATTAAAGAAAAAGTGTTTCATTTGCTGTGTGGTCAGCTTGAATTGCTGGCTGGAACAATGACACAGCGCCGGTGTAACTTTTAAACGGGTTAAGGTCGGTAGCAGGGAATTCTGAAAATCCTGCGGGCTAATCTGGCGCGGAGTGTAGTTTGGCCAGTGTTTCTTGGCATATTTATAGGCTTGGACACCGTTTAACCAAAAGGGAAAAATAAAATCATCCTGATCGGAGGTCATGGCCCAACCCTGATGATATAGCCCCCAAAGTACCCCGCAATACATCATTGATTTTAGAATACTGATTTTCATGTGAATATCTTGGGCAGCGGGTTTTAAAGACTTAATCTGGTTCATGTCATATAAACACTAATGTGGTGCCTGTATTGTAGGAAATTCAGATGAATAAAGCGTTTAAGCTTTGCGTTAAATCGTAAACAAATATAAAAAACAAATTTCAGGCATTAAAAAACGCCACCTAGGTGACGTCTGTTTATGCTTGCATGGTGGCCATATTCTGCCAATACTGTGCTTTGAGTGAATCGCGTTCTACGCGGAAGCCTTGATAGTACAGTTCAGCTAAGAACATAGCGGCTTTGCCATGACCCGCGCGGGCAACCTGTTCAAGTTCAGCCACAGCATCTTGGAAGTTCATCTGTGATTGAATGGTGTTAACCGCATTTGCATATGCAATTTCAAGATCATGGTGAGAGATACTCTGAATCATATAAAACTCCTTTATTTTAATTATGATTGCAATAAAGACTGTATAGCCAGTCTAAATAATAGTTTATCGAGGTTGTGTTAAACTAATATTACACATTCGTGGAAATGTCAACTAAGAGATGGGGCAGATCCGTGATATTTCAAGTTTACATGATTAAACATTGAACACTCTATAATTTTATTATGATATGCATATAAGAAAGGTAACATAAAAAGGAGAGCCACATGACAAATACAATAGACGGTTTTAACTTTGATCTGCCTTTACGTGCGGAG
The DNA here is from genome assembly GCF_000369465.1 of Acinetobacter sp. CIP 53.82. Classification (NCBI taxonomy): domain Bacteria; kingdom Pseudomonadati; phylum Pseudomonadota; class Gammaproteobacteria; order Moraxellales; family Moraxellaceae; genus Acinetobacter; species Acinetobacter sp. CIP 53.82. The sequence continues at coordinate 12,209 of NZ_KB850046.1, read as the reverse complement.
CAGATTATCGAGCTGGCCCATCATCACCGTAAAAAACTCGATGAGGCGGTGTTCCATCAGGAAATTCATTTAGGTGAGTATTGTCTGGCGCAGCGTAAACGTGTGCATGACTTTACCAGTACACTCGATCCACAGCAGCGTGAAGAATTCTACCGTATTTATAATGGTGAGCTAATCAGCATTGCCGATGATGATGAACTGCATCCGGCTGATGCCGAAAAAGGGGTCAGTATCTTTGCCATCTTCATTGTGCTGGCCATTGTCGCGGGTATTATCCTGTATACCGTATTCCGCGCGCTGATGACTTAAGCAGCAGTGGCTCAATTTTACTCGCCAGTTCGGGTAAAATTGGGTCATCTATCTTGTGCAAATACCGCTAGCATCCTACACTACGGCTATTCGAGGTAGGCTATGCATGACGCAATACAAAAAATTTCTCAATTATTCATTCAATTAAAATCACGACTCACGTTAGAGCAAATTTATAATGGGGTAGTGGTCAGCATTATTGTCATTATTCTCCTGTTATCTTCCATTGCACTTTATCGCCCGGTCGGGTCCGTACAATTTCAGAATATTGAGTATCTGTCACAGCAGTCGATGTATCCTGAAACTCAGGAGATGGCTGTGCGCTTAATGCAGCAGCCACAGGTGCGTTATGGGCAATATCTTAAATTGATGCAGGCCCATCAGATGGAACTGGGTCAGGCAAAACAACTTCCTCCCCTGGATGTGGAGGCATATTAATCGCCGGAATATCTTCAACCTGAGGAAGCGATTGACCGCCAGTGGTCTGTAAATTGTACTGCAACAGTTGTTCTAAAGCCGCCTTATCTAAACTTTCACTCACTACAATCACGGTCAGATGTTCCGGATGCAGATGCCGGCGTACCACAGCTTGCACATCTTCGGCGCTAATTTTACTGAGCTGCACTGAATATTCACTCAGGCTCTGTGCCGATTGTCCATAAAATCCCAAACTGCCGAGCTGAGCATTAATACTGGCATTGCTGCTGTAATGGTTGGGATAGGCTCTTAACAAGCCGTTTTTGGTTTCTTCCAGCTGTTTCGGATCAATCGGTTCACGGACAAAATCGACCAGTGCCTTATGCGCGACACGAATACTGTCCATCAGCTGATCTTGCCGGGTTGAGTAGCTGATGCGAAATACACCCGGTGCCTGACTAAAGCTCATGCTGCTAGATGCGCCATAGGTATAGCCACGTTTTACCCGCAGTTCTTTCATCAGAACAGAATGAAAACCACTACCGCCGAGCATACGATTGGCCACTTCTAGAGCCAGCCGGTCTGGATCATGACGTGTGGTACCAATATGACCGAGCACAATATGCGCCTGACTGGACTGATAGGGCATGTGTACAATCTGAAAGCCATTTGCTGTGATAGGTGTGGGGAGTGGTGCAGCCGCCTGACCTTGCGCTAAGTTGCCGGCAATGCGTTCTGCCAGATTTAAAGCTGCTTTGGCCTGCATTTTTCCGGTAATAGCAATATTCATATTCTGCGCCACCAGAAACTGCTCACGGAACTGTTGCAGATGTTTGGGCTGAATCCGCTGAATACTGCCATTGGTGCCGTTAATTGGCTGGGCATAAGGATGTTGCCCATATAAGCTGCGATACAGTTGAATCTCCATCATCCGGCTGGGATTTTCTTTCAGCTGTTTTTGTCCCAGCTGGTTATTGCTGACCACCATGCCAATGCTCTGTTTTTCAAAGGTGGTATGTTTGAGCAGTTCCATCATCATGGCTAAAGCCGGTTCCAGTTTTTCCGGGTCAGACAGCACCCGTAATTTGACAATAAACATATCCCGATAGGCTCGCGCGCTAAACTGCGCGCCGACCTGCTCAAACACGGCAGCCACTTGTTGTGCATTATATTTGGGCGTGCCTTCATCTAAGAGCTGGGCGGCCATATTGGCCACGCCGTATAAGCCGCTTTCAATTTCCCGATCACGCGCGGCACCGGCATTAAAGGTCAGCTGAATATCCAGAATTGGCAAATCCTGTGTTTCCACAAATAGGGTTCTGACCTGATAACGGTTATTCAGGTCATGCACATAAGGCGCGCGATAATCCAATTTCTGCTGATTAATATTTCTGAGACTTTGCAGCAGCGGCAGAGATTGTAAGGTATTTGGATTTTCATCCACTTCGGTGGTGGTATTGACATTGGCCTGCGCAGAACTGATCGCAAATAAGCTGGCCACCAGAACGCAGGAACGGAAATAGGGCATGTCGGTATCCTTTAGGGTGACTTGCTGTGTGGACGCAAATATAAGGTGGTCAAATTGTCACGCACAAAATAGACATTGGCGACGCGTTGAATGTCTTGCGGGCGTACGGTTTCAAAATGCTGAGGTAATTCATCCATCAGGCGATAACTCAATCCGTTGACTTCCAGATTGCCCATCATCTTGGCCTGTCCAGCCAGATCATCCTGACTATAAAGCAAATTCGACACAAACTTGGCTGTCACGCGTTTCACTTCCTGTTCATGCACCAGCTCGGTTTTTAGGCGTTCAATTTCAGCCTGAATCGCCTGTTCAGCTTCGGCCAGATCCACGCCATCCACCGGTAAAGCTGAAATGGTAAACAGGCTGTCGCCACGATTATACGGATCATAGCTGACGCTTAAGGCACTTAAGAGTTTTTGCTCGCGAATCAGACGCTGTTGCAGGCGCGAAGAAATACCGCTGTCTAATAAATGCTGAATGATGGTCAGTGCATAGGCATCTTGCGGATTGGTCGCAGTCGTTAGTGAACGGACATTCCAGGCCATATACAAATTCGGCACCTGAACCGGAAAATTCAGTTCCATGTGCCGATAGCCCAGACGTTCAAATTCGCGGACATCATTGCGGGCCGGCAGGCTGCGCGCTGGAATATCGGCAAAGTATTTTTGCGCCTGCAGCAAGGCCGCTTCAGCATTAACATCGCCGACAATAATTAAAATGGCATTATTCGGGCTATACCACTGCTTGTACCACTGACGTAAATCCTCCAGCTGGATATTTTGCAGATCTTTCATATGCCCAATAATTGGCTGGCGATAATGACTGGTCGGGTAGGCAATCCATTTAAACCGTTCAAAAGCCAAAGCGCGTGGATTGTCATCGGTACGCTGGCGCCGTTCTTCCATCACCACTTTGATTTCGGTGGCAAAATCCTGCTGGCGCAGCAATAAATTACGCATCCGGTCGGCTTCAAGCTCCAGCGCCATCGGAAAATAGGTTTTTGGATACAGCTGATAATAATTGGTGTAATTGGTAAAGGTCGAGGCATTGACCCGACCGCCGTAAATCCGGCTGAGTCGGGTAAACTCATCATTCGGCACTTTATGTGTGCCTTTGAACATCATGTGTTCCAGTGCATGGGAAATACCGAGTAAATTTCCCGACTCATCACTGCTACCAACTTTGTACCAGATTTGAGTCATCACCATCGGCGAACGATGATCTTCACGAATAATGACTTTTAAACCGTTTTTTAACGTGGTTTCAACGGTACTGCGTGCCAGCTCGCTTTGGGTACTGGCCGCCAAAGCGCTCGATGAGAAACCGATCAGAAGTAGGGTAAGGGCGAAACGTTGTTGTTTTAAATGATGAACCACAGCAGGCAAAATTTTATTGTTCAGTATCACAAAGATGATCCGCAATGCATCTGTATTTGCTTTCATTCTTCAGAAACGGGGCAGTGAAAGCAAGGGAATCCTGTAACTTTTTGCAGCCTGCGACACATGATTGGCAATGACAAGTCAAAGCGGGCAGTTTATGTTAGAATCCAACTTTTTAACGCACTGCTTTTCAAGGATTCGGCATGCAACAGCAATCTAATGGGCAAAATAAATTTTTGATTGATGCTGATATCGGGGATGACGATGTCACTTTACCAAGTTTACCTGCGGTAAATGTACCTATCGTTGAAATACCTAAAGTAGAACAAGCACCTGTTTCTGCGCCTGTAGCCACAGAAGCAGCTGAAGAGAAATCAAAAGGCGGTTTCTTTAGCCGTATGAAAGAAGGGTTAACCAAAACCCGTAAAAACTTTGCCGATGGGATGGTCAACATCTTAATTGGTGGCAAAGAAATTGATGATGAACTTTTAGAAGAAGTTGAAGAGCAATTGCTGGTGGCCGATATTGGTGTTGATGCCACCAAAACCATTATTGCCAACCTGACTGAACGTACTGCGCGTGGTGATCTGATTTATTCACACTCGTTGTATAAAGCCTTGCAGGAAGAGCTGGTGGCTTTACTGGCGCCGCGTGTTAAACCGTTGCATATTGATTCGAATAAAAATCCATATGTCATTCTGGTGGTGGGCGTGAATGGCGTGGGTAAAACCACCACCATTGGTAAGCTGGCCAAACGTTTACAAGGTGAAGGCAAGAAAGTCATGCTGGCCGCTGGTGATACCTTCCGTGCCGCAGCGACTGAACAGTTGCAAATCTGGGGCGAGCGTAATGATGTTGCTGTGGTCGCGCAAGGTCATGGTGCAGACAGTGCCTCGGTCATTTTTGATGCCTTTGAAAGTGCGCGTGCCAAAGGTATGGATGTCTTGATTGCCGATACTGCAGGGCGTTTGCATAACAAAGGTCATTTGATGCAGGAACTGACCAAAGTCAAACGCGTGATGCAAAAAATTGATGCCACTGCACCGCACGAAGTAATGCTGGTGGTAGATGCCGGTACCGGTCAGAACGCGATTAACCAGGTTGAAATGTTTGATGAAGCGGTTGGATTAACTGGCTTAACTATTACCAAACTGGATGGTACCGCCAAAGGTGGTGTACTGTTTAATATTGCCAGCCGTACCCATGTGCCTATCCGCTTTATTGGGGTGGGTGAAAAAATTGATGACCTGCGTCCATTCTCAGCCAAGTCCTTTGTGGCGGCGCTGTTTGAAACAGACAAATAAGTAGCTCAAAAAACTCCGCGATTTGCGGAGTTTTTTTTATATATCCTTTAAACTGGAAGAAAACCTAATAATTGATCTAAACCTAGAGTAGGGATTGTGCTCAGACAGCTTTGATGCGCTTTAAAATTTAACTTGTTTTCATAAAATCTACGATAAGCGCGGTTATTGTTCCATAAATGCAACACATTGTTATAAAACTGGGGCTATTTTCCAGCCCAGGCAGCCGTTAGGATAAATCCATCTGTTATAAACACAAGACCATACCAAGGAAAAAGATATGTCATTTAAAGATCATTTACTTAAACGCCGTACCATTTACTCAATTGGTAAAAATGTGGCGCTAGACGAAGCGAAAATTGAAGAAATTATTAAAGAAGCCGTTCGTTTAAGCCCATCTTCGTTTAACTCGCAAACTTCACGTGTGGTGATTCTGTTTGGTGAGTCACATGCCAAATTCTGGGAAATTGTACGTGAAACCTTGCGTAAAATGGTGCCGGCTGAAAACTTTGCATCAACTGACAGCAAAATCAGCAGCTTTGCCGCAGGTTTTGGTACTGCGTTATTCTATGAAGACCAAGATGTCGTGAAAGAACTGCAAGAACAATTTGCACTATATGCAGATAACTTCCCGGTATGGTCAGAGCATTCAACAGGGATTGCCCAGTTTGCAACCTGGATTGCGCTGGCAGAAAACAACATTGGTGCATCGCTACAGCATTACAACCCGATTATTGATGAAGAAGTTGCGGCGACCTTTGACGTACCAGCCAACTGGAAATTAAGAGCGCAACTGGTGTTCGGTTCAATTGAAGCACCAGCGGGTGATAAAGAGTTTATGAATGATGCAGATCGTTTTAAAACTTTTCACTAAGTTGCATAGCTAAACCAAAGAAAGGGCGCATTCAGCGCTCTTTTTTATGGCAAAACGACACTAAAAAGAGAGAAATTGGGCTTTCCCCATTTTTGTCATAAAACTGTCATTTCAGCGCTGCATAGTGCAACTAAAATTGAACAATCGACTAGAGTGAACAGCATGGCTTTACGTTTATCCTTCGCAGCACTGGCTTTAAGTTTAAGTAGTACAGCTTTTTCCGCAGTGACCATTACGGCACCGGAAGAAATTAAGGTTGAAGGTTTAAATGGTCAGGAAGTGAAAAGCCGTCTGTTTAGCAGTAATCATAACTATAGCGTGCAGCCTGGCGAGAATGTGCTGAGCGTACGTTATGTACAGTTTTTTGAAGAGCATCCGGGCATTGGTTCACACGATATTGTACGTTCGGGCATCGTGCATATTAAAACTCCGGTTTTACAAGATAAAGCCACATACCGTTTAGGGCTGGTGAATCCACCAAAAACGCATGATGATGCCAAGGAGTTTGCCAAGCAGCCGGTATTCGGTTTATTTGATGCGAAAAATCAGCTGCTGGTGCAGCAGGCTGGAGCCAAAGATTTAAACCGTGGCATTTTACAAAACTTATTTAGTACTTCTTCAACAGAATCTGCGCAGGCCGCACCTGTATCGGTGACACAACCAGCAGCGGTGTATAGTCCGCAAGCAGTCGTGACAACCAAACCCGTTGCAACTGTTAGCAATGTTGCCGGTGCAGATCAGCAACTGATTCAGCTGTGGCAACAAGCGTCTAAAACAGAACGACAAAAATTTATGTCGTGGCTGGCAGAACAGGCCAATTAAAAACCGCAATAAAATGAAAAGATTATAAAACCAGCTTCGGCTGGTTTTTTATTTATAGATTTAAAGTCTAAGTGGACTACTTTATTTTTATAATTACTTAGCTAAACTTAGTAATACAGATGAAATATGCAGTAATCTGGTTTAAAAATAACCAGACAGGTACTTTTTTCTTAAAACTTTATAAAATGTGCTTGCAATGATTCTGAAATCCTCTAGAATGCACCCCATACCGACGAGATAGACGGAAACGAACGAAGCACGAAGTGCTGAGTTGTTAAGTTTATTAAGTCCAGCTTCTGGCACTGACGAGGTGTTGGAAAGATCATTAAGAGATTATGAAGAACAACTTGTGTGGATTTTTACTGGTTGATTGATCGAATATATTTTCATTAATTGATTGGTTTAAATTACTCGAAGTTTATTTGAGCGAATTTAAGTCAGTAATTGATGAGCCAGATTTGGTCACTTCGAATAAAGTGACAAAATGATTTTAACTGAAGAGTTTGATCATGGCTCAGATTGAACGCTGGCGGCAGGCTTAACACATGCAAGTCGAGCGGGGATAGGGTGCTTGCACCTGATTCCTAGCGGCGGACGGGTGAGTAAAGCTTAGGAATCTGCCTATTAGTGGGGGACAACATTCCGAAAGGGATGCTAATACCGCATACGCCCTACGGGGGAAAGCAGGGGATCTTCGGACCTTGCGCTAATAGATGAGCCTAAGTCGGATTAGCTAGTTGGTGGGGTAAAGGCCTACCAAGGCGACGATCTGTAGCGGGTCTGAGAGGATGATCCGCCACACTGGGACTGAGACACGGCCCAGACTCCTACGGGAGGCAGCAGTGGGGAATATTGGACAATGGGGGGAACCCTGATCCAGCCATGCCGCGTGTGTGAAGAAGGCCTTTTGGTTGTAAAGCACTTTAAGCGAGGAGGAGGCGCTCTAGGATAATACCCTAGATGCGTGGACGTTACTCGCAGAATAAGCACCGGCTAACTCTGTGCCAGCAGCCGCGGTAATACAGAGGGTGCGAGCGTTAATCGGATTTACTGGGCGTAAAGCGCGCGTAGGTGGCTAATTAAGTCAAATGTGAAATCCCCGAGCTTAACTTGGGAATTGCATTCGATACTGGTTAGCTAGAGTATGGGAGAGGATGGTAGAATTCCAGGTGTAGCGGTGAAATGCGTAGAGATCTGGAGGAATACCGATGGCGAAGGCAGCCATCTGGCCTAATACTGACACTGAGGTGCGAAAGCATGGGGAGCAAACAGGATTAGATACCCTGGTAGTCCATGCCGTAAACGATGTCTACTAGCCGTTGGGGCCTTTGAGGCTTTAGTGGCGCAGCTAACGCGATAAGTAGACCGCCTGGGGAGTACGGTCGCAAGACTAAAACTCAAATGAATTGACGGGGGCCCGCACAAGCGGTGGAGCATGTGGTTTAATTCGATGCAACGCGAAGAACCTTACCTGGCCTTGACATACAGAGAACTTTCCAGAGATGGATTGGTGCCTTCGGGAACTCTGATACAGGTGCTGCATGGCTGTCGTCAGCTCGTGTCGTGAGATGTTGGGTTAAGTCCCGCAACGAGCGCAACCCTTTTCCTTACTTGCCAGCATTTCGGATGGGAACTTTAAGGATACTGCCAGTGACAAACTGGAGGAAGGCGGGGACGACGTCAAGTCATCATGGCCCTTACGGCCAGGGCTACACACGTGCTACAATGGTCGGTACAAAGGGTTGCTACACAGCGATGTGATGCTAATCTCAAAAAGCCGATCGTAGTCCGGATTGGAGTCTGCAACTCGACTCCATGAAGTCGGAATCGCTAGTAATCGCGGATCAGAATGCCGCGGTGAATACGTTCCCGGGCCTTGTACACACCGCCCGTCACACCATGGGAGTTTGTTGCACCAGAAGTAGGTAGTCTAACCTTAGGGAGGACGCTTACCACGGTGTGGCCGATGACTGGGGTGAAGTCGTAACAAGGTAGCCGTAGGGGAACCTGCGGCTGGATCACCTCCTTAACGAAAGATTGACGATTAGTAAGAATCCACAACAAGTTGTTCTTCATGACGATGTATCTGAGGGTCTGTAGCTCAGTTGGTTAGAGCACACGCTTGATAAGCGTGGGGTCACAAGTTCAAGTCTTGTCAGACCCACCATGACTTTGACCTAGATTGAATAAATCAAGTTACAGGAATTGAAGATACATCGAATCACAGATGATAAGCTGGGGACTTAGCTTAGTTGGTAGAGCGCCTGCTTTGCACGCAGGAGGTCAGGAGTTCGACTCTCCTAGTCTCCACCAAATTTCAAGATCAGAAAAACAACGTTTTTCCTTGAAATTTAAGCAAGAAGCTATGCTTCGCGCAGTATGTAATCATACGATAGCGTGAATGTTTAGTTCCTAAGCGATCAAGTGTTTAGATCCTAGAGATTAACAAGTACAAGCGTTATGATACGCGCACTTGATAACCTCTGTGATTTATCACAGTTGACTGCAGTCCGACGAGGATGCAGTAAATCATTAACAGATTGGCAAAATTGAGTCTGAAATAAATTGTTCACTCAATCAATATACGTTAACGCGTTGTTATGACGGGTTGATGAACGTAGATTGAATTGAGAACTAGCAAATTAACTGAATCAAGCGTTTTGGTATATGAATTTAGATTGAAGCTGTACGGTGCTTAAGTGCACGGGACTTCGAACTGTAGATTAAATAGATAATTGATTATTTATTTAATTGTCTTAATCCTACTTGTAGGGATTAACGACTGTTTGGGGTTGTATAGTCAAGTAATTAAGTGCATGTGGTGGATGCCTTGGCAGTCAGAGGCGAAGAAAGACGTGATAGCCTGCGAAAAGCTCCGGGGAGGCGGCAAATATCCTTTGATCCGGAGATGTCTGAATGGGGAAACCCACTTACCATAAGGTAGGTATCAATACATGAATACATAGTGTATTGAGGCGAACGAGGGGAAGTGAAACATCTCAGTACCCTTAGGAAAAGAAATCAATTGAGATTCCCTCAGTAGCGGCGAGCGAAAGGGGAACAGCCCATTAAGTTATGTGTGTTTTAGTGGAATGCTCTGGGAAGTGCAACCATAGTGGGTGATAGTCCTGTACACGAAAGGGCACACATAATGATGACGAGTAGGGCGAGGCACGTGAAACCTTGTCTGAATATGGGGGGACCATCCTCCAAGGCTAAATACTCCTGACTGACCGATAGTGAACCAGTACCGTGAGGGAAAGGCGAAAAGAACCCCTGTGAGGGGAGTGAAATAGATCCTGAAACCGCATGCATACAAGCAGTGGGAGCCGACTTGTTCGGTGACTGCGTACCTTTTGTATAATGGGTCAGCGACTTACATTCAGTAGCAAGGTTAACCGCATAGGGGAGCCGTAGGGAAACCGAGTCTTAATAGGGCGTATAGTTGCTGGGTGTAGACCCGAAACCAGGCGATCTATCCATGAGCAGGTTGAAGGTTGGGTAACACTAACTGGAGGACCGAACCCACTGTCGTTGAAAAGCCAGGGGATGACTTGTGGATAGGGGTGAAAGGCTAATCAAGCCTGGTGATAGCTGGTTCTCCCCGAAAGCTATTTAGGTAGCGCCTCGGACGAATACCATTGGGGGTAGAGCACTGTTTCGGCTAGGGGGTCATCCCGACTTACCAAACCGATGCAAACTCCGAATACCGATGAGTACTATCCGGGAGACAGACTGCGGGTGCTAACGTCCGTAGTCAAGAGGAAAACAATCCAGACCGCCAGCTAAGGCCCCAAAATCATAGTTAAGTGGGAAACGATGTGGGAAGGCATAGACAGCTAGGAGGTTGGCTTAGAAGCAGCCACCCTTTAAAGAAAGCGTAATAGCTCACTAGTCGAGTCGGCCTGCGCGGAAGATGTAACGGGGCTAAAACTATGTGCCGAAGCTGCGGATGTATACATTGTATACGTGGTAGGGGAGCGTTCTGTAAGCCGATGAAGGTGGATTGAGAAGTCTGCTGGAGGTATCAGAAGTGCGAATGCTGACGTGAGTAACGACAAAACGGGTGAAAAACCCGTTCGCTGAAAGACCAAGGGTTCCAGTCCAACGTTAATCGGGGCTGGGTGAGTCGACCCCTAAGGCGAGGCCGAGAGGCGTAGTCGATGGGAAATTGGTTAATATTCCAATACTTCAGTGTAATGCGATGAGAGGACGGAGAAGGTTAAGTCAGCCTGGCGTTGGTTGTCCAGGTGGAAGGCTGTAGGCATGCATCTTAGGCAAATCCGGGGTGCTCTATGCTGAGAGCTGATAGCAAGCTAGTTTACTAGCGAAGTGGCTGATACCATGCTTCCAGGAAAAGTCTCTAAGCTTCAGTTACACTGGAATCGTACCCGAAACCGACACAGGTGGTCAGGTCGAGTAGACCAAAGCGCTTGAGAGAACTCTGCTGAAGGAACTAGGCAAAATGGTACCGTAACTTCGGGAGAAGGTACGCTGTTGACGGTGATGGGACTTGCTCCCTGAGCGGTTGACAGCCGCAGAAACCAGGCCGCTGCAACTGTTTATTAAAAACATAGCACTCTGCAAACACGAAAGTGGACGTATAGGGTGTGATGCCTGCCCGGTGCTGGAAGGTTAATTGATGGGGTTAGCGTAAGCGAAGCTCTTGATCGAAGCCCCAGTAAACGGCGGCCGTAACTATAACGGTCCTAAGGTAGCGAAATTCCTTGTCGGGTAAGTTCCGACCTGCACGAATGGCATAATGATGGCGGCGCTGTCTCCAGCAGAGGCTCAGTGAAATCGAAATCGCTGTGAAGATGCAGTGTACCCGCGGCTAGACGGAAAGACCCCGTGAACCTTTACTGCAGCTTGACATTGAACTTTGACCTTACTTGTGTAGGATAGGTGGGAGGCTTTGAAGTTGGAACGCCAGTTCCAATGGAGCCGTCCTTGAAATACCACCCTGGTAATGTTGAGGTTCTAACTCTGTCCCGTGATCCGGGACGAGGACCATGTCTGGTGGGTAGTTTGACTGGGGCGGTCTCCTCCTAAAGAGTAACGGAGGAGTACGAAGGTGCGCTCAGCGTGGTCGGAAATCACGCGTAGAGTATAAAGGCAAAAGCGCGCTTAACTGCGAGACCCACAAGTCGAGCAGGTACGAAAGTAGGTCTTAGTGATCCGGTGGTTCTGTATGGAAGGGCCATCGCTCAACGGATAAAAGGTACTCTGGGGATAACAGGCTGATACCGCCCAAGAGTTCATATCGACGGCGGTGTTTGGCACCTCGATGTCGGCTCATCTCATCCTGGGGCTGAAGCAGGTCCCAAGGGTATGGCTGTTCGCCATTTAAAGAGGTACGCGAGCTGGGTTTAGAACGTCGTGAGACAGTTCGGTCCCTATCTACCGTGGGCGCTGGAAATTTGAGAGGATCTGCTCCTAGTACGAGAGGACCAGAGTGGACGAACCTCTGGTGTACCGGTTGTGACGCCAGTCGCATCGCCGGGTAGCTATGTTCGGAAGGGATAACCGCTGAAAGCATCTAAGCGGGAAGCCTACCTCAAGATAAGATTTCCCTAGGA